>DUBB01000042.1:14734-240936 GCA_012960535.1 Gammaproteobacteria bacterium
TCCTGCATCAGGCCCTGCCCTTCATGGCTGGCAGCAAGCGAATACCCCAGTTGGCATGACTGCATGGTACCCCTTGCTATCTGGGTAAAGTTAAGGACACCCAATACCTCATTTTCCCCGTGATTAAGTATGACCAGGCAACAGCTTTCGCCGGATTGAAAGCGTTTTATGTTTGCAGCAAGCTGGGCCTTCCAGAAAACGGGTGTGTAAAAATAAGTAGTGCGACTGGGTTCCCATCTAGCCAGATGGTGTTTGTTTTCTATCCTGAAGCGTACCATTAACTCAGCGTATTTAGGCTTCAGCAGGCAAAGCACCGTTCTATCGGTGCTGATCCTGGGAAGAGCGTTACCCACCAGCCTTTCCTGATTGGTCATAGGCCTTTCCTTATGCACGCAGACTATATAAAGCTGCTATTCGTCCCAGGGTGCTGACTGGAATCATTCAAGGTGTTGACTGTTTGCTCTTAGTCAGAATCAAATAGTCTACATCAGACGGATCGGTAAATTCGAACACAATTTCAAAACCGAGACGACGATAAAGGCTAATGGCCCGCTCGTTGAATACAGCTACCGTTAATCTGAAACTCTCAAATTCGAAGATATCACGGGCATAACCCATAATGTCAATCAGGAAGTCAGAACCGTAACCCTTACCGGTAAGGTTCGGACGCAACCCCAGGCCAATATCCAGCGCACTGGCCGTATAATCTCCACCCGTTACCTGGCCATCTTCACCAAAAGAACAATAACCACACAGATCATTGTGTAGATCCAACACGGCATGAAAACGCCAGAAAGGGTCCAGCAACTGGGTTCGTAAATGGTAAAGGTGCTCGGTGGGAGGATTGTAAAAGTCGAAAGGCGCCTCGTATCGCCAATCCAGCATGAGATTGATATCCGCAAGGCGAATCGGAATAAGTTTAAACTGCATGAATTAATACCTGTTGAAACTGACCCGCGTTGGGGACAAAGCGCTGATCTGCAGCTCGAACCACTATCTCGGCATACTCACAATCCAACCGACCCATTACTGACCCACCAGACCTTGTTGCTACCGCTGCTTTGTTATCAATCCGTTGCCCGCGTTGCATTTATGACTGTTTTTCCTTTCATGTTAAGGTTTCATTATACAGGGTAATCAGAAGAGCCTCACTTATGACTGAATTATATTTTTACAAGGACTGTTATTTAACAGAACTTACCGCCCAGGTCATAGAAACAGGTGAAACCTGGGTGAAGCTCAATCGCACCTTATGCTATCCGCTGGGTGGTGGCCAGCCGGGTGATACTGGCAGTTTAATTCATTCACGAGGGACCACTGATATCGTCAATACCACCAAACAGGTCGAATCTGCTGATGTGCTGCATCATACCGACCCCAGTCTGAACCAGGTTCAACCCACTGAGGGCGAAACTATCACTGTGCAGATTAACTGGCAAAGACGACACCAGCACATGCGTATGCATACAGCAATGCATTTACTGGGATCTTTGATTAAATTTCCAGTAACAGGAGGACAGGTCGGCGCCGTGAAAAGCCGGCTGGACTTCAATCTAGAAGGTGTTCAGCTGGATAAGGTCCTGCTAACGGAACAACTCAATCACCTCATTGAAAGCAATGTGAGCCTTATTTTCGAAACCATCACCGATGCTGAGCTTGATGCCAACCCGGACCTTGTGCGCACCATGTCGGTTCAGCCTCCCCGAGGCGCAGGTGTTATTCGCATGGTGAGAATTCCAGAAATTGATTATCAACCCTGTGCCGGGACTCACGTTGCCAATGTAGGGGAAATAGGAGAGGTACGCGTCTCTAAAATCGAAAACAAGGGCAAACAAAATCGCAGGGTTCACCTGGTTTTTGCCAACGCATCCTAGCCAGGGACTTTCTGACTGCTGCGAGCTCGTTTCCGCCGTCCACTAGAATCAATGCCAAACAACTAAACCAGGGCCGAATTCGCAATAGCAATAGCAATCAAAGCAGTAGAGGCCGCACATTCAGCATTAAGGCTGAATCCCGAGACAATGGCCACTCGGCGCTATTGGCCAGTTCAATCAACCTTCAATAAATGCCCGCCTCCAGGCCTGCTGCGATCACCATGCCGAATTCTCTGCAGTCAGCTCTTGCGCTCGCCGTCAAATCACCCACTATAATTATCGGCGCCTGTATCTCCTTGAATTTATAACCGGTACAGATTCGCCTGATACTCATTAAAGCACCCTGCCCATCTGTTCCAGCGCCGACAAAGAGCCCGAACGGCTTACCGTCTACCTGCCCTTCAACCTCGTAATAGGTACGATCAAAGAAGTCTTTAAGTGCACCTGACATATAACCGAAATTTTCGGGGGTGCCAAAAATTAATCCGTCTGCCCACAGTAGATCGGCAGCAGTGGCCTTGCCTGCTCTTATGAACCGAACATCAACAGCCTCTATAAGCGGGTCACAGCAACCCTCGTAAACGGCTTCCGCCATCTTTAGATTCTTACCGCTCTGACTGTGATAGACAATTAACAGATTCTTCATACGCATAATCTCTCAACAATTCCCGAAGCATTTAAGCTTGAGCATTTATTGGCGTGGGCTTCTTTATCCATCAGGAAGAATGGCTCTGTAACCGAATACGGTTCTTTGACATCTGTCGGTAAAACGGGATTTCGAGATTATAAGAGGCAACAGCATCCTGCAACACACGTCCGGCATCGTCAAATCGACTCTGGTGACAGGGACAAATAATTTCGGTCTGAGCAAGTTCGCTTGACACGGCAACTTCGCAGCCAAGATGGGTGCAGTTACTGTAGAAAACAAAGATATCTGGGCGTCGTGACCGATAACTGTTCTGCGCATAACTGGGTTGAACAGACAAACTTGAGTCTGGGTCCTTCAACGCGACCAAATGATGCGTAGCGCTAACGGACTTACTTGCTAGGGCTTTGCCTTTGGGATAGCGTCTCAGCACCATGACCGACCTGCCAAGCCAAAGCACTTTGGTGTATTCACCGGGCTGCAGGTCTGCTAAGTCTACCTCCAGATAGCCCGCCTCGGGTGCGCCTGGAAACAATGCCCTGATAAATGGGTAAGCCAGCAGAGACAAGCCGATAACAGAAAAACCCTGAACAATACGCAGTAGCCAGGCCCTTCGTGTTAAGTTGATTTTTCTGTTCATGCCCTGATTAACTTCTCCTTCATGACATTGATTCTCCAGTAGACTTTATGATGCTCTCAAACCATGGATACGCCGTCCATTCTGGTCCTACCCTGCTGCTGATGCACTCGTTCGCTGGCTTAGGTACTCCGTTAGCCATGCTATAATAACGCTTTTCCTGAGCCGATGACCAAACCATGGCCTACACTGCCCTTGCTATTGACCTGGATGGAACCTTATTGGTCGGCAACACCCTACCGGATGCTGAACGTGAAGTCATATTCAGAGCAAAAGCACTCGGCTTGAAAATCATTATTGCTACTGCGCGTTGGCTCGATCTGGCGGTCCAGGTTACCGGGCCATTAAATCTTACATCGCCAATCATCGCCTGCAGCGGTGCTCAGGTATTTGACCCCACAACCGGTGAAGACCTGGTTGACCATCGGTTACCCTCTGAAATCGTCAGATCAATCTACCAGATCGTCGATAATGAGGATTGCATTGCCACCGCCACATTCGACAGCGAAACCCACCTGGCCGGCTTACCTGAGCCCAAGGTGATAAACCATATCCCCCAGATCAGATGGATTTCCAGCTTCTCTGAGAGCTGCGCAGGGCGACCCAGGATGATCACTGTACAGGGTGAGCAGGCTGTTACCAGTATGAAAACAGCCTTAGCCGATAGAATCGATCAGCTGTTGCTACTTGATTCGGTCGGGCCATCAGGAAACTTGGTACTTACCATTACCGCAGCCAACGCCAATAAAGGCAGTGCATTAATCGCCGCCTGTACTCATCTAGGCATCGACCCAGGGCAGGTCATCGCCTTTGGAGACACCGATGGTGACCTTGACATGTTTGCGGTAGCAGGTAGGTCCGTGGCCATGGGGCAAGCCAGCAGGAAGGTCCAAAATGCCGCCACCGATACTACCGCGGCCAACACTGAAAGCGGTGTCGCCCAGTTCCTGAACGCCCTTTTTGATAGCCAGGCAAGTTGATGGAGTCCTTCAGTTTCCAGGCCAGCGACAACACCCAGGTGCACACCTACCGGCTCGAGCCTGACAGACCAAAAGGCATTATCCATATCGCCCATGGTATGGGAGAGCATGCCGGTCGATATGTCCACCTGATGCAGGCTTTAAAACAGCAAGGCTATGCTGTCACCGCCAATGATCATCGCGGCCATGGCAAGACAGCCGCTCAACTCGGAGATTTTGGCACCGATGGCTGGGCCCAGGTACTCTCGGATACACGCCAGATCCTGCAGCAGCAACAGCACCGCCACCCAAATATACCCCTCGTCCTGTTAGGCCACAGCATGGGCGCCATGCTCGCTCAACAGTATCTGCATCGATGGGGAAACAACCTGTCTGCGCTGGTACTATCTGGGTCTCCTGGCATCAATAATCTGTTCCTGCAGTGGCTTATCAGCCGTATTGTCCGCTTCGAAGTCTGGCGACTGGGGCCACTCAGGCACAGTAAGCTACTTCAACTGCTGGTTTTTGGCCAGTCAAACAAAGCTTTTTCTAAAACAGCCAATGCAACAGGATTCGAGTGGTTAAGCCGAGACCCGGTAGTAGTCGCCGAATATATGCAGGATCCAGACTGTGGCGGCGTACCTTTCCCGGAAAGTCTTGGGCAACTTTTCGCAGATGAAGCAGCCTGCTGGGAAAACCCCTATATCAAGCTGCAGACAGTTTCCCTGCCGATTTATTGTATTTCCGGGAGTGACGATCCTGTTCATAACGGGCTCGCTAACCTGCAACGGCTATTTAACGTTTATCAGCGTGCAGGGTTAACCGTTGATCTGAACATTTATCCCGGTGGCAGGCACGAGATGTTCAATGAAATCAATCGCGAACAGGTGATATCCGACCTGCTTATCTGGCTGGATCAGAAATTAGGCTCTCGGGTAGGTTCTGGTCAATAATACTGAGAACTACCAGTTGCCGGTGTTTTCCATGGACTGCCACGGCGCCTGGGGTGGCAACGCTTCCCCAGCCTGCAATAACTCAATGGATATATTGTCAGGTGAACGAACAAATGCCATGCGTCCATCTCTAGGTGGTCGATTGATGGTCACGCCGCTATCCATGAGTCGCTGGCAGGTCTCATATATATCATCAACTTCATAGGCAAGATGGCCAAAATTGCGACTACCTGCACCTAGTTCATCGCCATCCCAGTTATAAGTAAGCTCTATTTGAGCATCCGGGTTTGCCGGTGCACCCAGAAAAATCAATGAGAACCGACCGCTTTCAATATCGTGTCGACGTAACACTTGCAGTCCCAGGTAATCACAATAAAATCTGAGCGATGCATCAACATCATTCACTCTTACCATAGTGTGCAGATATTTCATCGATATTCTCCGTTATAAGGCTGTTTAAATCTATTAATGTAAAACCCGTAATATAAAACCCGCTGACCCGCTCAGGGTTGTTAACCGATCTCATGGTCGAGAACTCACTGTAATCAAACAGGTATTAATTGATCAACCCATAACCCCTGGCCAACTGCCCTGTCTTCATACTCAAGACCCGGTGAGTATTTCGTCAAACCCACCGACAAAGATGGGGGACGTCCATATAAAGTCACCATTTGCCAACCGAATACGCGCGTAATAATAGTCTCCAGGTAGCAGGTCCAACGTGTCCGTATACTCAAAAGAGTATGATTGCGCTTCCAGTTCAGGTTCAATGCTGACGGTTACTTTATCCCGATAACCATTGGCAATCAGGTCTCGCCTGAAAGGCTCAGCTCGAATCATACCCAAAGCAATGATTTCATTCAGCCCAGGCGTTGCAGAAGGCTCTCGCTCAGCGGGCAAAAACAAAACGTCTTCAAACCCATCGCGAATATGCATTTCAATGGATAGCAAATCAGGTTGCTTTTTTTCTACTTGCAGCCTCGCCTCATCAAGCTCCACAGTTCCCGTCGCAGCCGGGGTTATCTCCGGTTGACCTTGCTGCCTGCCGAGGTCACTGATGGTTAATTGGGTATCCACGGGAACTTCAACTCTAACCCGGAACGAAATGCTACTGCCATGGGTCCAGCCCAGAAAATCGATTCTGTTCGGATCATTTGGGTTAATGGCGATGGCCGTATCGCTCACGCTATCAAAACCAGGTGCTGAAAAATTAAGGAGCTCTAGCCCAGTTAGCTTTATATAACCAAGCCATTCACGTCCGTTACGCGGCAGACTGAGCCCCGGCTTGGCCGGCTTGGACGATGAAGACAGGCTGATGTTTAACCACAGTCTTCTGGGTTCTGCCGTTGGACCGACAACATTCTCAGGAGATTCCTGTTTATCCGATATTGGTTGGCTCAATGCTGATACCAGCGGTTGACTGTTTTTTAGCCAATCCAGTTGAACCACTGGAACATCGGAGTAAATGACAGCGCTCAACTGCCGCCGACTGGAGTTCTCAACCCTGGAACCCGGGTCTGACCCGTTTAACTCCCATAAAACAATGGCCTTTGAACCATTACTGACGTAGGTTCGACCCTTGTTCAAAGCCTGAAACCAGGTTTCTTCTGACCTGAGCAGAATTGCCGTAGCCGGTCCTGGCGTTCTCCTTCTGGACTGCAGCGCCATCCTAGTCGCTGCCAGGCCAAAAGTAGAACCCCGCTGAGCATAGTGCGCCAGCAACCATTCATGGCCACTGGGGCCTGCCAGCAGTTGAATTAACCCGGTCGAGGATCGTCTTCTGTCGCCAGTGAGTTCTGCAAGCAGCATAGCAGTTCTGACCGATGCATTATTCAGTTCAAGCCAGGAGCCACCTGTTGTGATTCCCTTATAGGAGAGATGTCTGACGACATCGGCATTCATGCCAATCTCAACAGGAATATCCGCTGGCAAAGAAACTGGGTTTACACCCATCAGCGGGGCGGGTGAGCGATTAGGGGCAGATTCGGATAATCTTGCCAGGCTCTGGATGCTGAAATCAGTCCATTGAAGTTTAAATGGGGGGGCGTCCGATGCCAACATCAATGGCGAAAGACCGCGTAATCCTCCACCAGTGGAACGCACTGAAACGGTGTGCAGCCCCGGCGTTCGGATGACTTGTTCCGGGATCCGAACAATAGCGGTGCTGCTATCACTCGAATCTGCTCGTGTGATGAAACTACCATCCAGCAATATATCGAAAGACGGCAATGTCCCGCTTGCCGGATTACCATACTGGTCGAGCAGTTCAATAAAAGATTGGAAAGGCGCACCTGTTTTAACGAGTTGAGGTGCAATGACTTTTACTATGACAGCTTCACCAGACCTGATCTTGCGGTTCTCACCATATAACCGCTGCCATCGCGGTTCAGCTTCTACTTTGTCTGTATATCCAGTGCGGTCAACAAACAACTCCGGTTCTGGTAATGCTAGCGCCTGAGGGTTTATTCTCATTAACACTGGCAACTCGAAAGATAGCTCACTGATCCGGGGCAATTGCAGGTTGTGATATTCAATCTCGATCTGATCGCCCTTATACAAAGTCCCGTCTCGCAAACGGAAAAACGGCACAGGCTGTTGATCACTTGCCAGAAGCTCGCTTCGCAATGTCATATCTGATCTGAATGCGCTACCTGGGCCTGCACTTTTCACGGTGACGTAATTCGCAAGTTGCGGATCCCGGTTCTGCAGACGGATACCCATTTGGATTTCAGCTAAAGGAAACAGATCCAGAGAACCTGAAAAATCTTCCTCTAAAACTAGCATTTGAGTCACATCCACCTGGCTGCCTGCATCCAGTGGTAGCAGAGAGGCAAATACCAATGATGCCTGAATGAATGTCTTCGGAAAATCATCCCCCCTGGTCAGACCCTGTTCACTTTCGTTAACGTCGGCAATGATCCCGTCGTTTACCACCGTGACCGGCTGTAGGGTTTCTGCTGCAAGGATTGATGCAGCGCCAGGCTCAACCTGATGGGAAGAGCCAATGTATGATGACTTTGATTCAAGACTGGTTGGCCCGGATTCGGCTAAGGCCGACTGGAAAAACAACACGATGCAGCAGCACGCACCCACCAGAGCCAGCTTCCAGCTGACTGATGAGAAGCGCACTGCCCATTGAAACGGATTAACGGATAATTGCATAGTCTCCATAATCAGGAGTATACCCTGTCAACAGGGTTTTCAGCGCCTGACTAGGGATCAGTCTATATTCGAGCTTTACTGCCCGACTTGACAAGCTATTGATACTGTTTGAGTTCTTCCCTGGCAATAACACGTCGATGAACTTCATCGGGCCCATCTGCCAAGCGCAGCGTTCTCTGACCCGTCCACATAGCCGCCAGCGGTGTATCTTGAGATACGCCTAAGGCGCCATGCATCTGAATCGCTTGATCAATCACTTTCAGGGTCATGTTAGGCACCGCTACCTTAATAGCTGAGATGTATTTACGAGCTTCTTTATTGCCAATGGTATCCATCATATAGGCTGCTTTGAGCACCGCCAGTCGACACATATCGATCTGAATTCGTGCATCAGCAATAATGTCATAATTGCCACCCAGTTCAGCCAGCGGTTTACCGAATGCGGTCCGACTGAGCGATCTGCGGCAGAGCAGTTCCAGCGCTCTTTCAGCCACACCGATCGAACGCATGCAGTGGTGTATCCGCCCAGGTCCAAGGCGCCCTTGAGAGATTTCAAAACCCCTGCCTTCACCCAGGAGAATATTCTCCTTGGGAACACGGACATCAGTAAACTTAATGTGCATATGGCCATGCGGCGCATCATCTTTACCAAAAACAAACATCGGTCGGAGCACGTCAACCCCAGCTGTATCAATGGGTACCAGAATCTGTGATTGCCGCAAGTGTTTCGGTGCATCCGGATTAGTGATAACCATGGTGATCATCACTTTACAACGAGCATCTCCAGCGCCGGAGATGTAATGCTTTTCTCCATTGATTACCCACTCATCACCTTCGAGTACGGCTGAAGTACATATATTGGTTGCATCCGAAGACGCAACCTGGGGCTCGGTCATGGCAAATGCTGAGCGGATTTTACCGTCAAGCAACGGTTCGAGCCATTCTTTCTTCTGCGCTTCAGATCCATATCGTTCCAGCACTTCCATGTTACCTGTGTCGGGTGCTGCGCAGTTGAACACCTCAGACGCAATCGGATTCCTCGCCATGACCTCCGCCAGGTGAGCATATTCAAGATTGCTGACACCGGCGCCACCCTGGCTGGCTGGCAAAAAGAAATTCCATAGCCCAGCCTCCCGAGCTTCATCCTTCAGGCCATCCATAATCTCATCCTGACGGTCAGTAAATGACCAGCGGTCGCCCACATTGATTTCGTCATAATATTCCTGCGTCAGCGGATCTACTTTCTCTCGTACAAACTTATCGATTTTACCTCTGATAGGAATCAATCGTTCTGGTATGTCTAAATCCATCATTTGTGGCCACCTCCGGCTATAACGTAAAGCTTGAACGTAAAGCTTGGCTTCACATTCTTGATTCGTACTGAGTGTGCTATGTGTATTGATCTAACAATATTTTCAGCAACACCTGTTTAATGCATCTTTCTGTTGGCACTGTCTATTCATGAATCTTTCCATGAGTCTTTCCATGAGCAGGTAAAGTTTAACGTTGCCTCTAGGCTAACAACTACCGTTATGACCGCGGCTTATGGTTCTATATCGGAGCCACTGATTCGCTAACCACCGATAAATTTCATTACTGTTGTTTCCCCTTGAAAAGACAGCTGTTTGTCGCCCAATGCACTCAATAGCAGCCCTTGTAGTTTAGGCAGAACCAGATAACGTGGCATTTCAAGCAGTTCGCCCAGAGGTTGCCTGCGGGCACTGGACAGGCAGCCATACAAGTATCCATCAGAGGATATCCGCAATCTTGTACAGGCAGTGCAGAAGGGCTCACTTTCATTGGCAATAACCCCAAAATAACCCTTACCTGGAATGTGGAAACGTACAGCTGTTGAATCAAAAGGCGCATCAGCACGTTGAAAACTGTGGACCTTGGCAATTTCATCCAGGATTGCCTGCATCGACAGGAATTCCTGCTGGAAAGACGGACCATGCAGCAAGTGGCCCATGCGCATTAACTCAATGAACCTGAGTTCGATACCCCGCTGTAGCGAATATTCGAGCAAGCGTTGCACGTCCGATAAATTCTGATTCCTCATGGGAACCATATTGATTTTGATCTTAATACCCAGTTCAAGCATTTTGTCGATGCCGGCAAGCACAATATCAAGATCACCGCCACGTGCAATCTGCTTGAATTTAAGCGGATTCAAGGTGTCCAGACTGATATTAATTCGCTTTATGCCAGATTCTTTAAGGACAGCTGCTTTCTGCAGCAGCAATTGCCCATTGGTCGTCAGGCTGATATCTCTAAGCGGAAACTTAGAAACACCCAGTAAAAATTCATCAAATTTAGGCGTCACCAGCGGGTCTCCACCGGTAATTCTAAGTTTTTCTATACCGGCAGCTTCCTGAATATAACCAACCAGTTTCAGCAGTTCACGAGCAGATAGCTCATTTCGAGCGGGCATCAGCCGTTTACCATCCGGTACACAATAAGTGCACGCATAATTACACGCTGCCGTTAAGCTGACACGGAGATTCTTAAAACTCCGCCCTAAATTATCTACAATCATTAAATTCCCTCGGTAAAATTATGGCACGTTAATTAAGCAGAGAGAAGATGGCTCAGAACCGTTATTATACTAACGACCTTAAATATCCTATTAATTGCCAGAAAAGGTTGGTGTCTGCGATATGAAATGGCTATATAACTCCATAGTTGCTTTCCTGAACGTGGAACCTGCTGGTAGAAACACCCCGTTAAGTGATCTGAATCAAATAGCACAGACACTCAGACCGGGTGATATCATCCTGGTTGAGGGGCTCTCAAGAGTCAGCAATGTGATCCGTTGGATTACCCATTCGCCATGGACTCATGCTGCCCTCTATATCGGTACGCCCAATGATATCCTCGATGCGCATCTTCGACTTACCGTTTCCCATTACTTCAAAGGAGATGGCAGCGAACCTCTATTGGTTGAAAGCCGACTGGGTCAGGGCACCGTGGTCCAGCCGCTCAGCTTCTACCAGGGCGCTCATCTGAGAATAGCCAGACCCATGGGACTGAGCGAGGGCGATGCCCACACCATCGTCGCCTACAGCATAAGCCGACTGGGTGTGCCTTATGATGTCAGGCAGATCCTGGATCTATTTCGTTTCCTCCTGCCGTGGTTTGTGTTACCCAGGCGTTGGCGGTCCTCCCTGTTTAAGTTCAAGTCCGGTCAATCGACTCGGACGGTATGTTCAACGATGGTGGCAGAGGCTTTTGCTGAGGTCAATTTCCCCATCCTGCCACTGGTAAAAGAAATAGCGGATGGCTCCATTCGCTTTTATCGGCGCAATCCAAGACTCTGCACACCCAGTGATTTTGACTATTCTCCCTATTTCAGAATCATTAAATACCCGCTACTAGGCGATACCAGCAAGGGAAAGTACAAATTACTGCCCTGGCACAATGCTGACGAACTCAGCCAAAAGCAAAGAGGTATCTATATTGACAGCAACCTCCGGACGATAAAATAATGGCTACCGGATTCGCGCCGGCGATGCCTGTTTCTCATGCCAGAACTGCTTTGAGTCTGCTGACAAAACCACTGCTCCAGAATACCGCGTTAGACCCTTTCACTAATACCGTATCACCCGGTCGCAGCCAATTTGCCAGCCGTTCAATATCAATGGCCTGGGCTTGCTGATAGTGGTCCTGACCGATATCAGTCTGGCAATCCCTGAACTGATTGCCAACAGTAATCACCCTGTCAAAACCCTGGCATGCATTAAGCGTGGTTTGATGCGAGAGTACCGATTGCTCCCCTAACTCAAGCATCTCGCCCAGAATTGCAATTCGTCGGCCACCGTTTTGAGATTCAAGGCCGGAAATTGCCTGCAATATACTGGTTAGATTGGCATTATAACTATCATCGATAACATTCACTCCAGCGATTATTTCGCTGTTACCTCGCCCCTGGGGAACGCTTATTTGGGACAGGGTTTCGGCCGCCTGATCAAGATCTCCACCTGCCTGGCTTACCGCAGCAAGGCACGCTGATGCTGTTAAAGCCCAGTGGCGACCAGTGACGGGCAGATCCACTGCAACTCGCCTGCCCAACACCTGTATGATCAAGTGGCAGCGCTGATCTGGCAGATGCTCAATCGAATTTATCTTAACCTGCGCCCTGTCGCCAAAACCGAAGCCGATTGACTCAACACCAGCAGGGGCAGCAAGATCCTCATGCAGAATCAGTAAACCGTCAGCCTGAAGGCCATCTGCGATAGATAACTTCTCTTCGCTGAGCTGCTGCAAGGACTGAAAGTGACCAATATGTACGGGCAATACATTAACAACAACAGCAATATCAGGTTTAACCAGCTTCACCAGCGGACCGATCTCGCCGGGATGATTAGAGCCAATCTCGAACACGCCGCGCTGGCTATCAGCCGGCATTCGAGCCAGAGATAACGGCACGCCTAGATGGTTGTTGTAACTGTCAACCGATGCATGTGTCTGAAACTGGTCCGATAACACAGCCTCGAGCCAGGCACGCAACGTGGTTTTACCACTGCTGCCGGTAATAGCCACCACCAAACTGTCCTTCGAAATTCGATTTCTGGCATACCCAGCCAGTTGCCACAAGGCCTGAAAAGTATCTTGCACCATTATCATTGGCAGATTAGCAGCAATCCTCTTGGAAACTAGCGCAGCACCACCACCCTGCTCGATAACATCTGCTAGAAAATCATGGCCGTCACGACCGCCACCAGATCCACTATAAGGGGGTGGTAGTTGGTTACTGATAGGAACAAAAAGATCGCCCTGCTGCAGGGTTCTCGAATCAATACTGATACCGGTCAGGTTCGGGCCATGCGTGGATTCATCGCCGCCAACGGCCTTTAATACTTCCTGCCAGTGCCACAAATTCGAATCAGTCATGTATCATGTTCTTCAACGCTAACTATATAGTTTGATCTTACCATCCCTGACCTATGATCAATAAAAGCTGAATAGGTTTTGCCCACTTCCCCTACTCTGTTCAGGCAGGACAATAGACACAGATGATTAATTCCGCAGTGGTTAAACTAATTATATTCGACTGCGATGGCGTCTTAGTGAATACGGAAACACTGGCCAACCACATACTTTATGAAAAGCTCGCAGGTAAGGGGATGCCAGTTTCTGAAAAGGAAATGACCCAGCTTTTTCTGGGCTTGAGTTTCACAGATATACAACATCTGGTGACGCTACATTTCAATATAACGCCAGGAGCGGACTTCTGGATGGCAGTCCAGCAGGATACCTATACGGCGTTCAGATCACATCTTAAACCCGATCCAGAAACCTTCGCCCTGCTCAACGCGTTAAGCCTGCCCTATTGCGTTGCATCCAGCGGCAGCCATGAAAAGATGATGCTCTCGCTCGGTCTGACCGGCCTGCTACCGCTCTTCGAAAGCAACCTATTCAGCGCAACACAAGTAGCCAATGGCAAACCTGCGCCGGATCTGTTCCTTCTGGCTGCCGATCATTCCGCGGTAAAGCCCGAACACTGCCTGGTCATTGAGGATTCGCTGACCGGATGTAAAGCCGCACAGGCTGCAGGTATGCAGTTACTGGCATTCAACAGGGCAGCATCAGCAACCTTCCCCAACGTCATCTGCGATCTTCAGTCATTACTCGGTATTCTGAATTGACGATCAGCTGACCGACTCCATATAAGACTCAATTCTCTCGAGATGCCCATCAACCCCAGTCTCTGCTGCATTATGGGTTGCTATGGCCATATGAGTGGCACCAATGGCCTGCCAGCGCTGATAATGAGTCAACCATTTCTCTGGTGTGGCGCCGGCAAACTGAGCCTGTGCCTGGATACCAAAATCGCCCCAGTCTTTACCCTCCTTGGTCCACAATTCTTGTAGATAACTGACCGCATCCTGGGCAGCCTGGTTAGGGCCCATCAATGGCATCCAGCCATCGCCCATCCTGGCACAGCGCTCCAATACCCTGGGAGCCCCGCCGCCAAACCAGATCGGGATCGACCTGCCGGGTCTGGGGTTAATGCTGGCCATGGTGACCTGATGAAATTCCCCTGAGAAGCTCAAAGAATCACTGCTCCAGAGTTTTCGCAACAGTTCGACCTGCTCTTCCTGCCTTCTTCCCCTGGCCTTAAACGGGACGTTGAGGGCTTCATACTCAACCGCATTCCAGCCAGTACCCACACCCAGGCGTAACCGATGATCAGACAATAATGCGATCTGAGCGGCTTGCTTTGCCACTAACGCAGTCTGCCTCTGTGGCAGTATCAGAACAGTGGTGACCAGTTCAATTTTTTCTGTAATCCCGGCAATATAACTGAGCGTTGTCATCGGCTCATGAAATTCAGTATCTTTATCGTACACGCCTCGCCAGCCACCGGGTCGACCTGGATCAGCGCCCAGCACATGATCGTAAATCAACAGGTGATCTGCACCCAGGGCCTCAACGCCCTGGGCGTAGGCTTTCATGGCTCCGGCATCGGAGCCGATCTCGTTGTGGGGCAGTACGACACCGATTTTCATTGGCTTTCCTCAGTCTTATTAACTATTTCAATTCAGGTTGCACGAATAGCCTGCTGTTCAACCCTGCATTTCGCTGGATGGCACGGCCATACTGCCATCCCGTTCTACTTTAGACCAGAACCTTGACATTGATGACCGCAAAGCAGACGGCGTGCTGACGACATCAACTGGCCAGTGCTCAGGCATAAGCTGCCGATACCTGGGTTCGGTAAATCGCGGATCTACCAGGCAAATCAAACCTTTATCGCGTTCACCTCGAATAACTCTACCCGCCGTCTGCAAAATACGATTCATACCCGGAAGCTGGTAAGCCATTTCAAAGCCAGCGCCTCCTTCCTGGTAGTAATCTTTGATAAAATCCCTCTCAGAATTTATCTGAGGAAGTCCAGTACCAATAATAATCGCGCCAATTAGCCGATTCCCTACCAGATCTATACCTTCGGAGAAACGGCCACCGATAACTGCAAACCCGGTTACCTGCCCTGTTTCACTGAATCGAGCAAGGAATTGCTGGCTATCATGATCGTCCATCAGGTTATGCTGAACAACCCTGTTTTCTTCCGGAAATTGTCTAGCGTAAGCCTCAGACACTTGCCCGAGAAACTGCAGCGAGGGGAAGTAAACCAGATAGTTACCCCTGTGGGCATGGATCACCTGATGGATTAATTGCACAAGCGGTAGCAAAGCATGTCGACGTGCCCTGAAAGTCACGGGTATATAGCTCGCTATCAGTACACCCAGATTTTCCACGGGAAATGGCGACGGCACCTGTTGCCAACTGGCTTCTTGAGTTAATCCCAGCAGCCCGGAAAAATACCTTTTTGGCGTCATGGTAGCCGAGAAACAGACCGCGCTGTTCAAGCGTTTAAAACCCTCTTGCAGGCGAGTGCCTGGATCGATACAGAATAACTTCAATGTCTTGGCTGTTTTAGTCCAATTCAATATGGCCACGTATCGTTGATCAGCCTGTTCGTAAATCCTCAGGAATCGATGAAAATCAAAATACAGGTCCAGCGCCCCATTTTGATTCAGCACGAAATCATCCAGATGATCTTCCATGGCCTGGCAGAACAAAGTCATTTTAGCCTTAAGCGATTTGAGCTTGTCTAACGGGAAACCAACCGGCTTCTCAGTCAACTGGGGATGGCTACGCTTCAATCCCAGTAAACTGCGATTAACTGCCTGCAATCGTTTAGCCAGAACAAGGTGATCTGATTTAAGTCTATTCAGGATTTTGAGAAGCTGGTTTTTTTCAATTGATGCAGAAAACATCTCTCGACCCCGCTCCACCAGATTGTGCGCCTCGTCGATTAAAGCTGCATAATCACCTTTCTGATCCTCAAAGAATCGTTTCAGACGGACCGCCGGTTCAAACAGGTAATTGTAGTCGGCAATGACAACATCTGCATCTCTGGCACTATCAAGGGCCAGCTCAAAAGGGCAAACAGTATATTGCCTTGCGGTTGCTTCAACCAGCCGTTTGCTCTGATGCTCTGTTGACTTCCTCAATTCAGCCAGGGCCGGAGAAAGCCGCTGATAGTACCCGCTCGCATAGCGGCAATACTGGGGATCACACGGCAGATCAGGGTTAAAACAGGTTCTGCTTTTACTGCTGATGGTCACACCGCGAATTTTAGCGCCATTGTTCTGCATTGCAGATACGGCCTGCTCAGCGCTATGTTGTCCCGCTGTCTTGGCCGTCAGGAAAAATACTTTTTCCAACGGCGTGGTTGCCATACTTTTGATAGCAGGAAACAAGGTTGCCAAGGTCTTACCAAGGCCTGTTGGCGCCTGGAGCACCAACTGTCGCTGCTGATTGATGGTTCGATAGACAGACGTTGCCAGTTCACGTTGACCCCTCCTGAATGCAGGAAAAGGAAAATCATTAACAGCGATCGACTGATTCCGGTCCTTTATCCAGCTTATCCGGGTTTGCAGCCAGTGAAGGTAAGGTGAGAGGATGTCATCAAACAGGGTCTGTAGCACTTCAAGGCTATAAACCTGACAACTGCAGTTCTGCGATAAGTCATCCAGGTTAAAATAAGTCAGTTGCAGTTCAATTTGTTCACAACTATTTTCCAGGCACAGTAAATACCCATATAACGCCAGTTGCCTGTTATGCTGGGCCTTGAGCAGATCGGGAATTTCCTGCACCGCCAATCGGGTAGTCTTAATTTCTTCCACTCGCGGCAGCAGCGACTGTTGGCCGTGATCCATGGGTTGATAACCATCTGCACGGCCCCTGATCCGCAATTCATATTGGTCCTGTTTCAGACAAAGATTGACTGATCGCTCTCTCTGGTATCCGGCTGGTCGGTTAGCCTGAACCGCCTGGTGTCCTCGAATACCTTCCATCGCCGAACTCTGACTGCTGAGACGAGCATTAATATCACCCTGCCGCTCAAAACAGGCAAGCGCAGTGACCGATACCTCAAATTGCAGTATCTGTTCAGGCATGCCTGAAGCTCGCTGCGGCCCCGGATTCATCACTATCGTTTTGGTCAACAACATGCAGCACCTTGGCCGGCAGACCAATTTCCAGAAAGAACTGCTGCCATCGGCGCTGATGATCCTGAAGTCTATCTCCCGGGCCTTTTACCTCTACCAGTTCAAACTGGTTTCCATGCCAGACCAGGAGATCGGGGAAACCGGAGCAGTGATGCCTTGGATCGTCGAGGATCCTGCCAAAAACCTGTATCAGAAGCAAAGGATCTATCGCCTCAGCAAAACGACAGTAATCGGATAATGCGATCCGGCGCCAGTTCACAAATGGATTAATTCGGCCAACTTTCTCGTCAAAGCACTGGCTGATCTGGATTTCAAGTTGGCCTTGACGAAGCAACTCCGTGAACCGCTTTTCAAAGGCAAGGCGTCTGGCTTGCCTGAACTGACCACTATAAAGATCCGCCGGGCCGCGTTGAAATGGATGAAAAAAGGCGCCCGGTACAGGGGAGAATATAATATCCCAGCAAGCCAGGCCGAATAAGCCAGTGAACAGATGATTTTCGACAAACTGGGCTTGTTTGTTCTGGGTTCCGTACCAGTCAATCACCTGGGATTCAATACTATCTTCTTCTCGAACGGCGAAAGCGATGGTTTCAATATTAACGGCCGGTTTGACGGCAGATTTACTAGCCGGCGCTGCTGGTCGACCGGCAGGCACGCGGAAGTGATTATCAGCGGTCGCCGATGCCAGTTTAATCAATTTTTTTTCTGCAAATACAGCCTCCGCTTCCGTTTTCGGATCAGCTAGCATGGCAACACAAAGCTGTTGCAGCGCATCCAGATCATTGATCTTCTGGTACAGTCGACCGAGTTTTTCCCTGGCCGGGGGCAATTGAGTCAAACCATAAAGACGGCGTGCCGTTGCCAGATTTTCCAGCCGTTCACAATAGCCTGCCAGTTTCAACACCAGAGAATCAAACTGGTTTGACAGGAAACCTGCAGCGGGCCTGGCTGGAAGGATATCAATAAGCGCGTCCAACTGCAGTGAATAGGTTGCCCGCTGCACGGGGCTAGCGATCGCTTCTGGCGCAGGCAATTTCCTCGGTTTTCGGGTGGCTTCCATAATTTCAGCGCCTAGTTTTCTGGCCAACCCTTTAATCATATTCAGGCACAGGGCGTCATCAATGTCACTGCGCTGGCGAAACAGCTTGGCACTATCGATCGCATACGCCTCATAAGGCATTACCCCTATCTCATGCAATACAAATTCATTCAGGTTCTGGTTTGAATTACCAAAAAACAGGAAATTGAAACGATCCAGGATATCCAGAAAACCCAACCGAACAAGTTTCAATCGGGGAACCTCTACATCACCTGCAACGATCAGTGACACGACCTGACTTCGATTCAATTGACCCGGCTTGCACTGGTTTCTCGGCAACAGTTCGAGTAATTCAGTCTTATTGCGCATGGCGACCTGTACATGGGTCTGATTCAAGCCGCTTGAAATAGCGAAATCCTGCTGACAAAGGCTTTCCAGGCTTGCTTCTATTGCAGGTATTTCTGCGTAACGAATTTTATCGACTCTGAAATAAGGCCCTTTTCTTTGTAGAAGGCGTACATACAGCGCCTGCGCTGACAGGGGTAGATCAGAAAACTGGGTCAGGAATAATTTTTCCCGAGCATTGAGTAAATTATGATATCGAGCGGCCACAAAGGTGATGAGATAACGAAAATTATCCAGGTAGTAAAGCGGCGTTGTATCCGGGTCAATTGATGGCATTACCATGCTGCAATCTTAGCCTGTATTTTTATACAGTAAAAGTGGCTTATAAGCACCGCAACTACCCATTGAATTTCGCTCAGGTTATCAGCTAGTGGTAGCGCTTCATCTTATTCTTCCAGCGACCTGAACGAAATCGATGGGTCAGCATCAATGCTTTTACAATGTAATCCCCGATCAGTGCGCCGAATATCCAATCGACGGAAAAGCCAAGGTAGGTAAATAAAGCGGCCAGGCCCACACGAACTCCAACCAGGCCGACCATGGTCGTTAGCAGAGGATAACGGGTGTCACCGGCCCCCCGCAGGCAGCCACTGAGCGTAAATTCTATGCCCATCAGCGGTTGCGCAATGCCCAGAATATAGATGAAGATAACGGCATAGTGGACTACCTGTTCATCATCAATCAGATAGCTGGCAATATCGCCTGCAAAACCCATAACGACAAAGCTCATGGCCATCATACTGGCAATAGCAAGCCAGGTCGCCCGCCAACCCTGACGTTCTGCCATATCCGGTTGCTGAGCGCCCAGGTATTGCCCTACCAGGGTGGCGCCCGCTACTGAGAATCCGAAGCCGACAACCATGGACAGGCTCAGGATCTGCACACCGATGCCATAAGCCGCATACGGCGCCGTACCATAACTCGCGATAATCAGCAGGAAACCGATAAAACCACACTGGAAAACCAGTTGCTCCAGTCCGGCTGGATAACCAATCTGAAATAGTTGCTTTAAACGGACTCGGGTTAAAGAACCCTTGCCGCCAACTGATACCCGGATTTTTTTTCCGTACCAGAGCGCCAGTAGAATAATAGCACTACAGGTAAAAGACAGGCCGTTCGCCAGCGCTGCTCCTGCCACACCCATTTCAGGAAAACCATAAAGACCAAACACCAGTAAATACACCAGTATAACGTTGATAATATTGGTTATTGCGCCAATCCATAACGGCGTTTTAGTATCTCCCGAAGCTCGCAGGGCCGCCCCCAACACCATATTTACGGCAAACGCGATATTGAATATCGAGAGCATCCTGATAAATTCGGCTGCACTAGCGGTGGTGTCCGCATTGAGACCAAATACGCCCGCAATAGCTTCGGCAAAAAACAGACAGGGCAGCGTCAGGGCAACTGCAACCAGATTACCCAGCCATAAAGAAGCGCTGGTGACCTTACCTGCTTCAACAAAATTTTCCGCACCCCAGGCACGCGCCACCATCGCCGTAGTGCCGGCAGAAAGCGCCATCAGCACTGTTTGAACGCCAAAGAAGATACGATGACCAGTGGTCACCGCAGCGATGGCTTCAGATCCCAGCGAACCAATGATTTTAATGCTGATGATGCCGATTACGGCAAACAGAAGATTGCTGACAATGGCCGGCCAGGCCAGATCCCAGATCCTTAAATGTACAGTCGGAACATCCTGGGGTGCGGTGACCTGACTGTCCACCCGGTCGAGCTGCTGCTGTTTCATATTAATGACTCAATTATAAGCAATCTCGGGATTAGCATGCTAAGCGGCGCAAGGATACACGAGCGATCCCTTTCCATAAAGATTAGGGCATCAGCCTATACTTGAGGCCATGCGTCAGTTTATTTTGTTGCTTTGAGCCAGATGCTCCCTTGACAGGTGCTCTGCTCTGTCGCACCTGACTGACCGATCATGGCGGGATTATGTCAATGATCCGTGATGATCCAATCTAAATATGCAAATGACGGTAAAATGATGGGACTAAGCCCAGCAAACCATGTGCAGGCATCGCTGGCAGCTGGGGTTTAGTGCGCTCAGTTGAACCTTTACTGCATTTATTGGCTCAGAAAACGATATCCAACACCCCTGATCATTTGAATCAGATCTCCCTCGGGTGCCAGTTTCTTGCGTAATGCCCGTATGTGAACATCAATATTCCTAGCAACTATGACGACGCTCTCCCCCACGACCTGGTGCAGTAATTGTTCTCTGGAGAATGCTCTACCTGGTTGTGATGCTAACTGGAACAGGATCTTGAATTCCGTGACCGTCAGCGCAACCAACTGTCCGGAAAGCCTGACTTCGTGCAGCAATACATCGATTAATAGATTATGTATCTTGATTCGCTTTTCTGGCGGCGGCTCTCTATAACTTGTTCGGCGCAATACTGCTTTCACTCTGGCTAGCAACTCACGAGGAGAAAACGGTTTAGCAATATAGTCATCCGCACCGACGCCAAGACCAATAACCACGTCAGCCTCTTCCTCCTTGGCGGACACAATGATTATGGGAATAGTTTTCGTGACTGAACTTGAACGAATCTGCTGACATACGCTCAGCCCATCAATACCAGGCAGCATTAAATCAAGGATAACCAGGTCAGGAGCTTGATCGCTGATGAGTGCTAAGCCATCTTCACCGTTACCTGCTGCCCGAACAACGTATCCGCCGCGTTGCAGGTTATAAACGATGACATCCTGGATATCTTCTGCATCTTCAATGACAACGATATCGGAACTGCTCATACTTAACTTATCCTCCATAAGTCCTATACTTCTCCTCTGCCATCAATTCTTTTGAAACACCAGTACAGCATTAGTACCGCCAAAACCAAAACTATTAGACATAACGGTTTTAATGTTAGCCTCATCGATCCTAGCCCGTACAATGGGTGCGTACTCAATATCAGGATCAAGCTCATCAATATTGGCTGACGCACAGATAAAGTCATGTTCCAGCATCAGCAGAGAATAGATAGCTTCATGAGCACCGGCAGCGCCCAGGGAGTGTCCACTTAAGGATTTAGTCGAACTTATTTTAGGTAGTGCTTCACCAAACACTCTTCTGACTGCAGCAATTTCCGGTGGGTCTCCGGCAGGCGTGCTGGTTCCATGCGCATTAATGTAATCAATGGGCCCGGTAACCTCTGCCTTGGCTATGCGCATGGCTCGTTCTCCTCCCTCTCCGGACGGGGCAACCATATCAAAACCATCGGAAGTTGCTGCATAACCAACAATCTCTGCATAAATATTGGCCCCTCTGGACAAGGCATGTTCCAATTCCTCAATCACCAGAAACCCCGCCCCACCGGCAATAACAAAACCATCCCGATCCTTATCATAAGCCCTGGAGGCCGACTCAGGATGATCGTTACGTTTTGTAGACAGGGCACCCATGGCGTCAAAAAGCGCAGTCATCGACCAGTGTTCTTCTTCACCGCCACCTGCAAAAACCACATCCTGCTTGCCCAATTGGATCAGTTCCACTGCATTACCAATGCAGTGGGCACTGGTCGAACAGGCCGAGGTAATGGAGTAATTAACGCCTTTTATCGAAAAAGCAGTAGACAGGCAGGCTGAAACGGTCGAGCTCATGGTTCGGGTTACCCTGTAAGGACCTACTCGCCTGAGCCCCTTTTCCCTGAGTATATCGGCAGCCTCGGTCAAATTTGATGAACTGGCACCACCCGAACCAGCAATAATTCCAGTTCGCGTGTTAGATACCTGATCAGGTGCTAACCCTGAATCCGCTATCGCTTCAGCCATTGCTACGTATGAATATGACGCCGCATCGCCCATAAAACGCTTGAGTTTTCGGTCTATCAGTTCATTGGTATCAATATCAATACTACCGGCGACGTGTGAGCGAAGGCCCATTTCAACATAGGACTCCTGATATTTAATGCCTGACCGCGTATCCCTTAAGGAACTTAACGTCTCAGCAATGTTGTTGCCCAGGGGAGACACAATACCCATACCTGTAACCACTGCTCTTTTCATTAACGACCTCCGCAAGTTGTAACTAAATTTGAAGGAAGACTAAAAGTCATCCAGCGATGTAAATAAGCCCACTTTAATATTCTCGGCTGTATAAATGGCTTTTCCATCCACCAGGACCTTGGAATCAGCAATACCCATTATATTTTTCCCTTCTCTGACGCGAATCATGTCTATTTCATACTGAACCAGTTTATTAACCGGTAAGACCTGGCCTCTGAAAGTCACCTTGCCACAGCCCAGTGCCCTGCCCACTCCGCGATTTCCCTTCCAAGCCAGAAAGAAACCGACCAGCTGCCAGAGCGCATCTAAACCCAGACAGCCCGGCATAACAGGATCATCAACAAAGTGGCATTTGAAGAACCAGAGATCTGGATCAATATCCAGTTCTGCCAGGATACGTCCTTTACCCGCTTTACCACCACCCAATTCAATAGAGGTAATACGATCAACCATGAGCATTTCACCCACCGGTAAGTGCGCGCCGCCTGGGCCAAACATTTTGCCATGGCCGCAATCGAGTAACTCATCACGACTAAAGGAAGTTTGCTCTAGCGGCAAATTAATTGAATTGGTCATGTTATTTCCTTAGAGTGACTAGACGCTGCCCTGCACAAATCATTTGTCGGAGCCTCAAGAACGCGCAGTATAACACTGCGAAACAGGAATTAAACTTTGAGTTTTTCCCAATAAACTGGAAACTATGCGCGGTATTGGTTACCAGCACGGCGTGATCAAAGCGTTGTCCGGAGAAAAAACATGGTCATTATCGACAAACTAGCGGTTGTACATGAAAAAGCCCAGATTGGTGCGAACTGCCAAATAGGGCCATTCTGCACCGTAGGCGCCAATGTACAGATCGGTGACAATACCAACCTAAAAAGTCATGTGGTTGTTGACGGCCATACAACGATAGGTTCTGACTGTGAAATCTTTCCTTTTGTCACCTTGGGTATAGACTCTCAGGATTTGAAGCATGAACCAAATTCCATCTCCTACGCCACGATCGGTGACCGGAATATTATCAGGGAGTTTGTCAGCATTCATAACGGTACCGAGGAAGGTAGTACAACATCGATTGGCGATGATTGCGCACTGTTAGCCCATGCCCATGTCGGCCACAACTGCATCGTCGGTAATCATGTTATTTTCAGTCATAATGCCTTGGCTGCAGGGCATGTGATCATCGGTGATCACGCAAATATCGGAGCACTGGCTGCAATCCATCAATTCTGCCATATCGGTACAGCTGCGATGGTGGCCGCCATGTCACGGGTTATACAGGATGTTTTGCCGTTTACCATCGCCGAAGGTTTTCCAGCGCACATGCGAGTCATCAACAAAATCGGCATGCAACGAGCAGGCTACTCCGACGAGGAAATTGCAATAGTCAGGAAAACATTCCGAACACTTTTCATGCGGGAACTCAGACTCGATGAGGCAGTCGCTGAAGCCCTCTCGAGTTTTCCAAATGATAACAACGTAACCCTCATGCTCGAAGCCATTGAGGCTTCCCAGAGAGGTCTGGCAAGACCTGAAAATGCAACCTACGAAATCAACGTAGGTTAAAGGGATCGACCCGCATACCATAACTAGAAACATACAAAGGTGCGCAAAATGATAAAAGCGGTTCTCTGGGACTTTGGCGGGGTATTGACCACAAGTCCATTTGAAGCCTTTGCTGGTTACGAGAAGAAAAACCATTTACCCAAAGATTTTATACGCTCCATCAATGCAACAAATCCGGACAGCAATGCCTGGGCGTTGTTTGAAAGCAGTCAGGTATCGATCGATGAATTTGATGCGCTATTTCAAAAAGAGTCGACGCTATGTGGCCACAAGGTACCCGGCAAAGACGTACTTGCCTTACTTTCCGGAGAAGTAAGGCCGGCAATGGTGCAGGCACTGCGAATGATCAAAAAGCACTATCAGGTCGGCTGCATCACGAACAATGTCAAAACTGGCCAGGGTCCAGGCATGTCTAAATCAGAGAACAAAGCCCAGCAGGTGGCAGCGGTTATGGCTTTGTTTGATACTGTGATTGAATCCAGCGTCCTTGGTATCCGCAAGCCTAATCCAGAAATTTACCAAATCGCCTGTACACAGATGGCAGTAGATCCTGCTCAGGCATTATTTATTGACGATCTGGGGATTAACCTTAAACCGGCCCGGGCAATGGGCATGGCCACCATTAAAGTACTCAACCAGGAACAGGCCATTAACGACTTGGAGCAACACCTGCAGCTGGACCTAAGATCATCAGGCTAACCAAAGTTCCAGCTACAGGGAGCGCACAGCGGCCCTGTTAACCGCCTATAGTGCCTCAATCCGGGCTGGACCTGCTGTATCCGTGGTATACAGACTAGCCGTATGGCCGGTCTCGTTAAAGTAGTCCTCGGATACGCACCGATTGTGCTCAGTCACCTGGTCACGACGACACAAACTAATTGCACAGCCCCCGAAACCGGCACCCGTCATCCTTGAACCCGCTGTTGCGGCGTGCCGGCGACTGAGGGTCGTTATAGCATCGAGTTCTTTTGAACTTACCTGGTAATCCGATTGCAGAGAATAATGGCTTTCATTCATCAAAGTACCCAGATCACTCATGTTACCCACCGCCAGGCAGTCGGCAGCCTGGATAACCCGTTGCTGCTCGGTGACCAGATGCTCTAGACGCGCCTTGAGAATGAGGTCAGGTAGCTTTCCCTTTGCTTTGGATAACAGCTGAGGGTCAAGGTTTGCCAAGCCGTTGCCGAGCAGTTCGCGACCCAGCAGTGCTTCGATTGCCCTGACTTCCTGCACCCGCTTTGCATAGCCAGAGCCCGCCAGGGTGCGTGGTGTGCCCGTGTCCAGAATAATAATGCAATACGCTTTCGGTAATGGCGTCAAGCGAGTATATTTCAGCGTATTACAATCCAGTTTTATTAACCCACCCAACAATATTGCCGCTGGATCCATAATACCGGAGGGAATACCGACAAAGCTGTTTTCGGCTCGCTGGCAATTGAGCGCCAGCTGTAACCTGAGGCCCCTGTCAACCGGGTCGATCATCTCGCCCGACAGAGCAAAGTGATTGGCCAGGGCTAGCATCGCTAGAAAAGAAGAAGAGCTGGATAATCCGCCGCTACCCAGAGTAGATCTTACTAAAAGATCAAAGCCTTTAGCTACACTTCGATGAGCACTCTCCCTGAGCAATCCCTGCGCGTAGTCACTCCAGATTCCTGTTTTTTTAGTTAACACATCGTGCGGGATGACGGTTGCCATGTCATCAAAACGATCGCTATATATTCTCACCACTGATTTATCATTGAGCCGGAACAACCCGGTGGTGTGCTGATCTATGGCCATGGGCATCACCTGGCCACCACAATAGTCAATGTGTTCACCGATTAAGTTAATCCTTCCCGGCGCTACAATTCGATGGCTGGCAACGCTACCAAATATCCGCGTAAAACCTTCAACCGCATCGGTTGCTGACGCTTCCACTAAACAGCCTCCAGAAAACGATAACGGGTCTCATTCAAGCCTGTGTGTCCAGGCTCAAGAAACACGGAAGGAAAGTGCGAATGATTCGGCGAGTCCGGGAAATGCTGTGCTTCTATACAGATACCCTGGTGGGCAGGGCTGAGCGCATTGCCAGTATAAACCTGGAGACCGGGTTGGTTGGTAAATACCTGCATGCGATAAGCATGGGTACACAATTCAGCGACTGCCTGCTGATTTGTATTGCTGTCATTGTGATGATTGAGGACATAATAATGATCAAGACCATTAAAGCTTTCAATCTGGGGATGCTTCTGAGTCTGTATTACGGTAAGAGACTTTCGTTTTCGAAAATCAAAATCTGACCCCTCAACCGCAATAGTTCGGCCCGTGGGTAACCGTTGACGGTCAAGTTCGAGGATTGTATCGGCCTCGATTGAAAGTTTGTGTGCATAAATAGTTGGCACTGCGCCCAGGTTATAATAGTTATGCTGGGTCGGGTTAAATGGCGTCAATTTATCGCATCTGGCAGTAGTCCGATAAATCAGGTCTCGACCGCGGAGGGTGATGGTACTGGTCACTTCCAGATTCCCAGGATAACCGTTATCGCCATCTTTGCTGACATGGCTAAATTCAATTGCATCCGATCTGCGACTAACCCGCCAAAGTACCTGTGCAAAACCTGAATGGCCACCATGCAAATGGTGATTACCGGCATTTTTAGGTAATTTAATCCACTTCCTGCCGTCGTGATACTGGCCGTTTCGGACCCGACCCGCCAGCCTGCCAACCAATGCACCCATATATTGTCGGTCGTTTAAATAAGATGTAACCTCGGGCAGACTCTGGATCATGGGTAGCCAACCCCTGGACCCGGCATTCATCAAGACCTGAGTGGTTCTGGCGCCGAAATTGATAGCACTGACCCGAAGAAATTCATTGCTGATACTGTATTGATCAATCTGGTCAACGGATACCACGGCTAACCACCCGATATTTTGAATACAAAATGCAGTTCACTATTATCAGGAATGGCAACCAGAAGCGGTTCATGGATAATTTCACCGTCAATGGCCAGTGCCATCTCCATCAACCCGGATCCTTGAAGATCAGGAAATATGTTTAAAATTTCTTCTATGAAATCTCTATAAGTATTTGATTTTATAGATATTTGTCTACATTCAGTGATTTTTTCTAATTCACTGTTAAAAAACAGCGTAGCCATCAAATTAAAATAAGGTAAGCATTACTTAGCCGCTTCCTGAAGCAGCTTTAATACCCGTGGTGGCGAACACGGCAGCGTCTCTATCGGTAAACCGATTGCATCAGACACGGCTGTACCCACCGCAGCCAGCGGCGGGATAATACCCGTTTCTCCCACGCCCCTGACACCAAACGGATGAAATGCATTTGGAACTTCAACAATAATGGTATCAATGGACGGTAAGTCAGACGCCAGCGGAACACGATAATCCAGGAATCCGGCATTTTCCATAATACCGTTATCATCATAAATGTATTCTTCATTTAGAGCCCAGCCAATGCCCTGTGCAGCACCGCCTTGAAACTGGCCTTCAACGTAACCCGGGTGAATCGCCTTGCCAGCATCCTGGATGGCGGTATATCGGACCACATCCGTTTTACCGGTATCACGGTCAACCCAGACATCGCACAGATGCACGGCAAAACTAGGTCCCGCGCCACGCGCATTGATATTACCGCGACCTGATATCTGCCCGCCTGTTTTTTCAGCGGCTGCGCATATCTCGGCCAGCGTCATGACATCCTCTCCGGCAAGATTAATAGCGCTTCCATCCTGCCAGTCCACCTGCTCGGAAGTAACGTTCCACATTGATGCGGCCCTGGACTTGAGCTGTGCTACCACATCCTGGCAGGCTTCAACAACGGCCATCCCAGTAGCAAAAGTAGTCCGACTGCCTCCGGTAGTTGCATTATAGGCTACATGTTCAGTATCAGTCACAATAGGATTAAGGCGGTCCAGAGGAATACCCAGTTCTTCAGCGGCCATCATCTGCATGGAAGCCCTCGATCCGCCAATATCGGGAGAACCCTCCAGTATCGTCCCCGTACCATCTGAATTCATGTTGATAATTACCGAAGATTGCCCGCCGATATTAAACCAGAAACCCGCTGCAACGCCGCGGCCTTCACCAGACGCCAGTACGGTCTGATACTGTTCAGACGTTTTTGCAGCTTGTAGACACTGCACCAGGCCCACTTCTTTCAACTTCGGCCCATATAGCGTCTGCGTCCCTGCTTTGGCCGCATTCAGCAGCCGAAGATCGATGGGGTCCATAGCCAGTTTTTCAGCCAGTTCATTCATGACCATTTCTGCAGCAAATTCGGCCTGAGGTGCACCAGGTGCCCTGTAAGCGGCGGCTTTTGCTTTATTGACAACAACATCAAAGCCTTCAACCCACATATTTTCCACATCGTAAGGGGTAAATACGGTCATACAGCCCGGCGCCATAGGGGAACCCTTGAACGCGCCAGCTTCGTAATACAGACTCGCTTCCACCGCGGTCAGCGTGCCATCACTTTTAGCACCTATCTTAATGCGACTCTTGCTTGCAGAGGCCGGGCCGGATGCTCTGAACACCTCGTCCCTGCTCATCACCATTTTTACGGGCCGGCCTGCTTTTCGCGAAAGTACCAGAGCCACAGGTTCAAGATAAACCGTGGTCTTACCGCCAAAGCCACCGCCAATTTCACTGGCAACTACCTTGATCTGGCCTAATTCCATATTCAGCAATCTGGCCGTACTGGCTCTTACATCAAAATGGCCCTGTGTTGGACACCAGACCATTGACGGTCCATTGTCGTCAAAGCGGACTGTCGTGGCATGGGGTTCGATATAGCCCTGATGAACCGTCGGTGTGCTGAACTCCCGTTCTACTATGATATCGGCCTGTGCAAAACCCGCAGCCACGTCACCCTTCTTTAATTCCATCCTCGAAGCAATATTTGACGGTGCACTGGGTGTATCGGCCAGACCCTGGGTAAACATATCCTCGTGGAGGACAGCGGCATCCTCTTTAATGGCCTGTTCTATACTCATCACCGGCGGAAGAACTTCATATTCCACGTCAATCAACTGCAAGGCCTGAGCAGCGGCCTCCTCCGTTCGGGCTGCCACAGCGACAATAGCGTGGCCGTGATACAGCACTTTTTTATCTGCGAGAATATTTCTGGCCAGGTCAAGCATGCCTGAATCCCCGTTTCCTGCGGCAAATGCCTCAGCATTAACACTTGGGAAATCTTCGAAGCCAGCCACCGCCAGAACATCCGGATGCGCTTCTGCTCGGCTGGTATCTAATTTAGTGATCAAAGCGTGCGCGTAGGGGCTTCTTAAAACCTTGCCCCATAGCATGCCTGGCAAGGACAAGTCCGCACCATAATTGGCTCGGCCGGTCACCTTGTCAAAACCATCCGGCCGAATGGTTCTCTGGCCAATGTATTTGTATTGTTTCGCTTCGCTCATATCATGCTCCCTGTCTTAGGCATTGTGCTGCATCCATCACCGCTCTAATGATTTTGTCATATCCGGTACAGCGGCAGAGATTGCCAGCCAGGAAATACCGGGCTTCTTGTTCAGTCGGGTTCGGGTTTTCCTCTAGCAGCGCCTGGGTCGACACAATCAGTCCCGGTGTGCAGATACCGCATTGCAAGGCCGCATGCTCCAGATACTTCTCCTGGATAATATGAAGGCTATCACGATTGGCTACACCCTCGATCGTGCCGATCTTTGCACCATCAGCCTCAACAGCAAGAACGAGGCAGGCACAGACTAATCGGCCATTGACTGTCACTGAACAGGCGCCGCAATCACCGGAGCCACAACCTTCCTTGGTTCCAGTCAGGCCCAGCTCATTCCTGAGAACATGCAACAGGGTATGCTGTGGTTCACACAGAAATTCAACGGCCTCATCATTAATGTCAGTAGTAACGTGTGTTTTCATAGTTTAATTTCCCCTTGCACGCGCGGCAGCGATACCTGCTGCTCTTTTAGTCAGCACACCCACAATATGCTTTCTGAACTCCACCGTACCTCGTCGGTCGGTAATGGGTTTAGCCGCCAACGTCGATGCCGCAGCTGCAGCATCCAGCGCATCTTCTCCCAGGTCGGATCCTACCAGGGCAGCAGCGGCAGCAGGCACCAACAGCGCCGTGGTCGCCACAGCACCTATGGCTACACGGGCAGAGGTGCACACGCCATCGTTGACGGTCACACTGACTGCAGCTCCAGCAACGGCAATATCCATCTCCGATCTCGGTATGAAGCGCAGGTAGGCATCAGCCGTATTCGGTTCAGGCCTGGCAATCTGAATACAACGCAGTAATTCGTTGTCAGCCATGCAATTGCTGCTAACACCGGTCACAAAATCTTCTGCGTTGACGCTCCGTTCGCCGCTAGGTCCAACGATATGACAGACAGCACCCAGGGCGATGAGTGCTGGAATGGTGTCCGCAGCCGGCGAAGCATTACACAGGTTTCCACCTACACTGGCTCTACCTTGAACCTGACTCGAACCAATCAGATAGGCTGACTCTATCAGACCTGGAAACCATTGCTTAATATCTGCCCTGGAAGTCAATTCCGCACAACACATTGCAGGTCCCAGTAACAGGGCATCATCGGTTAATGTCGCCTGCATCATCTCAGAGATATGCTTGACATTGATAATAAGGCGCTGATCACCAATCGAACCCTGCATCTGAATAATCAGATCGGTTCCCCCTGCTAATATGTCGACCGTGCCAGAAGACGCTGCCAACAGATCTACAGCTTCTTCAATGGATTCGGGCGACCGATAACTCGTTCCAGTCATAATCTTGTCTCCTGCCTGTGTACCAATCTAATTCATCGCGCTATATATACCATCCCATCGCATTGAGTAAAACTAAAGAATCATCAATTGCCATTATTTGTCTGTTGCAGAGGCTGATCGGCCACTAAATTAGCGCCGGGATCACTGAACTGCCTGCAGCCAGATTACAATCTTCAGTGGGGAAAGCGCGCTCCTTTCGAAAACACTATCGAGACCATAGATGCCTATCGCTTTTGTGACAATTAACCAGCCTGCACCGATCAGGCTGGCATTAAACAGTTCTAATTCAACAATTGTATCGCGATACCTGAGATACCACCCACTACCAGTACCAGCAGAGCTAATTCAGTCAGCAGCGATCCAAGACCACGGGATTGTGGATCTCTGATATAGCTGATGGCGTACCAGGTCCTGCCAAGCAGGTAAACAACCCCGACTGCCGCCGCCCAGTACTGGCCAATGTAATAACCGAATATCCAAAGTGCGGGCACAAACACAACCAGTTTCTCAAGCGTATTATAATGTACCCGAAAGGTCCGCTCGAATATTTCATTGCCAGTCGTTGCCGGCGCTGAAATGCCGTATTTGCCTCGAGCTCGCCCTACCATAATCCCAAAAGCAGTAAATTGCAGTAGCGCTAACAGTAAAATCAAAGATACCCATTCCATATCGCGTTCTCATACAGTTAAAATACCATTGTGTATTGATCCCAAAGATCTCGCAATCGTTTATCCGAATAATGCCAACTGGATAGGCCAATTGTGCAAATGTTTCTATCGTTAAGCATTGCAAGGCAATGGCCTGGCAATCAACCCATGCAAAAAACGATGGTTTCACTATGGGGCCGACGTTTGCTTCTGGACTGAGCATCGGCCGGCCAGCTATTTAATCACATCGATGCGCCATTTAACCTTTGGAGGGAAGTTTGAAAATTAGGCCAGCCGTATTATCCGACGACCAAAGTATCGCCAGTTTTAACCAGGCCATGGCACTGGAAACTGAAGCCAAGCACCTGCCAGACAAGGTTATACTTGCCGGGGTGCGTCGACAGTTGGCCGATGCTTCACTGGGGTTCTATCTCATCGCCGAAGACGCGGGTAATGCCCTGGGATGCCTGGGCATTACTTTCGAATGGAGTGACTGGCGCTGCGGCCTATTCTGGTGGATTCAGAGTGTGTACGTCGATCCAGAACAGCGCAGCCGAGGTGTTTTTTCTAATCTCTATGCTGAGGTAAAAGCACTGGCCAGTCAGCACGACGATGTGATTGGTATACGCTTATATGCGGAAAAAGAAAACACCAGAGCGATTAGAACTTACCTGAGATTAGGCATGACTGAAACGCCCTATCGCCTACTCGAAGACGAGTTCGCTGAGCTGAACAAACTTTAGTGAGCAGCGAGCTATGCAAGTAGACCAGTATAAGTCCTCAAAACAGATATATGATGAATTGTTCAGCCACACTGGCCGAGCTCGGCCGGGACTGGGCCATATCTCCCGATTCCTGAAGAAGAACACAGCAGAGCAATTGCGCCAGAAAAGTGAGCTGGCTGAGCTGACTATTCGTACCCTCGGCATCACCTTTACCGTATATGACGAAGGCCAGAATATCGATCGCGAATGGCCATTTGATATTATTCCCAGGACTATTTTTCAAACCGAGTGGCAGGGCATTGAGATTGGTCTCAAGCAACGTTTGAAAGCACTTAACCATTTTATTAATGATATCTACAACGACCAGCACATCATCAAAGATAAGGTTTTTCCAGAAGCCCTTTTGAAGTCATGTAAAGACTTTCGCCCGGAATGCGTTGGCATGCAGCCAAAATACGGTGTCTGGGCCCATATCTGTGGCACAGACCTTATCCGGGATGCCGATGGCACCCTTTACGTACTCGAAGATAATCTACGAGTGCCCTCCGGTGTTTCCTATATGCTGGAAAACCGCAATATCAGCAAACGGATTTTACCGGAATTATTGAACCGTTATGAAGTTCGGCCAATGGATGACTATCCGTCACAACTCCTTGATATTCTCAGCTCCATATCACCGCGGCCGAATAAATTCCCGGAAATTGTCGTGCTCACTCCAGGCATATACAACTCGGCCTACTTTGAGCATGCCTTCCTCGCTCAGCGCATGGGTGCTGAACTCGTTGAAGGGCCGGATCTTATGGTCGCTGACGATGATTGTGTCTATATGAAGACGGTAGAAGGTCTTTCTAAAGTCGACGTCATCTATCGCCGAATTGATGACCTGTTCCTCGATCCTGAAACCTTCCGCAGTGATTCTACTCTGGGTGTAAAAGGCCTGATGCGAGCCTGGAAAAAGGGCAACGTAGCAATCGCTAATGCACCGGGTGTCGGCGTTGCCGATGACAAAGTTGTCTATACCTATGTCCCGGAGATGATTAAATATTACCTCAATGAGGATCCAATTCTGCCAAATGTACCGAGTTATCTGTGCTCTGATGCTGACCAGCGCCAATATGTTCTCGATAACATGGAAAGCCTGGTGGTCAAACCAGCCAACGAATCGGGCGGCTATGGCATGTATTTAGGGCCAAGGGAGTCGAGACGACGCACTGTTCAGTTTAAAAAATTAATTAAGGCCAACCCAAGAAACTACATGGCGCAACCCATCATTAACTTATCGACGGTGCCCACCTTGTGCAACCAGGCACTGGAGCCCAGGCATGTGGATCTAAGGCCGTTCATCCTTCAGGGCGACAGAAGCTTCGTCACAGCTGGCGGCCTGACCCGGGTCGCTCTAGTGCGAGGGTCTCTGGTTGTAAATTCATCGCAGGGTGGGGGCAGCAAGGATACCTGGATCCTTGATGACACAAAGACCCGGGGGCGCAAAAATGCTATCTAGGGTCGCAGAACGCCTGTATTGGTTTGGACGCTATCTGGAACGTACCGAGAATATAGCAAGACTGCTTTCTGTGTACACCAATCTGGTTCTCGACCTGCCTAAAGAGGGGTTTGTATGGGAAAGCCTTGTCAGTATCACCGGCTTTGAGCATGCCTTCAAAAAACGTTTCGCCAATGCCAGTGAAAGAAACGTCGTAAAATTTCTATTAGAAGACCCATCCTGCTCATTGCGGCACTGCGTCCGCATGGCCCGGGAAAATGCCCGTACCAGCCGCGACTTGATGCCTAATGAGGCCTGGCAGAAAATAAACGAGTTACATCTGTACCTGTCCGAAGATATGCAGCAACGTCTGAAGAGAGATGGCCGCTTTGAGTTTCTTTCCAGAGTCATTGATGTATCGCTCGAGCTAACGGGTTATCTGAACGGCAGCATGAGCGAGCATACACCTTATCACTTTATAAAAATGGGTTGCTATCTCGAGCGGGCCGACATGACCACACGAATAATTGATGTTGCCTGCCTTAATTTCCTGAAGCCAGACCGAAGGGGCACTACAGAATATGACAATATTCTCTGGATGGGGGTCCTGAAATCCCTGAATGCCTACCAGATGTACCGGCAACACGTGCAGGAAAGAGTTAACGGTGAAGATGTTGCCGATTATCTGCTAAAAGATCGCTATTTCCCCAGATCAGTAGCTCACTGCCTCAAACAGGTTGCGGGCAGTTTTAGTCAGCTGCAACATAAGGGCAAGCCCCACCGGCGGGTCAGCCAGACCCAGCGTCGGATCAGCAAGGCGGATCTGGAATTCCTGCTAAAGGAAAATGAACTTCATGACTTTATTGACTTGGTTCAACTAGATCTTGCCAGGATACATGCTGACCTGAGTTCAACCTGGCTTAGGTAACGCTCAATTTTCTGAAGCGCTATCGACCTGATCCCATGCCTGACTCCAGGCAATGGGCGGCATTTTACCGAAAGCTTCGCGTAGACTTTTATCCCAGGCGGCATTCAGCTTTCGCAAATACTCACTGGAGTCTTCAAAACGATATCGGCGTTCTACCAGGAGACTATTGGTGTAATACATCAGAACCTCTATCGGCGGGCCAACGGATAAATTACTTCTCATGGTTGAGTCCATCGAAACCAGGCCGCTGAGGGCTGCTGTTTCCAGGGGTATATCCTGACTGATCATTCTATCCAGTATAGGCTTTCCGTATTTACTCTCACCGATCTGCAGAAAAGAGGTATCACGGGAGGTGGTAATATGATTTCCCTGGGGATAAATCAAAAAGGCCGCATGTTTACCGCCCTGTATCTGCCCGCCAATGATAAAGCTCGCCTCAAAGGACTTTCCACCACCGGTATGTTTGGCCTGTTGCTGCAACGACACGGCACCGACATAGTCGGCTGCCTCCTCAAGGGACCGCACGCGGGAAAAACCCTCTACTGATCCCTGCTTTACATCCTTTTTAATCTGACCTATTACGCCCTGGGTTGTCGCCAGGTTGCCAGAAGACAAGACCACTAACTGCCGTTCCCCTGGCACCCCATAGGCATACATTTTTGAATAAGTAGAGACATTATCAAGTCCAGCATTGGTTCTTGAATCACTGACGAAACAGAGCCCGGCATCCATCCTGATGGCAACGCAATAGGTCATATTAAAGTTCGCCACAGTAATGAAAGTAAGGGTGCCCTGAACAGATCACGCAAACCTTCTACCTCCAGAAAACGAGGCTGTGCCTGGTAATACCAGAAGGCATCTTGGGTTGATAAAAATGTTAACAATTGCATTTCCAACTACATCGTTGCGGTCACTGTCTGGGATTTTTTCGAACCCGCCAGGTATTTCTCAATCTTGTCCTTGGCTTCATTATCAGTGTCGATAAAGTTAACGCCTGAGCCCACTTTGTGAGGATTTTTTACGCCGTTTCTGGCAATCCAGACAATCTTTCCTGCCACCGGAATCCGCTCTGCTTCATCCATCAACTCAAGCAGAATAAATACCTCGTCGCCAAGCTCGTATTCCGTTAAACCTGCCAGGAACAGACCGCCATTTTTTAAAAAAGGCATATAATACTGATACAACTGTGCGACATCCTTAATCGTAAGATTAACAAGATTTTTCTTAGCCGTATTTCGATTTAACTTAGGCACAAACCATACCAGGTAGAATTAACATGAAAAGTGTGCATCATCACTGCTCATTCTACAAGTGCCTTATTGATAGGCCTCTGCGATGCTTCGAAGATCTGTATCAGAAGCGACTCGAGCAACTGTTCCTGATTCGGGTTGCCTGTGCCTATCAACAATCTCCTGGCCAAAACAACCTGCTCGATAATCAATAACAACTGTTCCGCTGAGAAAATAGCTGAAAAAACAACTATGGTCTCTTCCAGAACGGGTGAAAGTCCGCCCCCGGACAATTCATATATATAGCGCCTCAGGCATTCCGACAACAACCAGTAAAGCAGATCATAGATGTCCTGAGGATGCTTTTTATCCAGAGCTTGCTTCGCAGCCAGCACTGGATTGATTTTATTGTTAACAAGTTGCGTCATCAGCGCCAGTAATTCAGTCTGTCCTTGGCTACGTCCATCCCTTAGCAATTCAAATGCACTCAGAGGACTACCCGCAGCCAAATGCAGAGCGGTCTGAAGCTCAGTCACACCTGAAACAGGTAATACCTGCTTCAACCAGGCCAGTGCCTGATCCCGCCCGGGCCGCAATACCGATACCTGCTGGCAACGGCTGCGTATGGTGGCCAACAGCCCAGCCGGAATAGCACTCACCAGGATAAAAAAGGTGTCTGCAGCAGGCTCTTCCAGTATTTTCAGCAAGGCATTAGCCGCATTCAGGTTCATTCGTTCTGCCGGCTCAATAACTGCGACCTTTATACCGCCCTGTCGCGCTGTCTGGTTTGCCCAACCCACCAGCTGCCTGATCTGATCAATTTTTATCTGTAACGAGTCTTCCGGTTGTATCCATCTCAAGTCTGAGTGGGAGCCCGCCATAACAAGCCTGCAACTACTACATTGACCGCAGGCTACAGCACCTTCCTGCCTGCAAAGCAGGGCAAACGCTAATGATTTAGCCAGATGCGCCTTACCGATTCCAGCGGGCCCTCCCATCAACAGGCTGTGCGCTAAGCCAGTGTCGGTCTTCAACCGGACCAACTTTTCCTGGATTAATTGCTGCCAGGGTAGCGGCGTTGCCTGGTTAAGCAGAACATCACTCACCGCCGCCCACCCCTATGTCAGCCAGCCAAACAGCGATTTCTGCCTGGACTTCCGATATAGAAGGTTTGGCGCTGACAATTGTGGTCCGCTTAGACAGGCCGGCTCGCGCCAGGAAGGTAGATCTAACTCTCTCAAAAAAGGCCACGTTTTCAGACTCAAACCGATCTTTTTCCCCTACCCTTGCAGCTCGCTTCAACCCCTCTACTACATCCAGATCAAGCAGTAGGGTATGGTCGGGGCTGAATCCCTCTAAGGTCAGCGCTTCCGCAGCAGAAATGAGGTCCATGGATAATTGCCTGCCACCCCCTTGATAGGCATAAGTTGAATCGGTAAAACGATCACAGACCACCCAGACACCTGCCTTCAGGGCAGGCTTGATAACTTCATGAACATGTTGTGCTCTGGCTGCAAACAACAGACTCAATTCGGTTATGGGTGATAAATCAGTTAACCTTTTATCGAGCAGGATGTCGCGGATGAGTTCCCCACAAACCGTACCGCCAGGTTCCCTGGTAGTAACGGTGGCAATCTGATGGTGCTCAAGAAATTCACAGATAAAACTCATGCTTGACGACTTGCCAACACCTTCTACCCCTTCAACCGTCAAGAATTTACCCGTTAGCACAACCTCTCCTCGTGTTTAGTTACCCATCTGATACAACCGTACAGCTCGATTGTGGGCTTGTAGTGTTCTGGAAAACTCGCTCGAACCATCACCCCGGGCAACAAAGTAAAGATAATCCGTCAGCGCAGGATGCATCACCGAATTGATCGATTCCTGACCGGGCATGCTGATGGGCGTAGGCGGTAACCCTTTGTGAACATACGTATTATGCGCAGTATCACCTAAAAGGTCTGCTCTCACCAGATTGCCGTCATATTCTTTACCCAAGCCATAAATAACGGTGGGGTCTGACTGCAAGCGCATACCGCGTTTTAATCGGTTCAGGAACACTGCTGCGATATTGGTGCGATCAGTCAAACGACCCGTTTCCTTCTCGATCATTGAGGCGAGAATTAAGCTCTCATAGCGCGACAACTGCGTTTGCTGCTGATCACGCTTTAGCCAGGCCACTTCAAGCTGGCCGAGCATCGCTTTGTGCGCGCGTTGCAGCAAGTCAAGATCAGAATCTCCTGCCGAATAAAAATAAGTGTCTGGAAAGAACCAGCCTTCTGGATTGGAGCCCGTCAGGGATTCATCGAGTCGAACTCGCTGCATAATTTCGGTATCGGTCAGACCAGCAGAATCTGCCCGAATCTGCGCCTGTTTACGCAGATGGATGCGCCATTGAGCAAACGTCCAGCCCTCCAGGAAGGTCACGTTTCTCTGCACTGTGTCCCCCTTTCTCAGGACTGCCAGCAATTGAATCGCATTAAAATCATCTTCGACCGCATATTCACCCGCCAGGATGGGTCCCTGGAAAGCCGTAAGGCGGGCGATTAGCAGGAACATCCAGTCCGGAATCTGAAGATGGTGTTCGCTGAGATTACTGGTAAGCCTATAAAGACTGGTTCCAGGCGTTATCTGCAGGGTTTGTATTCCACTGAAATTCAACGGCTGGTAAGCCGCTCTTACGAACCCCATAACAGCCAGGGAAACCACCACCAGGCCTATAAGCAGTAGTCGATATTTATGATATTTATTCATCGCAGGTCGACAAAGCTGAGTACAGATTCACATCATACTGCAAGCCAGAGGCAGATAAACGGTTAAGGAAAAGTTTAACTCAGCTTTCTAAAGATAAGCGAACCATTGGTCCCGCCAAAACCGAAGGAGTTACTCAGAGCACAGTCAATATCAACTTCCTGAGCATGATGTGGCACGTAATCAAGATCACAGCCTTCACCTGGATTATCGAGGTTGATCGTTGGTGGAGCAATACTGTTGACCATCGCAAGGATTGATATGACCGCTTCAATAGAGCCGGCCGCGCCAAGCGCGTGGCCGGTCATGGACTTTGTTGAACTGATCTTGGTCGCACCTGCGTGCTGCTCAAACACCGCCTTAATGGCCACTGTTTCCGCGATATCACCTAGTGGCGTTGATGTACCATGCGCGTTTATGTAGTCAATATCTGAAGGATTTAAACTGGCATCCTGCAACGCATTTCGCATGGAGCGTGCTGCCCCAGCGCCGTTTTCTGCCGGAGAGGTCATATGACTGGCATCAGCACTCATGCCAAAACCGACAATTTCACAATAAATGTTCGCGCCCCTAGCGCGGGCATGCTCGTATTCTTCCAGCACCAACACCGCTGCGCCATCACTCAGCACGAAACCATCACGATCTTTATCCCAGGGTCGGCTAGCTGACTCGGGATCATCATTCCTTGTGGACAGGGCTTTCATCGAGGCGAAGCCAGCTAGGGTTGTTGGAGCAGTCGATTTCTCTGCACCACCTGCCAGCATCACGTCAGCATCGTCATAGGCAATCATTCTTGCCGCCAGGCCAATGTTGTGTGCACCCGTCGTACAAGCTGTGGTGACGGCTATATTAGGTCCTTGCAGGCCGTATTTAATCGATAGATGTCCGGCAATCATATTAATTATGCTGGATGGAACGAAGAACGGCGAGACTTTGCCTGGTCCGCGTTTCAACAGAACCTCGTGGCAGGTTTCAATCGTGGTAATTCCGCCTATCCCGGAGCCCACCGCCACGCCGGCCCTGTGCCTGTTCGCATCGCTTATTTCTATGCCAGAGTCAGCCATAGCCTGTATTCCGGCCACCATCCCGTATTGAATAAAGCCATCCATGCGGCGTGCCTCCTTGCGAGGCAAATACGCATCTAAATCAAAATCCGGGACTGCGCCACCAAACCTGACTGAAAAATCTTCAGTATCAAACAATGAAATAGGGGCAATGCCGCTCTTTGAAGCTAGCAAACCTGACCAGGTTGACTGAACCGTTGCTCCCAGGCAAGTCAACATGCCAAGCCCGGTTACGACTACTCTGCGCTTAGCCACAACTCAATCCCTCAGAGAAATTCAAAAATATTCTACCGCTTGCTTGTCAACGCAAAACAAAACGGCCGCGGTTGGAAGAACCAATGCGGCCTGTTTTCCTGCGGAGAATCTGGTTTAGGTATGTGCTTCGATGTAATCTACTGCTTCTTTTACGGTGGTGATTTTCTCGGCTTCCTCATCAGGAATTTCAGTTTCAAATTCCTCTTCCAGGGCCATGACTAACTCCACTGTGTCAAGAGAATCAGCACCCAAATCTTCAACGAAGGACGCTTCGGGAGAGACTTCATCCTCTTTTACCCCTAGTTGTTCACATACTAGCTTAGTTACTCTTTCAACGATTGTGCTCATATTCAGGTACTCTCCTACAGATTATTTGTCACGCTTGGTCAGTTTAATGAATTGCCTGCCTGCTTCCAAGTTTAATTATTACTTTCAACTTGATCCAGGAAGGCGCCTTCGGGCAGACAATTGTCAGCCCATATATAAGCCGCCATTAATGTGTATCGTCTCACCATTAATGTATGCCGCTTGCTCACTCACTAGATAGTCCACGAGGCCAGCTACTTCTTCGGGGCTACCGAGGCGCCCAGCAGGCACCCGTTCTAATAATTTTGCTTGTTGCGATTCATTTAAGGACCTGGTCATATCGGTATCAATGAATCCGGGTGCAACCGCATTTACGGTAATGTTCCGGCTGGCAATTTCAGCAGCTAATGCTCTGCAGAAACCTTCCATCCCTGCTTTGGCAGCCGCATAATTTATCTGGCCTGGATTACCCATGCTGCCGACAACAGAGCTTATGTTAACGATCCGCCCCCATCGGGCTTTGGTCATGCCTCTTAGTAATCCCCTGGAAAGGTGAAATACGCTGGATAAATTGGTATCAATCACGCTCTGCCATTCCTCGGGCTTCATACGCAGCGCGATATTGTCTTTGGTAATACCCGCATTGTTTACCAGTATCTGTGGCACCCGTTGCTCGCGTTTAAGCTCATCCAGAAATTCACTGATAGCTTGCTGTGTACTAATGTTGAGCACAAAACCTTGACCGCCAGCACCCAGTAGACGGCTGATTGATTCGGCGCCAGTTTGAGTGGTTGCCGTGCCTATAACCTCATGGCCGCTTTCTATAAGCCGTAGCGCGATCGCTTTGCCAATTCCTCGAGAGGCGCCAGTTACAACGGCTAACATCAGAGAGCGCCCCAAAGCGCTGCAACATCAGCAACTGAAGCCAGGTTATGCGTATCCATATCCCTTGAAATTCTCCGATTCAGGCCCGTTAATACTTTACCCGGTCCGCACTCAATCATTGCAGTCACTCCCAGCTGGCCCATATGCTCCACACATTCGGTCCAACGCACAGCACAAGACATCTGCTTCACAAGGTTTCGTTTTATTAAACCCGGATCAGCGCAGACCTGCGCTGTCACATTCTGGATGACCGGGATTTCAGGCGACGAAAATGTCACCTCACTCAGTGCCTGCTCGAGTTTTTCAGCAGCTGGAGCCATAAGAGAACAATGAAAAGGGGCACTCACAGGCAATGCAATAACGCGCTTGGCGCCAGCTTTCTGGCAGGCCTCGGCTGCAGCTGCCACTGCCTCATTGCTACCTGAGATAACGACCTGGCCAGGTGCATTAAAATTAGCTGCTTCAACTGTACCTTCGGAGGTCTGCTCACAGATCGCCCTGATTTGACTATCCTTTAAACCCATGATGACCGTCATCCCGCCCTCACCCACAGGAACTGCAGACTGCATTAACTGACCTCGCAGACGGACCAGTTGTACAGCATCTTGCAAACTCAATACAGAACTTGCCACCAGGGCAGCATATTCGCCGAGACTATGACCGGCCAGATAATCTGCCGAACCACCCCTGTTCTGCCATAGCTGCCACAGAGCGACCGAGGCCGTCAACAAAGCCGGCTGCGTATATTCAGTCTGATTCAGCTGACTCTCGGGGTCTTCCTGTATCAAACGCCACAGATCATAACCAAGCACTTCTGAGGCAAGCTTGAACGTGCCAGCAACTGCCTGCTTCGAGTCGAGCAGCATGCCGACCTTTTGCGAGCCCTGTCCTGGAAACACAAATGCTTTCATTTTCATGAGATGGTAATAAGTCCTTCAGATATCAGCAGCATAAACACGCTGCCGCTGAACCAAAATCAATAACCTATTCTTCAGTATCTTTATCATGAACCACCTTGGTTCCTCGATAGAAACCATCAGCAGATACATGATGACGCCTATGCGTTTCACCCGTTGTAGGATCTTCTGAAAGCGTGGGTCCTTTGAGTGAATCATGTGACCTACGCATACCTCGACGTGCACGTGTTACCTTGCTTTTTTGAACGGCCATGGGCTACTCCTTATGCAATCCTGTTAATTTTTTCAATTCTGCGAAAGGACGGTGTGTATCCTGCTTAACACCACTGTCCCTGCTAATTTTCTGGTTTATTTCTTGTTCAGAAGAGCTATCGGTTGAGTCTGTGCCTCTGCCTTCCACCAAATTCTGCTCGTCTGCTACTGCATTGGGTATTACCTCACTACAACGGCTGTGCTTAGGTGACATCGGCAGTTCTAAAATCAGACTGTCCTCGAGCAGTTCAACCACATCCAGCAGATCATCACTTGATACGCTCTGCCCATCCTCATTTTCATCCAGGCCAGCCATCTCCTTGTCTGTCCGAACGATAGTGGTCATTATAGATGAAACCAGCTCTATTCGAACTACATTCAAACAGCGTTGACAGGGCAACTCCAGGCTCCATCTGGCCCAGCCCTTCACCTTGGGTCTGGCATCTTCTCCTCGATAAAACTCAAGCTGAGCTTCTATACAATCTTGCGCGTTTACCTGTATGGCTCCATCATGCCGTTGTTCCTGCACAATTGCACTGAGTCGCAAAAATGAACCCAACTGCATACTACCCGTCAGGATAACTTGTTTCGCCACTAAATTAGCGAAGCGTACACGCTTTGGCAGCGGCTCTGATAACATAACGGGCGCATCTTAGGCAGGTTGATCGCCACTGTCAAAGTAAAAATGCGTAAATCTAAACCTGATGGAACTCCAAAAATAGACTATGGCACCGCAATTAATACTGGCATCGACCTCTCGATATCGCGCTAAACTGCTCGACACAATTCAAATCCCCTATCGAGCGATTTCTCCTGACTATGATGAACCACCCTTAGCCGGAGAATCCCCACAGGCAAGATCCAGTCGCCATGCCGAGGCTAAAGCAAAAAGCGTAGCCACATCGGCGAATGACCTGATAACACCCGAATCCATCGTCATTGGCTCAGATCAGGTTGCTTTTTTAGGCTCAACCATGCTCGGTAAACCGCTAACCAGGCAAGCGGCTGTTGATCAGTTGACTGCAACCTCGGGTAAATGGCTCGCTTACGTCACTGCTGTGTGCCTGTACCGAGACCGAAAGAAGATCTGGCAAGGTCGTGAACGGTTTGATATTAAATTCAGATCACTCACAGCCAAAAAAATAAACTGGTATGTCGATCTAGATCAGCCCCTGGATTGCGCCGGCAGTATCAAAGCAGAAGGCCTGGGCCTCTGTCTGATCAAGCAGATGCGAGGTAGAGACATCAATACGCTCTATGGACTGCCTATCATCATGCTGATGGATGCCCTGGAGGACCTGGGCATAGCCTTCGAATCCCTGCTCTGAACAGGCCTCTGCAAGCACCCTCAATGGAAAGCTCTATGAGATCGGCAGCATGGCCCGGTTTCAGCTGAAAAAACGCTTTGCGAAGCGATCCATCTGAGCATCCAACTTCGATTCAACCCAGAATCCTTCCAGATCATCTGCCTTTGGCTTGGCAATTGTAGCCAGGCCGAGGCTGCAGGCATGCAGCATCATTCTGGGTGCCTGTAAAGCTTTATCCCTGAGCTCATCACCGTACTTGCTGTCTCCTATCACCGGATATCCCTTATGTGCACAGTGAACGCGTATCTGATGTGTTCTGCCTGTAACCGGTTGCGCTCGCAACCAACTGATACCGTCTCCCTGCGATAGCACAGAGAACTTTGTTTTGCAGCCTTTACCATCTGCGGCGACCCGACTAATGCGCTCACCGCTCTTTAACGTGTTCTTCTTTAACGGCGCAGTCACTTCTTTTATATTCGCTGACCAATTGCCGTGAACAAAGACATCATAATATTTGTGCAACCGTGACTTATCATGTAATTCGAGTTGGATTTTCTTTAGAAAGCTTCTTTTCTTAGCTACCATTAAGCATCCAGACGTGGGCCGATCTAGGCGATGAACCAGTTCAAGGAATGGCAGCTTTGGTCTGGCTGCGCGCAACGCTTCTATCACCCCAAAAGACAGACCGCTGCCGCCATGCACAGCCATGCCGGCTGGCTTGTCAACAATGAGCATCAGTTCATTTTCAAAAATAATGGATTTTTCAATTTCCAGAAATTCAAAATTACCAATCGCATCGGAAGCCGCCATACGCACTGGCGGAATTCGAATATTATCACCGTCAGCTATCCTGCTATCAGGCTTGGCCCTGCCACCATTGATTCTGACTTCGCCTTTTCTGATCATCCGGTAAATACGGGTTTTCGGAACACCTTTCAGATTAGTAATGAGGAAATTATCAATCCTCTGACCTGAATAACCCTCTGGAATCGTCACTATTTGCGCCTTGGGCGGGTCTACCTGCTTTATCAACTGAATCATAATTTTGTACCCTGGCACCAATACCTGCTATTATGCAGCAACAGACGAGGTCCAAATACACAATTTACCTTCGTCTTACAACAAATCAGGTCAATCCAAGTGTATTCGACCCGGCGATTAAATCGTAAAAATTATATTATATTTTGACACTAAGCAGGCGACAGGATAAATAAAAAAGAGTCGCTAAAATTAACGCGCGAGAAGAGTCGTGACGTGTATCGTCAAATCGATTTTCGACACAACAGAATTATTGCCTGATCTGGTCTTCCAGATTCTGGTAAACAAAAAGTTGAGCATATCCCAATCGCTCCTTCAAAACCTTAAAAGGAATATGTTAAAAGGAATATGATCGACATTTTAAACTACGCACTGTTGCAGAGGAAAAGCGAACAGGACAAACCTGTTCTGCTACAAATGACAGTAAGAGGCTGATCACTAGATTTGCCGATACCATGTCGTGCCATGAGCGCATATAAACTGGTATCGTAATGAAAAGAATGTTAATAAACGCAACTCACACTGAAGAGTTGCGGGTTGCCCTGGTAGATGGGCAGCGGATGTATGATTTAGATATAGAAAGTCTGGCAAGAGATCAAAAAAAATCTAATATCTATAAAGGTAAAATTACCCGGGTAGAACCCAGCCTGGAAGCTGCTTTTGTAGACTTTGGTGGTAATCGTCATGGCTTTCTACCCTTAAAAGAAATTTCAAGAACCTATTTTTCCAAGGCACCTGCCAATTCCAAGGGCAGAGTCAATATTTCCGAAGTCGTCAAGGAAGGCCAGGAAATCATTGTCCAGGTAGATAAAGAAGAACGCGGAACCAAAGGCGCAGCCCTAACCACTTTCTATAGTCTGGCAGGCCGTTATCTAGTGCTGATGCCCAATAACCCTCGTGCTGGAGGCATATCACGACGAATAGAAGGCGACGAGCGCGATGACCTAAAAGATGTCCTGGCGACTCTGGATATTCCCAAGGATATGGGCGCTATCGTTCGTACAGCCGGCGTTGGTAGATCTGCAGAAGAATTGCAATGGGACCTCAAATACCTGCTGCAACTTGCAGAGGCCATCAAAATAGCCGTGGATGACCGTAAAGCTCCCTTTCTGATCTACCAAGAAGGCGATGTCATCACCCGTGCCGTCAGGGACTATATGAGAGATGATATCGGCGAAGTACTCATCGATACAGACGAGGCATTCAAACAGGCAGCCTCTTTTGTTAATCAAGTTATGCCACACCTGGCGTCAAAGATTAAGCGCTACTCCAGCGATGTCCCGCTCTTTAATCGATATCAAATAGAGGGCCAGATCGAATCCGCGTTTCAACGCGAAGTAAGATTGCCATCGGGAGGGTCCATAGTCATCGATCCAACCGAAGCACTGGTGTCCATCGACATCAACTCTGCCAGGGCCACTCGGGGTTCTGACATTGAGGAAACAGCCCTAAACACAAATTTAGAGGCCGCCGATGAGATCAGCAGACAACTCAGGCTGAGAGATATTGGTGGCTTGATTGTTATCGATTTCATCGACATGACGCCTACCAAAAACCAACGAGCCGTAGAAAATTGCATGCGCGATTCACTGGAAGTCGACCGGGCAAGGATCCAATTGGGTCGAATCTCAAAATTTGGCCTGCTTGAAATGAGCCGACAAAGATTGCGTCCATCCCTGCGAGAAACCAGCCACATCATGTGCCCCCGCTGTGAGGGCCTTGGCACAATCCGAGATATAGAATCCAGTGCTCTGGCGGTGCTCAGGCTCATACAGGAAGAAGCACTGAAGCAGACCAGCACAGAAATAAGAGCATTCCTGCCCATTTCAGTAGCCTCGTTTGTTTTAAACGAAAAGCGCGAAATGATTGCCAATATCGAAAGCCAGAACAGTGTCAGGATTGTTATCATCGCAGAGGTTGAGATGCAGACACCTCACTACAGAGTAGAACGGCTGCGAGCTGCAGATGTTGAGGAAGAACAAGCAAGTTACGACATCCAATCCGTGGAAAAAGATGAGGAACCAGAAACTGCCATCGAACTAAGACCGGTTGTACGCGAATCTGCTGTGGTTTCAGTCATTAGAGATGACGCGCCCATCGCCAGCAAGAAAGCGGCTAACAGCCCGGAAAAAGTAAAGAACCCTGCTAAATCACAGAGCAGGAACAAGCCGACCAGGCAAGCCGACGCGAGCCTTTTCGATAAACTGTTCGGCTTCCTGAAGGCGCCAGAGCAAGTTCCTGCAGCCAAGAAAGCACCGACCCGGACAAGGAAGACGCCGGGCAGTGTAACTGCTGACTCAACTAGGAAAAGGAAACCCAGAAAAACCAATCGGTCCAACGACAAAAGAGCGCAGGACGACGCTTCCAATCCAGCAAAGTCGAAAGAAGCTACCAGTACCAGAACAGAGGGCAATAGAAGTGCAAAGGAAAGCACGTCTCGAACTTCAAAAAGTACAGCAACTTCTAAAAAGGTCACTCGCGCGCCAAGAAAGACCAGAAAGGACGACGAAATCAGTACGACACCGGCGAAAACACCTGATTCTATAACAGCGCCAGAAGCCAAGGTGGATACCACAGCCAGGGCAAATGAGGACCAGCCGAGTACAGACAAAAGAGCTAATGGTAATCGAGAGAAAACCCAGCGAAGACGCAGGAGTAATAAAACCGATGAGCCGTCTTCAACGATTGCCCAGCAAGACAACAGCGCGCCCAGCGAAAGCGAGGTATCTGCGGACCACGACAAAACTGTGAAGCAATCCGTATCAACGGAGCAGAATGATTCTCCTGCAAAGACGCAAATTGAAAATAGTGGACCGGTCAACGTAAACAGCGCAGGCAAATGGGGCCAGGCCGGTAATGACCCACGAGTTGCGCCTCAGATACTAGCGCCAGGTTCTATTTTAGTTATTGCACCACAAAAACCGGTTACCGAGCATTTACCTGCCATAGAGAGAGATCTCGGTACTAATCACTCAAGCAATTGGAATCGAGCGAATAACGACCCGAGGGCGAGCAGGTCTTGACATAGCCCCCTATGCTCAGCAGTTTTGGGCAAAGGGTGCAACTGAGCCCTGCGCAGGCACTCATAACATCTGCTTTATTGTCAGATCTGCCGGCTAGGGTTGAAAAATACAGGCTCGGGTTCCAGTGCAATACGGTAGTTTTCCTGAACTGCCGTCTGCACTTCCCTGGTCAGGGTCAGGATATCAGAAAAGCTGGCCCCGCCTACGTTTTCAATGACCAGGGCATGCTGATTAGAGACCTGTGCACCACCCACTCGATGACCCTTAAAATCGAGCTGGTCTATTAGCCAGGCAGCTGATACTTTCCAGGTGTCGCCTTCGCTATGGCCGGGTATCGAACCTAGTTCTGCGACTAACGCATCATATTCGCTTACGCTGATAACGGGGTTCTTAAAAAAACTGCCCACATTAGGCCGGTGCCGGGGATCAGGTAGTTTCTGCTGACGCAATTGCAATACTGCATCTCTGATAGCCCTGGGATAATCCTGAAGCTTCTGGGGGCCCACTTGCTGCTCTAATTCAACATAATCAAGACAGGGAACTGGCTGTGATCCCAGGGCTAATTCTACTTCTATAATGATAAACTGATCAGTCAAAGCCTTCTTGAAAATACTGCTTCGATAGCCAAATTGACAAGTATCTGTATCAAACCGATGCTGTTCAAGTGTTCTCAAGTCTATCGCGGAGAGTGCTTTGAATCGGTCTGCAACCTCAATACCGTAGGCACCAATATTTTGGATAGGCGCGGCGCCTACAGTACCCGGTATTCCCGATAAATTCTCCAACCCAAATAAACCAGAAGTGTAAATTGATTCCCTGACCAGATGATCCCAGAGGACACCGGCAGCAACGCGCAACCTGTTTCCTTTTCTGACAATGCCCTGCATGCCCGGGTTAATAACCAGGCCTGATATTTTCTCGGGCAGCACAACATTACTACCAGAGGCAACAATACTAATAGCCAGACCTCGATGCTTTGCAAACAACAGAGCTTGCATCAGCGTTTCCTGGTCAATCGCCTTGCAGAAATACTGCGCCCTTGAAGGTAAAGCCAGGGTGTTGAATGAAGTCAGGTCAAAATCAGATTTAATCAATTCGGATTCCATAACGTTGATTATAACGACAAACGGTGTCAGTAATGTCCATCAAAGTAAGAGAAGCGTGTATAATTTTGATTTTGGATAAAAGGGTGAAGATAAGATGCTGTTAAAAGACAAAGTGGCTTTCATTACCGGTGCAGCTTCCGGGCTAGGCCGTGCCACCGCAGAAAATTTTATCGCTGCAGGTGCTAACGTGATGATCTTTGATCTCAACGAGGAAAATGCTGAAAAAGCAGCAGCAGAGTTGGGCGACAGTGCAACCTTCGCCGCTGGGGATGTCGCCGATGCAGATGCTGTCAGTGCGGCGATTGATAAAACCCTGAGTCAATATGGCGCATTGCACATCAATATTAACAGTGCTGGGATTGGCGCTGCCTCAAGGACGCTGGGCCGGGACGGCCCTATGGATCTCAAAATGTTTGAATTTGTCATCCGGGTGAACCTGGTAGGCACTTTCAACTGTTTGAGACTATGTGCTAATGCCATGCAGAGCAACGAACCGGTCACCGAGGACGGCGAACGTGGCGTTATTGTTAATGTTGCGTCGGTAGCAGCCTTCGATGGTCAGATTGGCCAGGCAGCGTATAGCGCCAGTAAGGCCGGTGTCGCCGGCATGACACTCCCCATAGCCCGGGATCTAAGTCGATCCGGTATCAGAATTGCAACCATCGCCCCAGGAATTTTTGAAACGCCTATGATGAAATTTGCTCCACCTCAGGTGCGCCAGCCATTAGTCGACATGACTCAGTTCCCGAAACGATTAGGTAACCCTTCTGAATTTGCCCAGACTGCAGCGTATATCGTCGAGTGCGGCTATATCAATGGCGAGGTAATCCGGCTTGATAGCAGTATTCGCATGGCACCCAAATAATCCGTCAAGCTGCGTTGCATGTGGCTTATCAGCAAATTCAGATGAGGTGATGATACTATCTGGAGCAACCCGGTTTTCTGCTATACCGTCCTATCAGGCGCATGATTGGCCACCAGAATCAATCACCAAACTGTCTGGCAAAATCGGCTATGTATGCCCTGGAAAACGGTTTAGACAGGATTTTCAGATCTTTTAGGTTGCCTGTCAATTTTTCGATCAGGCCATCAGCCATACCAGATATCAGGCCACATTTAACATCAGGATAGTGTTCCCGGGTATAAACAATTAACTCAATACCGGTTAGGGATCCCGGCATAATCATGTCGGTTATCAGTACATTATCGGCTTGATCGGCCAACATTTGAACGGCCGCATCACCATCGCCAGCAACCGCTACATCATAGCCCGCTTTCAATAGAAACAACCTGGCAATATTTCATACTGCCAGGTTGGCATCAACTAGTAGAACCTTAGTTTTCACACTCATAAAAATGGCCTCAAAACCCAACAAACAAATGATAAAAGGGCGCTAATTCCAAGAACTAGTTCACAGCATTTGCTGGGGTGCGACAAACCCATCTAAACACCGTTTCCTGCTCACCACCGCGGGTGCCACCGTCCAATCAAATACCAGCCTCGACTGGTTGCTCTAGCAATGCCAGTATCTCCAGGAATGCACCTTCCGCAATGGTTTTCATTTCTGCATCTGTCTTATTCTGTATTGGATGCGGCACAAAGGCCCTGAATGGACTGAATCCCAGGGACTGAGCCTGCTTATCCGCAGCTTCAACAAACTCTTCCGAGGCGATAAATGCGCCGGGAATACCCCTGCGATCAAGATCCAATATGTCATGCAGACTGCACGACGTACAGGATCCTCAGTCAGCTAGGGCTTCAAGTACCAGGTCACACTCTGCGGCAATCTGTTGAGTCAACTCGACAGGTGCAACCCGAGTGAAGGTTGGTTTGCTGTATCTAAGCGTCTTTGCGCCCTTTTGCTGAAGTAAATCCTCTATTCGATCGATGAAGATATTACCTCTTGGCTTTGCTATATCCAGTAAGCCAATGGTCTTACCGAAAACAGAGTCCGGTCGCGCCTGGGGTATTCGTCCTTCTGGGTTCAGTTCAGAAGTTGGGTCCAGTAATCGCATAACACCTCCTTTATTATTGTCCAGTTCAGTCACACTATAATCCTTTTTGTCACCGGTATACTACCCATCGGGCCACTGGCAACCCAGCCAGCTATGATTGCTGAAAACATACCAGCTGATCCGCCGGCTCGAACAATGGATAGCCCGCCTTCCCTGAACTTTGGCATAACCTTTTCCGCAAAGGATTGCGGCAGCCCTTCGGTAATTCCTGCCGCACCGGCCACCAATTCAGAGCCGGGAATCATCAGCAATTCCGTTAGGCGGTCTTTTAAGTCCTGTTTGCTCCAGCCAGCTTCCCTATAAACCCGTTCATGTTCAGGTGAAACCACCAGAAAAACATCCGAAGACATCACAAATTTCGGATGGGCAACAACCCTCAATGCGGCTGCAAAAGAGCGACATAGCGAATCCGGGTCCCTGGATTTCTGATCGACAATACCCTGCACACCATCTGCAGCAAACAGTGTGACCGTGGAATCCTCAGCAGCGAACCCCTTTTCCACAGCAAGTGATTCCCAGCAGGAACCTAATTCATCTTCAGCAAAACAAAAAGTATACTTACCTGGATTGCCCAAAGCAGAACGGTCCACCTGCTGCGGCTTACCACCACCAATATTACGGATAACAAGCTGTAGAGCCCTACCAATGGTGGCATTTGCCCTGTTTCCCTGTCCTAGCGCATTACCTTTAGCGTTCATGCCTATAGCTCGAGAAAGTGGTCCGTTAACAACGATCATGGGACCAGAAAAGTAGGTAGTTGCAAGTAAGCCGTGCATGCAGAATTCATCTTCCAGAACAGCTTCTACGCTAGCAATGACGACCGGCAGGTATTCGGGCCTGCAGCCTGCCAGAACCGCATTTAGGGCTATTTTTTCGATAGTACAACGACCGTAATCAGGCGGAACATCACCGATATACTCCTGTGGATCCCGATGCGTACCTGCCAGCATACGCATCACGCGGACCTGGGTTGGCGGGACTACCGGCAAACCATCAGACCAGTCCTGGTCGAAGCAAGCCTCGATATCATCGTCCGCGTCAAATTCCAGACGTCTTGATTTGAGATTAGCTGCATCAAATCTTGCAGCTAATTTTTCAGGCATTCCGGGGTCCAAGGTTCTGGATCCACAACCCGGTCGAAACAAAGGCAATTCCGCAGCAAATTGGAAGCCTGCTATTTTTTGCCATTGTTCTTTATCCCAACCGTAGATTCGATTTACTTCCCCCTGCGCATCTTTTTCAATCAGGGTCGGAACGATTTCAATTTCAGCCCTGTAACTAAGTTCCAGGCTTTCATCATAAATGACAGGGAATCCCGGGGGGAATTGCGGGTTATCCTGGCTCACCAGCTCAATATCCAATTGATCGAAAAGTTCCGCCAGTAGCGGCTCAATTAGCTTACAGGTCTCACAGGATTCCTTTACATATAACTGAAATTTGCTCATTTACCGTCCTTTTTCGCTAGGATTTGTCTGACCTTGCACAGATCATCGGCTGTATCAATACCAGGTGGGATAAGCACATCGGCAACACAAGCCATGATCCGTGCGCCATGATACAAGGCTCTTAACTGCTCTAATTTTTCGGTTTGTTCCAGGTGGCAAGCGCCCCAGCTAACAAATTCTCTTAAAAACCCAGCTGAATACGCATAAATACCTACGTGTCGATAGCACTCTGCTAATGCAGCAACCTCACCGCGTCTGGCTGGGGCTGACCGTTCAAAAGGGATGCTCGCGCGACTGAAGTATAAGGCCTCTTGACGCTGGTTCCTGACTACCTTAACGACATTGGGCTCATGCCAGTGCGCCTGTTCCGTTAGCGGCTGGCACAGCGTTGCCATATCACATGAAGACTGCTGTAGATCTTTTGCAACTTGATCGATACAGACTGGCGGAATCAAGGGTTCGTCGCCCTGAACATTGACGATAGTGGTATCTGCAGGAATCTGGAGAATATCACAGGCTTCAGCTAAGCGATCAGTACCCGATATATGATGACTGCCCGTCATGACCACTTCACCGCCAAAACCGATAACACTATCAAAAATGGCTTGATCATCGGTGGCGACCACCGTGCGACTGGCATTGCTCAGCCGCGTTTGTTCAAATACCCGCTGGATCATGGGTTTACCATGAATATCTGCAAGCGGTTTACCAGGAAGTCTCTGGCTACCCATTCTAGCCGGGATCAGCACAGTGTATGACATGGCGAGCTCCGGTTATTCAGAATCTAAGGACCTTGCTTCTGCCGGTAACATCACCGGGATATCATCCTGAACTGGATAAGCCAATCGATCGGTCCGGCAGATCAGCTCGTTATTGTTACGATCATAGTCCAGGCTGCCCTTACAGACAGGACAGACTAAAATCATTAATAGCTTATTATCTATGGCCATACGCGCCCCTGGTTAACATCCATATCAGTCTATGTGTTCAATGATAGTTCAAGTTTATCGAGAATACTGGTCACCAGGGTACTGGGTATATGCACGCTGACAGACAATACCCATACATCAGCGGAAATCAGCGAGATCTCCAAGGCGCGACATTTAATCGCATCTTTCTCAGTAATAATAACCGGCAGATCATCAGCAAACATTAAATCCTCTGGGGCAAACATATGATGATCGGGAAAAGGATGCTCCATGACCTCCAGGCCTGACTGGCGTAGCGTTGAAAAAAACCGGGCGGGGTTACCGATTCCAGCCACGCCATGTACGCTCCCCTGGCCCAACTCCTCTATACCCTGCTGTTTACCTGAGCGAAGATGTGTCAATAGCTGAGGTTCCAGGTCCATCTTAAAGGCATTGCCTGGGGCAACGCCTCTGCTATCTTCTCCGTTGACTATCACCCAGTCCACTTCCGACATCCTCGATTTAGGTTCTCTCATTGGCCCCGCCGGCAGAGATCGCTCATTACCAAAGCCTCGTTGCCCATCAATGACCATCAACTCGGCATCACGATGCATCCGATAGTGCTGCAAACCATCATCGCTGATAATGACATCGCAATGCTCTGACCTGAGCAGGGACTGAATTGCCGCTACCCTGTCAGCACCGATTACCACCGGGCACCTTGAACTAGTTGCGATCAGTACTGCCTCATCACCGACCACCTCGGGGTCACTATCGGCGGTAACCGCAAAGGGTCTGCGCTGACTGCCGCCATAACCTCTCGAGATAACACCCGGCTTCAGGCCCAAGGCAGTGAACTGTTTTGCCAGCTCGATCACAAGCGGCGTTTTCCCGGTGCCGCCGACAGTCAGATTACCAATAACGAGCACAGGTACAGGCGGTCTAAATTTAATGGTGTTTCGCTGGCGTCTGCGTCTGTAGGAAACAATGGTCTCAAACAACCAGCTCAATGGCGCTAACAGCGCCAGCCACGCGGCATTTTCATACCACGCATTGGGTAGCTTGATCAGACTCTGGATCGCCATACGATTGCGAACACGGACTGTTGACAGTTTCTGCTCGCTTACCTGGTGCGCCAATTCAGTATCTGCAACAGCTTCTGGCTCCTCTACATTTTCATAGAACTGCGCGTAGTAACCACCCAGGTCAAGCAATTCAAGGTGCGTTCCCTGTTCTACAATGTTGCCATTATCCAATACCAGGATCTTATCGGCGCCTTCGATTGTGCTCAGCCTATGGGCAATGATAAAAGTCGTTCGGCCGGCGACGACTGCTTCCAAACCAGACTGAATAGCCCGTTCCGATTCAGTATCAAGCGCTGATGTCGCTTCGTCCAATATGAGAACAGGCGCATCCTTGAGCAAGGCCCTGGCAATGGCCAGGCGCTGTCTCTGCCCGCCTGACAGAAGTAGGCCGTTGTCACCCACTACGGTTGACAGCCCCTCCGACAGTTTTTCAATAAAGGGCCATGCGTGGGCATCTTTGGCGGCTTTAATAACGGACTCTTTGTTAGCCACAGAGAGAGCCCCATAGGCAATATTACGCTCTACAGAGTCATTAAATAAGGTTACCTTCTGGCTGACCAGGGCCAGGTGCTTCCTCAGATTATCAAGCGAAAAGTCTTTAATGGGGTGTCCGTCGAGTAAAATCTGGCCCTCTGTGGGATTGTAAAAACGCGAAATCAGTGCCGCCAGCGTCGATTTACCACCACCCGAACGTCCTACCAATGCAACTGTTTCTCCGGGCCTGGCGACGAAATTAATATTATTAAGAACATAGTCCTGATTTTTACTATAACGAAAACTCACATTCTGGAATTCAATTGTGCCCTCAACAGAATCCATCTCGAGCGTACCGCTATCTACCTCCACCGGTTCATCTAATACTTCAAAGATATCGCCCGCGGCGGCTATCCCCTTCTGAACAATGGCAATAACCTCGGTTAACTGCCGAATGGGTTTCGCGAGCAGACCGCCTGTTGTGATGAAGGCCACCACATCACCTGTGCTCATCCCTGCCCTTGCGCCTGGCTGAAGTATTAACCAGACCAGGCCGGCGAGTACAGATGCCACTATAAGCTGGATAACTGGGGTAGCAATGGAAGAAGTCAGTACCATTTTCATGGATTGCCTGCGATTAGTCTGACTAACCTGGTCAAACCGATCTCGTTCGTAGGTATGGCCGCCGTAAGTGCGAACCTCTCGATAACCCTGAATTGCTTCCGATGCAACGTGGGTTACATCGCCCATAGAATCCTGTATACGTTCGCTTATTTTCCTGAATCGTCTGCCGGCAACCCGGGCTAATAAACCAATCAAGGGCGCAACAACTGCGAACATCAGGGTCAACCGCCAGTTCAGATAAAGCAGGAAACCAAGATAACCTGCAACCGTGAAACCCTCTCTAAAAACAACTTTGACCGCATCCGTGGCGGCACCGGTTACCTGGGTCACATGAAAGGTCAATTTGGCAACCAACCTACCAAAAGCATTTCGATCATAAAACTGACTGGGTAATTTGAGCAGTTGATCAAATAAGTCACGGCGCAGATTATAAATCATCGTGGTGGCAGCAAAATTAATGAAATAGTTGCCAAAAAACGTACCCAATCCACGTAAAAAGACAATAGCCACAATCGCTACAGGTACAAAAACCTGGTCCTGAAGCTGATCGATGCCAAACCAGTTCAGTATTGTTTCAAAAACCTCTGAAGGCCCAGTCGAGGAAGGCTGAAGTGAATCAACCAGATAGGAAACGAGTTGCACCACGCTCACATTGGCGACTGAATACAACATAAAACCGAGCAAACTCAATACGAAAGCAGCCCAGGGCGTATAGGACAGCAACCGGCGATAGATCGATAGGTCAGATACTGAACGGCTTTCAGTCACTGGCGGCTTCCTCATTCTGAGTACTGATGCTGATCTGTTCAAATCCTAGCTGACCAGCGACATCTAAAATGGTGACGACCGCCTGATGAGGTGCCTGCGCGTCCGCCATCAAAATCAGTGGCCGGTCGTGCCTGCCTTTGCTGACGGCTTCCAAAGTGCTACGCAGGACTTCACTGGATTGATTCAAGAGCACTCGCTCATTGACTGCATAATTACCTGTCCTGCCTACGGTCACGGTTACAGTATCTACTGGGTCACTGCTAACGACGCCTTCAGCCGAAGGTAGTTCGACCATTAACTGAGTTTCCAGCTTGAATGAAGTGGAAACCATGAAGAAAATGAGTAACAGGAATACCACATCGATCAAGGGTGTTAAATTGACCTCAGGCGGTTCTGTTTTACGGCGTGCAAATTTCATTTTCAGCGGATTTCCGGAATGGGACTGGGTCCACTTTGAGCGTGCAAAGGCTCAATGCTCAGCACCTCCACTAGCTTGAGTGCATCTTGTTCCATATCCATCACCAGTTCATCAACCCTTCGCTGAAAGAAACGGTAGAAAAACAGACTGGGGATGGCCACTGTTAACCCGGCTGCGGTGGTAATAAGTGCCTCGGATATCCCGCCAGCCAGCACGGCCGCATTGCCCACGCCTTCGAGTTGAATCGCACTGAACACCTTAATCATGCCTATCACAGTACCGAGCAGCCCGATTAAGGGACTCACCGCTGCAACGGTGCCCAGAGTTGACAGATAACGCTCAAGTTCATGTACGACCTGTGCTGCAGTCTCCTCAATGCTTTGCTTCATCTGTTCCCGACCACGATGGTGATTACTTATTCCGGTAGCCAGAATAGCACCCAATGGGGACTGGATTCGGATCTGCTTGATTCGTTCTGCCGTCATCTGGTTTTGTTGGATCCATTGCCATACCTCGGCCAGGAGCGCTTTTGGTACCACCTGGGAGCCTCTCAGGGTCCAGAAACGTTCAATGCAAATAGCAGCAGAGATAACCGAGCAAATGAGGATCGGCAGCATTAACCAGCCACCGGCTTTTACTAGTTCAAACAAGAGTTACTCCGCCAAGTTTTATAAGCACAAATCGTAACACAAGATAACGACGTCGAAGCCAATTTTAGGATTTCAGGCTATTAATCCAGGATCACACCAGGAAAGCCAGCAGGCATTTCATGCAACAATATTGTGATCATGCAAGCTGCCAATTTCCGCGCTACTAAAGCCGAGTTCTTCTGCGAGAATCTGATCTGTGTGTTCGCCAAGAATAGGCGCCTTCAACGCCGGCAAATTAGCTGATTCAGTAAACCGAATGGGAGAAGACGGAACAAGATAATTACCTATTTCCGGTTGCTCCACCATTTGAAACAGAGGATTGTCCTCAGAGCAGTCCGGATCTTCTGCCACCATCTCTCGAAAGCTGCGGTAAGGTCCATAACACACGCCGGTCTGATCAAATTTTTCTTTGATCAGGGCATATTCATGTCGCCCGAACCAGGGCTCAAGTATTGCTGAAATGTCCTGACGGTTTTCAAATCGATCGCCTTCTGAATCAAATCTCAGACCCTTAAGATCCCTCAAAGACTCAAATTGCTGCCTTGTTTCAGTCGCCTCCTGGATGGCACTCCATTGTTTTGGGGTTAATCCGACAATCATGAGCCGCTTACCATCTTTGCTGACAAAATCCCGCCCAAAAGCTCCGTACAGGTAATTACCCACCCGTTCTCTATCATGTTTGTTGATCATGACCTCTGATATGTTGCCTAGGTGACCGGCCGTGGCCAAAGCCACATCTTTCAAGGCAATGCGAACCAGTTGCCCCTGGCCGCTACGATAGCGATATCGTTCTGCGGCCAAGAGCGCAGTCGCGGTCATTTGACCGGTAATATTGTCCCATGCCGGTAACAGATAATTGGTTGGGTGATCACTGTCTACCGGGCCAGTTGCGTTAGTAAAACCGACGGCGCAGTTGATGGTGTAATCAAGCGCTGAACCGCCCTGACGATCGCCTAGAACATTGACATAAATCAGGTCTCCTCGAAGCTTTCTAAGCTCATCATAGGCGAGCCAGCCTCTTTCCGGAAAATTGGTCAGAAACATCCCTGATTCAGGACCAGGCCGAGACAGTAATGCCGTTATGATTTCCCTGCCCTCTGGTTTTCGAATATCTAACTGAATTGACTGCTTGCCCTTATTCATGCCGGCCCAGAAAAGGCTCGTGCCAGCTGCAGTGACTGGCCATCGATGATAATCTAATCCACCGCCGATAGGATCAAAACGGATAACACGTGCGCCCAATTGCGCAAGGGTCATACCGCCCAGCGGCGCGGCAATGAACGCGCTGCCTTCAATTACCGTCATTCCCGATAAAATTCCTTTCATATAAACCACTTAACCCGTTTAACTAATACACGATTACTTATATTATTTAATTAATGCACGACTACACAGCATAACTAGGCAGTCAGACAGGCTAGCCGCCAATCAAGCACTTTGGCTGTCTGCATCTCTGCAGGTGCCTCGGACCCTCTTTTCGCCATTACCTCCACATGCAGTTTCAAAATACCGCCCGCCTTCAGGGGTAATTTTTCCTCAATGGTCACTCTAGAAGACAGTATATCCTGTTCGAAAACAGGCGCCGTATGGTCACACTGGTACCAGGCCAATATGGTAACGAGATTAGGGATTAGCCTGGTCATCTGGGCGCTTGCAACTGCGATGGTGTGGCCACCATAAACTAGCCGTTTACCATAAACACTTCGGCTGGCGTCGGTATGCGTCATTGCCATATTCAGGGTCATTCGAACCAGTTCAGGCGCAGAAGTGACTGTGTCAGCAGCTTCGATCTCTACTACGCTACCGGCTTCGAAGTCTGTGAACATCGTGCCTCTGGTCGAATTGCTGAATTTTTCAAGTGACCAGTCAGGCAGATGCTGCTGCAATTCAGCATCGCTGATATTCATTGGCATATTGTCAAAAGAATCCTTGAGCCCAGTCTCTGCCTTGGGATCACGACAGGGTAGCATGGGGCAGCGCCAGAAAAGCAGCACTGTCTGGTCATCCTGGTTGGTAACATGCACCTGCAGGGCAACCATACCTGTGGACGGCCTACCCGTTTTCTGCGCATTCTGCCTTAAAGCAACTACCCGTGTACGGGTGGTTAAGGTATCGCCCAGGAAAACGGCCTTTTTCAGGTGCAGCCCCCTGTAAAACAGATTGCCAAGTACCCTCTGTGATGGAATGGTGCTCTGGCCAATGGCAAGGTTGCAAACCAGAGCACTGCTTGCAAGAAGTGCTGGCCTGCCTGTCACCTTCTGACACAGCACCTGATCAAGTGAAAGCTTACTGCGATCGCCAAATAGGGCCTGATGAAGCGCAGCCAGACCCTCAGTAACAGTGATTGACGGCACATCAGACAAATCATCGCCTACACTAAAATCTTCAAAATAAGGCACATAAACGGTCATCGGGAAAGTCCTCGCGTTGAAATAGGCCAGAGCTCGTGAACCTGGTCATCACGTACCACGAAATAAAAATCGTGGAGATTGACCGTCGGGTCACAATGCGGTGTCAGCAATTTTAGTTTGTCGCCCAGGTTGACCAGCTTTGAAGGGTTATTTAACTGCACAATCCCGTGCTCATCGCCTCCCCAGTGATAGCGCAGCCCTTCAATATCCTTAAATTCCGGAACCATCTTATCTGACGCAAGCGATTTAAACCCAGCATCGACTGTAATAAGGGTTGATTGGGGCTGGCTGATCGCCGTTACCAGCAGATGCAAGGCAATCTCAAAATCAACGAACAGGGGATTATCGACGCCGCCGATGTCTCGATACTCTATATCCATAAAGGCAAATGAGCCCGCCTGTAATTCTGTAATTAAACCAAGTGCTCTTTCTAGATCGTAAGTCCCGGTTCCCCCACCTGATACGGTAGCCACCTTGATCCCGGCCTCCTCAATCATCTGCCGGGTAACAGCGCCTTTTTCCATAACCTTGAAATATTTCTTACGACGCTCTCCATGACCCGGGATATGCATACAATTGCCTGCATACATCTGCAATCCAAGAAAATTCAAATTCGGGCAGTGCGCGACGACGTGAACCACAAGATCGACGGCAGGCTGGCCCGCCTCGATACCGGTTCGTCCCATACCAGGATCGATATCAACGAGAACGTCAAGCTTCGCTGCATTATCCATTAACATTCGTTGCAACTGATCTGCCGTCTGTTGACAATCAATTACGATCTGCAATTCATCATTATGCTGAGCCATACGAACGACTCTGCGCAGGCTGTCTTTACCGACAACCGGCGAGGTAATCAATATGGGTTTTATGCCTGCTCGCTGCATTACTTCAGCTTCCGCCACTTTTGCGCAGCAGATACCACTTGCGCCCGCTGCCAGCTGTTTACGAGCCACCACCGGTGACTTATGCATCTTTGCATGGGCCCGCAAAGACAAGCCCGATGCGGTGATATGGCCAGCCATTCGTTCCAGATTGCGCTGGAATGCGACTTCGTCTATCAGCAAGGCAGGAGTTGGAATCTCTTCCAGAGGGACTGGCGGTTCTACCGAAATAGCTTCTATTGGGCGGCTTTCAATCTGCCCCTCAAATATCTCATCTAGTGTTGTTGGCATTATCATTCCTCGTCACAATCCTGGGTCTGGCAGTCAGGATCCTTTTCTACCTGCAAGGTCACATGATGAATAGCGAAATTGTCTCTTAACATCGAGCCGACCAGCGAATATCCATCTTTCTGATCCCACAATGTCTGGTCAGGCATTACCAGATGGGCTGTTAAACAGTTTTCCTGTGTGCTCATTGCCCAGATGTGGACGTCATGAACTTGAGCCACACCAGGTAATTCCGATAAATAGGCAACGATGCCGGTCCGGTCAATTCCCTGCGGTACCGCATCTAAGATTAAATTAACCGAATCACGTAGCAGCGCCCAGGTTCCATAAACGATCACGCCGGTAATCAACAATCCCATGAGAGGATCAACCCACAACCATCCGGTGAATAAAATCACTACTCCGCCTACAACCACACTTGCAGATATCAGGGCATCGTAGGCCAAATGCAGAAACGCCCCTTTGACATTAAGGTCATTCTTACTGCTTTTCATGAATAGCAGTGCGGTACCGCCATTGACAAATATGCCGACAAGCGCCACCCCAATAATCAGTATCTCAGAGGCGGCAGTTGGGTTATACAGCTTCTCAACGGATTGCCAGGCAATATATCCTCCCGCGAACAACAGAATCATGGAGTTCAGTAATGCTGCCAGAATAGTGGTTCGCCTATAGCCGTAGCTATAGTCGCTTCCGCTGGCACGACCTACCAGGTAGATCGCACCCCAGGCAAGCAACAATCCCAGGACATCACTGAAGTTATGACCAGCATCCCCTAATAAACTGATGGAATTCGCCTCGAAAGCCAAAATAGTTTCAATGAGGGTAAATAATAGGTTTGCAATGACGGCGACGGCGAAACTTAAATTCATCCGCAACGGTACCGATGGCGTATGATGATGAAGGTGATCGTGATGGTTTTGGTCCGGATTCATTTCCTCATTCCTCAGCGGTCACTACCTTCAATCCAAATGACCACTTTGAAACAATACGCTCAATCTGCTTCCGCTAGTGCTCACTGGCAGCTAGTTCACTGGCAACGTGGTCCGCAATAGCCAGTGATGACGTCAATCCAGGAGACTCGATACCAAATAGATTGATATAATTAGCTAGACCGAAGTGTATCCCATTTTGAATGCAAAAATCTTTTTCTGTATCCTCAGGACCCTGTAATTTTGGTCTAATACCGCTGTAACCAGGTTGCAGGGCATCGTCTTTCAAGGCCGGATAATACCGCCTGACTGCTCGATAATAGTCTGCCAGTCGATCTAGGGAAACGTCAAATCCGGGTGAATCGATATACTCAACATCAGGCCCAAACTTGACCTGACCGGCCAGATCAAGTGTGGCATGCACTCCCAGACCTGCGCTGTTTTTTTCCGGTACCGGATAAATCAGATGATTAAATGGGGCAGTGCCACTTAACGTGAAGTAGCTCCCCTTACATAGAAACAGAGCAGGAATATCCCTGCTTGCCAGGTCCTTCAATGTTGAAGCCACGCTCTGGGCAGCAAGGCCAGTGGAATTGACCACAATTCTCGACTGAAGACGGTAAGGCCCGCCAGCGACGCCAACATCCAGCTGATAATCAGGATGAAGCGCCTTTATACCAATCACTGGACTATTTAGAGCAAGAATGCCGCCTGCATTTTCGAAATCAGCCAAAAAAGCCGTCATTAACTCATGAGCACTGACAATGCCGGTCGATGGTGAAAGTAAAGCGGCTACACCCTCTACTTCTGGTTCTATTGATCGCAGTTCCGCCTTTGACAGGTGAACCAGGTCTGTAACACCGTTAGCTCTGGCCCTGGCCTCTATACCGGCTAATATCGCTAATTCATCTACACAACAAGCCACGATAATTTTGCCACAGCGATCGTGGCCCACCTTGTGATCAGCACAATATTCGTATAGTTGGGTTTTTCCGGTAACGCACAACTTTGCTTTGGATGAATTTTCCGGGTAATAGATACCTGCATGTATGACTTCACTGTTACGGCTACTGATTCCTTGACCATAGTGATCTTCTGACTCAAGCAATAAGCACTCTTTACCCGCCATGGCAAGTCTTCGCGCAATAGCAAGCCCTACCACGCCTGCTCCGATGACAACACAATCTATTTTATCCAATGCGCTTACCTCTTCACAGCCCGCCTGTAGCCAACTCTGAACGATCAGGCAGCGAGATTCAAAAGCCGTACTGAACTGGATTATCCCATCCCTTGGGATCAGATCCAAATAAGATATCTGGATAAATCAGCTGCTGCTACAACAAACGTCTCTTACAAGCGTCTCTTACAAGCGTCTTTAACAAGCGTCTTTAACAAGCGTCTTTAACAAGCGTCTTAAATAGGAAGGAAATATTGCCCCACTCGTTCATTAACTGCCACGGCCCGACGCATGTACGCTGGTGGGTAGCGATAGGTAGCGCTGGGTTGTGCCTCGGGAGAACTCAACATCATGCGAAGATGATGGCATACTAAATGGCTGGTTTTGCGCTTGTTTTTACTGCCTTTGATTCGTTTTGCCGCTCGCATGGCAAGATCGGAATGGCGTTTTTTATCCTTAATTAAAGCGACTTCAGCTTTACCTGCGCCTACAGAACGGTTTTTCCCTACCCTCTTCGCAGTATCTTGTGCCTTAGCTTTTGGAATAAGAGCTTTTGGAATAAGAGCTTCTCGATTATCAGCTTCTTGAAGAGCAGCTTTTGAACATACAGCTTGGCTACCTGCCCTCCCGCGCTTTAGAAATTTGGCGTTCTGCGGCTTTTTTTGGACTGTATTTCCAACGGCGCGATTGCTGCGAACCGTATTTTTAGCCTTTTTTGGTACCATCAAACCATCTTGCACCCCATCTTGGGCTTTCAGGCTCTGACCAGATACTTCAGAATTGGGACTTCTCATCATGTTCTCCTCGGCAAACGATTTGATGCTGCAGACCGTTAACAACTTAGACTCCGTGTATACTGTCTATTTATACAGTATACCTATATCTGTATGTATGTACAGTATAATTACCCATGCCCGCACAGTAGAGTCAGAGGTGCAGCTATCAGGTCTGATGTATGCCTGTGCAGGCTTTTATAGCAGCGTATTAAAACAGACATCATCACCGTCCAGGTCGACCTGAACGACCGAATTCTGGTAATGCTCACCCGACAGAATCCCTTTTGATAAGGGATTTTCGAGTTTCTGCTGTATAACCCGCTTTAACGGGCGTGCACCATATAATGGGTCAAAACCGAGTTCAGCCAGATAATCCAGCACCTCATCCGTGACCTCCAGGGTTATTCCGTTATCAGATACCCGAGCCTTAAGGCGAGCCACCTGGATTGCAGCTATTACCCTTATATCTTCTGGACCAAGACCACGAAAAACAACGGTGTCATCGATTCGATTCAGAAATTCGGGTCTGAAATGCTGGCTGACCATCGTCATGACCGAGTCCTTAATATTTTCATGCCCACTATTACCAACCATGTTCTGAATAAGGTCAGAGCCCAGATTTGAAGTCATCACCAGTATCGTGTTCTTAAAATCGATGGTCCTGCCATGACTATCCGTTAGCCGACCATCATCTAATACCTGTAACAACACATTAAAAACTTCCGGATGGGCTTTTTCAATTTCATCCAGTAATACAACTGAATAAGGCTTGCGTCTGACCAGTTCGGTGAGATATCCGCCCTCTTGATAACCAACGTAACCGGGGGGCGCCCCTATTAACCGGGCAACAGAGTGCTTTTCCATATATTCGGACATATCCAGTCGAATCAATGCAGTTTCCGAATCGAACAGGTTGGCTGCCAGCGCCTTACAGAGCTCGGTCTTACCGACCCCGGTTGGGCCGAGAAACAAGAAGGAACCACTGGGTTGATCAGGGTCTGCTATACCCGCTCTCGAACGCCTAATGGCATCGGCAACAACCTGCAGGGCCTCGTTTTGCCCTACCACCCGTTTGCCCAGCGAGGATTCCAGTTCCAACAACTTTATCTTCTCTCCCGACAGCATCTTTGCCACGGGTATCCCGGTCCATTTGGATACGACTTCAGCTATCTCCTCTTCCGTGACCCGGTTTCGAAATAACCTGGCTTGACCGTCATGGTTATCCGAAACTTCACTGGCTCGCTTTTCAAGGTCCGGGATGGTTCCATACTGGAGCTCGGACATCTTAGTCAAATCACCCTCTCTACGAGCAAACTCAAGGTCCTGCCTGGCTCGTTCGAGATCTTCTTTTATGCTCTGTACGCCTTGCAGGGTCAGTTTTTCTTCTGTCCAGACCTCTTCTAGATCAGTAAATTCGCGTTCTAAGGCATTGATATTGCTATCTAGTTTAGTTAACCGATTCTTTGAACCGTCATCAGTCTCCTTCAGCAGGGCTTCCCTTTCAATTTTCAGCTGAATCAGCTTTCTTTCAAGGCGATCCATTTCCTCTGGTTTAGAATCAATTTCCATGCGAATCACACTGCCGGCTTCGTCAATCAGATCAATAGCCTTGTCTGGCAACTGCCGATCACTGATATAACGGTTTGATAGTCTTGCGGCAGCGATAATGGCTGGATCGGTAATATCCACACCATGATGCAGTTCATAGCGTTCCTTCAGGCCCCGCAGAATGGCAATGCTGTCGCTGACATCGGGTTCATCAACCTGAATTTTCTGGAATCGTCTTTCCAGGGCTTTGTCAGGTTCTACAAAGGTCCGATACTCATCTAACGTTGTCGCACCCACGCAATGAAGATCACCTCTGGCAAGCGCCGGTTTCAACATGTTTCCTGCATCCATAGCACCCTCCGCCTTGCCAGCTCCCACCATGGTGTGAAGCTCGTCAATAAACAGTACAGTCGAACCATCACCATTTTCCAACTCATGCAATACAGCCTTCAAACGCTCCTCGAATTCTCCTCTGAATTTAGCGCCTGCTATCAATGCTGCCATGTCCAACGCCAATATCCGTTTTCCTTTTAGGCCTTCCGGCACTTCGTCGTTGATAATTCGCTGAGCGAGACCTTCAACGATCGCTGTTTTGCCCACCCCTGGCTGGCCAATTAATACCGGATTATTCTTTGTTCGGCGCTGCAGCACCTGAATGGTTCGCCGAATCTCATCATCCCGCCCGATAACAGGATCGAGTTCACTTCTTCGAGCACGCTCGGTGAGGTCGACCGTATATTTATCCAGGCTATGGCGGTGTTCCTCTGCGCTGGAATCAGTTACCTTCTGCCCGCCTCGATACTTGGTTATGACTCTTTCAAGTATCGATGCCTTGATATCATATCGATTTAATATCCTGCCTAAGGGGCCTGAATCATGAGTTGCTGCAAGCAGCACACATTCACTTGATATGAATTCATCACCCTGCTGTTGAGCATGCTTGTCTGCTCGGTTGAACAGCCTCGCCAGTTCTGGAGAAACATGGATGCTACCATCGGTTTCGGTTATCTTTGCGAGGTTATCCACGGTATCCGATATTTCTCTGCACAGGGCTTGTAGATCAACTCCGATCTGCAGTAACAGCTGATAGACCGATCCCGTTTTTTCCTGCAGTAAAACCTGCATCAGGTGCACGGGAAGGATCTGGCTGTGATCCCTTCCTACCGCCAATGACTGCGCATCAGCCAATATCGCCTGCAATTTACCTGTCAGTTTTTCCAATCTCATAGCACAGCCTCTCAAGTTAGCCTATATCTCGCTCCATTGGCGTCAAACGACGCTTGCTGGACTCTTCATAAGCTCATTTCTAGTTTATTCAAGAGTCTGTTACCAATACCAGCGCAAATATGGTGCGTTTGATGCTAATTTTCGTTGAGACCAGAGTCCGCTCCAGCGCTAAAGACAGTTTAATACAGCGCCAACACCGGCATAGTGATCTCTACTTCAGCTGACAATTTCGGAAAGCAGTCAAGGAGAGGATTTCCTGGAAAGGCAGCCAAGGACAGGCAGTCAACGATAGTGCACAAGCCGATTCCCCGCCACCCGGCAATGGCAATAGCCAGCGTTAAACCCTGAGCCAAGAGATCTAGGTCGACTTGAAACACGCCAGTGACTGTCAACCAACAGCAAGAGGCCTGTATCCTGTCGGGGTTTGCAGACACTGTCTTTTCTAGGCAGGGCATTTCCAGTAGACTTCCGGTTTTCCCCTACATTACTGAACCGCCTGTGCTATGAGCAACAAAATTTACATCACACCAAATGGTGCATCGGGCCTTCGCTCAGAACTCCAATATCTATGGAAAGAAAAGCGACCGGAAGTAACTCAGAAGGTTTCTGCTGCGGCTGCCCTGGGTGACCGATCAGAGAATGCAGATTACATTTACGGGAAGAAACAATTGCGTGAAATCGACAGTAGAATCCGCTATCTGGAAAAAAGGCTGGATAATCTCGTCATCGTTGATCGAATACCGGATAACACGGACAGGGTCTACTTCGGTGCCTGGGTAGTACTGGAATCACAAAGCGGTGATTCACAATGCCTGAGAATTGTCGGTGGTGATGAATTCGATTTAAAAAAAGGCTGGATCAGCGTAAATTCACCCGTAGCAAAAAGCCTGCTGGGCAAAAAACTCGGTGATATCGTTACCGCCGAGGTTCCTGCTGGTAAAGTTGAATTAGAAATACTGCAAATCCGATACCAGGAAACATCCGCCGATGCCTAAGCCCCATTCATACCAAAGACAGAATATTCTCAATATGAGCGGCTACGTTTCTGGAGAACAGCCCGACAACGCCAGCGTAATCAAGCTGAACACCAATGAAAACCCGTATCCGCCATCACCAGCAGTTGATGCCATATTGAAAGGATTTGATACCAGCCGATTACGGCGTTATCCATCCCCCAGAGCCGATCACTTCAGGGACTGCGCTGCGTCCGTACATCATATCCATCGTAACAATATTATCGCCACCAGAGGTGGAGACGAATTACTGCGACTACTACTCACAACTTTCGTCGATCCTGGCGACTGCATAGGTATGACTGACCCCACTTACTCGCTCTATAAGGTTTTGGCTGCCATTCAGAACAGTCGATGCAAGATGGTGCCGCTCACGGACCAATGGTCACTGCCGGGAACCTTTGCAGATGACTTGAATCAGGACAATTGCAAACTGACTTTTCTGGTAAATCCTCATGCACCCAGCGGCTGCCTGTTACCCCCGGAGAGAATCAGTGCTATTGCAAATTCCCTGGATGGTCTGTTAATCGTTGATGAGGCGTACATTGATTTCGTTGATTTGCCAAACCACGACCTGACAACCATGGCTGTTAATTCTCAGAATATTGTCCTCCTCCGGACCCTGAGCAAGGGCTACGGCCTGGCAGGGCTCCGATTCGGCTACGGCATCGGTCCCGAACACCTGATTGACCCTATGCTAAACAAAACCAAAGATAGTTTTAACCTGGACACTATCAGCCAGGAAATTGCTGCTGCTGCAATTTCCGACCAGGCTTATGCAGGAGAAATCTGGGCTAAAATCAGGCAGCAGCGTCGGTCTTTACAAGAAGGGTTAACTTTCCTGGGACTGAACAGTCCGGTATCGCACACCAATTTTTTGCTGGTTACAGTACCCCGGACCTGCGCCAAAAATGCCGAAAGGCTGTATCAGGAACTCAAGGCTGAAAAGATACTGGTTCGCTACTTCCCAGAGCAACGACTAAGCAATAAGCTGCGCATCAGCATCGGCACCCCAGCTGAAAATACACACCTGCTGGCAACACTGACAAACCTGCTTGAGTCCGGTTAAGCAGCCTATTGACGTCTTCGACGACGCGCATAATTGCAAGGCAGCCATCCAGTCGGCTTAACGTGGGTACTGCCAGAATCTGGTCTGCAAAGGTAACGCCTCAGCAACTAGCACAACACCCTCGGCGCCAGCTCTATAGACAGCAGAACCGCTGGTGGCGGTATTCAGCAGATCAATATGCCTGGCCTGATAACGTTTTACAACGATGCCTGAAGGGTGTCCAAACGCATTCTGATAGCCACTTGCGATTATCGCTTGACTCGGCATGAGATGATTGAGCAGAGCCGGGCTTGAAGATGAGCTACTGCCGTGATGAGGCACCGTGATCAGGTCTACCTTGCCAATGGAGCGCTGGATGAGTTCATACTCAGCCACCCATTCGATATCGCCAGTAAGCAACATATCAAAGTTGTTACCTTTAATCCGTAAAAGACAGGAACTGTTATTGTCATTGTCCGTCTGCATAACCTGAAACACCTTGAAATAAACGCCATCTGCATCGAACTGGATTGGCGGTGTACAATCGCCATAATCAGCGCCGATAACAGCCAATACCGGAAGCTCGCGCAGAACAGTCTGAGCCCCTCCGACATGGTCACTATCCCGATGAGAGAGTATAAGTCTGTCCAGCTTATTAACGCCTAGCAATCGCAGAGCTGGCAGTATCACTGTCTGCCCGCTATCCATCCCGGATTGGCTCCTTGACCCCGTGTCATATAACAAATCCTGGCTTTGGGTCTGCAGGTGGATACTGAGGCCCTGCCCCACATCAAACACCCTTAGATAGAGATCCCCGGTCTGAGGCCTGGGAGGGCTGAGATTAGCTAAAGGTAAAACACTCAGTAGTAGTAACCAGTGGGCCGATAACCGTAATGGCAGAATGAACAACACGATAGCCAGCCAAGCCAGACCACTGATTACCAGTTCAATCCGACCAAAAGCAAAGGCTGGGACTGTGTCTGCAGAGATCTCAAGAAAAAACCATAAAATCTCCGCCCCAGCCTCGCACAATTGCAGCAGGAAATCTGCTACACCTATTATCCACTGATGTTCTGAGGTCACCGCTAGCACTCTTACTGAAACTGCCATTAGCAGCGGTGGCACGACCACCAGGCTCAACCATGGGATCGCTACCAGATTTACTAATGCGGAAGTCATTGGCAGATTGCCGGAAGTACCTAAAACCAGTGGCGCGAGCCCAAGAAATATACAAACCTGGGTCTTGAGGGTAAACATCAGCCCAGCCAGTTTTTTATCACCTGTCCAGCCGACATCACCATATTGGCTTAGCAACAGGATGGCCACCGCACAGAAAGAGAACCAGAAGCCACGATCACCCGTGGCCAGCGGATTCAGAACCAGCACCATCAGCAACGCAATACTGAATCCAGCATGGCTGTCAGCGCTTCGTCTAAAGATCAGCAGCAGCATATAACAACCGACCATGACCAGGGCTCGCTGCACCGATAAGCCCATACCAGCTAAGGCGCCAAACAATAGACTGCATGCAAAGGCAGCTAACAGTCGATAATGAAAAACCAGACCAGCGTAATGAAACAGTCGATTACACGTCCATGCGAATAAACCGATGTGCAGCCCGGAAACCACAAATAAGTGGTGGGTACCCGTCGCTGACAAGATGCGTCGATGTTGATAGGTCAACTGACTGCTATCACCCATTGCCAGAGCCAATAGAAGCGGTAACACGTTACTGTCAGCAACAACAGAAGTTATCCAGGTTTGGATAGCTGCGCGATGACAATCGACTTGATACCAGAAACACTGGTTTTCGATAAAATGAAAATTACGAACAATACCGACTGCCTGGATACCCCTAAAGAACAACTGGTCTTCGTAATTACCGAGGCCATCATTGATTTTTGCCTTTACGGGCTGAAATTGCAGATGCAGATCAAACCGGTCACCTGTGCTTATCTTCAGCCCAGGCTGATACCAGTGCACTTTTAACAACCGGGTCTTGGGCGCGCCTGGAATCTGCTCATCCAATTTAAAAACGAATCCAGCATATGCCGACGTATTTGATGGCAAGCCCTGCACCCTACCCGATAACCAGGAAGTCGAACCGATTAAACCAGCCGGTATAAGCGCTTGAACAGCTTGATCCATGGATTCAAGAAAATACACGGTCGCTACCAGTAAAACGCCCAGCAGCCAGAGCTTTTTTGAGGATAGCAGGAACATGCCCAGTGGAAGCCCAGCTATCAGCAATGTCCATTCGGGCAGAACCGGCAATGATAGGATGCTGAGATTGATGAGTAATAGTGTCAAAGAAAGCCTGAGCATGGCTTATTTTTGCAATGAGCCAGCCACGATGTTGTGAGCCTTCCACCATCCTCGACCGAGGATAAATATTATTTGCCAATCTCTGTTTCTTTCTGGGATAGGGATATAGATAATAGGCACCCTAGATGAGGCGCTACCATGTGGCTGAAAAAATACTTACCGAAAAGATCAGAACTGGAAAAATCGCGGATACTCAACGCCCTGGGTACGATCATCTTTGAACCCAATCTCTGGCACTTTAATCGCTACTCTGTTTCCCATGGCGTTTTAATCGGTTCCATCTGTTGCTTCCTACCCATTCCTTTCCAGATGCTACCCTGTGCTATTTTATGCGCGCTCCGAAAGTGTAATATTCCCGTTGCTATTGCCATCGTGTGGATCAGTAATCCCCTGACCATGGCGCCCATGATGTACTTCGCCTATCGTCTGGGCGCCTGGCTAACCGGAACAGGCGCCGACCTCGGTACTATTGAGATCAGTTTCCAGTGGCTGGGATTACGTCTGGCGGAGATCTGGCAGCCGCTTATACTCGGCTGCTTAATCTGTGGGTTAAGCATGGGACTGGTTGGTTTCATCACGGTAAGAATTTACTGGCGACTGAAAATCAACCGTTATCAAAATAGTCGAAAACAACGGCGAAACAAGCCTCTAGCATAGAACAGTAGCTGTGGAAGCATGACCTGCTGCAACTGCCTGGGGCAGGATAGCACCGGTACTGACAGCGATGGCCAGCACGCAGATAATCACCATATCTAAAAACCTGAGCTCTGTTGGCACCTGGTTAAAATAACTTCCTGCCAGGAAATTAAAGTCGAACACAGCCTCAACTAAACTCATCACTTCAGGCAAAAACAATGTCAGCGGAATTCCGAGCAAGATTCCTATGAAAATACCTGACAAACTCAGCAGAAAGCCCTGAAAGAGAAAAATTATCATTAACTGGCGTCGTCCCAGCCCTAGGTTGAGAAGTAAAGCCAACGCTGATTTTTTCTCGCGGATCATAATCCCCATGCTGGCAACCAAGCTCAGCGATGCAATCACCACTATCATGGACAGCAGAAGAAACATCAGCACTTTTTCCATCTGTACCGCGTTAAAAAAATCCCCATGAGAATCGGTCCAACTCTGCAGCGGAACACCCAGATGATTTTCCAGCGCCAACTGCACGCGCTTGGCCCGCAAGGGTTGGCTAAGCAGTAAGCGTGTGGATGCGTGTGATAGGCCCAACCGTTCTTTCAAGCCCTCAACATTCGCGAAAGCCATCAGATAATCAGGTTCAGCACCCAATTCAAACGTGCCTGTCAGGGTGAACGACAGAGCTCTGGGCAGCAACTGCCCTGTGACAGCATCGATGTCAGGAATCACCAACAGCAATTTGTCACCGATATCTAATCCCTTTAGATCAGCGAGCCGCCGACCCAGCATGATACTGGTTTCATGACTCGTCAATTGATCCCATGACCCGGAAACGAGGCTCTCAAATAAGAATGGATTCTTATCAGACCTCGGCATCTGGATACCTTGCAGACTCAGAAATTGACTATCCTGACCACCCACAAGCAAAGCTGGCATTTCAAGGAATAGTTCAGCAGCAATTATTCCATCCAAGTGCCCTGAGCCTAAAGCTCTGCGTATCTCATCAATCTGTTCTAGATCAGTTTCGACGGGCATAACCAGATGTGGCACCACACTGAGCAATCTCGACTTCAACTCTCGGTCAAAACCATTCATGACTGACACCACAACAATCAGGGCTGTAATACCCAACGCCATGCCAAGCACCGATGAAACCGATATAAATCTGAGATAGCGATTATGGCCTTTCCCCAGAATACCCGCCGCCAGAAACCGCAGGCCAATCTCGATCGCCAGCGAGTTCATCCCGGTCATGATGTTAACAGACCATTACTTAACGCTAACTGGCGGCTCGCCCGCGCAGCCAGTTCCCGGTTATGGGTTACAACGATCAGCGCAATACCGTGTCTTTCACTCAGTTCAAACATAAGATTACTGACCTCATCGGCTGTCACTTCATCAAGATTGCCAGTGGGTTCATCTGCCAGCACACAACGCGGTAAATGCACCAGCGATCTGGCAATGGCCACTCTTTGCCTTTCACCGCCGGACAATTGGCTGGGATAATGAGTAGACCTGCTAGCCAGACCAACCGAAGTCAGCATTTTGCCAGCTTCAATTTCAGCCTGTATTCTATTCAAGCCGGCTACCCGCAAGGGCATAGCCACATTTTCTATCGCATTGAATTCCTTTAACAAATGGTGGAACTGGTAAATAAAACCTAGTTTCTGATTACGTAATCTGCAGCGTTGCGACTCGTTCAGATCGAACACTGAAAGACCATCAATCAGCACATTGCCTGCATCGGGGCCATCGAGACCGGCTAATAAATGCAGTAAGGTACTCTTACCGCTCCCGGATGCTCCGGTTATAGCTACAGTCTCGCCTGTCTTAATCTGTATACTGACATCGGTCAGAACCACAACAGGCGCCTGCCCTGGAGTTTCAGCACCATATTGCTTGCGTAGATTCGAGGCGCAGAGAAATAAATTATCAGTCGACATGTAAAGCCTCCACCGGATGAACGAGACTGGCTCTTCTTGCCGGATAAATTCCAGTAACAACACAAATCAGAAAAGATATCAGCCCGACATAGGCAATATCCTCTGGCAGTATCTGAACAGGCAGGTATTGAACAAAATATTCCTGTAACAGATTCAGTTCAAAATAACGGTCTAGGGCCTGATACAGTGGTTGTATCAGCCAAGCAAATAACACCCCCAGTAAAAGGCCAAGTACAACGCCAATACTGCCCATCAGTCCACCACAACACATAAAGATAAAACGGACCTGTTCCGGTGTGCAGCCGAGCGTTCGCAGTATGGCAATGTCAGCTCGCCTTTCCTCTACTGAAATGACCAGACCGGACATGACATTAAAGGCCGCCACGGCAATCAGCATGGACAACAGCACGAACATGGTTCTCTTCTGTAAAGCGATAGCATCGTATAAATTGCCCTGACGATGAGTCCAACTGTAACCCATCAGACCCGCCTCGGGTTGCATATAATAGAGTTCGTGCAGCACCTCAGCCACCCGGAAAAGATCTGCCAGCCGTAATCTGAGCCCGACCTGGTGATCAGGGCCGAATAATCGCTGCGCATCACTCAGATGCATATAGACCATGGACTGGTCAATATCCGCATTGGTTTCAAATACAGCCGCTACTGTAAAACGCTTCAGCCTTGGACTGGCTCCGGCCAGCGTCATGCGTATCTGGGGTAGCACCAGGGTCACCGAATCACCAATGTTAACGGCCAGCGACTGAGCAAGATCAGCGCCCAGGGCAACACGAAATGAACCTGGCGCCAGTTCCGTCCACAGGCCTTTAACCACATATAGGCCAATTTCACTGACACCCTGCTCTGCAATCGGATCAATCCCTGATATTTGTATGCCCTCAACCGCACTTTCTGACTGCAGCAATCCATTACCCTCAAGCAATGGCGCTACCGCCAGCACAGATTGATTATCACTGATCAATCGGATCAGATTACTGTCTAACGTCGGCCGGTTCTGATACACAACAGCATGCGGGACCACCGACAGCACCCTTTCACGCATGGCCTGATCAAATCCGTTGATGACCGATAACACCAATACCAGAATGGCCACACCCAGCGAAAGGCCTAACAGGGATAGCAAGGCGTTAAAGGGCGGTAATCGCCGTCGGCCATTATGAAAACTGTAGCGGAGTGCAATCGAAAACCGCCAATCTAAAAACATTACTGAGCTCCACCGAATTAATATCTGTTGTTCACCCTTGTTGAACCTGCCCTCTGGCAGTGTTCATCTTTAGTCCTTTACCAGCCGTATACCAGCCCTGCGCCGGCTGATAAGACAAAGTTTCTGCACCGAGCGAACTGTTGCGTTACAATAACCCGGCACAGGAAATCTATAATGAATAATATCGACAATCGAGACTATTTTCGCCTATCTGACAAGGTTGATGCACAGTATAAGCTGATATCACCCGATCAGGTTGCATCAGGAACCGCCGAACAGCACTTTTCAGATGCTGCTGAACTCAGTGTATTCAAGAAGTTATATGCACTGGGCATGGAAAACCAGGAAATTCTGCGAGGACTGGACAGCCAGAATCATTTACTCGGGAATTTTCTGACTAATATTAGCCATCGTGTTGATCTTATCAGCCAGAATGTCATCTTAAATGATTATTGGGACGCAAACGCATTGTCACCCAACATCATCGACATCAGCGGAGGTGGTACCCCATTTAAAGACCACCAATACCTGGCAGATGATACCAAAATTGCGCTAAGGCTGATCTTTACGGAGGCCATACTGGGTATATTCTGTTATGCCCAGAGTCGAAACTGCCGGAAAGAAGAAAACAGTGATCTTTATCGTACAGGAGTCGCGTTTATCGATCTCAACTCAATTGATAGAACAATTATCACCCGTCACATCCTGCGCCAGCAGTTGCATAGAGCGGAACTTGAGAAAGACAATGAAGCGAGTGAAGCGCCATGATTATAGTGCTCAACCCCAACATCGATGCGACATCAGGCAGCTATCAGCAGATCACCTCTTATCTTAATCGATTCTCAGAAGTGCAGATCCAAAGCCATCAGGTCCAGGGCCATCAGCAAAGCCTGACCGAGCTTTATCTGCTTGGTAACACCAAGCAACTGAGTCTTGAAGAAATCTCTGGCCTTGAAGGCGTTGACCGGGTCATTCGAATTTCTGAAGAATATCGTATTCTGGGTCGTCATCAGGACCAGCAGAGATTAACCGGCTTTACCTACAATGACATCGAATTTTCGCAGGATAGCTGCCATATTTTTGCAGGCCTATGCGCTGTAGATACTCGCGAGCATGTCGAAATCATGATGCGAGCACTGCAGTCACACGGCCAGGTCTGTACTCGCATGGGCGCTTACAAACCCAGAACCAATCCCTATTCTTTTCAAGGACATGGGAAAGAATGCTTACCCTGGGTATTTGAATTAGCAGGTCGCTTTGGGATTAAAGTCATCGCCATGGAAATCACCCATGAAGAACAGATCGATGAAATTCAGACCGCCCTGGCAAAAACCGGCTACCCGACCGGTGTCATGCTTCAGATTGGGACCCGGAACACCCAGAACTTCGAATTGTTAAAAGCGGTGGGAAGACAGACTGAACTGCCGGTTCTATTCAAACGTGGCTTTGGAGTGAGCTTAAATGAATCACTAAATGCTGCTGAATACCTGGCCAGCGAGGGTAATTCCCGTGTTATTTTCTGCCTCAGGGGCATGAAAGGAGAAGGCGGGGCACCGCATCGTAACATGGTTGATTTCGCCCAGGTACCACTCATAAAGCGGCTGACCAGGATGCCAGTCTGTGTGGATCCATCGCATTCGGTTGGCGGCCGGGGCCGTTCCCCTGAAGGCATTCTGGAGGCCGTACATGCAGCCGCACAGGGTATAGTAGCTGGGGCCAATCTAGTGCTGGTGGATTTCCACCCTAATCCGAGTGTTGCGCTGGTTGACGGCCCGCAGGCCATGCTGATGGATGAATTACCCCAGTTCCTTGAGGATATGGCAGCATGCCATGAATTTTATCAGAGCAGGGTTGCCATCTGGGCCCAGTAATTGGCTGTTCAGGTGGCTGTGTAAGCAGCCAGTTTGTCCGATCTCAACGTCTTAAGTCCTGATCCAGTCTTGATAATGACTAATACGGCTAATTGCTGCCTGTTGGCAAGCTGCAGGCCCATGTCTGCACCCAGAACAGAGATTGCCGTTGCCCATGCGTCGGCAAGCATGGCTGATTTTGCTAACACGGTCACAGACACCAACGAGTGATCTATCGGATAACCCGTCCTGGGATCGATAGTATGTGAGTAGCGCTTACCCCCCTGTTTAAAATAATTTCGATAATCCCCCGAGGTCGCCATGGCCATATTCTGCAGCGGTAAGCTGGTATAAATAGCGCGCCCCAGGGCGCTGGGTAATTCAATGCCAACCTGCCATGGCCGGTTCCCCGGTGCCCTACCCGAAGCAAACAATTCTCCGCCTATTTCCACCAGAAAATCATGGTATCCCTGCGCCCGCAAAAGTCGGCTCAACTGATCCACAGCAAAGCCTTTAGCTATGGCTGACAGATCAATATAAAGCGCTTTTCTCTTGCGAATGAGATAATTCCCTGGGTTAACCTCGAGCGCCTGATAGCCCACGTTCTTCCTGGCCATTTTAACGGCCAGGGGGCTCGGCACGCCACGAAGGCTGGCCTCGGGACCAAAGCCCCACAGATTCACCAGGGCACCCACAGTCACATCAAAGGCACCGCCGCTGAGCTCGGATAACACCTGGCTTGTGCGAAGGACTAGATGAAGGTCGGCATGCACTGCAAACATCTCGCCTACTGACTGAGCATTGAATTGAGACAGTTGTGACGCCGTATCATAGGTAGACATCAACCGGTTAATCCGGATCAGTTCCGTGTTTATCTGATCCTGCAGAGCCTGGTACTTCACAGGTTGGTCCAATAACGACTGCTGGTTGACAACAACCGAGTAGGTTGTTCCCATGGTTTTTCCAACGAAACGAAATTCTGAGCTTCCGTGTTCACAGCCGGTCAAAACCAGCATGAAAAGTAAGGTAATCAGAAGCATAACCGAACCATTGATCTAGGCAATAACGCTATCATAAACGATCATCTAAGAACCAATGGCACTTTTATGAAACGCGTCAATGAACCGCATCAATGAAACGCGGTAATAAAATGTGTTTTCCACTTCACCGCTAGACTGCCCGGCAGGCACCCTGCCCCGCTGCAGCCTGCCGTTGTCTGAAAACCTGACCAACCGGAGCCAGGACTAGCAAGCTAATCCGTCAATAGCTTAAATAGCTTAGCAATGACAAACCAGCGATAATAACTAAAGTACGCTAAGGTATAGCAAATGCAAACGGTGATTGGCCGCCACCAGGGCCACTAAACAGCGTTCCAATAGAGCCCTGCAATAGAAGCCGTGCAATAAAAAAGGGATGCGATGATTACCCCGCAACGATTGAGTCTCGCCAGACTACCCACGCCGTTACAGCCACTGGATCGCTTATCAGAGACCCTGGGCGGGCCCCGCATCTGGGTTAAAAGAGACGACCTGACAGAATCCATAGGCTCAGGGAACAAAATCCGAAAACTTGAATTTGTCATGGCTGAGGCATTGCAGATCGGAGCATCGGTGGTCATAACCAGTGGCGGCGTACAATCAAATCACTGCCGGACAACCGCACTGATCGCAGCCAAACTCGGCATTAGCTGCCATCTGATTCTACGTGGAAAGCCTCCGACCTCAATCGACGGAAATTTACTGCTGGACGAATTGCTAGGCGCGACAATTTCCTATGCCAGTGCGGCTGAATTTACAGACTTGGACGGCCTCTATGCCAAAACTGAGCAATCCTACCAAGCGCAGGGTCTGCGTACCTACAGTATCCCCATCGGCGCAAGTAACCCACTTGGTATGTGGGGTTACATCAATGCGGCTGAAGAACTCAAGACAGATTTTGTCAAGCATAGCTTTGAGCCAGATTACATTCTTTCAGCAATAGGATCAGGTGGAACACTGGCTGGTTTAATCGTGGGCCAGCAATTATGCCAACTACCCGGCAAGGTCGCCGGTTTTAACGTTGCTAACGATAAGTCGTTTTTTCACGATAAGATAACATCGGATATCGCTAACTGGGGACAGGTTTTTGAAAATGAATTACCCCCGCCAGCCATCCATATCATGGAGGGCTATGTGGGCCCGGGCTACGGTATCGCGGGCCCGGAGGTGTTTGATTGCATCCGGCAAGTCGCAAAGCTGGAAGGTTTAGTTCTGGACCCAGTCTACACCGGCAAAGCATTTCACGGCATGTTGGAGAGTATCGGCAAGGGTCTGCTGGATAACAGCAGCAATATTGTTTTCTTGCATACTGGCGGTATTTTCGGACTCTTCCCGCATAGAGACTCATTCACCAGGCCCGATTCACCCCAGGCCTGATTTATGATTGAATAAGCAAAACCATGCGGCACATATTATGAAATATCTGAAATGTTTTATTGTTTTCCTGGGCGTCATGTCATTCTCTGCATGCAGCTGGTTCGGTGGCAAATCGTGTGACAGCGAGCTGGATCCCACCTGCGACTCAACAGGTACCACCTATACCTACCAACTGCAGCCCAGATGGTACTGCCAGGGAAATATTGCCACACGCGACTGGTCGTGCAGTCACGATGACTTTGCAGCAGGAAAGCCTGCCGGGCAATTCGCCGGAGCAGCAGCGACTAAATCATTGAAGCTTGCAACGCTGCCGCTATCCGCTAAAAAGACCAAAATCGCCGCCAGCGTCAGTGCCATTGCGTCGGGTAGCACTGCTAGCCAGGCAAAGCAGATCTTCTCGGAACCCGCCAACAAAACAAGTGCTGGAGCTGCGGCAGGCCAATCGCCAGCGGGTTCACCCGAATTATCCTCTACCCCTGCCTCTAGCCTAGCCATGAGTGGAACTGAAGCAACTTCAGCACCCATTGAAGAAAATGAAATTTCAGATATTTTCCAAACTGATACCAGTGAGACCCAAAGGCCGTTATCAGGGGATGCGACCTATGATCGATTCATCGACCTGCCCAGCGATAATTTCGCCATCCAATTGCTGGCCAGTAAAACCCTTAAAGCAATTAAGGCGTTGGCAGCACGCGTTGATTTATCAAATCCCACCATTCTAAAAATTGATCTAATTGCCAATCCGCTATTTGTACTCATACTTGATACTTTCAATAGCTATCAGTTGGCGCAGGAATCCAAACAGGCATGGACCGCAAAACATGGGGAATTAATCGACCCATGGATACGAACTGTTGGTTCCCTGCAGGAGTCAATGCTACCCATTGGTTCTTCGAATTAAATTGGCTACCGAGCATCCAGCCAGAAAGCTTCCTAGCGTCGATCGGATATTGCAGGATGCCCAGGCAACAAAACTGATCAATACCTATGGCCGTACGGCACTAACGGCCGTTGTCCGAATACTACTGAAAAATTGGCGAGACAATATCAGCGACCTGAACAGTGATCCACCGACGCATTCGATCCTGCTAAAAAAGGCCGCCGATTATCTTACCGGCCATAATTACGGTCTGAGACCCCTCATCAACCTAACAGGCACAGTGATTCATACCAACCTAGGCAGAGCAGCGCTACCCGACGCCGCAATTAAAGCCATGCTAATAGTCGCGGCAAACCCAACAGATCTGGAATTTGACCTGGACACAGGGCAACGCGGTGATCGCGACAGTCACATCGAATCTCTGATTACCGAGATAACCGGCGCCGAGGCTGCAACCGTCGTTAACAATAATGCTGCAGCTGTCATGTTAGTCCTCAATACGCTTGCCTTCGGCAGGCAGGTGCCCGTATCCAGAGGAGAACTGGTGGAAATTGGCGGGTCCTTTCGGGTTCCGGAAATCATGTCACGATCAGGCTGTAAACTGGTTGAAGTGGGTTCTACAAACCGCACCCATAGCAAGGATTTCAAGCAAGCCATCAACGCTGATACAGCCCTGCTAATGAAGGTTCATACCAGCAATTACCAGATCCAGGGCTTTACCAAGGGCGTGTCTGACAAGGCGCTGGCTAAACTGGCCAATGAGCATAACATCCCCCTTATGACCGATCTGGGCAGTGGCACCCTGGTTGATCTGAGACGGTACAACCTCCCGTATGAACCTACCGTCCAGGAAGCTGTCGAAAATGGCGCGCACATCATAACCTTCAGCGGTGACAAATTACTTGGTGGCCCACAGGCAGGCCTGATTGTAGGAAATCGATCGCTGGTGGACAAAATAAAAGCCAACCCAATGAAACGCGCACTACGGGTCGATAAAATGACGCTAGCAGCCCTGTGTGAAGTGCTAAAACTGTATCGTGACCCTGATCAGCTCAGTGAAAACCTGCCAACCCTACGAGTACTTTCAAGGAATAATCCTGACATAGAGGCAATGGCAGATCGACTCCTGCCAGCGTTCCGTCAGCAGTTGACGGGCCATGACTATGCAGTAAGTAAAGTACAACTTAAGAGCCAGATAGGCAGTGGCTCGCTGCCCCTGGACCTGTTAGCCAGCTGGGGACTCTGCATTTCTGCAGGACGAGGCAAGGGCTCTGATCAAAAGCTGCGAACCCTCGCTGATGCTTTCCGTGGCTTACCCATCCCTGTGCTGGGTAGAATTCATAGCGGGCGACTGTATTTAGACCTCAGGACAGTGTTTGATCCTGGAGAAATCTGTGAGCAGTTAGGCCATCTGAAGTTATGATCATAGCCACTGCAGGTCACGTTGACCATGGCAAAACACAACTGGTCAAGGCCCTGACCGGCATTAACACCGACAGACTGTCTGAAGAAGTAAGCAGAGGACTGACCATCGAACTGGGGTTTGCCTACAAAAATTTTGGCAGCTATCGCCTCGGCTTTGTAGATGTCCCAGGTCATATTCGCTTCATCCACAACATGCTGGCAGGCGTGGGTGCTGTAGACTTTGCACTGCTGGTAATAGCTGCTGATGATGGCCCCATGCCCCAAACCATTGAACATCTTGCCATTATCAATGAACTCGGTATCAGCCGCGGTGCTATTGCGCTGACAAAGGTTGATCGTGTTTCCAAGAACAGGATATCAGAAGTAGAAGAGCAGATTCGAGATCTGGTTTCAGGTACATTCCTGGAACAGGCTAGGATCCTGCCCTGTTCCGGGCTCAGCCTCGAAGGCATAGACAGCCTTCAGGCACATCTTACTGAAACCGCTGAAACGCTGCAGTCGAAAACCAAGACGGGTCACTTTCGACTGGCGATAGATCGTATTTTCACCGTCAAGGGAGCCGGCCTGGTGGTAACGGGTGCCATAATCAGTGGCTCTGTTAGTACTGGCGATGAATTGAACCTGTTACCACAGAGTAAGCGGGTCAGAGTTCGCCAGATACATCGCCAGAACATAAAAAGCGAATACGCTCAGGTTGGCGACCGCTGTGCCCTGAACCTGGCCTCGGTCAACCTTTCCAGACAGGATATACATCGGGGAGACTGGCTCACCAGCAACCCATCAATCATAGGCTCGCAGCGCATCGATATGCATCTTCATGTACTCAAGGGAGAAAGTGCAGCACTGAAACACTGGACACCCGTACATATCCACAGCGCAGCAAAACATGCCTTGGGTCGTGTCGCCACCCTGCAAGGTCCCAGCATCGCACCAGGCCAGGCAGGATTAGTACAGTTGGTTTCAGATGAGCCGCTGTTCCTATGCTCTGATGATCGGTTGATTTTACGTGATCAGGGTGCCAACCGAACCATTGCCGGCGGCCTGGTCATTGGTGTGGACTCACCCAGGCGAGGCCGAAACGCGCCCCACAGAGTCGCAAATCTAAATAAACAGATCAAGACAGACACAGTCACAGACAAAATTGCAACGGCTCTGGAGCATGCTGAACACGGGATACTGTTCGTGCAACTGGAAGCGCAATTGAATATACCCATTGTCGACTTAAGGCTTCTGGTAAAGGAAAAGCCGAACTGGGCAGTCATCAACCACACCATCATTACACAACAGCAGATACGGGTACTCAGTCATAACCTGATAACCCAACTCAACCAATGGCACGACCAACACCCCAACCAGCCCGGTATCGAAATGAGCCGGGCCATTGATTTTCTGCCCCGGCAGATCCGCTTTGCCACTGACCTGGTGGAACAACTGGTCAAACAGAATCTCCTGGACAAAAACGGCGCTATCCTGTCAGTTAAGGGTTTCAATGCTCGCCTGTCTGAACCAGCCCAGATCGCACTGGACAAGGTTCTGCCGCTAATATCTGCAAATTCGAGTAAGCCTCCCGTCCTGCATGATCTTGCCAAGGCAACCCAGATCCCGCCAAGGCAGCTTGAAAAGAATTTGATGGAATGTGTAAAAGCGGGGAGTTTAGTACGCCCGGTGCCTAATCGATTCTACCAACCCGAAGCGGTAGATGAGCTAAGGGATCTCATTACTGACACGTTTAATGATCGAGCTTTTACGGTACAGGAATATCGAGATGCGGCAGGGATTGGCAGAAATCTGGCTATTGAATTGCTGGAGTACTTTGACAGACAGGGCTATACCCGAAGAAACGGTAACTATCGACACGCGTTATTACCAAAAAGTTAAGCTTTATCAGGCTCTACCTTAACCAGTCGCATGCTCGGTAATGGTTTTGGTCACCCCAGAATCAAAGCCTTTCCCCCTCCCGGCAACAGGCACCAGCAACAATTAAGCTTTGTGCGACCGTTCTTCAATGCTATAACATTAAAAACCAAGCATTGGGCACGGCTATCAAGGACATCAGATTCAGTATTCAATATCTCTGTCGGAACCCACGCGGGGTCATTCAGACATGCAGGCTATAACAAATATTCGAATAACCAGGGTTAACGTATACACAATAAAATACGCGCTGAACCGATTCTGCTGCCTGCTGAACTGTTTCGGATTATTGCTGTTCAGTGCAATGTGCCTGGCCCAGTCTGACCCGTTAGCCTCTGAGCCCGCTGCCCCAACCGATCTGCAGCCAGGTTTGAAAAAGATCGAGACGGACCTGATATTGACCAGAAGTCGTAGCCTGGCAAGTCTGGGGAAACGACGCGAAGCCGTAGAACTGCTTATGCCTGCCGCTACCAAGAATCCCCAAAACCGCGCTATAGAGGAGCAGTTGGTAATTATGCTACTAGACGATGACAGGCTTGCTCAGGCAGAAAGAGTCGTTCACGGTTCCCCTTCTCCGGAGGTCGTTCTAGCGCCTCTCAAGGAAAAGATCGAAGCTAAACTGCAAAGACTCCTGTTCAGTGACAAGCTGGTTACTGTCGTTGTACAGAAACGCATGGACCTGCATGATTTTGATACCGCCATTCTCATCCTGGATCGAGCGCTTACGGTATTTCCGAATAAAAAAGCCGATTTCTTTACCCTCAAGGGAGAAGCCCTGTACAAGCAAAACCGCCTCGAACTGGCAGAAGATGAGTTCAGGAAGGCGCTGAATATAAATCCCCTTAACCCGGTTGCAAAAGGCTATGTGACGGAAATCCGGACTACACTAGAAGCACAGACCAGCACAGCACTGGCTGAATGGATCAGCATCGCTAAGGATAAACTGGGTGACTTCGTAGTGACCTTCCTAGCGCTCTTTACCGCTTTCGCCGTTAATTCCCTGATCGCGCCCATCACCCTGAGAATTCGCTTAATGAAGGCACGAAGATCTTTTGAAATGGGTGACTATGATGACTTTGCCGACCTGCTTGAGACCCTGCTAGACAAAGAAGATTTTAAACCACTGCGACAGAACTTCAGATCATTATTGCGCTCAGGTGATTACCATGACATCCGTTCAATCTTTGAAAAGCATGTCATGACCCTCGAGCGCCTTCCCACCCTCCTGAGAATACTGGAAAGGGAACATGAGAAATTATCGGAATAATCAATCCCGTAAATCATGTTTGTGCTAGGTTTATCACGACAACAGCCAGGGGCAAGCCACGAAATGATAGAAAAAGAAGGTTCAGATAGACTCAAAGGCCAGGTCAATTCTGTTTCTTGGTCAGGCCCCATTAAGGCTATCATCAATCCCCTGGCTAATTTCTATCATGTCTCGATGGAGATCATCGGGCTCATATCCGTTGCTTTGCAAGCCAGTACGCTGTTACTCAACAAAAGACGCCGCCAGCTATTTTTTTCTCTCTTCCAACGCCAGGTTTATAACGCCGGCGTAGCGGCAATTTATATCAATGGCATTATTGGCATCCTTATTGGCACGCTACTCATATCCAGGCTGTTTGATTACCTTCCCCGGCAGATCATAGAAGACCAGTTTGGCCAGATATTCATGGTCGTGGTATTCAGGGAACTGGGCCCGCTGATATCAGGGATTATCCTCATTGCCAGGTCCGCCACCGCCATTACTGCCGAGATTGGTTACCTGCGCTTGCGACGGGAGTTCCAGGTTCTCAATGGTTTGGGCATTAATCCGGTTTTCCTATTCCTGTTACCTGTTTTTTTTGCCTTCCCGGTCTCGCTGTTTCTCATGTTTATCTACTTTGACGTTATCGTCTATCTTTCCAGTTTTACCATAGTCTGGCTCTCAGACCCGAGTATCAGCTTCACCGGTCTGCTGACCAGTATACTCAGCCAGATTACCCTCAATGAGATCGCTATCAATGCCGTTAAGGCCATTTTAGGCGGAATGCTAATCGGTATCATATCCATTTACTTTGGTGCTAAGGTAGAAGACAGTTTTACTGAGGTCACTGAAGCCATATCGAAGGCAACAACTGCCCAGCTACTGGTATTTTTTATTATTAATGTGCTTCTTTCATTGCTTGCTTACACACAGTAGGTTGCCATGCCACTCATCGCCAAAAACATTTATATGGAATACCCGGAAGCTATCGTCTTCAAAGACCTGAACCTTGAAGTTGCTGATCAGCAGATGATCGCGGTAAAAACTGAGGTACTGGATGGCGGTACTACCCTGCTAAAAGGACTGGCGGGTATGCTGGATGACATAGTCGGCGAGGTTCATCTGGACAGTATGGATCTGCTGCATATGAATGCTGCCCAAAGGGCAATGACTGTCGGATACGTTCATGAAGAACAGGGTCTGGTAAGCCTGTACGACTGTTACCAGAACATTGCCCTGCCCCTGCAATTTCATACCATGATCAGCGATGAACTTGTAGAAACGAGAATTTTCGATCTATGCGAACAGTTCAGCGTGGACAGAAAACTGCTGAACGAATATCCCCATGCCCTGAACGACGTTCAGACCAGGATGATGAACCTGCTCAGAGCTTTGGTCATACGACCTAAACTGCTATTGATTGATGAGTTAGAGGGTGGGATGTCAGAAGAGATTTTAGAGGCTACAATCCATAGCATAAGGGGAAAGCAAGAGGAAAATTCAATGATCGTAATCATCACCACTTCTCACGATTTCCTGTTAAGTGAAGCTGACCGATCTTATCAGATAGAAAATAAATCCTTGCTCGAGTATCTCTAATGCCGACGACCGCTTATCGTCCATTCCAAGTGAGTTCCAAAGACAGAATTGTCGGCTTGTTCGTTATCGGTGCATTCCTGATATTACTGCTGGGTTTCATTATTCCCTTTATCAAGGATCTGGCTATCGATGACAGCTTATCGTTTCACACCATCATCGAACGAACTTATGGTATCGCCCCCGAGGCGTCTGTGACCCTTCGCGGGGTTACCGTGGGCTCGGTAAAAAAAGTAGAGCTCAATGAAGATGGTATGGTCAGGGTTGAACTCGCGTTATCGAAAAAATATCAGAGTTTTTATACCCGCTCTAGCCGATTAAGCGTTGATAGTGAATTAGGTGTCAACTCAATACTGACCGGTAGCGGCCTCATTTTAGATCCGGGGAAACCCGGTGAATCAGTATTAGCCAAAGAAGCCTTTATCCCCACTGATATCCCCCAGGGATTCAGTTCCATGCTCGAAGAACTGGACCTGACCCAACTGGCTGACCAGATAACCAGCATTGTAAATTCGCTAGAGTCCATTTCCATGGGTTTTGTCGACAATCAGGATAAACTTTACCGAAGCCTGGAGAATTTTGAAATGGCAACCCAGAATCTGGCGGCGGTTTCGCAGGAAATGCCGGAAATCTTTACCGCCATAGAGGTCAGCCTGGCCAGCCTGGAGGATACCTTGCAGGGCATCAACCTGATTGTTGATAATTCGACTGATGACCTAGCACTAACCCTGAGCAACACGGCCAGCCTAACAGAACAGGCAACCATCACGCTTAAAGAAGCCGAAGCCCTGATGACGACTGGTCAGCCAGCCCTCGAGTTACTGCCTTTTGTTCTGGAAACAACAGACAACACGCTCAGAAGTGTGGACCGGCTCAGCCAGCAACTCAGTCGATCCTGGTTATTTGGCGGAAGAAAAAAGAAAGGCAACGAAACCGAACTCGCTGGAGACGATATTTCAACGCGAGTGGAGCGTGCAAGAGCACAACAAAAGCATGAGAATCTACAGAACACTATGGAGGATTCACCATGAGCGCCATCAAATTGTTTATTTTAATAATCGTTATAACCATAGCAGGGTGCGCCGTGCAGACGGACTCGGGCATCATGGCAGGTCCAGCGCTGAAAACCGAGTCTGCCAGTACCACGGTGAACAAAAACCATAACTTACCCAGCACCATCGCTGTACTCCCCTTCAGCAACCAGACCAAAAGTGAATTTGCGATTTCAGTTATCCGAAAGACCCTGGTCAATCATTTCTCATCGAAAAATTATCGTATCCTGCACAGTGCTGAAGCAGACAATCGGCTTGCCCTGGCAGGCCTTGACAGCCCAGAAAAAATCAAATCAGCGCCGGCTGACCAAATCAGGGAAATTCTTGGCGTCGATGGCCTTATCTACGGCTCGGTTACCCACTATGAAAAACACTTTGCTGGGGTGGGTGCTCGAATTTCGGTGGGAGTGAAACTGGAATTTCTTAACCAGTCCAATGAAATTATCTGGGCTGTAGAAGATGTTAGGAAATCCTACGCCGGTGGCCTGTCGACCTCACCCGTGGGCCTGATCCTTAATGCCCTGGCAGCAGCCAAACACCTCTACGGTGATATTAATCTGTTTAGGGCTGCTGATGACCTCGGTCGTGCCCTGGCTGAACAGATGCCTGCACCCGAATTCCTCGCCGGCAATACCTTGCCCGCAATAACCAACGTCGTTCATTCAGGGGTTGGCCAATACCTTCGCTATGGAGATGTTCTGGAAATTGGCCTTGAAGGTGATGCTGGCCTGACGGCTGTAGCAAGCATTGATGGCGCAGGCCTGATCGAATTAAGCGAAGTCGAAGCAGGCCAGTATGTGGGTCGCCTGAACATCAGTAATACCCTCAATCTCAAAAACGTCAACCTGGTTGGCCGCCTTAAGAATGATACCGGCCAGTTTTCATCCTGGACCTCCCCATACGGTCTGGTCAATATCGATAATCAACCGCCTCTTGCTGTAAGCCAGTTAACCGTACATTCAGCAGATAGGCAGGTGAATCTGAACTGGGCAACGGATGAATCAGATGTAGTCGAATATCTGATCGCGATAACAGATCCAGTCACCTCTGAACAGGACCAAGTCAGGGTGTCCCGTAATTCCTATTCGATGACAGAAATTGAAAACTTCATAGCCTACCCTATCAGTATTCAGGCTGTTGATGCAGCAGGTAACACGGGCGCTATGACAACAACCTCAGGCATGGCGGCCCCTGACCCCCGATTTTCCTCAGCGCAGGATTTGGACAGCGTCATACCCAATGTCATCCATGGTACTTTCAGAATGCAGTCTCAGAACAACCCTTTTCTGTTAAATTCGCTGACCACTATCGCAACAGATGGCATCCTCATGATTGGACCGGGCGTCGATATCAAGGTAAGTCCCAATGCCAGGATATCTGTTCTTGGCGAAATTCACAGTTTCGGTAACCAGGATCAACCTGTCAGGGCTCTTTCCAGTAGCGGTCAGAACTTCCAGCAATTCCTTATCCTGCAGTCAAACCAGGCTATTTCCCTGGACGGCTTACGGGTTGAAAATGCCAATATCCCGATCCAGATCCTCGCCGGTAATCCGACGATCTCAGGCGCCTCGCTACACGGCTCATTTAATGCCATCACAATTTCCGGCTCAGCAAGACCTTTGATCAAAGACAGTCTGATCAGTGGTTCAAGTGCAAGCGGAATTATTATAAGTGGACAGGCTCAGCCTTCTTTTCAGGGGAATAAATTTAAACAGAACGAACCTTTCCACCTTCAAAATGGATCAAACTATGAAATTGATATTCGCGGCAATCAATTCAACCCGGAAGCTTCTACAGCAACTGTATTAGGTCAATTCATTTATGGGGAGCAGTAATATGACTGGTTTCAGATACTTCCTGGTTGCACTTCTTGCTCTTGCCAGCATAGCAGGCGCCAGGGCTGATAACTATATTGAATGGGTGGGCGCCAATAGTGGTATAGACTGGACCCAGGGCAAAGCGCAAGCCGAAGGCGCTGGCCTTGCCAAGGCAGACTCACCACCGAGTCTGGCCAAGCTGATGGCCTGTCGAGCAGCCGTGGTCGATGCCCAGCGTAACCTGCTCGAGGCAGTGCAGGGGGTCCGGGTAGAAGGGATCAGCATAGTCGACAAGTTGATGCTCGAAAGTGACATTATCAGATCAAGTGTGCAGGGCCTGCTACGCGGGTCGGTGATCAGTGATAGGCGGCCCCAGGCAGACGGGACCTGTGAAGTCACCCTGACCGCGTCACTGGCAGGAAATTTTGCGACCCAAGTCTACACCGAAATATTTGACAAAAAAGAAGATGATAGCCTTTCCGGCCTTGTCCTCAAAGGCGGCCGATGGCTGGCAGACGTTATAGGTTCCCTCAGCTTAAATCTCCTGTCTCAGGCCTATGCCCAAAATGTAGATTCCTGGCAGGAACCCCTCAATAATCTTGCCAAAAGAATCAGTGCACTGGAAACACTACTATCTGCTCGACCCGAATTAACCGTCGCCAAAGATCTAGGCCCCACCGGTCTGGTCATAGATGCCAGAGGAAGCAATTTTATCCCTTCCATGTCACCAAAAATTCGAAAACTGCGGGCAGGCGTCATTTATCCTGATGCAAAACATCAAAAAACAAGAACCCGCCGAGGCCAGTTGGTTTCTTTGTTCACCAGACAACTCGATACCGCCAGACAGCACCCTGTCGTCGGTGAACGGCCGCTGGTACTCAAGGCATTAAGAACCTGGGGAACAACCCGTACTGAAATTGTGCTGGGCACTGCGTCGTCTGAAAGACTGGGTAAGCTAGTCGCAGATGGCCTACTCGAAGATGCAGGTGTAATCATCGTACTATGAGGAAGTTAACCATGAAAATTGTGACATTAATTGCTCTGTGCGCCTTGCCCTGGATATCGATAGCTGAGCAGTCATCTATTACCGAGGCAGATGGCTATTCCTGTATGGGCGTTGACTATTCTAAGAAGCAAACCGAGACCCTGGCAATTCAGGACGCCAAACGAAAGGCCGTGGAATATTCCCAGACTTTTATCCAGAGCACCACGGTCATGGAAAATTTTTCCCTTAAGAATGACCTGGTGGAAGCCTTTGCTAAAGCCGATGTGAAAGTATTGGCCGTCCTTGACGAGCTCTGGGATGACCCAGCGACAGGTGATTGCTACAACATCAGAATACAAGCAGAAGTCATTCCTGTTGCCGAACAGATGACTCGAGTCATGACCGAAGGTCAGCTCGCTGATGACCCTAGAGCACCATTAAATGTACAGCTCTGGACAAGCAAGGAATTACTCAGCGAGGGCGATAAACTAAAGATTTACTTAAAAGGGAATAAACCCTTCTTTGGCCGTTTAATTTATGTCGACGCTTCCGGAACCAAACTGCAGCTGTTACCCAACCCATACCGCGAAGACGTTTACTTCCAGGGTGGCGTTATCTACGAGGTTCCTGCTGGAACGGATCGCTTTGATATGACGGTCACCCCACCCTACGGGGCCGAGTCGGTGAGCGTCTATGCGAGCACGTCACCCCTGGGCGATCTCTCTACCACAAACCTCGGCCCTGTTTTAGAGGTACAGGAAGAACTAAAGGTAATCGCAGCAAAAATCCGTGGCATTAAAGTTTCCGCACGCCCCATGAGCAACTCACCCGAATCAAACTATGACAGCAGTGCGATAAGCGAGTTTTCTGAAACCACAATACAGTTACAGACGCAACCAGCCGCAGTGGAACTACCCTAGACGATAATAAGGCAGAGGCAAAGAAAGATGAACATGACCAACAGAACCGTAGGAACCTACTGCCTAAACCAACACCTATCCGTACTGAGCCTGGTGCTTCTAGGGTTATTGCTGGTGAGCAGTCTACCTGCTCGCGCTGAACTCAAGGCGGGTGATCCAGCACCTGATTTTGCTGTATCAGGATCCGATGGTAAATTGCATTCTCTTTCTGATTCCCGGGGAACAAGCCCGGTTGTAATCGCTTTTTTCCCTAAAGCCTTTACCGGCGGATGAACCCTCCAGTGCAAATCGCTGCGTGACAGCGATCGGGAAATTCAGAATTTCAACATCACCTACTATATGGCCAGCACGGATAAACTGGAAAAAAATACCGCCTTTGCAAAAGAAAATGCCGCCACCTTTCCCATACTTGCCGATCCTGACAAGACAATGAGTAAAGCCTATGGCGTGCTGATGTTGGGTAGCTTTGCCCAGCGCTGGACCTTCTATATCGATAAATCCGGCATTATCCAGAAAATCGACAAAAAAGTTAACCCCCGAACAGCGGGTGCTGATCTGGTCAGGAACTTAACTACGCTAGGGTTCTGAGCTCTATTTTTTCCTGAGCATCTACTACGGATGCATCGGCGATAACGCCTGTTGGTTCTATTGCGTCTAACTCCCTATAGCATGCAATTCAAACTATGCCACTACTGGATTGCTAATCGGTCATTGGCTGAATAGAATCCCTGCTGCTTGTGCAACATTACCACTTGCTCCTCGCTGTAAAGCGCTTACATCCTGGCTAACAAGGTTAACTTCATGACAGACAACGTCCAGACTAACGTCAGTAACTCCGACACGCTATTTACCCGGGGTTATACCCATTATGTACTCGGCGTACTGGTTACCGTCTACGTTTTCAATTTCATTGATCGGCAGATTCTAGCCATCCTTGCGCCCTCCATAAAAGCTGAACTGCTGCTGTCAGATACACAGATCGGCGCATTAAGCGGCGTTGCCTTTGGTATTTTCTATGCAACGCTGGGCATTCCCATCGCTCGACTGGCTGACCGTTACTCTCGCGTGAATGTAATCGCTATCAGTTTAAGTATCTGGAGCCTGATGACAGCACTGTCTGGCCTGGCCGCAAATTTCTGGCAACTGCTTGCAGCCAGAATTGGTGTAGGCATTGGTGAAGCTGGCGGAAGCCCGCCTTCCCACTCTCTGCTGGCTGACTACTTTGCCCCCAGCAAAAGAGCCACGGCCCTCGGTATCTATGCGCTTGGCATACCTATTGGTATTCTGTTCGGTAACCTTGCCGGAGGATGGGTTGACGAAATTTTTGGTTGGCGATACGCCTTTTTTGTCGTCGGTATCCCAGGGATTCTCCTGGCAATTCTGCTGCGTTTTACGGTCAGGGAACCCCCTAGAGGCCATACCGAAACTACCAAACAAACGCTTGAACAGGTCCCTTTTAGCGTGGTTGTCAAAACCATGTGGCAGAAAAAATCATTTCGCCACATGTCATTGGGTGCAGCAACCCAGGCATTTGTCGGTTATGGCGCCATCGCCTGGATGCCGATGTTTCTAGTGCGCTCGCACGACATGAGCAGCGGTGAAGTGGGCACTGCCCTGGGCTTAATCATTGGCATATTCGGTGGCTTAGGCACCTTCCTGGGGGGATACCTTGCCGACCGATTCGGTACCAAAAACGTCAAATGGTACATGCTGATTCCTGCACTGGGCTTCCTGATTACTGTGCCTTTCGGGTTCGTTGTTTTCTACACTCATAATCTTATGGTTGCGCTGGCCTGCTATTGCCTGCCGGCATTTCTGATTAACCTCTATACCGGACCCACCTTTGGCATGACCCAGGGATTAGCACCCCTGGCCATGCGAGCTGCTGCTGCGGCCTTGCTGCTATTTATAATCAACATTATCGGCCTGGTATTCGGACCAACAACAGTCGGGTTGTTAAGCGATTGGTTTCAGTCTGCCTGGCAGTTTAACAATACCGAATCGCTTCGCTTTGCTTTACTGGCCTGCAATATGATTTATATTATTTCTTTCATAAATTACTATTTTGCTTCCCGACACCTGGAAAAGGACCTTGCCGCCTGCGATTAAAATACCCTGCCGATTCTGGAATAGATATTACTTTGGCCATCCTCGGTGACAGCGAAGCCGAATTGCAGGGTTCCAATCGGTGTGTCTGCGCCAATAAAAGCGCCCAGCGAAGTCTGAGCCTGACCATTCGAGATCTCATCGCGGCTGGACCAGGCACCACCGTATTCCAGCGTCGCGCCAATCAATCCATCTAAAACAGGGAAGGGCTCGTAACGCTGGTAATAGATGATCGATGCCACGCCCATGTAGTTACCCGTGAGCTGATGACTATTAAGCCCGGTCAGTAACCCGTAGCCACCTACCCTGAACTCACTGTTAATCGTTGGTACACCATTGGTTCCACCTAGATAAAGATTAAGCCCTAGATTGTGTTGCTTTCGCTCAAAATAATGACCGGCCCTGAGATGCCATTGGTTAAATGAGTGATCAGAGCCCAGTGACTCAGTATAAGAGGCGACTTTAGCTTCAACTATCGAGCCCGATGATGGGAAATCCACATCATCTCGGGTGTCAAATACATACTGCAGGTTAATGCTGGCCTCTTCAAAACCAGACCCTGAAGTAAAATCCTCACCCGTTACTGCATGCGCCCGGCCACGAACACGGTTCAGGCCCAGCATCAGTCTCCACTGAGAACCATATTCATAGCCAAAACCTATGCTCCCTGCAGTTTTCCTCAAGGCATAAGTCGATGACCTTTTTTCTCCATCGTAACGGTACAGAGCATCATCTCGATACTCAGCATCAGCATAAACAAACCAGTCACGTTGCGAGTTCAGGGGCAGGTAAAAACCCGTTTGTAAACGAGGCTCATCGCCGATGGCTGCCAGGGTTATCCATTCAGCTCCGTTTGCAGTCAATTCCTCCCGAGAATAACCGAGCAAAAACGAGATTCTCGAATCATGCTTGAACTCACTATCCAGGTTAAAGCCAAAATGTAGATAATCAGGTCCCCAGGTCTTCCCTGCGGCAGATATTTTCAGGTCCGCCTGGCCTTCATACTCATCTAACTGGTACGACACCAGCTCAAAATTGCCCAGGCCATGAATCCGGTTCATGTCATGAGAGACCTTTTCCAGGTTAAACACATCGCCGATGCGAACATCAATAGCAGATCGGATGATCTGATCATCTAATCCTGATGTGTTTTCGACACTGATTGAACGAATAGTCGGCTTCCCGGCAAGCGGCTTGGCGAGGGTTTGATAGTCCGCCGCTGCCTGCACCAGTTCATTCAACTCCACACCCTTGTTCAGGGCCGCCTGATAACCTATTTCAATGGCCTGTGCAGCACTGGTAAATGCCGCAGCAGAGAAGTCTCCCAAAGCCGGTACCAGGAGAATATCACTGTCCTGCATACGTTGTATCTGCTGCTTTGTATTATTAACAACCAGTAAGCGGGTCAATTGATCGGTTATGGTAATAATGTCTCCAATATGTTCACGATCAAGCATGGGCGAGGTGATATCAACCACAATCAATATATCCGCTCCCATATCGCGTGCGATATCAACGGGCAGGTTATTGGTCACGCCGCCATCGACCAACAACCTTCCTTCAATTTCTATGGGTGAAAAAACCGCCGGCACGCCCATGGAAGCTCGCATCACCACCGCCAGTTCACCATGATCGAGGACCACCATCTCGCCGGTGACAATGTCAGTAGCGATCGCTTTAAAAGGCCTGGGCAATTCCGAAAACAGCGTTATGTGCGAGACGTGTTCGGTCATTTTCTGCATTTCAAGAATCACGTTCTGGCCCTGAATAGCACCGCTCGGGATCCTTAACTCACCATTCCTATAACCCGGTGAGCCGGGTATTGAAAAAGTATCCTCACGCCACTTACGTTGAATCGAGCGATCCGCCCTGGGTACGTCATCAATTAGTTTGCGCTCCCAATCCATGGTTAGCATCAGCGCCTCAATCTCTATGGCGCTGAGCCCCGAAGCATAGAGACCGCCAACAATGGCGCCCATACTGGTCCCGGTGACCAGATCCACCGGTATTCGCTGTTCCTCAAGGTACTTCAGAATACCAATATGTGCCGCTCCACGGGCGCCACCACCCGCCAGTACCAGGCCGATGGTCGGTCTGGCTGCAACGCTCTGGGAAAATACTAGAATCGCAATAAAAGGGATTAACCTGTGCATAGTAAAGAATCCTTAGAATCTGTCGTTCGCTCTACGTTTGTGCCAATTAAATCAATACAACTCAAAAACAGGACTTGTAACGATCAAAGCCTCTGCAGGATGACTCATTATAGGGGCATTCTATACAAGGGGTTTACAATTGGATTCTGCGGAACACCATGAAAAAATCACCGCCATGCACGGGCACCGCTAACTTTCCTCTTACCTGGTCCAAGTGCTGGTAGTCTTCGGGCAGGTCAAACCTGGTATCCAGCAGATATAGATCTAATGGCCCCTTTCTGTTTCGATACAGGGTGACTTCCACTTCACGTTGTTGAATCCCGACCAGGGATACGACCCGGCTACCCCTAAACAGGCCCCAGCGAACTAAAGAGACATCACCTTGCTGCCCGGCAATCGAGAAACCCATTTCTTCTTCACCATCGGCAAAGACCAAGCCAATAGAATCAGCATCGCGGTTGCTTGAAAGGCGCAATGTCAGGGTTTCGCCAGTGTCCGTATCCTGCCGCATCAGGGTCGATAATTGAGGTAACGGCGGCGCTACCAAATCGACTTCGCCATCCACCGTATAGGCGGCCCTCGACCATGGCAGCAGCACAGGTTCAACCGGACGACCGAGGCCCTTGAGCTGGGCAGGTACGGGGTTAGGAGATTTTGCACGGTACCAGGCCTGCTGATTATCAGCATCGAAGATAAACTCGTAGTTAACGTGCTGAGGTCGACTCTCGGAGTATAATGGCACGGCCAGGCTAACCAGAAAGCTTGCCACAACGGCAAACGTCAACCCATACCTGAGGGCCTTCAAAGCCACGCCATGAACAAAAGGCAGCAGGAGTAGCCCATATAGGCCCAGCGCCGGGAAGGTAGCCCAGATCAGCTGATACCCTTGCGTCGATTCCAGGGTTAACACCAGGCCGAGGGATGCCGGCAGGGCGATAAATAAGGTCATCAACCTGCCTAGTAGAGCTGCCTTGGCACTTAAAAAGGGCAGGAGAACGATGACTGCAGCTGCCGCCACGACTGGTGTCAACAAAAGATTAGTCGCCGCCGGTAACCACAGATAAGCTGCGCAGGCCAGCAGCCACCAGAACCACCAGACGCTATGGAACAACACTTTTTCACTACACCTGTTGCGTAAAAACTGACCCAGATACAAAGTTGCCAGGAGGGCTGAGCCAAACAGGCCCACTCTTAATGGAAAATCATGGGCGGGCCAGGCAACAACGGTTCCACGGGCAATCTCAAGCAGCCAGAAATAGCCCCAGGGAAGGACCAGTATTAATGCTAAAGCCACAGGAAGAATTAAGATCGTCCCTATCAACCGCATCCTTGGTAAATCGGCTCTGACTGCGGCGATGAGTAATAAAATGCCCGCCAGCAACAGCAAAGGTAAGTTCCAGTACATGGGCCATCCCATCCACCAACCGTAGGTGGCGCCATAAACCCTGTTTCCCGGCGTCCAGTTTTCGATATCGCTATCAGCAAGATTTCTGATCAGCGGCCAAAGATTATCGCCATGATGCTGCAGGGTTGACAGATCAAGGTTGACCAGGTTATCCAGAGGCGTGTGATAATGATTACGCTCACCGGCAAAGGCAAAATCCAGCCCGGCAACCTGGGCCCGCTTGGATACCGAAAAATCGGTGTCATTAGGCATTCGCTTGAAGATCTCATCGATCAACGACATACCGGCTGGGCTATCGGTTGAAGCACTGTAGGTTTTGATTAGATCAGCGTTATCAAGATGGGAGCGTAGGATCTGGCTCACGCCCGAAGACCCGGAACCTTCAATATTGATTACTGCGGCCACCTGCTGACTTAATTCGTGATGCTTGAAAAAAGCCTCCGCGCCTAGCAAGCCTGCTTCTTCAGCATCTGTAATAATCAGCATGACCGGGTAACGTGTGGGCCCCGATGCCTTCAACAACCTGGTTGCTTCAAGGACTGCAACCAGCCCGGCGCCATCATCACCGGCACCCGGCGCAGGCGGTACCGAATCATAGTGGGCCATCAGCGCAACATAAGGACTGCTGTTCTCTCCCGGTAGGGTAGCAACGATATTTTCAACCCAGCCGCACCGGGAAAACCGGGCCGAACACCCCCAAGCCTGCTGCACGGAAGCTGCAATTTCCTGCTCGGTTAACCAGGCCAGTATTTCATCTCTAACCCTGGCGTTAGCCTGGCTGCCCACCGGATGCGGGCTTTCATCACCGAGCAGACGAGCAAGCAAGTCAAATGCCGATTCAGCTGAGAATCCCACCAGATCGGTTTCAGCAGGCTTTACAGTGGGCGGCTGGCTCGCCTGATGATTCAGCACAAAGCCTGCCACGCTCACCAGTAAAGCCAGTATCAATATGAATCTTTGCATAACGGGCACTAGCCTCTCTGGTCTTTTTTGATCTCAGCCATCAAAGTAAATAGTGCCACAGTGTCCGCACTGGAGTGCGTACCAGAAAACTCCCGATACAGGGTATCAACATTAATCGCGATGCGCTCGGCATCTCCCCAAGAATCAAATTGTCTCAGGCTGATATCCAGGGCAGCTTCTCTCACCGACAACCCGGCATCAAAACGCGTTCTTGTTTCTGCCTGAATGTACAGAAGATACTCCTGGACCCGTCGGACGCCAGCAGCATCCGTAATCGGTCCATGGCCCGGCACAATCACGTCTGCCTGCATGGCTATTATACGATCGCAGGCTGCAATCCAGTTTGCCACCGGTCCGGCCCACATAAGCGGCGTACCATCGATAAACAGAATGTCTCCGGTAAATACAGTTTTATCCTCCTGAACGTAAACCAGCACATCTCCCCGAGTGTGGGCGGGGCCTACCTCGATGAGTTCAACGCGCTTACCACCCACTTGTAACTGCAGATCACCGGAGAAGGTTCTTGTGGGTAGTTTTTCGGCAACCTGGCGAAAATCAAATGGCCCGAATATTTCCTTCAAATACAGCCCAGCATCGCCTAGCTGATCGGCGGCATCCATAAATCCCTGCATCATCTGCGGTGTGAACGCTTCCATTTCTCTGGCACTGGCAGCAGAGGCAATTACTTCGGCCGATGTGCACAGGCCATTGCCATGAGTATGATCACCGTTGGCATGGGTGTTAACCACCGTATTGATCTCTGCAGGGGCAATACCGGCAACATCCGACATGACGTCCAGCATTTCCTGGGTGAGCTTTGCATCAAACAGCGTATCCACCAGCAGGGATTGATCACTGTCTACAATTAACCCTGCGTTTGACCAGCCCCAGCCACCATCGGGTTGCAACCAGGCATAGAGCCCGTTGCCCGTCTCGTGCAGGCCCTTTTCAAATCGCCATGCTTGTTTCATTACACCCCCTATTGCCGCAATTTCACTGAGAATAACGTATCCAATTGAGCAGCGCATCCTCTGTCGGTTGCAGACCGTGCCAGTGCACTAGAACCCTGATACCATTGAATGGTCACTCTAAGAGACAACACAATGACCATCATCACCTGTATTGAAGATCTACAAGACCTCTACCAACGAAAAATACCGAGGATGTTCTACGACTATACCGAATCCGGCTCCTGGTCCGAAAGTACCTTCCGGGATAACACCACTGCTTTTGATAAAATCAAATTCCGACAACGTGTTCTGGTCAATATGGAAAACCGAAGTTTAGCCTCCACCATGCTCGGCCAGAGCGTGACCATGCCTGTCGCTCTTGCACCGGTGGGCCTTACCGGTATGCAAAGAGCTGATGGCGAGATTAAAGCTGCCAGAGCGGCTGAGCAGTTTGGCGTTCCCTACACCCTCTCCACCATGAGCATCTGTTCCATTGAGGACGTAGCCAGAAGCACTGGTCAACCCTTCTGGTTTCAATTGTATGTCATGCGTGACCGGGACTACATTAAACGGCTTATCGCTCGCGCCAGGGCAGCGCGCTGCAGCGCCCTGGTACTGACCGTTGATCTGCAGATTCTCGGTCAACGCCATAAAGACATCAAAAACGGCCTGTCAACGCCACCCAAGCCGACCCTGCGTAATCTGATTAATATGGCCACTAAGCCTGGCTGGGCGCTGGAAATGCTTAAAACGAACCGTCGAGATTTCGGCAATATCAGCGGCCATGTTGAAGGTATCGATAGCAAGAGCTCACTGTCCCAATGGACCGCAGCACAGTTCGACCCTGCGCTGAGCTGGGATGACGTCAAATGGATCAAGGATTTATGGCAAGGCAAACTGATCATCAAGGGCATCATCGACCCTGAAGATGCTCAAATGGCGGTAGATGCCGGCGCGGATGCTGTCATTGTGTCAAATCATGGTGGCCGTCAACTCGACGGGGCACCCGCCAGCATCGACGCCCTGCCCCAGATCGTCTCCCAGATTGGCGATCAAGCCTGTGAAATCTGGATGGATGGCGGCATCCGCAGCGGTCAGCATATTTTCAAGGCGCTCGCATTGGGAGCGACAGCGACGCTCATTGGCAGATCTTATATCTACGGCCTGGGTGCTATGGGGCAATCCGGTGTGACCAAGGCCCTGCAGATTCTTCGCAACGAACTCGACCTGACCATGGCCTTTTGTGGATTAAGAGATATCCACGAAGTCTCAGACAAGGTAATCTGGAGGTCGAATTAAGCGGATCTGCAGACTCTAAAACCATCAATATTGATCCGACTCAACAATAGGAAACCGAATATGTCAGCATTCCCTCTACCGCATTTCTCAACAGATTTATCAGGCCAGGTGGCTTTCGTTACCGGCACTACATCCGGTCTGGGCAAGCGCTTTGCCAAGGTGCTCGCTGCCTGTGGTGCCAAAGTTGCGCTGACCGGGCGGCGAGTTGAAAAGCTCCATGAACTTGCCGAAGAAATCAGAGATGACGGCGGCATCTGTGCCCCGATTGCCATAGACATGACCGACAGAGCAAGTATCCGCGCGGCATTAAGCCAGGCCGAACAAGAACTTGGTATCGTCACTGTGTTAATTAACAATGCCGGTATCCCTGATGCACAACGCGCTGTCAGGATGACCGACGAGCTCATTGATGCGGTGTTTGACACTAATCTGGTTGGCCCATGGATTCTCTCCTGCGAAGTGGCGAAACGCCTGATCGAGCATAAGCTGGCCGGCAGAATCGTAAATATTGCATCCATGGCCGCATTTAATACCACAGCTCAGTCAGCCGCGTCATTGTATGCAACCACGAAATGCGGTGTGGCGCGAATGACCGAAGCGCATGCGGTTGAATGGTCGCGGTTCCCCATTAACGTCAATTGTATTGCCCCAGGCGCTTTTTCCAGCGAGATGATGGATGGCATGCTGGAACGCATCGGTGATATCAGCGTCGGCTTTCCCAGAAAACGCATATGCGACCCAGCCCAGATGGACAGCACGCTGCTCTACCTGGTTTCACCGGCATCCGAATGCGTCACGGGTACGGTCATCAAAATCGATGATGGTCAGGGGTCCAGATAGCATGACTGTCAAACGAGGCTTCCGTATCGCTGTAATTTTAGGGTGCATTTTAGGAGGGCTTTTTGCTCAGGCCGACCAGAACCTGACTATCACGGGACATATCAGAAACATCGCACCTGAGTATGGCAACCTGAATACCTCTTTTACCCAGGCAGACCTCGATCAGTTAGGACTGGTCAGCCTGGATCAATTTCTACTACAAACCGATAATCGGCAAATAAGGATCACCCTGGGTCAGCAATACGCTGACGTCCCCAGCGGGCAATGGATTGGCTTTATTGACTGGGAAGGCTTCCTTAGAATTGCCATCCACTACGGCAACGCAGCGGAGCAGCTGACGGTCCACCAGCACAGCCAATTACAACTAAGTCGACCCATCGACTAGGAGATAACATGAAAGAGCAACCCCTACTGGTGGAAACCCAGGGCTACCTACGCTGCATCACGCTAAACAGGCCCAACGTCATGAATGCCATTACGCCGCAGATGCTGACTGAGCTTAATACTGCGCTGAAGGCAGCCGATGATGCCAGCGATGTCAGGGTCATTGTGCTTACCGGCGCAGGTCGTGCCTTCTGCTCTGGCCTGGATCTCAAACAAGCCGCCACGGGTGAAGGTATCGCGGGTGCTTTCACGGGCAATAAAGGTGCAAGCCATTATTCAACGAGGGAAATCTGTACGGTGACACTTCAGCGCATGGATACGCCTGTCATTGCAGCCATCAATGGCCCAGCTGCCGGGTATGGCCTGGACCTCGCACTTGGCTGCGACATGCGTCTGATGTCTGATCAGGCTAAACTGCTGCCCGGCTTTGCTAAAATGGCGGTCATTCCAGAAAGCGGTGGTACCTGGTATCTACCCAGATTGCTAGGCTGGGCCAAAGCCTGTGAAGTCGCCATGCTCGGCGACCCCCTCAGTGCCGAGAAAGCGCTGGAGTTCGGCCTCATCAACAAAGTGGTCGAGCATGAGTCTCTGATGGACGAATGTCGGCAATGGGCAGAGAAGATATCTGCCAATGCCCCGCTGGCAATTCAGGAAATGAAGCGCCTGTTCCGGCATGGCCTGACCCAGGACTTTGAAAGTCACTCGCATCATGTGCTGCTGAGCGTGGTCAATCTGTTCAATTCCAACGATTTCAATGAGGCTATCACTGCCTACACGGACAAAAGACCCGCAGTTTTCAAAGGAAACTAAGAAAATAGATATTTTAATTATCGTATTTTCAAAAAGATATGACCTATTTATAACAAATTAGATTAAGTATAAAATAGATTAAAAAATAGATAAAAAAGTAGATTAAAAAATAGATTAGGTAGTAGTTTAGACATTAGGTTAGATATTAAAAAGCCCGCCCTTGTGCTTAGTTAGGCCTAAGCCATGCGCTTGAAGGCTAGCCATGAATGATTATTGTCCTTGCCGGCAAACAGATTTATGGAAACCAAAACACGGATGCCAGAATGAAGAAAATTGTTATCATTGGGGCCGGTAGCCTGGTCTTTTCCAGCAGATTAACCGCTGACCTGCTCAGTTATCCGTTGCTGGCGGACAGCCATTTTGCCCTGGTTGATATTGATCCGGAAAGACTGGAATACGCGGGTCAGATAGTATCAAAAATATGTGAACAAGGCCCCTACCCCCATGCCAGCTACTCTCTTCATCAGGACCGTACTACCGCGTTAGTCGATGCCGATTTCGTGATTTCGAGCATATTAGTGGGTGGTTACCAGGCCATTCAGGCCGAAATCGATATCCCAAAGAAATACGGGGTATGCCAGGCCATTGGCGACACCCTTACGCCCGGAGGTATCATGCGCTGCCTGCGCACCTTACCTGTCCAGGCAGCCCTGGCCAGGGACATCCTCAAGCTCTGCCCTGATGCTCTGCTACTGAACTATACCAACCCCATGGCCATGCTCTGCTGGGGTATGAGCGAGGCCTGCCCAGAGCTGAAACTGGTAGGGCTGTGTCACTCCGTTCAGGGAACCACCGAGCAATGGGCAGAACGACTGGGCCTAAGCATCGATGAAGTGCAGTTTCGCTGCGCGGGTATCAACCACCAGGCCTGGATTACAGAATTCAGCGCAGGCCCAAACGACCTTCTTCCTGACCTTCGCAGGCTGGCACAAACACCTGAAATATGGCGGCATGACACGTCCAGAATGGAGTATATCAAACACTTTGGTTATCCCGTCACCGAAGCTTCTGGTCACAACTCCGAATACTCGCCCTGGTTCCGCAAAAATGCGGCAATGGTCAACCGATACTGTCCAGGCGGTAGCTGGAACGGCGCCCCTGGCTTTATAAAAGAGCTCTACAACCGACCTGACTGGCGTAAAACCATGCGCAAGATGGCAAGCTGGGAAACACCGATTTCCCTGCAAAGAAGTATCGAGTATGGCTCACAGATTATTCATGCGGTTACCAGCAATCAACCCGAGATCATCTATGGCAATGTTCCTAATCGCGGGTTAATTGATAACCTGCCTGAAGATGCCTGCGTTGAGGTCGCCTGCCAGGTCGATGATAAAGGGATCCAACCCATACCCTTTGGGCCGCTGCCAGAACACCTGGCCGCCATCAATCGAAACCAGATTAATGTTCAGCGTCTGGCCGTGCTGGCCTCACAGCAGGCCGATCCCGAACTTGTTTTTCAAGCCATGTGTCTGGATCCCCTTACTGCGTCTATACTTACCCTGGATGAAATTCGCAGTATGACGAGAGAACTGCTCGAGGCGCACCTGGATGTTCTTCCAGAGGAGTTCAAGCATCGCAGGCTCGCTGAAAAACCCCTGTTATACCGCCTGTAACTGATGCCGATAGCATCGGGCAACCTTGCGGGTATACCGCCCGAGTTACTAAACCATGATGACTTAAGATACTATTCAAACCACGTTTAATGAGACGATATTTGTATGAGTAGAGCACGACAGGACTCAAGATTTATAAATATCCCTGGCAGCCTTAACTTCAGGGATTTTGGTGGTTATTCCACGGCAGATGGCAAGCGCATCAAGCTCGGCTACCTGTTTCGCTGCGGCATGCTCACAGATATCCCGACATCAGCCAATGCAGAGTTTGCCCAACTGGGCATCGGCGTTATCTGTGATATGCGCAGCCATGATGAAGTCGCACTTTATCCATCGCCACAAACGGATCCATTTGACTGCCAAGTTCATATCCCCATATCACCTGGGACCAGCAACTCTTTAAGAGCGAGCCTATCCAAAATGGAGCATTCCGATCGGGACCGGATCCAATTCATGCAGGAAATCACCCGGGAAATCGCCAGAGAGCACGTCGCTGCCTATACAATTGTGCTGCGAGCACTGGTAGAAACAGAACAAGGCTTCCTGATTCACTGCATGGCTGGAAAAGACAGAACGGGTTTTGGCGCTGCTATCATCAAGCTGACTCTGGGAGTCAGCCGGACCCTGGTCATAGAGGACTACCTGCTGACCAATCAATCCCTTGATTTAAAGAGTCGTACACGCGCCAGGATGGCAGAACAGGGCATCCAGATTGAAGAAAGCACCCTCAACATAATGACCGGTGTCCATCGAGCGTATATAGAAGCCGGCCTGGATGAGGTAGATCAGCACTTTGGCGGACTGGATGGGTACCTTGAAGCAGCAGGCATTTCTCTGAATGACCAGAACAATCTCAAAACCCGCCTGCTTGAGCCATAGACACTAGATCGAGATGACAATCATGACACCAGCTTTGTTCATGGCCGCCTGCGCACTTTTACTGGTCATGATCTTGCTTGCATCTTCTGCGGATAAAACAAGATCTGAAGTCAGTCCTTCATAAGTCCTTATAGCCCGCACGATCAGTGGCACCCGTGCCACCCGTTCATTTTTCACTGCATCATTGATATCCAGGTCATAGCTCACACCCCTTTTATTGGCAATATCTGAATACGAGGTATTCTGGTTCGGATAAATCACCTTGCCATCATGGCCTCGAATGGTCGGAATTGTCGCCAGTTCAAAATTCTTGACCTGGGTGGCATCAATGAGAAGTCCAGTGAATTCACCCGCCGCATATTCATTTACAGACTGCCTCAGAGCGCCAGCAATATCTGTAGGCTGGTTAAGATCAATCCATTCGATAATTCGCTGGGCTGCCGCAGCATCGCTATCACTACCGAGCACGAACAATTCTCCAGCATGGACAGGTACGATCAATTGCCTTTCCAGCCAGAGCACATAGGGACTGATGGTGTTTAACAGGGTGCTAAGGCGTCGGCTAGCCTGACCTAGATAAGGATTGATAGCCACTATGTCCTTACCATCAGGATAAACTGCGTAAAGAAGATCACCAGCAATAGGCATGGCCATGGTGACGGTATAGATATCATTCTGGTAAGACTCTTTAATCGGTACGGCGCCTCGGATAACACCCTGAACACGGCTTGCGGCCGCACTATTATCAAGAACATGGTCAATAACCTTGGTCATTGAAGTCAATCTTACCCCTTTGGTGAGTTCCAACAGGTTGCGCTGCCCATCGACAACCGCCGCTCGCCTGGCCAGTAACCGCCGCTGTGCCGCTGGCATCCCTTGCCTTGACGTACCAAAACCCTGGGCCATGACCATGCCCTTGCTCCAGTTTATGGCGCCTGTTCCAAACTCCTCAACGACTTCATCCGCCCTGATTGACAAACTAATGATCGCTAAAAATGCCAGTATCCATCGCAGCATGCGTAAACCTCTCTGATTTATAAACGGACCAGTTGATCCATTTCCTGGTATTTTTTCTGTGCTGATATGACCTTCTGTAAATAATGCCGTGTTTCTTTGTAGGGTAACCTCTGGACCAACTGCTCGAAAACAGCCTCAGGCGTCAGTTTATTAATTTTTTCTGCAGCAACTAAAACGCTTTTTGAATCTACAAATGCTCTGGCTACATTGCCCGGCCCCGTGTTATACGCTGCGATAACACAATAAATTCTACTTAGACTATTTCTGATTCTTTTTAAGTAACGCGTATTAAGCAGGTTTAGGTAAGCCGCACCAAGTTCAACATTCTGATCGGCATTATAAAAATAATCTGGACCCAGTACCAATTTTTCCCCATACAGGTGTTGATAGGCATCCACCCCTCCTGATGCTGGCACCAATTGCATCAGCCCAAATGCAGGTATATGAGACCTGGCCCGAGGATTAAAGTGGCTTTCTGTCTCCATAATGGCATATAGCAAACTAGGTGGTAAACTCTGCCGGGCCGCTTCAATAAGCACTTTCGGCTGATAGGCCGCGGCGGCCGAAGATAAGTAGTTCTGGCGCAAAGGGATTGTCACCATGATTTTTTTTTGATCATTGGCCATAGCAATCACCATTGCTGTCATTTCTGGCCTGTGCGCTTGTTTATCTGTATCACTACTAGTTTGAACAGCAGGATTTTCTTGTTGTGGCGATAACCCGAAGCTTTGCTGCATTGGTTTGGTAGCATTTTTCAGAACATTCAGCACAACAGCAGACTCTGGAATATCAAGCAAATCTGCCATAACCGGCCTCTGGCTTGTATCAACCGGGTTTTCTATTGTCACTGCTCGATTGTGCAGATCCTGACTGGCGTATTGCCATAAGGTGTCTTTACTCGACAAGTCAGCGCCAGTATCCACTGCCGCGGCATGAATAGCTGCCTGTATCTCACGAGTGACGCTATCTAATTCTGAGTCCTCTTTGAATATCCGTTCGATCTGTACAAATCCTTTCTCGAAATCAAAGCTGCGCCTTAACTTTCTGTTCAGCGAATAATCGACCCAGGCCGACTTACCAGGAAGAACGACTTCACCTTCTCCCCAAACGCCTTCTATCTCATTTCTAAAGCGCTGATGAGCCTTCTTTAGCGCTGCGTCGAGCGCCTGGTAATCAGCCTCCAGCGTATCATCGGTATACTGAAACTGTGCTTCAAGCAAGGCATCTAAAGCTTCAAAACCATCTTCCTCGGCTAATCCGCAAGGGCTATAGCAGAGCACAGTAGCAAACCAGATAAACCAGGCCCGAAAAATCAAGTCTTGAATGGCCAATCTCTAATTGCCGGCGACGATAAATACTACCCTGCCCTGTGACAGGAAATCACCGCTGTTAAGGTTTGTACTGAATATCCTTATGGCATCGACATCGCTGACAACCAACTGGGACTGTTCGCCCAGACTGGCCACACCTATCAGGATTGGGCTCTCGCCAATAACCGCCTTCATTGCTTTTGCGCCTTCAGTGTCTCTTGCCCAGTGAAGCCAGTTAGTACCCTGGCTGACATGTCCCGGGCCGTATAATTCTTTGCCTTCCTGAGTCTGGATTCTGACATCTAACATAGGCGAAAAAGCCAGTCCGGAAGCATCTATAATCAAGCCGGTTGACTGTGTATTCGCTGTTTCTGCGTTGCTGGTCTGAGTCTGTGCTTCCGTTGCCGCGGCTTCAGGTGAAAATCGTAACGGCGCTGCTGCCCCCTTTAAAGCCGGTTGCATAACTGATGCCAGGGTGGGTTTATCGCTGCATTGACCTTCAGCACTGCTCATACACACTGCCATGGTAACTTCTGCGACCCAATTACCATCCTCCTGGGTTACTGTCGAATGTGTTTCGAAAGCGCCCTGTAGCAAGCCTTTAACGCGACTGCCAATGATGTCGCTTTCCAAAGTCATATCTTTTACCGTGGTACCGGATGTGACTCTTACGCCATTTATTGTTTCCAGCAGATTACGCTGCGCATCGACTTTAGCTGCGCGCTTGGCCATGAACTGAGCACGGGGACCCGGGAACTTACTGGCTTCCGCAAATCCAAAACCCTGAGCAGAAAGCAAGGAAAGCTCGTCGGCTCTAACCACCCCAGCTACCAGGACTATCGCCAACGTCATTATTATTTTCATTATCATGACTCCATTTAACGCATGATTATCGCTGCAAAATCTGCTTGAGATTGTGCAGGACGAGAATTGCTTCAGCACCACTAACGAGAGCGTCTGGCCGAATGTTCCCATCTTCACCAGCCTGCATAAGACCACGGGTCACGGCCGACATAAATGCATTAAAGCTGGTCGCACTTGATGGCAGGTCTAAGAATGGTGATTGTGTCCCGATAAAACTGGTCCGACTCACTTTAAGTTTTAGATATAAGAGATCTTCGACCAGCATGGCAAGTTCCCGTCGGCTCATCATGTTATCTGGCTTAAACGAGCCATTACGAATACGGAAACTTCTTAAATTGAGCCGATGTGTCACTAAAATATCATCAGCAAATTCGGATAGAGCATAGTCAGTTAACCCCTGGTCTGAAGTTTCGCCTATCGACTGACCGGCAGAGCCATTTAGATACTCATTGACCATCAAGTCCTGATTGAGCAGTCGCGACACCTCACCCCGGCTGATAGACTCGTCATAAGCAAAAGGACTATTGGTAACCAGGATAGCGCGCTCGATTGTCTGCAACCGCTGCAGGGAGATCTCTGCACCTTCGTTATTCAAAGAATCAGCCGTTAGCGATAAACGCAGTAATTCATGCGCCTGCTCGAAATTTCTGGCTTGCAAATATACATTGGCCATGGCGAGGTGAACTGCAGCAAACTGACTGCTCTCTTTTAGTCTCGCAGCGCGTCGATAGTGTCTCAGTGCTGCTTTGAAATCGAGATTCTCGTCTTCAAGGCGAATTCCAAGGGTACGCAATTCCAATTTAGCCTGGCTTAAACGCGCGTATCTGAGTCCTCTCCTGATAGTAGCATCAGCCGCACTAAGGTCGCCTCTTGCCAGTTCCAGGCTTGCCAGAGAAATATACGAAGGCATATCTCTCTTATCCTCTGCAATCAGACTCGCCAAACGCCCTTCTTCTTCTGAAGAGCCCATAACCAAAGGCCCATTGACCAGGAGAAAAAAAAGGACCACCAGATTCCTGAGCTGCATAAGTTTTCCTTTTAAAAAATACGCATTAACTAACATCCTGCTACACAACTAATAAGTCAAGGATAGAAAAACACTAATATTTAATATACACCATGAAAACCAATCCTGCTTCTACTCTGCCTGCCATAGCCTTGCAGTCCGATTCTATTTTCAAAAGAAAGAATGACAATGCTATCTAACCCTGGATTTATAAAAAGTCCTACTTAGTGCTATTCGATTCAAGCTTAACCATCAAAACCTGCAGCGTCTAGGACATGAACACGAAGATATACCAACCCAGATTCCACAAGATATGAATTAATATGCACATGGGGATACTGCTGGTGCGGTCTCTAACCAATCCGAGGTACAGGGAGGGCAAAAACACAAGCAAAGCGCTGTAACCATCGCGATTCAACCAATGCAGCGACATGAACAGCAGGCTTGTCAGCAAATTAGCTGCACTGATGCCCAGAATAGCCTTTTGGCCACGATCGAACTGCCTTAAATAACCCTGTAGCATCCCTCTGAACACCAACTCTTCCAGTATTGGAACGACGATACAGAGCGTCAGGAACAACGACCAATCCAAAGAATGCAAGACGAGCACTGGACCGCTGACAATACCCAAAGAGAGAGCAACAGCCCAAACAAAAAGGGCGCCAATCATGGCGCCCCCGAGAAGTAATCTGGCCTCTTTCGAGGCCAGTGTGGTTTTAGTCAGCACGCGTCGCTAGGAGTCGAAAGCGACGCCTGGCCAGACCAGCCAGCGCCAGTAATGCCAGCAGCACCAGGCCATAGTCGCCCGGGCCCTCCGCTACGGAGCAACCACCCACTTTACGCCTATTCTGATGCCCTTCGGCATTAATGTTGACCACCAGTACCGGTGCCGCTATTGCAATACCACCAGGATCATCAATAGCACCGTTAACTTGACCGTCAGCATCATTAGGCCCTCCATCTTCTAGGGTCAACTGTAGACACATATCACCGGCTGTCAATCCATCGATATAGGCATCATCACCGGCACCCGGACAGGCATCATCTGCTCCAAGAGCGGATTTTACCGCATTATTGTCATCGGCTATGAAGTCTACCCAACCTCCTTCTTCTGTGTATTTCCTGTACACAGCGTCTTCAGGAATCGCTTGGCCTACCGGAATGACAACATTGACTGACATTCCGGGTACAGGCAGTTCTTCGACACCAAAATCATAGACGCCGATTGGGTAATCAAAGTCCTCATCAGTACCGTTGTCTGGCGCATCACCACCATCTTCACCGGAGGCCGCAATGGTCTCTTCACTCACGGCAACACCTGAGACACCTCCACCGGCTGCCGCGTCACCTATCACTAGTTTGACACCTTCATCGGCGGTCATCTCTGCATCGCTTTCGTCTGCATTAACCGAAAGCACATTAGCTTCGTCAGAGGTATCCTTGCTATCCGGTATACCATCCTCATCGCTATCAGACTCGACTGCGGCCGCCGAAACCCGAACAAGAACCGATACTGAGAAAGTCTCATCGGCAATGCCACTGTCGGTGACACTAACAATAATCTCATAACCGCCTTCAGCCAGTCCGGTAGGGTCAAAAGAGAAGTCAATAGCATCGGTTGTGTCAGAGACCAGCCCTGAATCAGAACCACTCCAGTCAACAGTGTGATCACCATTCGGGTCCTGGATGCTCAGCAGCGCCGTCACTATGCCACCTTCAGCGGCCACATTACGACCTATTGTCTCTCCCTGAGTTACCGAGATCTTCAGCGAAGGCGGTGCCTGTTCTTCTATAATACTGATCACTGAACTATCATTGGCACCCAGCACAGCACCCGTTGTCGGTGCACCCAGGGTGACTTCAATGGTCTCATCGCCTTCATCAGCACTCTCATCAGCAAGAATCATGAAGCTGATGACGCCTTTTTGACCAGATTCAATCGTTACCGAATCACCCTCGGTGCTGTAGTCGCTGTCACGCTCTGCGGTTCCTGCCAGGGTAAATGGAATCTCCAGTGGATAGGTACCGGCGGGCCCGTTTAACACCACATCCAGGTCAAAGGTATTTCCTTCTGCCGTTCGTCCCTGGGTCGCCGTGGTAATCTGTGGGTTAATGGTGAGGTTCTGAGTATCTATACCCACATTACCGGCGGCATCGGTTGCGGTCCAGGTAATAACATGACTACCCGACTCAAACGGGCCGGTATTATCGGCGCTGGCGGAAAGGTCGCCATCGAGGGTGTCGGTCGCTGTTGCCTGGCCCAGGTCCACCTGGGTCTTATGGCCCGTAGAATCAGCCACCACATCGCCAGGCGCTGTTACCACCGGGTCCACATCATCAACATTCGGATCCTTGCCCTCCAGGTATTCGTCCAGGTTACTGCGGCCATCACCATCGGCATCTTCACTAGCATCATCGGCATTCGGATTAAGATCATGATCCACCTCGAACTGATCATCCATGCCATCACCATCGGTATCGGCATCGGCGCTAGGTGCCACCACCGTTACTGTTGAGGCATTACTGCCATCCCTGGCTTCGCTGTCGGTTGCCGAGAAAGTCACCACGGTTGAACCCACCTCAAAACTCTCAGGTGCATCGTCGCTGACTTCCAAGTCGTTACCGGAAAAATCCTTGGCCGTTGCCGCTGCCAGGAAGGCTTCAATGAGAGGATGGGAAGCTGCCACGGAAACGCCATCCACCGCAACCACGGTTATGGCATCCGGCGCCATAACCGCAGGTCCTACAGCGACAATCACCGACACGAACTCGGTGGCTGTATTGCCACGGCTGTCTTCGGAAGTAAAGGTCACCATGGTCTCCCCCACCGGGAACACTTCGGGGACATCATCTATGACAACCGTTAGACCATCAACGATATCTTCCGCCGAAATCCCCGCCAGCCAGGCGACCACCCGCTCATCCGAGGCGGGCACGTCCATCTCCTCATCGACGGTCATAATCAACTGATTCGTACCAGAAAATACGGGTGCCGTGCTATCTACTACGCTCACCACCAGGGAGGCTGTGCTGGCATTTGCCGCCGCATCGGTCACCGTAACTGAGAGCAGCGTGTCACCAAAACCGAGCACATCCGATTGCAGCGCAATACTCACGACAGCGCCGGTACCATCCACATTATCAACCGAAGACACCTGCGCTAGCAATGCGGCTTCAGATGTCTCAGCACCGAGTTCACCCGTGGCTTCCAGAATGATATCGGTCACAGTAACCACTGGCGGGGTCTGGTCGATAATGGTAATCGTCATCGTAGCAGTCGAGGTATTTCCAGCAGCATCAGTCGCTGTTACTGTGACCACAGTAGCACCTAGCGGTAACACCTCGGGCTTATCGCTGGTCACGGTCACTGCACCATCGACAGCATCAAGGGCGCTGACAGCAGCACCTAAGGCTTCAATACCTGCGTCCGTTGCTGGCGTACCATCGGCATCCACGGCAGCAAAAGTGCCATCCGCAACACCTGAGATCAGCGGTGTCGTGGTATCCACCACGGTCACTGTTGACGTAGCTGTCGTCTCGTTATTACTGCTGTCTTTTATACTGAAAGTAACGGTTGTCTCGCCAAGCGGGAAAACATCCCCGGCATCCGTTGTCACAGCTGACCCTACATCACCGTCGACGTTGTCAGTGGCGGAGGCGCCCACAAGGAATGCTGCAATACTGCTATTGCTGGCAGGCGTGCCATCCGCGCCTTCGGCTTCGACGGTAATGGCGTCAGGCTCAGTGATTTCCGGGAACACCTCATCCGGGTCGACGCTGAGCACAAAATCAGCGGAAGCTTGATTACCAGCAGCATCTACTGTGGTGAAGGTCACCGTTGTGCCCAAGGCAAACGGGAAGATAGCCGGCGCATTATTGCTGACGTCAACCTCACCATCGACAATATCGGTCGCGGTAACACTGGCCAGCCAGTCCTGGACCTGGGTATCTGCCAGGGCCAGATCCTCCCCCGCAGAGCCTTCGATGGTACTATCAGCACCCGAGATCTCTGGTGCAGTGGTATCATCAACCGTCACGGTAACCGTGCTAGCGCTTTCATTACCTGCTGCATCCGTTACCGTTATCGATACAACGGTTTCACCAAAAGGAATCGGATCTGGCAAGGCCGAGGTAATGGCAACGCTAAGGTCGCTACCGTCTACATTGTCCGTGGCATCAGCTGCGGCAGTAATGGCATCACTTGCGCCGCTGTACCCGCCCGAAACAGTTGCTTCCAGATCAACAGCAGAAGGAGTGACCACTGGCGAATCCTGGTCAGTCACTGATAGCGTCAGCTGGCCAGTTGCTATATTGCCGGATGCATCGGTGACCGTTACATCCAGCAAGGTATCCCCCAACGGAAAGAATGCGGGCAAAGCCTGGCCGTCGACGGTGGGCACAACGCTATCTGATAAATCACCATCTACCAGGTCCGTGGCGCCAATAGTATTACCAAATGCTTCAACCAAAGCATCATCAGACGCTATGCCGTCGGCACTGGTGGCCGCAAAAGTAACATCCGCTAGGCCCGACAATGTGGGCACTGTGGTATCAACCACGATAATGGTGACCTGCTCGGTCCCTACATTACTACTTGAATCAGTGACCGAAAGATCAACAACGGTGGTGCCAAGTACAAAGGAAGCGGGGTCAGATAAGACTTCACCATCCACTGAGTAAACAATCTCTCCGGTCAGATTACCATCGAGATTATCCTCGGCAGTCATGCCTGCGATAAAATCGGTCAGCTGGCTGGAGTCCTCTGATGTCAGCGGCCCTTCCGCCTCAATGGTGATGCTGTCGTCTACGACCGTGATAACCGGGTCCACGGCATCTGCCTGGAACTCGATGGTGGCCGATTCTGCGATACCGGTGTAACCGGAGGCGGTATTTAACTTATAATTGATGGTGGTGGTTCCCACCAGGCCGGCGTCAGCTGCACGGAAAACTAGGGTCGCAAGGCTTAGCGCAGCTTCGTCCGCTGGCCAGGAAGAAGAAGGTGGAAATTTACCATTAAAACTGGTGAAGGCAATGGTTGCCTTTTTATCAGTTGCGGTATCGTCATCATCGTTATCGTCATCTGCGGCAATATCACTGGGTGCGCCGGTAATGCCAATCAAGGAGTCTTCAAGAACGCTATTTTCTGCCATACTCACAAATTCCAGCTTAGTGCTGTCAAAATAGATGGACACACCAAGGCCAGTCGTCTGAGTATTCGCCGGACTGGTGGCATATTCGATGGACAGAGATATATCCTCACTGCCGGCAACCTGAGAGGTTGCAGATGGATTGGTGGTCACGATCTGGTCATCGGCCGTCGCTGCTGAGGCAATGCAGATGCTAAAAAATAGAATAACTAGTGCTCTTAGGCTTTTAGCGGTAAGAATTCTCATCAAATTAATCCTTTATATTGATGTTAAAATTGTCCTTGATAAGGACTAAGATTACAAGTCAACCCGGTTACTCCATCGCAGCACACTGACTTACAGATCAATGGACGTTGATGCAGCACTGCCGTTATAGGCGGACGCCGTATTTAAACGATAATTAATTGTCGTCATGCCAGCACTGTCACGAACCGCTGTGTTAAACAAAAGGGTGGCGATGACAACGCCCTCGACCATTCCGGTCCAGGCGGTGCTCGGTGGGAACCTGCCGTTAAAGCTGGTAAAAGCAATGGTGGCAACTTTATCGGTACTTCCATCTGCATCGTTATCATCTGAATCATCGGCAATGTGCCCTGACTGTGACGTAATACCGATCAGTGAATCTGCTACCGCGGAATCTGCCGACATACTGATAAAATCCAGCTGGGAACTGTCAAAATACACCGATACACCCAGGCCGGTTGTCTGCTGATTTTCCGGGCTGGTCTGATAGCTCAGGACCAACATAATGTCGGCACCACCTGATCCTGCTATGACCTCGCCACTGACGATCTGTTGGTCTGCTGCAAGCTTCCCGCTCAAGCCAATACTCAGCAGGATTGCACTGATCCCATAGAGCCGTAAACTGGCCAAGAGTGGCGCCATTTTGATCCGGTACATAGCCAAAATCCCCCTATTCAGATAAATAGTAGATTGCTTTAAACTGAGCGTTAATTCAAGCTGACCACGACGTAATGCCCTATTTAGAAGGCGTAATGTCCTATTTAGAAGGCGTAATGCCCTATTTATTTGATGTTTCGCATCAACTGATTTGAACATACTTAAAAAACAGGCCCAGCAAACCATGATTCCAGACAATGAGAAATACTTCAGCCTGGCGACACAGAAAAGGGATGGTAGCCTGGTGTGGACGCCGGTCTGGTTTGCCCGGGCTCAGGCCCAACCCGATTATTATGTGTTTTCAGCGGGTGATGCCGGCAAGGTCAAGCGAATACGAAACTTTCCCAATGCTCAGATTGCAGCCTGTGACATGTCCGGCAAGGTCCACGGCAAGGCTTTCCCCGGGCACGCAGTACTGATCAACGATCAGCAAACAACGGCACTTGCCTACCAATTGCTGGTGAACAAGTACGGCTGGCAGCTGAGACTCACTAACCTTTTTTCTCGCCTGTTCGGCCGATATAATGCTAGGCAGATGATAAAAATTTCGCTGTCAGTTAGCGATTGAGCGCCCTTACGAGAGGCATTACAGGGGCATTGCCTGTATTCATGCCATTAACGACCCTGATATCACAAGGGACTCGCGGTCAGACTGATCTACCTGGGTTGTCTCAGCCACAACCCATCTGAAGAGCCGCCCATAGATAGAAGGGTTGCTCTTGAAGGGCCGCTCATAAAAGGATCACTCCTAAAGAGTCGCTCATAAACGGCCACTCAAAAAGACTGGTCATAAAAAGGCTGGCCATAAAAAGACTGCTAAAAAAAGCACGCTCAAAAAAAGGCGCCCCACATGCAAATCAACAATGCCGTCATCAACGCTCTCTGCCATTATGCAGACTTCTCCGGCAGGACAACTCGAGAACAGTACTGGTGGTTTACCACAGCCGTGGTACTGGCCAGCGTCATCTTGAGCCTGGTCCATATTGCTACCAGGTTCTCAGTATTCACCGAGGCTCTTTCATTGATTTTTAATCTCGGTATCCTTATCCCCAGCATCTCAATATCAGTCAGGCGACTGCACGACATCAATAAGTCCGGCTGGTGGCTGCTGATCGCTTTTACTATCATTGGCCTTCTGCCAATCGCCTACTGGGCTGTCAGGCCTTCAGATAGTTCGGTTAACGACTATGGTTTGCCTGCCAGTTGATCTGGAACCCAGCAAAAAACAGCCTTAGCTAAATGACGGGCCAGGCCGATTCAAAGCAGGCCTTGATGATTATTTCACTGAAAACCGTTATCGCACGATTTGTGTCGCCGAATCCGCCCGTCGCTTAACGTGCTGGGTCTGTTGTATTTTATAACCCGCCTTGACTTGCTATCTGCGTTGACAGCAAGTCAAGGCGGATTAATCAGGTTTTTCACGTCATAACGTTGACGCCATGATTCCAGCATCGTTAACTGGTCCAAGACACAGAGGAAACAACAAATGGGCTTCTCGATGTTCCTGGTAGGCATAACCATTGTCTGTGCTGGCATCTGTCATTATCTTGCTAAGCGCAAGGGTTTTAAACCCTCGTTCTGGATTATCATGGGAGCCTGTCTCGGCCCCCTTGCGGTCATCCTGATACTGATCAAACCTGCTACCAGAAAGAGTTAAAATAACGATGAGGAACGACGATGGGGAACAGAGACAGGAAACAAACGGATAAAAAACAGAAAGAAATGAATTATGCATATAAATCAGTGCCTAAAGTGCATTACCTCTATATATGTTAAGACTATCTACAGGCAGTTTTATGCTTAGCGCTGGCATCTGACAGGGCCAGCCACCCTGTCGATTTGAACGCTAACCCAGGACCAGTTGTTCTACCGTGCGCCAGCCCGAGGTTGAATTCATGTCCAGCTTTACCGGGATAATTATAATGTGATCAACTCCCTGGGTACGCTGTGCCTGGTAGCGTTCACGAATGCGATCAACACTACCCCAGGCAATCAGTGCATCGATGAAATGGTCTGCGCCACCGTCCGCAAAATCAGCGTCAGCAAAGCCCCGCTCGCGCCATGCCCTGTGATAATTGGTAAGCGGCATATATATGGCGATCGCCTTTCGAGCCATATCACGAGCCTGTGCGGGATCCTCTATAAAAACGCTGGGCTGCATCAAGATGAGTTTCCCGTCACCCAGTCTGTGTTTCGCTTCAGCGCTGTAATCGAGCGTTTGCAGATAGGTAAATGCGCCATCGAGTCTGTTGCCGGCAAATGCCATTAATTTAGGACCATGGGCGGCTAAGAACCTGGGAACATGGCCCGACTGCGGAAACATGAGTTCCGCCTCATCAAAACGATCTATAAAATCATTCATCTTCTTCAGCGGAGCCAACCAGTCATGCCCCCGCGGAGCGTTACCCACTTTATTGGATAATCCCAGGCCAAGGTCAAACCGGTCCCCATAACCATCTGCCAGCGAATAAGCTGCCGCCTTGGTTGCCCGTGCGTCGCGCACATAGACGTTGGCAATGGCTGTGCCAACCCTGACGTTGCGGGTAGCACCAAGAATTAAAGCACAGGTGACGAACGGGTCCCGGCCATACAGCTCTGGAACCCAGATCGTATCAATGCCCGCTTCTTCTGCTCCGCGAGCGTAGGCAGCCAGCTGTTGATTGTCCATTCTGTCTGCCGGGCACATAACGCCGTATTCAACTGAAGTTGGTGCGGATTTTGAATGCTGCACAGAAGCTGTTGATTCACTCATATCACATTCCTTTTTATTATCTCGTTGTTCAAGACTTGCTATCCTACTGATCTTATCAGGCTGAGTCCTTAGCAGGCTATCTGGTTACAGAGCTATCTACGCTTTGCAATGGGCGCCGAAAACACCCGCTAGATAACCCGTTAAATACCGGCTCAACAGCACCTGCCCTGCACAACCCATTCACCTGGCCCGCTGCAGCGACCCAGCTTTGATCTACCTGGGTGAACTGTGAACGTTATTATGAACATCTACCTGGCTCTAACCTGCCAGAGAATCGCGCCGCTCGCACCCCTGCCACCACACAGGCCACTTATCGCTGACCATGATTATCCCTGCGCGGCGATTCAAATTCGGCCCTAAAACAAAACCCCGGTGCCCAATCAGGTTGCGAACAAGACGCTCCAACGGACAAAACAAGGTTCCAGTGCGCCCAAAAAACCCATTATCCCCAAATGCTTAATGGTATACACTTAACCCTCGCAGTGAATGGCCAATGAAACATCAAACAGATAAGCTTGATGCCTATGACCGATAAAACCCTTTTCGACTATCTCCGCGAACTCGTCTCGCAGGGTATCGACCCCAAAGACCGGGAAACAGAGATATGGGCGGCCTACGGACAGGAAGTGGCCATATTTGTGCTCGATTCAGTCGGCTTTTCAAGAACCACCGAGTCCAGTGGAATTGTTCATTTCCTGTCCAAGATGATGCAGATGCGCGAACGGGTCATGCCGGTGTTTGATGCATTCAAGCCCATTCACCTGAGGCTTGCAGCAGATAATATTTTTGCAGCATTCAGGAGCGCAGATGATGCCATTAGCGCAGCAGTCCAGGTTCAGGCGGCCTTGAAATCCAGCGGCATCATGCTCAATCAGGACGAGCCTTTTCAGGCCTGTATCGGCATTGGCTTCGGCAAGCTGCTATTCTCGCAGACGCTGGAGGGGTATTTTGGCGATGAGATGAATCTGGCATCCAAGCTGGGAGAAGACGTTGCCAAGGGTGGTGAAATCCTCATCACAACGCGTGCCTGGAGTTGTGCCCAAAATCAAGATGCCAGCCGAGTGCGTCAGCGCCAGCTGGAAATCGCCGGCATGTCAATTAGCTACTTCGCCCTCGACGTCCCCTGATACGCTGTGATAACACCACTAAATAGGTATTGAACGTCAATATTTACTATTATATATATTAAAATCATTGGCTTATATCAGGTTTAAAATGTTTTACATACACTCAATCTATTAACCGTGACGCCGGTCCGTAATCGAGCGAACAACGTCGTGTCAGAGCAGTCGTTCTTCTATGTGGACTGCCCGGCGCGGGTCGTTCAGCTTGGGAATGTGTCGCCACAAATTTTGATTACAGTAACGCTTGGAATCGAACCAAAGGCATTCTTTACGAAACCTCATTGCTTTTGAAGAGCAAGACAGAGACCACCCTGCTTACGCTACCAATTCTATTTTACACCAAAGCCCACCCAATTAACTATTGCTCGTAACGCTTTGCTATTGTTGGGACACACTGCTTTGCTGCCTAGCCTGGCCGCTGCCCTGCCCAGCTTGCAATGTGAGCAAGGTGCAATTTTGCAAACCCTGGAGTGATAGTTTCGAGCAGTCGTGCTCGCCCCTACCTTCTAATACTCAGACAACAAGATCATCGGTGAACCCTTTGTTACTTTGCCTATCACTGATGCTGCATAACCCGCCTGTTTAAGCGCCGTCAGGCAGGCGGCAACTCTATCAGCAGGAATTCCCGCCAGTAATCCGCCGGAAGTCTGCGGATCAAAAAGCAGTTCAAATTTCGCATAACTATCCAGATCAACGGGCGAAACCTGAGTTAACTGCAGTAAAGCACTCTGCCTGTTGGCCTCATGTAAGGTGCTTTTTATACCCTCGACAGCAATCGTATTAACAGCGCCAGGCAGCACCGGGATAGATGCTATTTCGATTTCCGCCGTCATATTACTGGCGATGAGCATTTCTCCCAGGTGACCTGCCAGGCCGAACCCAGTCACATCCGTCATAGCATGGACATCGTGGGCTAGAAAAATACCGGCGGCACGCCGACTGGACTGACTCATTGCATCTATCGCTGACTGAATATACCGGCCCTCTACCTTGCCCTGCATATTTGCAGCAAACAGGGTGCCTATACCCAGCGGTTGGCTCAAAATCAGCACATCATCTTGCCGCAACCCTGATTTACGGACCTCGGCGCCCTCTGCTACTAAACCATTCACAGCAAACCCAACTGACAACTCCATGCCCTCACTACTATGGCCACCTATCAATACCCCACCCTCGTCGGCAATCTGATCAAGCGCGCCACTCAGCAGCTGGCGCAACAGATTACGAGAGGGTCGGGGCTTGGCAAATGGCAAGCTCAGGTTTGCCATCAACGTGGCGACCGTGCCCCCCATCGCATAGATATCGCTGACAGCATGGATCACGGCTATCCTGGCCAGTAGATAGGGGTCATCTAAAAAAGAGCGAAAAGAGTCGATGGAGTGCAGCAGGTAATATCCAGCTGGGGGAGAGAACAATGCTGCATCGTCCCTTGCTGAATCCGGTGCCAGTTCCTTGAGCACTTCATTGAGAATTTCCGAGGTGACTTTTGATCCGCAACCTCCACATTGCATCTGATCATCAAATTCAGCCAGCAGGCCCGACTTCTTATCGGTTTCTGCCATGGCCGGCAAAAAACGAAACCGATCCATAAATCGTCGATCGATCCAATCCTTCCAGGTCCAGCAGAGTGAGCCCTGAGCAACAAAGGCCCCCTTGGCAGCGACCGCGCTGCGTTTGCCAGTGGAAATCAAAGATAGAAAAGATCGCTGTGGTTTAAAGGCCCGAGTGCCACCTCCTTGCATAAAACTAACGATATTTCGAAATAACGGCTCGCCCTGACGTACCGCAAAAACACCCGCCTTGGGCCTTGGATAGTCAACTACCTGGACCGTGTCACCTGCACCAAAAATATGCGGATGACTGAGGCTTTGCAGACTGGCATTAACAGCCATATAGCCATTGTCATCGGTTGCAACACCGGCACCGGCTAACCATCGCTGCGGAGCTGCATTAGTCACCCAGAACACCTTCTGCGCTTTTATCGCCGAGCCTGTGTCTGAAGTTAACACACCCTGCTCAAACTCAGCCGCTGTAAAGTTCTCGTGCAAGACGATATGAGCATCATCCAACTCCCGCCTGAAACGTCGCCTTATCGCCGAGGAATAACCTGGCAGCAGACCCGGTGGCGAAGTACATAGATGTATCTGACCTCCCAGCTGGCTTATCCTGCCTGGCTGCTCTGCCTGAAGACGGTGCGCTATGGACAGACACAGCTCTACCCCCGCAGCACCCCCACCAACCACAGCGATGGCGCCAACCGTGTCCCGCTCTGCTAGAAACCCCTTCCATTGCGCTATAAACGAGCCTATCGGCTTTACAGCAATCAAGTCAGGAGATGTACTGCGCAAATCCGCCAAATCAGGTGTAATACCGATATCAATGGATAGTACGTCGAACTCAATAGGGGGTCGACCAGTCATGTAAACTTTATTGGCCTGAGGATCGAGACCCGTCACACTACCCTGGATAAGCCCTGCCCCGGCAAACCGGCACAGCGGATCCAACTCAATGTGGATTTCCTCTTCGCCATAATGACCTGCGACATAGCCCGGTAACATGCCTGAATAAGGGGTTCGTCGATCTGGGCTTATTAAGGTCACCTGCAGGCCGGGAACGGGATTCATGCCCAGCAGGCGCAGCACAATGACATGGCTATGGCCACCACCAAGCAAAACCAGATGCCGGGCAATTGGGCCAACTGTGTTCACGAAGGATTTTCCATGTTGGCACGACAATAATCGCCAAGTTCATTAATTGCCTGATCGGCTTCGGGTATACGCCCGGCAAAGAGGTGGAACACATGCACCATTTTAGGCCAGACCTTGAGTGCTGCTGAGCCGCCCAGTTCGATCACTTTATCGACCAGGCTCTCAGAGTCGCTATTGAGAATTTCAGTGCTACCGACATGAACCAGCATCGGTGGCAAATCATTCAAGTCAGCAAACAAGGGAGAAGCCAGTGGCGCTGTCGCTTCTCTGCCGGAGAGATAACACTCAGCCCAGGCCGCCAGCGCCGACCGGGTCAGCATTGGATCAGCGGCCTTATTGCCAATATAGGATTTCCCGCTGAGCGTTAAATCAACCCAGGGTGAGATCAAAATTGCGGCTGCCGGCAGGTCGGAGCCTAAATTCTTCAGGTTAAGCAGCGTTGCCAGAGCCAGTCCGCCGCCGGCTGAATCACCGCCTATCACTATTTTATCAGCAGCGTAACCTTGACTAAGCAGCCACTCAAATACTGCGGTAGCGTCTTCCAAAGCCCCTGGAAATGGCGTTTCCGGGGCTAGTCGGTAGTTAACCATGAGTACCCGCATGCCACTGGCTCTGGCAAGGCGCCAGGACAAATTGCGATGCCCTACGGCATCGCCCATCACATAACCGCCACCATGGAAATATAACAGTACAGACGAGGTGTTCGCTTGTTCGGGGCTAACCCACTCGCAGCTGACCTGGTTAACCTGGCACGCTTCAAAGGCGATGCCCGCCGGTGCTTTCGGCATTAAATTGCTGGCGCCCGCCATCTGCTCTCTGAAAGCTTTCACATCAGCTGCCTTATCCGGCAATTGTGGTTTAACTGTTCTTCTGATAACAAAATTCATCAGCGCTGCGCGAATACTCATAAGGTCAACTCAATTTTCTCGAAGAAACGCTATGATACTACTGAACTCGATGTAAATTGCACTAACCGCACAACTACTTGATCCTCCTAAGTTGAGTCAATATATGATCAATAATCCGGATACCAGAAAACGTAGCGCGGATGCATACTGGGCCATCAGGAGCAATCCCCTGCTAGACACTCTTGATAACCGATTCCCGGCTGCCCAGTGGTACGCTGAATTGCCCCTATCCAATTTCGATATCTCCTGGCCTGCCCCGGATGACTGGAACCGCTTTCGACTCGGTATTCAATTTGAACGACTCTGGCAGACTGCTATTGCGCATATGAGCGGTTACCACCTGCTGGCAAGCAACCTTCCGGTTCGCCGGTTGCAGCGCACGCTGGGCGAGTTTGACATCATTGTTGACTGTAACGGGCGCATAGCGCACTGGGAACTTGCCGTCAAATTCTACCTCGGCAGGCACGATCTGGTTCAAGCCGGCAACTGGTTTGGCCCAAATCCCGAAGATCGCCTCGATCGAAAACTGAATCGATTACTGGATCATCAGCTGCAATTATCCGAATTACCCGAAGCAGAAACACTGTTGAACGAGATGAACATAAAACCGATCACCCAGACCGCCTGCCTGGTTAAAGGCCGCTTGTTTTATCCCTGGCAGGAATTTCTAGATGGCACTGTTCAATTCCCTGCCTGTGCCAACGCAGGTCACTTACGCGGCTGGTGGATGACCCTAGTCGATTTCAAATGCCTTTTTTCCAGCACCCGGGTTCGATGGGTTTATCTCGAAAAACACCTTTGGCTTTCGCCAATAACTGCATCTGACAGTCTCACCCTATTGAACTATGCCCAGGCACTTGATCTATTGCAGACATCGTTAGGTACCCAGACGACTCATGTCGCAATGATTGATCCCCTTGGGCAGGAAATCAGCCGAGGCTTTGTGGTCAGCCAGGACTGGCTAGAGCGAACCAGGCTTTGAGTTAAAACGGCTAAACGTAAAGCACCGTACCAGCTTGTGCCAGGTCCGATGCCCTTCAATCGATAATTGGATCACCGTCTTTATCAAGAACTACGTCCTGGAACTGGAGTTCGTGCAGGGTTCGGTACAGACCATCAGCGGCTATCAATTCCTGGTGCGTGCCGTACTCCTTTACCTCACCCAGATGCAGCACCAATACATGGTTGGCTTCCTGAATAGTCTGCAGCCGATGGGCAATTAATATGGAAGTTCTACCCGCCATTAATTTACGCAAACCATCCTGAATAAGTATTTCTGTTTCCGTATCAATACTGGCAGTGGCCTCATCAAGAATAAGAATTTCAGGATCTGCAGCCAAGACGCGAGCGAATGCCAGCAGTTGACGCTGGCCCTGGGAAAGATTGGCACCCCGTTCAACTAGCTGGGTATCGTAACCCTGTTCCAGCCTTTCAATGAACCAATGGGCATTAACTGTTTTCGCTGCTGCTATAGCCTTTTCACGGCTGATCTGTTCGTTACCCAGGGAAATATTATCTAAAATGGTGCCTGAAAAAATATGAAAATCCTGCAACACCACGCCGATTCTCTGGCGAACATCTCTTGAATGCAATTCATTTAAATCAATATCATCGAGGAATATCTGACCCGGGGGAAAATCATAAAAACGGCCCAGCAATCGAATCATGGTGCTCTTGCCAGAACCGGTCGGCCCGACTATCGCCAGTTTTTCCCCTGCCTGCACAGTCACGCTGACACCCTTGAGGATAGGCGTACCGGGGGTATAGGAAAAATGCACATTGCGGAATTCAACCTTGCCGGCAAGTCGCTGGGGCAATTGCTTTGGATGCTCCGGTTCGTGAATCTGCTCATCCCAGTCCAGCGCCTGGAAAATACGTTCGCCGCTTGCCATAGCTCTAAACAGCACATTCAGCTGCTCACCGAGCATCACAACGGGCGTAAATAACATGTTCATGAACCGGGTAAACAAAATAACACCACCCAGAGACATAGCGTCCTGCACTACCGCACCGGCCCCATAGTAAATAATAATTCCCAGCCCAATGGAGGCGAGAGAGTCATTGAAGGCACCGTAAAAAGTCGCCAGGTCGATGGACTTGAATTCCTGAGTCAGGTTCTCTCTATTAATCCTGGTGTATTCTGATCTATTGCGATCCTGCCTCTGGCTCAGCTGTACAACCTGCATACCCGACAGGTTTTCCTGAAGATACTGATTCAAAGCGGAAACGCTGTTCCTGACCCGCCGGAAAATATCTCTGGTTGCCCTTCTGAAATAGAATGTAGCCACACCAACAATAGGCACCAGCAATAATAAAATACCGGTCAGCTCCACACTGGTTGACAGCATAATAGTCAAGGCAACCAGAAACGGTACGAATTCACCCAGCAGACTGCCCATTCCTCGCAACATCTCATAGAGAGCTTCGACATCATTGGTCACACGGGTCATGATCCTTCCCACCGGAACACGGTCATAAAAAGAACTGGGGCGACTCTCCAGGTGAGAAAACAGGTCCTGCCGCAAATCTCTTAAAGCCCGCACGATCGCATCAATCAAGGTCAACCTGTGCCAGTGACCGAGCACGGCTGACAGACTCATCAAGACAAAGAAAACAGCACCGGCTGCATACAGAGGCGGCAATGCAAACAACGTCTCTACCGACCGAGTAAATTCGATCATGCCAAGATCCGGCATAACACTATTAGCATCACCCACGATGATATAGTCCACCAGCACTCTGCTGATCACCACTTCCATTACCACCAATGTGAAACTGGCGATTAACACCAGCACACCACTAACCAGCAATCTAATGCGGTAGGGTTTCAGCCACGAAACAATGCGTTTCAGTAAGTGAAAATTAAGTACTGCACCGGAAAGCTCAGCATCAAACATAGCATGATCGCGCTCTTTGCCGGTATTAGCGTTTTCAGGTTTAGTAATAGTATTCATCTTAAACCGGCTCTGCTGCGGGCTTGGCGGGCGACATACCCTGTGTCTGCAGGCGTTCCAACTCCGCATAGATACCATCAAGGTCGAGTAGCTGGTGATGCGTCCCCTGCTCTGCAATACGACCTTCCTCCAACACAACGATACGGTCGGTATGCCTTAGGGTAGACACTCGATGACTAACCAAAATTGTGGTTTTACCGTCTCGCAGCTGCTTTAACCGGCTTAAGATGTGCTCTTCGGTTTCGGTATCAACAGAACTGAAACAATCATCAAGAATAAGGACAGCTGAATCGCGGATTAAACCTCGAGCCAGGGTTGTGCGCTGTTTCTGACCACCACTTAAGGTAACCCCACGCTCACCGACCAGCGTTTCCATCTGCTTGGGGAACTCCTCTATGGTTCCTCGCAAGGCTGCCGAATCGGCTGATTCCCAGATAAATTCAAGGGCACGCTCAGGATCATCATAACTGATGTTATTACGAAGTGGTTCGCCAAACAGGAAAGGATCCTGCAGGACCTGCGCAATCTGCGACCTTAGCAGCGCTAACGGATACTCCCTGACATCAATGCCATCAAGGAATAAGGTGCCCGCTGGCGGATCTAGCATTCGAGTAAACTGCTTTAACAAGGTAGATTTACCCGAACCCACCCTGCCGACAATACCAATGGATTCTCCGGCTTTGATGGAAAGACTGATATTACTCAGCACAGGATGTGGGCTCCTGGGATAACTGAAACTCAGGTCGCGGATATCAAAACTCCCTTGTATGCTGGCAGCGGTGAGTCCACTGGGCTGATCCACAATCTCTGCAGGCGCATCATATATTTCACAGAGCCGATCGACCCCGACACTTGCCCTGGCAACCAGGGTGATGAAAAATCCCGCCATTCTGATCGGTTGCAACAACATGTTTAAGCAAGCCAGAAAGAAAATCAGATCACCAACGGATAAAACCCCGGTCAACACCAGGTGACCGCCGTAAACAATAATAGTCAGTTGTGACAAGGCGGTCAGCCAGGGCATCCAGGCAGACATTAAAGAACCAATTCGGGCTTGTTCGTAAAAAGCGCCGGCATACTGATCGTTGGTTCTAAAAAACCGTTTTATTTCATTTTCTTCCTGTGCCTGGGCCTGGATTGTCCGGATACCACTGAGGTTTTCCTGGGTATGGGCAGCAAGTTCGGACAATGACTCCTGTACGGCCTTTGAAGTAACCGCCATTTTAGTCGCAACCCATTGGGCATAAATGTAAATCAAAGGCAGCAGTGGCAGTATCAGCAGGGTTAAACTCACTGACTTCACAAACATGGCAGACAAGGCAAACAGCGGCGCATACACCATAATGACTGTCTGGATCAGGCCGAAAGCAATCAGCCGCTGAACCAGTGCAATATCCTGGATTGCGCGGGTCATGATATCGCCCACGCCAATGCGCGAAAAGAAATCACTGCCTTGTTGCTGAACCGATGCAAATAACTGCTCTCTTAGATCAAAGGAGACTTGTTGGCCTACCCGGCGAAAAGCCCGACGTGCCTGAACTACAAATACGAATCTCAGCAGCACGGTGAGCACAATGAACAAGCCAATTTCACCCACCGAGTAAGGGAATGCTGCTGGTAACTCAGACAACATCTCACCAATGGCATCAATACCTTCAGCGACAAGATAATAGGTGCTGATTTCAAAAAAGCGCGCCCCGAAAAACCCCACGAAACCAACAATTACCTGCCCCTTATAAGGCTTAAGATAAGGCAATAATCGCAGAAGGGATTTCAATCAGGTAAACCATGATAATTATTCGGACGCTATTCTGACATAAAAGCGGTTCTGTGGCACACATTACAGTAGATTCTTATGCTTGCAAATAACCATCATGTATACTGCAGCCGATCACCCAGAGATAGGTATTATGAGCAGTGCTGCCGTCAACGACCTTCCAACTCGGACCATCACTTCGCCGGGGTTAGTCATGAGCCTTGCCTTTACCAGTGGTTTTATCATCATGTCAGTCGAATTATTGGGTGGTCGTATTCTAGCGCCTTATTTTGGCAGCAGCATCTACGTCTGGGGTAGCATCATCAGTATATTCATGGTGGCACTCTCCACTGGCTACCTGATCGGAGGGAAACTTTCTCTGCGAAATCCAGATCTGTTCAAGTTTGGTACTTTTTTTCTAGTCGCGGCCATCGCACTGCTACCCATCGTGTTCTTTTCTGATCTAGCCATGGAATCGGTGTTCACCCGGATAGAGGATCCGAGATACGGTTCTCTAATTGCATCCTCCCTGCTGTTCTTTGTTCCTACGGCAATTCTCGGGATGATTGCTCCCTACTCCGTCAGGCTCATGGTCGAAAATGCAGGTCACAGTGGTCAGGTCGCCGGCGGGCTGTATTTTGTGTCCACCCTGGGTAGTGCACTGGGCACGCTGCTGACTTCCTTCTACCTGGTTCTATGGTTTGAAATGAACACCATCGTCATCTCCATGATTCTCGCTCTAGGCGCCGCCGGTATGGCCGCCCTGTGGATTGGCAGGAAATCTCTCAGATGAGCCAATCTGTAGTAACGGCAGCGATCCTTGCCTGCCTGACCCTGCTGGGTCAGCCAGCTCAGGCAGATTCAGTAATCCACAAGGAAAAATCACTATATAGAAACATTGAAGTCAGGGAAGCGCGGGACCGCAGATGCCTTGTGTTCACGATGCGGCGCAGGGACTCTCGCCAGTCCTGCATCAACCTGGACAGACCTCAGGAAGTGGTATTCCCCTACACGAAAATGATTTTTGCTGCGTTGCTATTACAAGACGATCCGGCAAGTATTCTAATTGTCGGGCTAGGCGGTGGCACCCTACCAAAAGCACTGAGCCAGTTATTCCCCAGCGCCGTTATTGATGTCGTTGAAATCGATGCAGCAGTGTACCGCGTGGCGCAGCAATTCTTTAAATTCAAGAAATCTGACCAGGTCAAGGTCAGCATTGCCGATGCCCGTGTCTTCGTTAAAAGAGCCCAAATCAGAAAAAACAGTTACGACATCATTATTCTGGATGCGTTTACCGGTGAGTACATCCCGGAGCACCTGATGACCAAGGAATTTCTTGAAGAAGTCAGATCTTTACTCACGAGCACCGGAGTGGTGGTCGCCAACACCTTCTCAACATCCAAATTATATCACCATGAATCAGTTACTTATAGCTCAGTTTTTGGTAATTTCTTTAACTTTAGAATGCCCCTGACCGGCAACCGGGTCATTATATCAGGACCGCAACCACTGCCTTCCCGAGATATTCTAGCTGGCCGGGCAAAACGACTGGCCAACCGCCTGGCACCCTATTACATCAACATCGAGGACTTCCCCAGATATATGGCGACAACCCGGGATTGGGATGAGACTGTTCGGCCAATGACCGACCAGTATGCACCAGCTAATTTGCTCAAGCATTGACCTTCAATCGGCCAAGTAGGCATCAGGCCAATGTCGCGCCAGACGTCGCTGGAACTGGCGCTTGCCCCAGTATCAGGCCGGCTAGTGATCCGCCCAGTATCGATCTTTTAACAGTCGCTTATAGAGTTTCCCGGTTGGATGGCGTGGCAATTCTCTTTCAAAATCGACAGTCTTCGGGCATTTCAGATGAGAGATGTTGTCCCGGCAGAATTCAATAAGCTCTGCCGCCAGCGCTGCACCGGCATGATCCCAGTCAATGGGTTGAACAACCGCTTTTACTTCCTCACCAAAATCCTCGTTAGGGATTCCAAATACTGCCACATCCATCACTTTCGGATGGGTTACCAGTAGATTTTCAGTCTCCTGCGGATAAATATTGACGCCCCCGGAAATAATCATAAAACTTTTTCGGTCAGTCAGATACAGGTACCCTTCTTCGTCCATATAACCGACATCACCGAGCGTTGACCAACCTTTCTCATGACGTGATTCAGCTGTTTTTTCTGCATCGTTATAGTACTCAAACTCACCGCCACCTTCGAAGTAGATGGTGCCTGACTCACCGGGCGACAACTCGTTGCCATCGTCATCGCAGATATGCATGACCGAGGTCAGGCCTCTGCCGACCGAGCCTTTATGAGCAAGCCATTCCTCAGACGTGATCGCAACAAAACCATTCCCCTCCGAACCGGCATAATACTCATAGATAACGGGGCCCCACCAATCAATCATCTGCTCTTTGATCGGTACTGGACAGGGCGCTGCGGCGTGAATAGCACAGCTCAGACTGGAACAGTCGTATTGCAGGCGGATTGCCGGGTCCAGTTTCAGCATCCGCACAAACATAGTTGGCACCCACTGGCTATGGGTCGCTTTATATTTTTCGATCGTCTTGAGCGCCTGCTCGGCCTCAAAATGCTCCATGATCACACAGGTCATTCCGCCCAGCATGAAAATAAGCGTAAAACCCAACGGAGCAGCGTGATACAGGGGTGCAGGACTCAGATAGATACTCTCATCAGTGGCACCATAAAGAACTCTGAACATACCAGCAGCGTCGTCGTCGCCCCAGACACCTTCCGGTAACTGCCGCAAAACACCTTTTGGACGACCTGTGGTACCGGATGAATAAAGCATCGAAGTGCCAATACTCTCATCACTTATCGGTGTATCCGGTTGTGTTTCAAGGGCCGATTCGAAAGATTCAAAGCCTGCATGCACACCGTCAAGCATATAAGCCTTATCCAGGACAGGTAATTTGCCTAACAGCCTCTCGACAATGCCTTGTTGATCCCTGGAAGTGATAAATACCCTGGCATTACAGTCAGTTACGATGTACTCCACCTCATCGGCCTGAAGACGATAACTGATCGCCGTAAAGTACAGGCCCGAGCGTTGTGCGGCAACACAGATCTGCAGGAACAAAGGATGATTTTCCAGCAGAATTGCAATATGGTCACCACGCTTCAGGCCAATTTCCCGGAACAGGTGAGCCATCTGGTTCGACCCTCTTTCCAGATCCTGAAAAGTAAATGTCTGGCCGGTCGCTGCCATGATATAAGCTGCTTTATCAGGCTGCTGCTTTGCTATTGTTGCTAAGTGCATGTCGAATCTCTCTATAGTATCTGCTTTAAAATACTTGCTTTAAAATATTCGCTTTATAATATTCGCTTTATAATATCTGCTTAATAAGTGGACCGGAATACCGACCGATGTCCTAAGATGCCTTGGTCACACTAGAAACTCAACTAAAAAGCGATTCGGTCAATCACCGAATACCCGACCGGCAATAATTGCTTTGGCCTAGCGGTGCTTAAACACTGGTGTAACCACCATCAATCACAAGTTCTGAGCCCGTGACAAAACTAGACTCGTCAGACAAAAGAAAACTCACGCCATTAGCGATATCAGACGGCTGGCCGAGTCGACCGACCGGATGCAAAGCCAGTAGCATCTCGTGCAGTTCCTCTTCATTGCTGACATCCTCCAGACTTTCAACGATATTCCTAACCATGGGGGTCCAGATATAGCCAGGATGAATCGAATTACAGCGGATCGGATAGCCCATCTTTCCGCAGTGAACTGCCACCGATTTACTCAGTAGACGAACGCCGCCTTTACTGGCGTTATAGGCGGGACCGGCGCCCCCTACCAGCCCCATTATCGAAGAGATATTAACGATGGAGCCGCCATTGACTTTCATCTCCTGGATGGCCTTACGACAGCCAAGATGAACCGCATCAAGGTTAATACTCATGATCGAACGCCAGGCGTCGAGCCCTACATCCTCTTCCAGACGATCCTTACCTGCACCGCTGACACCTGCGTTATTAACCAGGCCGCTAACTGGGCCGAAGTGGTCCCTGGCGGCAGCAAATACGCTATCCCACTGCGTCTGTGAGGTAACATCCTGCTCCAAGGCAAGCGCCTGCTGACCGCGCTGTTGAATGACATTAGCTGTCTGCTCCGCTGCTGATACATTAATATCAGTTACCACCACACTGGCTCCCGCTCGAGCGAGGACTTCAGCAGTAGCCTCGCCAATGCCACTACCCGCACCGGTCACAATTGCGACCCTTTTTTCTAATCGCGCCAATGGATTCTCCCGTAATGCATTTAATTCAGTGTCGCTGAAATCGATGCCTGGTGTAAATGAAAAACCACCAAACAACTAAGATAGCTAGACCTGACCCTCCTTTCTCATCATAATTTCATTATTAACCAAAAATGAACTATAACAACATCTTGTGCTTAGCGACTGGCTGTAGCACAATATGTGGGCAACGCAGCCAGTACTGGTCCATTGCAAAAAGCGGCTCCGGCGCCTCACTAAGGCAACCAAAGCCACGCTAAAATTGTGCTCACATTACAACGTGAAACGACCGGTAGACGGAAATTTACTGCGCAGGGCCCAGTATTCAGGGTGTAAGCATAATAAAGGGTAACGAGATAAAGGCAACACCATGCACGAGGGTAGAATTGACTTAACTCCGCTAAACATGGACAGGTATAAACGTGACACTGAAAAACAATAACGGCCAAAACCACCCGAAACGACCCCGAAGATCATAGAAGATCATAGAAGATCATAGAAGATCATAGATAAAAGGTCATAGAAGGTCATAGCAGAACAAAACAAGGAAAACCTAATCACCATGGACTCTAGCGTACAAAAGCCCGAACTGAAGGCGATTCCTGCAAACGTAAATGAAATAAAGCTCCAGCCCACCTCCATGGATATCTGGGAGAACAAGTACTGCCTGAAAAGCAAGCAGGGTGAACGAATAGACCAGAATATTGATCAGACCTATCAGCGGGTCGCTCAGGCACTTGTTCAGGTAGAGCCTGCGGATGAACGCCAGGCCTGGTACGAAAAATTTTTGTGGGCGCTCAGACAGGGCGTCATTCCTGCCGGGAGAATCACTTCAAACGCGGGTGCGCAGGAGCACAAACCAGCCACCTCAACCATCAACTGTACTGTTTCGGGGACCATCAATGACTCCATGGAAGATATCCTCCAGAAAAACCTGGAAGCCGGCCTGACTTTAAAAGCGGGCTGTGGTATTGGCTATGAATTTTCCACCCTCCGCCCCAAAGGAGCCTACGTTTCAGGCGCGGGCGCTTACACATCGGGTCCCTTATCATTTATGGATATCTACGATAAAACCTGCTTTACCGTATCTTCGGCAGGCGGTCGAAGAGGCGCGCAAATGGCGACCTTCGAAATCGGCCATCCTGATGTCATGGACTTTATCAAAGCGAAACGTGAAGATGGCCGCCTGCGGCAGTTCAATCTTTCCTTATTGATCAGCAAAGAATTCATGGAAGCTGTCAAAAACGATTCAGACTGGCCGCTCTCTTTCCCGCTCACTGACAAAGAAATCGAATCAGAAGCCGTGGCTGTCAATGACCCGGAGAAAGTACTCTGGCGAAGTTTCCCGGTCAAGAATCGCTACGCGACCAATGCTGATGGCCTGGTTGCCTGTCGAATTACCAAGGTCCTGAAGGCCAAGCGACTCTGGGATATGATCATGTCCTCGACCTATGACTTCGCAGAGCCCGGATTCATCCTTATAGACAAAGTCAATGAGATGAATAACAACTGGTATTGTGAGAATATTCGAGCAACCAACCCCTGTGGAGAGCAGCCTCTACCACCCTATGGAAGTTGTTTGCTGGGCTCAATAAACCTGACCCGGTTCGTGCAAAAGCCGTTCAGCGCAGATGCCAGCTTTGACACCGAAACTTTTCGCCAGGCAGTATCAATTTTTACTCGGATGCTTGATAACGTGGTGGAAATCAATGGCCTACCATTATCAGAACAACGCGACGAGATAACTCGAAAACGTCGCCATGGCATGGGCTACCTGGGCCTTGGCTCTACTATTACCATGATGGGGATGCGTTATGGTGATGCCGCATCCATCGCTTTCACCGAAAAGGTGACCAAAGAATTAGCCCTTGTTGGCTGGCAAACCGGGCTGGAACTCGCCAAAGAAAAAGGCGCTGCACCGGTGATGGAGGAAACCTTTGAAGTCGATGCAGAGATGCTGCGTAAAAGACCGGAAATGGCCGATGATGGGTTTAAAATAGGCGACAAGGTTCCAGGCAGAATTCTACACGCCAGATATTCACGCTATATGCAGAAAATCGCATCGATAGACCCCGGCCTGGTCGACAGCCTGGCAGAAACAGGATGTCGATTCACGCACCATAGCTCAATTGCACCAACAGGGACCATCAGCCTTTCGCTCGCTAACAACGCAAGCAACGGTATAGAGCCCAGTTTCGCTCATCAATACAGTAGAAATGTGATCAGGGAAGGTAAAAAAAGCAAAGAAAAAATGGACGTCTTTTCATTTGAATTGCTTGCCTATCGGTCTATGGTCAACCCGGAGGCAGGCCCCAATAGTACGCAGGAAGACAAGCAACTTCCCAGCTACTTCGTAACGGCAGATGATATTTCACCGATTCAGCACGTGGATATCCAGGCAGCTGCCCAGAAATGGATAGATTCAAGCATTTCAAAAACAGCCAATGTCCCCACTGACTACCCTTATGAAGAATTTAAGGATATTTATCTGTATGCATACGAACAGGGTTTAAAGGGTTGCACCACGTTTCGGTTCAATCCCGAAGCATTCCAGGGCGTTCTCGTAAAAGAAGAAGACCTGGCCAATACAACCTACCAGTTTGAACTGGAAGATGGTGAAATTGTCGAATGTAAAGGCAACCAAGAAATTGAATATGATGGCGAGTTACACACCGCAGCAAATCTCTTTGATGCCCTGAAAGAAGGCTATTATGGCAAGTTCTAGCATGACGAGTTCCAGTATGAAAAACTCTTTTATTGAACGCGCTTTTATAGACAGCGCTTTTGTCGAGAACTCTATTGTTGAGAGCGCTTTTATCAAAAACTCTGGTATGAGAAGCACCCGCATTACACCCACTCCATCTCAGCATGCCCGGGTGTTTTTCTCAGCTTATAAGGTCACAACTTAACACTGCACGCTGCATGCCTATTTCATAAATTTATGGCTGTCGAAAAATCAGGAGAATTAACATTAGTATGGCATTGAAAATCTCAAAAAATATTGTTGGTTATTCAGTCAAGAAGAAAGAGGCGCCTGTATTCGAAGAACCGAAACAAGAAATCATGCATGAAGAAATTCAGCGACCAGACGAATTGCGAGGTTATACCTACAAGATCAAAACCCCTTTATCAGACCACGCCATGTACATAACCATTAATAACATGGTTCTAAATGTTGATACCGAACATGAGCAGGAATATCCGTTCGAAATCTTCATTAATTCAAAGAACATGGACCAGTTTCAGTGGATATTAGCCCTGACCCGAGTATTGTCATCGGTCTTTAGAAAAGGCGGAGATGCCACTTTCCTGGTTGAAGAATTGAAACAGGTATTTGATCCCCAGGGCGGCTACTTTAAGAAAGGTGGACGGTTTATGCCCTCCATGGTTGCCGAAATAGGCGACGTACTCGATCGACACATGCGCAGGATAGGCCTGATAAAAGATGAGGTACTGTCCGATGAACACGTCGCTATGCTGGCAGAAAAACGTGTTGCTGCGTCAAAACCTTCAGCCGAAGAGCCCAGCGAAAGCGAGCAATACCCGCCGGGAGCCCAACTCTGTCCTAAATGCATGACGACGGCGATGATTCTCATGGATGGCTGTATGACTTGCCTGAGCTGTGGTGACAGCAAATGCGGTTAGCCGGGAACCCATCAGGATACAGTTCCAGCTTGCTGCAGCCTCCTATACCTAAAATCAAAAGATAAGCTCAAATGGATATTTATCAGGAACAACTCCGACAGGTTTTAACGTCTGGCACACAACGCAATGACCGGACCGGCGTCGGCACCCTTTCCTGTTTTGGGCTGAACAATCGTTACAATATGAGCGATGGATTTCCGGCCGTCACCACTAAAAAACTGGCCTGGAAAGTCATGAGTTCTGAACTGCTCTGGTTTATTTCAGGCTCCAATAACATTAAGGATCTCAAGGCGATCTATCAGAAGAATAAGATCTGGGATGCCAATTATGAAGATTACCTGACCCGCCTCGGCCTGGACAGTAACAATGGTGACATGGGCCGCGTCTACGGTACACAGTGGCGTGACTGGCAGGGGGGCAATGGCAAGGCCATTGATCAGCTGGCCATAGCAATCGATATGATAAAACACGATCCCGTATCAAGAAGAATTATTGTCAACGCATGGAATCCTTCGGAACTTGGCGGCGATGAAGTCGCCCTCCCGCCCTGCCACAACTTTTTCCAATTTTATGTGGCTGATGGAAAACTTTCGCTGCAGATGTACCAGCGATCAGCCGATATGTTCCTGGGCGTGCCCTTTAATATAGCTTCCTACTCATTGCTGCTGCATATGGTAGCCAAACTGACTGGCCTGATGGCCCATGAGTTTATCCATAGTATTGGAGATGCCCACATCTATCTGGATGCCATCGATGCGGTTAAGGAGCAACTGTCGAGAAAACCACTGCCACTGCCGCAACTAGTGATCCAGGATCGCAACCAACGCACCATCGACGATTTCCAGATGGAAGACTTCAAACTGCAGGATTATCAATACCACGAACCCATTTATGCAAAGATGGCGGTTTAAGGTATCACTGCGAGACAGACACACCTGGGTCCCTGCGACGCACGCTGCAAGCCTGGCATAGTAAAACGCCGTTAATCCAATCTACGGATCCTGGCTAAGGTTGAACTGATTTAACTGACTCTCGGTTGCCTCAGTCTGGTAAGCGTTCTTCCAATCACTATAAGGTATGCCATAGATTATTTCCCGGGCTGCTTCATAATCCAAATCAATTCCTTTATCCTCTGCAGCCGAGCGATACCATTTACTGAGGCAGTTTCGACAGAAACCGGCTAGATTCATCAGGTCGATATTCTGTACCTGTTTATTTTCGTCAAGATGTTTCAACAGATGTCGAAACGCAGCAGCTTCTATCTCTGTTTTGGTTGCATTATCCATGGCATGGTCTCCTTTAGGCCCTTCACCAGCGTGAGAGAGTATCACCTAATCATGAAAGATTTTAAACCCGGTCAGCGTTGGATAAGTACAACTGAGCCCGATCTTGGTCTAGCCGAGATAACACGCGTTGAACTACGCCAGATAGCGTGTTTTTTTGAAGCGACCGAAACCACCAGAATATATGCCCTCGAGCAAGCCCCTCTGGTCAGGGTCCGTTTTCAGGCAGGCGACCTGATCAACCTGCGCAGTGGTGCTAATCTGGAAGTTCAGAAAGTGACAGAGCAGGAAGGCCTGCTGACCTATCACTGCCTGTCAAATGGCCAATCAGATGACATCAGTGAGAAGGAGCTGGATCCAAACCTTCGCTTCAGCAAACCACAGGATCGTTTATTCAGCCATCAGATTGATGACCACCGCTGGTTCAACCTGCGTTATTACACGCTGATCCAGCAGGCAGCATTGCGCAGCCTTTCCTTTAACGGTCTGGTCGGGCCTCGAACCACGCTTATTCCCCATCAGCTTTATATCGCCCACGAGGTTGCCGCCCGGTATGCCCCGCGTGTGCTCCTGGCTGACGAAGTTGGCCTTGGCAAGACCATTGAAGCCGGCTTGATTATTCACCAGCAACTGCATACCGGCCGCGCCCAGCGCGTTCTCATCATAGTCCCAGCCGCTCTGACCATTCAGTGGTTCATAGAAATGATTCGCCGTTTCAATATTCAGTTCAGTATCCTCGACGAAGAACGCTGCCTGCAAATCGTCAGTGACAATCGCCCCGAAGCAATTGATGAATCAGAACCTTATCTGAGTAATCCTTTTGATGCTCAACAGCTTGTCCTCTGCAACACCAGCCTGTTCGAGGACAATCCGCAGCGTTTACAACAGGTCAGTGCAACCCACTGGGATCTTCTCGTGGTCGATGAGGCTCATCACCTTAGTTGGTCTGAAGGACAGGCCAGCCCGGCTTATCAGGCTATTGAGAGCATCGCTCAGGCAGCTGTCGGTCTGCTGCTGCTAACCGCCACACCAGAACAATTTGGAATGGAAGGCCACTTCGCCAGATTGCGATTACTCGACCCCCACAGATATCAAAGCTTTACGGATTTTATAGCAGAGGAAACCAAATTCGCTGACACCGCAGCGCTGGTTGAGCAATTGGAAGATCCGGACCTGGCGATAGCAAAACAGGCTCGTCAGCGTATCGTGGATCGCCTGGGGGCGGCATCAGACCTGGATGAGAACCTCCTCATTCGCAGATTACTCGATCAGCACGGCACCGGTCGCGTGCTGTTCAGAAATGTGCGTAGCGCTATTGCCGGCTTCCCTAAACGAAAACTCCACACCTATACAATCGAGCCTCAGAAAGGCCCACTGCCGTCACGGGCTCAAACCGGGATCACTGTAGAGAATATTAGAGAAACCAGCTTAACAACGGTTCCTGCTGATATTTCCCAGCAGGAACCGCGGACTATCTGGTTAATCCAACGATTGCAGCAATCCCCTGAAAAACACCTGGTGATCTGTTCGGATCGGCATACAGCAGTTGCTCTGGATAAATTCCTCAGACGTTATGGGGGATTGCATTCAACCTGTTTTCACGAAGGCATGGACCTCATATCAAGAGATCGTGCTGCGAATTACTTTTCCGATTCGGAACAGGGTGCCCAGGTTCTGGTTTGCTCGGAGATCGGCTCCGAGGGAAGGAACTTTCAATTCGCCAGCCACCTGGTCATGTTTGACCTGCCCATGGGGGCTGACCTGGTAGAACAGCGCATCGGCAGACTCGATAGAATCGGCCAGCAAAACGACGTCAATATCCATATACCGATCGTAGCCGAATCCTTTATGTCCAGGCTGTTTCAGTGGTATCACCAGGGTCTGGACCTGTTCTCAGGTCCTAATCCGGCAGCGCAGGGCCTGTATGAAGATTATATTGATCGCTTTCTAGCCGAGGATTCGAAAGGTCTACAGGACCTCATCGATGCCTGCAGAATTGAAAACCAGCAGCGCCTCGTGGATCTGTCGGCAGGTCGACACAAGTTACTCGAACGGTCATCCTTCGACTCCGCTATTGCTGCTCCTATCATTGAAGGTATTAAGCAAGCAGACAACAACAACGCCTTGCAGGCGTATCTGGGCATCTCTTTTGAGTTATTTGGACTTGACTATGAAGACCTCGGTGATGGAATCAACCTGGTCAAGCCAACCAGCGCTGCTATTCATCAGTCTAACGTCAGCGCAGAAGCTCAGGGCCATTATACCTACCCGGATATTCCTGAAGAAGGCATCCGCTACACCACTGATAGAAACAAAGCTTTATCACGAGAAGACGTTGCCTTTCTTACCTGGGAACACCCTATGGTAGAACAGGCCATTGACAAGGTTCTATCGGAGAATCTGGGAAACAGTAGCGTTGTGGTCATCAAGCAGCCGGGTATGCAGGCTGGAACCCTGCTCCTGGAAACCATTCATAGTATTGAATGCCTGGCACCTCAATACCTTGGCTTGAGGCGGTTCATGCCGGATAACATTCTTCGAACACTGATATCCCCCGCCCAGGAAGACATCAGTAACCAAATTCCCTTCAATGCGTATCCCCAGGCGATAGAACTCGCCAATGAACCTATTTTCAAAATCGTAGACTCCCAGCAGAAACCGCTACAGCGAATGCTGAAATCTGCACAGGCTATCGCCGATGACCAATTACAGCGTGTTATCAATACAGGCCTTTCCCAGTATCAACGCGCCAGACAGGAAGAACTCGATCGATTATCGGCACTGGCTAAGATCAACCCAGCGGTCCGTGATGAAGAAATTCAGGCCTTGAAAAATGAGCTGGATCTAGGTCTCGCCGCTATCAGCGCATCCAGGAGTCGACTGGAAGCCATCCGCGTCATTATTATTGCCTGACTGTTTTTCTGCTGGCCGATAGGCAGCATCTGCTACCGAAGTGGTCGCCCCAGCCAAACGAAACATCCTTGAAACTGTTATCTAAATTAGGCAAAAAAGGGGCCAGCGTCGCTGATCAAGCGGGAGAGCGCTGCTAAATGAGCAATTTTGGTGAACAAGTCCATTTCCCTCGCGTGCCCGCTTCAGTACAATAGCCTGCGATAGAAGAGCAAGGATCAAACCTATGTCGGGAATTATCATCATTGGTGCAGGACAGGCAGCGGGTCAGGCAGCAGCCAGCCTGAGACAGGAAGGATACGAAGGTACAATCACCCTGATCGGTGATGAATCGTTTGCGCCGTATCAGCGGCCACCGCTTTCGAAGCAGTATCTGTCAGGTGAACTCAGCATTGATCGAGTCTATATCCGACCCGCTAAATTCTATGAAGATCGCAACATCGATCTGCAGTCGGGAGTACGCGTCACGTCCATTGACCGCCAGAACAAGACGATCAGTACAGATAACGGCCAGACACTGGCCTACCAAAAACTCCTGATATGCACCGGCAGCCGCCCCCGAGAACTTAACATCCCTGGCAGCGACCTGCCCGGGATCCACTATCTGCGCCGACTCGATGATGTTGATCGAATCCGCGATGATATGGCATCAGCGAACAGCATCTGCATTATCGGCGGTGGCTACATCGGCCTGGAAGTGGCCGCCGTGGCAGTGACTGCGGGCCTTTCGGTCAATATCCTTGAAATGGAATCCAGAATACTGCAACGGGTAACCAACGAACAGATGAGCGCTTTTTATCATCGCTTACACACCGATCGAGGCGTTAATATCCACACCAGCACTGCCTGCACCGGGTTTAAAGGGGACGCTCGTGTCAATTCGGTTCTTTGTCAAGATCAAACTATCGCCGCTGATATGGTCATTGTCGGCATTGGCATCCTGCCCAACATAGAACTCGCTCAACAGGCGGGACTGGAATGCGATAACGGTATCCTTGTTGATGATCATTGCAGAACTTCAGACCCAGATATCTTTTCTGCTGGGGACTGCACCAACCACCCCAACCCCATTCTAGGACGAAGGCTTCGCCTGGAATCAGTCCCCAACGCCATGGAACAGGCACGAACGTCAGCTGCTAACATGCTCGGCGGTGATAAAACCTACGCTGCAGTACCCTGGTTCTGGTCAGATCAATACGAGCTAAAACTGCAGATGGTTGGATTCTCTTCAGATGGGGATACTGCCGTGTTAAGAGGTGATCCAGAAGCATTACAATTCGCTACTTTCTACTTAAAAGATGGCAAAGTGGTCGCCGTTGATGCCGTTAATAGCCCGAAAGAATTTATGGTTGCAAAGCGGCTTTATGGCATGCAGGTTAACGCGGACTCTCTCGCAGATAGCGCCATCGACCTGAAATCATTGATTTCCTGATAAGAGCGAATGTGTCATGGCATCAAAACCCGTTATCAAATCCCTAATACGCAAGAAACTCAAAAACCAATTAGTGTTAACGATTTGTATTCTGTATACTGCCTTGCGAATCTGCGGCGTAGCAGGATTCAGAGCCGGAGCGCAGAACCAAAATAACTTAACCTCAGCGATACTAAATTTCCAAATTACAATACTAGCGGTCAAAGGGAGGCCATCATGGCAGGCGTAAAATTTATTGAACACAATGGTACCGAACACAATGTCGATGGAATCATCGGTGAGAGCCTGATGAATATTGCACTTGCCAATCTCGTTCCCGGCATAGATGCTGATTGCGGCGGTGAGTGTTCCTGTGCCACCTGTCATGTTCTTGTTGATGATGCCTGGGCTGGCAAACTTCCTGAAATTACCGAATCTGAAAGCTCAATGCTGGATCTCAATCCTGATCGCGAAGTCAATTCGAGATTAAGCTGCCAGATTCCTTTCAGCGAAGAGCTCGACGGCATCACCATCCAACTTCCCGAATTCCAGTACTGAGCCTAACCCGGCTGGGTCTTGCCGAACCCCTGAAGACCACACGTGTGCATAACAAAAATTAACGCTCGTTCTCCGAGGGCTTTCGCTGACGCCCTAATACAAACCTGTACTTTCGTTCTGTAAAGGCTATGGGCAGGTACTGTATTGTAACTACCGCCAGTCCTGGATCAGATGGCAGCAATAGCAACGATAGACACGATGTTAATCCTATGCGGACTTGCTTCCAGGGTCGATTGAGCAAGTTCCTGAGCTATCTCCAGACAGGTACCACAACAGGTTCCCAGCCCTAACCCCGAGACAACAGTACTCAAACGTGTATCTGGTCCAAGATAAGACTGGATATCGCTGGAACTGACTGGGTTGCACGCACAAGCAATCACACAAGAATTCTAAAAGAGAACGATTCGTAATTGTAATAAGTAAAGCATTAAAATTCTGCACATGGCTCGATACTAAATATTTAATGCCATAATCCTGATCATGCAGATTACTTGCGCTATCATTGCCCGTTCAAGGCGAGGAGTCACCGATGAAAGCCATACATCCTGAAATCATTCAGCATTTGAACCAGATCCTGAAGAATGAACTGACAGCCATTAACCAGTATTTCCTACATACCAAAATCCTGGCGGCAGAAGAAGAACATGCGGCTTGGCTAAAGACTCGATTGGATCTGATTGGCAAACTCGGTCTGCAGAACTATTTACAAGCACAATCTGAATAACGTGGCATCTCGACTCTACTATCGCAGCAAAGACGGCCAGATTGTGCTCGAACAGAACGGCTTGACCCTGATGAACTATAAATCTGTTAATGACCTTGTAGAAAGTCATATTAAAGGCCTGCTGGCAATCCGCAGCCGGGACGGTATAGATACTTCTGAACTACTCAGTCAATATCAGTCATGTTCAGACAGTGGCAGGTCCTGAGTGCAGAAAATTAATATCTTTCACAGGACGCTGTATCGTTTCAGTAAGCCAGTCCAGTTAAAGCCTCACAAGCTGTATCTCAGGCCCCGGGACGGCCACGATGTGAGAATCAGCAGTTCAATACTATCAATCAAACCGCACGCAGAACTTAACTGGTTCAGGGATGAACTGGGTAACAGCGTGGCGGTGGCCACTTTTGACGAGCGCAGCGATTCACTGCAAATCACCAGTGAACTCCTGGTAGAACAATACCAGCTGCAGTCTAATTACCAGCGTATACCCGATCTGCTAATGAACAAGCCCATCTGTTATAGCGATGCAGAAAAATTAGCCCTCCAGCCTTATCTCTTGTTCGGGCAGCCTGACGACGGCGAGCTGCAATCCTGGCTGGCGCATCGTGATAACCTGGCGGGCAGCCGCTCTATCAGCGTACTGGCGCCCCTCTGTGCCATTATCGGCATGGAAACCCAATATCAAGTGAGGGACGAGCAAGGCGTTCAGTCGATCAGCGAAACACTGCAACTAGGCTCTGGCAGTTGTCGTGACCTGGCCTGGTTTTTTATGTGTGCAGTCCGCGAGTTGGGCTTTGCAGCGCGGTTTGTCAGTGGCTACCTTATCAACAGCCTCAATCACCCAGGCAAAGGCGCCACCCATGCCTGGGCCGAGGTTTATCTTCCTGGAGCTGGCTGGGTCGGATTTGACCCAACAACCAAAAGCATGACCTCTGCCAAGCACATTGCTGTGGCCAGCGCATTGGCTCCAGATTCAATACCGCCCGTTTCAGGGTCCTATATGGCTGAGTCTGAAGTAACCTCGGAGATGGAAGTCATCGTGAAGGTTGATTTAGCTAGTTAACTGCCGTACATCAACGCTCATGGTACTCAATTTAGGTAACGGCCCGAACTGGTCAGTAATGGCCACATCAGCCGCATCACGGCCGTAGGCAACCACCACCCGACCGCCTCGAGTCGAGCCCTGGCTTGGATCAAATGCATACCAACGCCCGCCGACAAAAACTTCTAACCAGGCATGCATATCCTGAGGTACCAGACCGCACAAATACCCCACCACAAACCGCGCCGGTATACTCAAGCTTCTTACCAGGGCAATAGCCAGGTGAGCAAGGTCTCGGCAAACACCATTGCCCTGCTGTTTGACTTCCAGCGCTGATAAAGGCCGCACACTGGATCCAGGTGTATAAGGCAGATTTCCCTGAATCCAGTCACAAATCCTATTCACCTGAAGGTATCCGGGTGTTATGCCCTTGACCAGATCCGTAGCAAAGTGGCCAAGCCGGTCTGATTCACAGTACCGGGAAGGCAGCAAGAAAGGCAGCTGGCTGACTGGTAGATCCTGTATTCTGACGAAACCCGCCGCAGGATTGCTATCCAACTGCGCCGCCACCGAAGCCTGAGTATCCAGCGTAATACGAACCGGCTCAGGCGGTAAAATGACCCTGTCACAGATATTCGCAAACGAATCCTTAAATTCATCCACGGCAAGCTCAGGCTCAAAAGACAATGCCAGTTGGCTGATATGCTGGGCCTTCCCCGGCTGTGGCTTGAGCCTTAATATTATCGGCGTTGCAATCTCGAAAAAGAGCTCCAACTGACACCGAACTGTTAAATCCAAAGTGGTACCTCTATGGTCAAATTTATGATCGTACCCAGACTGCAGCGAATGGTTGATACCAGGAAACCCTGACTGGCAGCAACGATGATCAGGGCTTCTTCAGCAAATCTGCTATGCAGTCCTTAGCTGGTCTGTTCTTCTAGAAAACACGATACCAGGGCATTAAATTCATCTGCGCATTCAAAGTACGATGAATGACCTACCTGGTCAAAATGTTCGACCCTGGCATTTTTCAATAATTCTGCAGCAAGATGAACTGCCGAGGCGGGGATCAACTGATCCTGCTCACTGGTGATGAATAACACCGGCATGGTCAGTTCGGCTAGTCGCTCCGGCTTCGCCCCCTCGAGCACGCTGCCCTTACCCGAGAGAATTTTCGCTAAATTGATCTCAGTATTGAATCCGCCTATCTGTTGATAAAGAAAGGCTTTAACTGGATCACGGCCAGGTAATTCGGATGACAGCGCCCAACTACCAAAAGGCGCGACGACAGGTTCTCGATCCAGAGCGGCCTTGCGCATGGCAGCGGTTATTTCCGGACTGCTGATAGCCCCTATAGTGTGAGACATTACCAACGCTTTTACCTGTTGCGGATGAGCCAGGGCAAAATTAATACCGGTCCAGCCACCCATGGACTGGCAAACCAGGACTGCTTTATCAATACCGGCATGATCCAGAATAACCTTCAGGTCTTCTGCAAAGAAATGCGAACTGAATTCATCCTCGTTGAATCTCGACCTGCCAAATCCCCGATGATCAAAAACCAGAGTGGTGTAGTCCTGACTGAAAAACGGAACCTGCTGATACCAACTGGCGCTGTTTCCACCTGCGCCATGAGCAAATACCAGCGCTGGGCCCTGGCCATAGATTTCATAGTACAGATCCACTCCATCAACTGTTCTAACTTGCATTTTTATGTTTCTCCTGGGCCTTTATTAGCCTGAATGGCTGGTCAGCAGCCGGGGTTTTACTGTCTGCATCTGCTTCATTCAACAATTGTTGTTTCTAATGTTAATTTCAACATACCGATAAGGCCTCTGACATTATCAGGATAACAGGTTAAACTGCAGCAATAATCAGGATTTGGGCGTTTTCAAAAGGTGAAATTAACCAGTTTCTGGCAAGAGTGGCGCGGATTGATCATTTTCATCGGTATCATGATCCTTTTCCGGTCAGCAATTGCCGATTGGAATCAAGTGCCAACCGGGTCAATGAAACCGACCATTCTCGAAGGCGACAGGGTCGTGGTCAATAAACTGGCCTACGATCTGAAAGTGCCTTTCACCACCCTCCACCTGACCCAATGGAGCGATCCTAGCCGAGGTGAAATAGTTACATTTTATTCACCCGAAGACGGCAAACTCCTGATCAAGCGAGTGATTGGTATACCCGGTGATATCGTGGTGATGCGCAACAACCAGTTATTCATCAATCACGAGCCAGCAAATTACTCGCAGCTTAACGAAGATATTGTAAACCAGCTAGATGCTGTGCAAAGGCGAAAACACCATTTTTTCTATGAGACTATTGGCGATACCCGCCACCCTGTCATGCTCAGGCCCTCAGAGCCTAACGAATACAACAGTTTTGGCCCCCTTAAAGTACCCCTGGGCCAATACCTGATGCTGGGTGATAATCGTGACAACAGTCGAGATTCCCGGAGAATTGGCCTGATAACCCGAGACCAGATTACAGGACGAGCCCACACCGTTGCTTTTTCAGTGGACTATGACGATTTCTATCTGCCACGAAGAGATCGTTTCCTCAGAGAACTCGACTGATTTTATCCCAGAAAGATGGTTTGGCCGGTGTTTTCACCAGCAAACTGGACTTCCTGGGGCGCCTGAAAAAACCAAAGATCGGACTGAAAACCAGCCCGGTCAGCATTAGCAGCACAACAAAAATCACAGAATAGATGAAAAGAACTTTCATTACCTCAATGTCAACATCGAAGAAACTGATGGCAACCCAGATAAACGCACTGGCAAAAAAAACCGTAGATAATAACCTGACCATTGCTATCTCCTTTCCATAACCGCGCCACTGCAACATCACTGCAACAAACCTGGTTAACACCCGCGGTTAACACCCGTGGTTAACACCCGTGGTTAACACCCGTGGTTAACACCCCTGCATATTGTATGATCAGGGTTCCATAGGACCCTGACGCGTTGGCTAGCCAACCTGTTTAGCGTCCCCTGGGCGCCGCTTTAATCACTTCACGGAAAGCAGTTGCACCTCAAATATCAGCAATGCACTCGGTGGAATATTACCTCGACCAGCTGGCCCATAAGCAAGCTTTGAAGGTACAAATAATATCGCCTTGCCACCGATTTTCATCAACTGCAGGCCTTCAGTCCAACCTGGTATCACCTGCTGCAAGCCGAATTCTGCTGGTTCATCACGGGCAATAGAGCTATCAAAGACGGTTCCATCGAGGAGTTTCCCCTCATAATGTACCACCACGGTGTCCGAAAGCTTTGGTGATTTGCCTTCACCGTCATCAAGCATCTCAATCTGCAAACCACTTGCTGTCGTTGTGACCCCTTCTCTAGCTCCATTCTCAGCCAGAAAAGTGATCTCCTGGTCAATATTACGCTGACCCAGGCTGTCTGCCATCTCCTGCTGAGCTAGTTGAACCGCCGCTTGACGCTCCTTTATAATATCAATGACAGCCGCTTGCTGTTCGGAACTCATCGCCGGCTGAGACTCAGCCAGGGCATCTTTCATGCCCTCTAATAAAGCGCTCAAATCAACGTCAGGATTGCCACCTTGTTTTAGCATATTGCCGAAGGAGTAACCGAAGAAATAACCCCTTTCAGTAGCGAGGCTTGCATCATGAGGCTGTTCAACGACCGGATCGGTGGATTCTGCAGCAACCAGGACGCAGGTAAAACTGAAGAAGATAAGAAACAGGAATCTTGTCATGGGTGGGTCTCGCGCATAAAAAGAACATTATGCCACACAAAAGCAAAACCGTATGGAACCTGAAGCGCCTTTAAGTCGCTTTAACGGACTTGATCTCAGTACACGGTTAATTGCTGACAATGCCCTGCTATCCTTTACACTTGATTCCCAGCTAACATCGTCGCAAACTATTCCTGTCTTCCTAGTTGAGCAATACCCTGAAAACCAGGGTTCATATGCTGGACTATAGATATAACCAGGGTTAAACAAGAGCGACCAATGAAATATCGTATACCAAAGCTAAAAATGGCCCTGCTGGGCATGCTTTTCTGCATTAACAGCCTTGCCAATATCACTGAAGACTCGGCACCTGCCTTTATGCCTCTGGTCCCAAAGGCCGATTACAAAGAGACAACAAGAAATATTGTTGCTGCGCTGAATCAGCGCCACTATGTCAGGACTGTTCTCGATGATGACATCTCGAAAATGGTATTAGAAAGCTACCTCAGGGATATTGACCCGAGCAAGAGTTACCTGCTGGCAAAGGACATCGAGGAATTTTCGGTATTTCGTCTTGAGCTGGACAACGCCTTGAGACGGGGTGATGTTCAGCCCGCCTTCACTATATTTAACCGCTATCATCAGAAAGTCATCAAGCGACTTGAAAAGACCGTTACCCTGTTGCAAGCAGGTATAGATCAATTCAATTTTGAAGAACACGAAACACTGGAACTTGACCGCAAAGAAGCCCCCTGGGCTGCATCAGAGGAAGAACTCGACGATCTCTGGCGCAGACGTGTTAAGAATGACATATTGAACCTGCGTCTGGCCGACAAGAAAAGCGAAGACATCGCTGAACTGTTAATTAAACGCTACCAGAATCGACTCAAACGAAGCCAGCAGATTCGCAGTGAAGATGTCTATCAGTTGTTCATGAACGCCTTCACCAAGACTTACGATCCCCATACCCAGTACTTTTCACCCACCACATCAGAGAATTTCAACATTAACATGAGCCTTTCGCTGGAGGGTATAGGTGCCGTCCTGCAAGTAGAAGACGAGCACACAAAGGTCGTCTCACTTGTGCCGGCAGGACCTGCCGATAAGGGCAAGCAGCTAAAGCCCAATGATTTCATCACCAGTGTTGGCCAGGGCATTGATGGCGAAATGATTAATGTCGTTGGCTGGCGGCTTGATGACGTAGTGCAACTCATTCGAGGCAAGAAAGATACCATTGTCAAATTAGAGATCCTGTCGTCCAGTAGTGCCGACACCAGCCTGGCAAGAATTATCCAGATAACCCGCAACAAAGTTAACCTTGAAGAGCAATCTGCCCAATCAGAGATCATCCAAGTAGAACAGTCTGGAGAAATCAAAAACATTGGGGTTATTGATATCCCTACTTTTTATATCGATTTCCAGGCCCTGCAAAAAGGGGATCGCTATTACAGAAGCACAACCAGAGACGTCAGGAACCTGCTGCTCGATCTGCAGGAGAAAGGCGTCGATGCTGTGGTCATTGACCTGCGTAACAATGGCGGGGGATCACTGCAGGAAGCCAAGACCCTGACTGGCCTGTTCATTGACCGAGGTCCAACGGTTCAGATACGCAGCAAAAGGGACCGGGTCGATATTCTAAGCGATCGTGATATCCGCATAACCTACGAGGGCCCTCTGGCCGTACTGGTCAATCGCTTAAGTGCTTCCGCATCAGAAATATTTGCGGGTGCAATACAGGATTATGACAGAGGTCTGGTAATCGGATCACAGACTTTTGGGAAAGGCACGGTGCAATCCCTGCAATCCCTGAATCAAGGCCAACTGAAGATGACTCAGGCAAAATTTTATCGCATCACAGGCGAATCCACGCAGCACAAAGGTATTATTCCTGACATACAATATCCTTCAAACTATGACCCCGATACTATCGGCGAGAGTACCCTCGAGCGACCACTACCCTGGGATAAAATTAAGCCGGCTAGCTTCCGGTTAAAATCATCTCAGCATGCAATCCTGTCAGAGTTACAGGCAAGGCATGAGCAGAGAACAACCAGCAACCCGGATTTCATTTACCTCAATGATGCTATTGAGTACAAGAAAGCACGCAGTGAACTCACCTCAATCTCACTGAATGAAGCAGAGAGAAAAGCTCAACAAGCCGAATCCAGGGCTTTCTGGCTGGAGTTAACCAATAAAAAACGATCAGCACAGGGGCTACCAGAAATCGCTTCGCTGGATGAACTGGATATAGATGAGGCAACCCCCACAGAAGTTACCGCAGATGCTCAGCCCAGTCTGGGAGTTACCACAGACGAAGGCAGTCTCGAGTCAGCGCTACCGCTCAATGTGGCCAATATCGTGGATGTCAGTATTAATAGTGATATTGAGCTGGAACAAGCACCTGGGAATTCAGCGCTTCCAGCTACCGAAGAGATCGATGCCTACCTGGTCGAAACAGGTCAAATATTATTCGACTATATCTCGCTGATGGTTCGCCAGGCAGAAAAAACGCCCGCTCGCAGCCCCATTTAACCAGCCCTTAGACCAATTCCTGGACGATCTGCCGGGTTTAGACAATGGTAACCACTTCATCCAGGGGTTTTCTGGGTAACTCGGGCACCCTTGCTGAAGCAGCTGGATAACCCACGACCAGAAGCACAAAAGGTTTTTCCTGCTTCGGCCTGGACAGCAGCGTATTGAGGAATTTCATTGGACTCGGGGTGTGGGTCAAGCAGACCAGACCGGCATTGTGGATGGCCGCGATCAGAAACCCCGTCGCCAGACCGACAGATTCCGGAGCATAGTAATGCTTGACCCGTTTGCCCTCATCATCGTAATGGTAACGCTCCTGAAAAACCGCAATGAGGTAAGGTGCCGCTTCCAGAAAGGGTTTATTGGCGTCTGTACCGATGGGCGCCAGCGCCTGCAGCCAGTCTTCCGGTGCCCTGCTGGTGTAGAATTCCCTTTCTTCCTTTTCTGCAGCTAGTCTGATGCTGTGTTTCATTGCCTTATCTTTAATTACCACGAAATGCCAGGGCTGTTGATTGGCACCACTGGGGCTGTATCCTGCACAGCGCAGGCAATCCAGAATAATTTCCTGGGGCGGGGAGCGACGAGAAAAATCCCGTACAGTGCGACGGCATTGAAGCATTTTAGCAAAGGCCCTGGCGCGCCTGGCCATTTTACCAATAGCATATTCACGGAACACCAGTTTCTTCAACTCAATCACATGATGGCTCCTGTTTGATTGCCAGTCAGGTCTACCAATTTAAACAACAATGATCGAGACCGTGCGCCCCCTGGTAGATTCAGTTAGCATGCCTAACAGGCATTCATCCACACATTCTGAACGGTTGCAAGTTATGAGCCCTATATACCTATTGTTGATCGTTACCTTGTTGAATATTCAATCAAACCACGCCGATCAAGTTGAATTCGAACCAGCCCAGCCAATGCCTTCTGCCGCTCTGGACAGGCAAACCACTATCAGCAGAATTGCAGTCGGGTCCTGTGCACAGACCGATAAGGACCAGACCATATTCAGTACTATTGCTAACCAGGAGCCGGATATCTTCCTCTATATCGGCGACAATGTTTATGCTGAGACTGAAAAAGACGACCCCCGGCTATCAAGTTTAAAACAGGCCTACCGTTTACTGGCACAATCAGATGCCTTCGAGCAGCTACGCAACCAGGTTCCAGTGCTGCCAACCTGGGACGATCATGATTTTGGTCTGAATGATGCCGGCGGGGATTGGCCTCACAAAGCGCAGTCAGAAGCGCTGTTCGAATATGTCTGGGCCATACCCAAACAGGCGCCATCAAGGCAGCGCAGGGGTATCTATCATAGCCAGCTCATTGGCCAGGAAAATACCCAGGTGCAGATTATTGTGCTCGATACCCGGTTTTTCAGGACGCCGCTGACCCTGCTGACCGAGCCTCACATTCATGGTAGGTACACACCTTCGAGCGCCCCCGACCAAAGCCTGCTAGGTGAGGATCAATGGTCATGGCTGGCGGAGCAATTAACGATCCCGGCCCAGCTCAGGATCATTGTTTCGTCAATTCAGTTTCTTGCTGAAGGTCATTACTGGGAATCCTGGCAATTGCTGCCACAGGAAAGATCCCGGCTTTTCGATCTGCTCCGAAACAAACAGGTTAATAACACCATAGTGGTCAGTGGCGACAGGCACCTGGCTGCGCTTTATAAGGATGAGGCGAGCCTTGATTTCCCGCTCTGGGAATTGACCACCTCTTCTTTAAATGTACCGCTGTCCAGCTTCAAAACAGATATCCAGCTCGAGCCCGGGCCAAACCGGGTCGGCCTGCCATTTTATGATGCAAATTTTGCTATGATCGAGATCGACTGGGGCCAGGCCAAACTGGAACTACAGATTCGAAATGCTCACAACGAGATTGTCAGGCAAGCACAGGTGCTACTGAAACCACCAGACGTGGAATCTCATTAACTTCAGGTAATACGGATGGCCCAAGCCAGAATGCCCGCTTTCAGCTCCGATCAGATTACCAGCACCTGGCTGTCGGCTATCCTCGCCGAGACTGTCGACATCAACGAGATACAACCACTTTCATCAGGCTATATCGCGGATGTCTTCAGAGTACACCTGAAAACCACCCTGACTGTTACAGATGGGCAGAGTGTGATTGTGAAAATAGCATCACAGGTGCCATCAAAACGTCGTCTGGCAAACCAGTTCAACAGCTACCAGCGGGAGCACAAATTCTATAAAAACATCGCTTCCGAACTCGCCCTGAATACACCGCAGTGCTACTACAACCATTTCCAATTGGCGCCACTTTCATTGTGTCTGGTGCTCGAAGATGTTAATAACGGCCTGCCGGTTTCAGGCAATCAGCCTTTTCCTCAGACCAAGAACCATGCGGTTCTGAAACACCTGGCGACACTGCATAAAAGCCATTGGAACCAAGGCAAGGGATTACCTGCCTTTATCGACAACCTGGGGCAGATTGGTGCTTCTTACAACACCGTGCTCAGGCGCCAGCCTGTTCTGTCAACAAACCTGCTCAGCAGTTTTTCCTTGCAGGTCATTGAGCACTATATTCACCAGGGGCCTCCAGATCAGCCGCCTCACCCGTCAACCCTCATCCATGTCGATTTCAAGCCTGACAATTTTTCCCTGAAGAACGATCTAACGGTCTTTGACTGGGGAGACTACTGCTTTGGACCACCGGCATTCGATCTGGCCTACTTTATGATGCACCGACCTGCAAGGCCTAACTTAACCCTGGAGCGGGACCTGAATTTACTGAAAACTTATCACAATGCGCTGCTGAAACTCGGCATCCTCGACTACACCATGGAAAAACTACAGGAAGATTTCCGTGAAATACTGCCCCTGTTAGCCTATACGCCGCTGGCTCTGATGGATATGGACTCTACCGACGCGTCAAAAAGACGCCAGCTCAGCAGTAACCTCTGGCAACTGGGCCAGATGATTGACCGGCACTGTTAGCCATTCACTTTACTCCCATACCTTAACGCCCCTGTAAAAATCCAGCGCAAAGCACCCTCGAAAGACACCCTTTCGTTAGCGCTATCGTCTCATCAAGACAGTCTTGTCAGTTCTTGCGAAATGCACTATCCAGTAGGGGGGTATTTAGGTTGCATGAAGCTTCGACAGGCTCTGCTGGACAGGCATCAGCCTACTGCAGCTCAACTGTCTCTAACAATCTGTTATACGAAGCAGGATTACCAACATCAAATATCTCTCCAGGAACAGGCCAGCCGTAGACGGTAGTGAGACTGGCCAGGTAACTCATGAAGTGACCAGGGGCATCTGTATTATAGCCAGCCCCTATATAATCATCGAGATAGGTCAAACTGGCCTTTGACAATACATAGATAGGCACGGCGGTCAGATTACTCAGAGGATTAGAAGGTTTTTCAACATAACTGGTTACCCTGAGATTGTCGTCCAGGGTAACAACCCCACGCCTTTTCTGGTCTTCCATGTCAGGGTTCTGCCAAACTGCGACCTGAGGTTGCTGCTTTCTTAGAAATGCGGCCACCAGGCCCTGCAGAGGAAATTCGATGAGGTTGTCAGCCGCCAGCAGCAACAGATCATCATTCAAATCTAGCCGATCAATAGCGAAAGCCAGGTCGCCGACGGCGCCGAGTCTGTTAGCGGGTTCAGTACTACCGTCATCAATAATGTCTATGGGCCACCTGGCCTTGGCCTGCCAGGCCTGGAACTGATCATAATACCTGCTGTTGGTGACCAGACAAGTCGGCAGCTCAAGCAAGGCCAGCCGCTGCATCAACGTATCAAGCAATACCTGCCTGCCAAGCGGCACCAGCGCCTTGGGAACATCGCCGATAAGACCCTGCATTCGCGTGCCATAACCTGCTGCCAGCACAATACATTTCATCGCAGGGTCAATCCACGGGCAGGCCGAGTCTCAAATGCCCATAAGTCAGCCCGGTACTGCGGGAAAAGCCTGCCGTAATGCCTGGAGACGAAATCAACTACCTGGTCTCTGCGCTGATGATCGATTAATGCCACCGCGCAGCCGCGAAAACCAGCACCACTGAAACGGGCACCGTAAACCCCAGGCGCCTGCACCAGCACTTCATACAGAGCAATCATCTCCGCCGAACCAGTCTGGTATTGGTGGATTGAACTCTCACATGATGCATTCATCAACTGACCGAAGGCCACGACATCTCCTTTCTGCCAGGCGGCACTCCCCTTCCGAACTCTTTCACATTCGGAATAAAAATGCCTGGCTCGACGTCGACTGATGCTGGTCAGCTGTGACTGAACCTGTAAGAACTCCGAATATTCAGATGCGCCAACGGGTACCGCCGGGCTTTGTCTGCCATCGACCAGGCTCCTAATTTCTGCCCCTGCGAGCAGGCATTCGTCCACGCGCTTATTGAACTGCTGGCTTGCAACCAGCGGTTGCCTTACCCCCGAAAAAACAGCCAGAAATACGAAATCGCCCCCTATGGGATGAATATCGACCTGTCCCGAACGACAGTCCAGCACTGTCAGGCAACCGGACTCGCTCAACACGATAGCGCTCTGATCAAGCAGGCCATTCTTCAGTCCCAGGAAACCATTTTCAATTTCTCGATCCAGTTCAATCAGGTCCTGCGAATTCAGGTCAATGTCATTAATCTCTGTAAAAGCCACCAGATAGGCCAAGCCAATAGCGGCCGAACTTGATAATCCCACCTCACTGACTGCGCCATTAATCGATATCGATAGTCCTCGGGTCAGGGGATATCGGCGCTGCAATGCCTGCAAAGCACCACGCGCATAATCTGCCCAATCAAATTGACGTTGTGGCGAGCTGGATAGCTCAAACTGAACCTCACCGGGAAAACCTTCACTGCGTATGACACATTGGCCATCTGAACGCTCAGAATAATGAACCCAGATGCCCATTTCGGTTGCAAGCGCAGAGACCATACCCAACTGATGATCCACATGGGCGCCTAGCGGGCAGATACGGTAGGGAGCAAATACCGACTTAAGGCGCTCTGCGGGAACATTAAAGCTATCGCAATGGAGCTCAAGCATCTGCTCCTTAAGCACATCTGACGTCGTCTGAAGGAGCCGCATTAGGAGGCCTGATCGGCCATAGCCTGAGCCAGCAGACTCAATTCGGCTGACTTAAAGCAGTGCGCCTGGGTCATGGCTGACTCGGTCCGATTTAAACAATCAAGGATAAAAGCAGGAAAAAACGGGAAACCAATCTTCCCGGAGACAGCGTGTTGTTCTTCGCCATCAGCGGTCACGATGTAAACCATATTATCGCGCAGTGGCGAGACCGTCAGGTCAATATACTTACGACATTCGATAAACCCTTTGCTCCCCAGTATTGTCGTTCTACCATCCCCCCAGGTGCGTAGCCCGTCCGGGGTAAACCAGTCCATTCTGAAATAGCCAGAAGTGCCAGTCGCGCCTTTGAGCGAAAATTCGCCAAAATCTTCTAATTCGGGAGTCTGCGGGTTAGCAAAATTATCTGCTCTGGCCATGATCACCTCAGCCTGCTGATTCCCGGAATAGGTCAGAAACTGCTCTGCCTGATGGCTGCCAATATCACAGAGAATTCCACCATACTTGTCTTTTTCGAAGAACCAGGCCGGCCTGCTGGCCTTGGAAAGCCTGTGCGGGCCAAGTCCAAGTACCTGAATCACCTCACCGATTACACCATCGTCAACCAGTTCTCTTGCGAACTCAGCCGCTTCATTCTGCAACCTTTCGCTGAAGCACACAGCATACTTCATCCCCGTTTCCAAAACCGCCTGTTTCGCTTCTGCAAGCTGCTGCAGTGAGACAAACGGACACTTGTCGGTAAAGTAATCCTTACCATGTCGCATGACTTCAATACCAATGGGGCCGCGCTGATTCGGGACCGCTGCGGCTGCAACCAATTTGATCTCCGGGGATTGCAGTATCTGCTGAAAACTTCCCGCCCGACGGGCTTCGGGATAACGCGTCAGTAACTGGTTTGCCAGCTGATCATTAGGTTCGTAAACCGAGTGCAGGCTACCCCCTGCTGCTACCAGATTAGCCACCATCGCAAAGATATGACCATGATCCATGAAAGCAACAGCAAAAGGGAAAGCACCTGGCTCACAGACAGGTTTGGCGACACGAGCCACAGGCGCGTAATTTAAGCCATCAGACACCTATCCCTCCAATGCGATCAATCATCTTTCACAACCTTTTCAATAATCCAATTCAACAAGCCAGTTCAACAATCCGCCTCAACTATGCCTCTGAGCGATCAGCTTGGGTCAGCGTCACCAAAAGCGAGCCATCTTCATGGGCTATCCTGGAAGCTATCTCTACAAGCTATCTCTACAAGCTAATTCTAAAAGCTATCCTTAAAAGCTATTTCTAAATGCTATTCTTAAAAGCTATCTCTAAAAAACTACCCCAAAAACTATCCCTAAAAGCTATCTCCAAAAGCTATCTCTAAAAGCTATTCTTAAAAGCTATCTCTAAAAACTGGTCTTAAAAGCTATCCGCCATATTCTCAACGACCGTTGCTTTTACTTTCCTTTCAAAAGTCGATCGTTTTATTTTATCCAGTAGCCTCTGTCTGTACCCTCTGGCACTGATCGGTAAGCTCACGGCCTTCTGAGTCCAGCCCGATAACAGCATGGCATTAGCCAGTTCAACGGATCGCAGACCCTCGGATGCGGGCGCTATCAAAGGTTCACCGCGTAGAATAGCCCCGGCAAAATTCTCAAGTATAGCGCCATGCTGCCCCCCATCACCGTCAACCGGAACCAGTTCCTGGGTGGTGCCTGGTTTTTCAAATGCGGCATTTTCCGCTATGGCTCTGGTTACGGATTTATCGTTTCTAATCACCGTTATAAAATTTTCCTGGCTGTTATAGACCACTAAGCCATCATCAAAGGCGATCTCCAAACGGTTTATGCCCGGCGCCTCGCCTGTTGTCGTGGTAAAAACACCGGTCACATCGTTGTCAAAATTAAGCAGGCAGGTGACTTCATCTTCGACCTCAAGATGGTGGTACTTACCAAAAGAACATTGACTGTACAGGCTTATCGGCAAACCAAACAACCAGCAGATCAAATCCAGCTGGTGGGGGCATTGGTTCAGCAGCACGCCACCGCCTTCACCCACCCAGGTCGCCCGCCAGTCGCCACTATCGTAGTAGGCCTGGCTTCTGAACCAATCCGTTATAGTCCACTGTACACGTCGAACAGAACCAAAAGTCTCTGCCTGAATCCACTGCCGCAGCTGTTGATAGGCTGGATGTGTCCGCTGGTTAAACATAGCCGCAAATACCTGATCGGGGTTGCCATGGGCATTGACCAATCTCAGAGCATCGCGCTTATCGACTGAAATCGGCTTTTCAATCATCAGGTGACAACCTTGCCGCAAGGCTAGGCAGCCCAGGTGGGTATGATCATAATGGGGCGTTGCTATCAGGATGGCATTACATGTCCCTGACTTAATCAACGCGTCGCCACTGTCAAAAGCAGTAACATCATACCTGTTGTGTATACGCTCTGATCGCCCTGGCCGGGTATCTGCCACTGCGGTTAATTTGAAATCAGTTATTCCTGACACCAGTTTGCAGTGCACCTGGCCCATGTTACCCAGACCAATTACCCCCAGTTTAACGATGCTCACGACAAACCAAACCCGGATAGAAATTCAAAACTCTGTGACAGGCACTCGAACGGATCTTCGCCATAGCAGTTGTCCTGTTCAACCAGGTAATATTTAATAGGGTGTTTCTCCGCTTCTGCAAGGATATCAACCCAATTCAGGTTTCCCTGGCCAACGGCCGCAAACCGCCGTCTGTTTTCGTTGTCCAGGCGAAAATCCTTTAAGTGCAGTAACGGCATGCAACTGCCCGCTTTATTAATCCAGTCGACAGGGTCTGCGCCACCGGCGACGATCCAGTGCGTATCCAGTTCCAGATTAAGATTTATATCGGGCGCCCTTTGCAACAATGCCTGCAGCCAGGTCTGGCCATCGAAATGCTGGAATTCATGGCGGTGATTATGATAGGAAAAACTTATGCCAGCCGCCTGCAAACCCACAATAACGGGTTCTGCTTCTACCAGAAACTGCGCTAAACCACTGCGGCTAAGATATTGCTCAGGCGGAATCATACCCACGGCAGTATGCCTGCAATTCCACAGCAGATGCTCTTCAATGACGAGATCAAGCTCGGACTGCAATCGATCCCAGCTCACGTGAGTCGCTGCGATATCAAGATCCATATCAGCACACAACTGCTGGATACGACCTGCCGGTATAGGCCCAAAAGCCGAGATCTGTATGCTCCGATAGCCCATATCACGAACTCTGCGCAGGGTCGCAGCCAAATCCTCTTCATTCTGGGTAAATTCCCTTAAGGTGAACATCTGTACGCCCAGAATAGCCATCACAGTCCTCGATTCCAGTCTATTGACATTAATAACAGGTCCAGGGGAAAACCGGGTTATGTCAGTGCAGGAAAGAAAACTAGCGTGAACTGACTGGCCAGGTCAAGTTAAACAAACCTGAACAAGAACCTGAACAAAAACCTGAACAAGGGCCTGAACAAGAACCTGAAAGGTTTTTGACTTAAACTGCATCTCACAGGCAAGCGCCCATCATCCGAGTCTTCCTGCCTATGGATCCCCAGTAGCGCAGTGGCACATTGCTCAACGCCTGCCACCGACATGTTTTTCTACCTCATCATAAGCATTCTGTATATCCTTGAATTTTGATTCAGCAGCGGCCGCTAACTCAGGCGGTAAACCCTGGCTTTGAATGCGGTCAGGATGATATTCCATGGCTAACTTACGATATTTCTTCTTTACCGTCTGGATCGAGTCCCCTTTCCGGCAACCCAATGTCTCATAGTGGGCATCCAAAGGAATCGTTTCATCTGCGTACTTCTCCTTCAAACGATGATAGATTGATTCACTCTGAAACAGCTGGGCGACATCCTGCAACATCGCCTCTTCTGCCGGATGTAATTCGCCATCTGCATATGCCAGGAGAAGCAACAGTTCCAGTAACATGGTCAGCATCTGTTGCTGGCCAGAAAATTCCTGATAGAACTGGTGTGCATAGTCCATGAATTCAGCATCGGAATCTTTAGCCTGATTGAAGATTTTTATCGCGATCTGGCGGGATCGATCATCCAATCTGAGATTATCTCGCATCACCCGTTCCACCAGGGTTATTTCCGCTGCACTGACCTGACCATCAGCCTTGGACAGTTTGCCGAGCAAGGCAAAAGTCGCAGTGAAAAATACCGCTTGCCGCGATTCAAGCCGGGATATACCAGCCGCCCCCTTATCAATCGTATGATGACCGAGCATACCCCCTATAATCAGGCCCAGCGGTCCACCCAGCATAAAGCCGACGCTACCGCCAAAAATTTTCCCCATCCAGCTCATGGCCTATCCCCCAGATTCAGCCATCTCAGAGATTGATCGTTCAAGCTTTCTCCCCTCCGACCATGTTCAGCAGAGCATCAGTCTGCATTGTCATCAAGCTGGCATCGCCTCGGCTTTCCACATTCAGACGAATCACCGGTTCCGTATTAGACATCCTCAAATTGAAACGCCACTGATCGAATTCCATACTAAGTCCATCAGTGTCATCTATCGACAGGGCTTGAGTCTGGTAACGAGCTTGTATAGCAGCAATGGTTTTTTCCGGATCATCGAGCCGCCTGTTGATCTCCCCGCTGGCAGGAAATTTCAGCATCCTCTGGTCGACTAGCGCAGCGAGACCTTTATCATGCTGCAGCATAAGACCGGTAACTAATAACCACGGCACCATACCACTATCACAGTAGGCAAAGTCCCTGAAATAATGATGCGCACTCATCTCACCACCATAGACCGCATCTTCAGAGCGCATTCGTTCTTTCATAAAGGCATGCCCTGTCTTACTCATGACGGCTCTGCCCCCAGCCCTGTTACAGATATCCATGGTATTCCAGGTCAGCCGCGGATCATGTACAACAGCGCTGCCGGGATAGCGTGATAAAAAAGCCTCTGCCAGCAATCCAACAATATAGTAGCCTTCAATAAAGCGTGCATTTTCGTCAAAGAAAAAACATCGGTCAAAATCACCATCCCAGGCCAGCCCCAGGTCGGCTTTGTGCTCCTTGATGGCAGCGATAGTTGGTTTCCGATTTTCAATCAGCAGAGGGTTGGGCACACCATTAGGGAAATTCCCATCTGGCTTGTGATGTACCTTGATAAAATCAAACGGCAAGGCCTGTTCCAACAGATCAATAACTGCACCGGCTCCGCCGTTGCCTGGATTGACTACTATCTTCAGGCGCCGTTCAGGCTTAACCTCTGGCAGATGATAAGTCAGCAGTCTTTGCAGATACTGTTTGCGGTGATTCAGAGGCTCCGAGCGGCCCCTGACAGCGGCATCTTGAAAGTCACCATCAGCAACCAGCTGTTTGATCTCCAGCAAGCCGCTGTCACCGCTTATGGGCACTGAGCCAGCTTGCACCAGTTTCATACCATTATAATCTTTGGGGTTGTGACTGGCAGTCACCATGATGCCACCATCAGCCTGATAGTGTTCTGTGGCAAAATACACCTCTTCAGTACCACATTCACCCAGGGTCAGCACATGCACGCCTGAGGAAATCAGGCCTTCTATCAATGCCTCGCTCATCTCCGGACTGGACAATCGAATATCGCGACCGACGATGACCGTTTTCGGCTGCAACCATCTTGCGTAGGCTTTGCCTATCCTGAATGCCACCTCAGTATTCAACTGGTCAGGAATTCTCCCCCTGATGTCGTACGCTTTAAAACACGATAAATCCACTGTGCTGCCCTTCTGAAATATTGCCACCTCATCACTGCCTTCATCAATCCAAAATGCAGTGAAGACCCAGCAGGTCCCTCTATATTAAAGCTCTAAATCTGTGCTTTAAACTAAAGCTCTAAATTTATGCTTTAACAAAAAAACCAGGTTTAATAACCCACCGCCTGGCCTTCATGTCTTGGATCTTTAAATCCATAACGAACACCATCAACAATATGAATACTGTTAGCATCACCAAGCACACTTCTTTGCTTGAGTTCATGACCTTTGCTGCGCAGCTTGGCTATTGTATCCGGACTGAGGCCGTAACGCCCGTAGTAGATGACATCCGGTAACCATTGATGATGGAAACGAGGCAGGGCAACTGCGTCGGCAATGCTCATACCGTGATCAACTAGATTGACAATGACCTGCAAAACGGTAGTGATGATGGTCGAGCCACCTGGCGAGCCGGTTATCAGGAAAGGCTTGCCCTGGTGCGTAACCAAAGTCGGCGTCATGGAGCTCAACATCCGTTTATGGGGTGAAATCTCATTAGCCTCCATGCCAAGCAGCCCGAACTGGTTGGGCGTGTTCGGTTTTATGGAGAAATCGTCCATTTCATTATTCATCAATATGCCCGTGCCGGGTATTACCAGACGACTGCCGTAACCGCTATTCAAAGTCGTTGTCAATGACACCATCAGACCGTCTTTGTCTATCACCGAAAAATGCGTGGTCTGCTCGCTTTCGTGATTGCTCTCACCCGCGCCCACCAGGTGACTCGAAGTGGCCTGGCTGGCATCAAAATTACTCATCCGTTGTCTGGCATATTGCTTTGAAGTAAGTAACGCAACAGGGACATCCCAGAAGTCCGGATCGCCAAGGTGCCTGGCGCGGTCAGCGTAACTGCGGCGCTCTGCCTCCACCATCAGATGGACCTGTTCAGCACTACCCCAACCCATTGATTTGACATCATACGCCTCCAGCATATTGAGCATTTGCACCAGCAGAACGCCACCAGAAGAAGGTGGGCCCATGCTCCAGACCTGGTAACCGCGATACTCTCCTTTTATAGGCGACCGCCATACTGAACGGTACTGCTGTAAATCTGACGCGGTGATATTACCATCGCCGGAACGCATCTCAGCTGCTATAGCAGCGGCTACCCAGCCGTTGTAAAAACCCTGGCGGCCCTGTTCGGAGACAGCGCGCATCGTCCTGGCTAGGTCCGCTTGTTTCCAGATGTCGCCGGCTTGAAAAGGCTCCCCCGCATTGGAGAATTTTTTCCTGGTTGCTGGAAAATCGGGTGCCAGGCGCAACATTCGATTAAAACTTTCCGCCATCTGCCAGCTCAGTGGAAAACCGCCCTGAGCCAGATCAATAGCCGGCTGTATGACTGCCTTTCGATCTAATACGCCAAATCTGCCATGCAATTCAAGCAAGCCATCTACCGAACCCGGCGTTCCCGATGCTTTGTGCGTTTTAAGGGAAAGACCCTTGATAATCTCACCTTCAGTGTCCAGATACATATCCCTGGAAGCTGACCCAGGTGCTGTTTCACGATGATCCAGAGAAAACACCCTGCCATCGGGCAGGCGTACCAGGGCAAACCCGCCACCGCCGATATTGCCCGCTGCGGGATAGGTCACAGCCAGGGCAAAAGCAGTGGCAACGGCAGCATCAACAGCGTTACCGCCCTGGCGTAATATATCTACCCCAGCCTGACTGGCCAGAGCAGACGTAGAGGTAACCAGGCCGTGCCGGGCGGGTACCGCACTCGGGCTGGCAGCATAAACGCTGGTCTGGCCCACCAGAAAAAATATCAGTAATTTCAAGTACATGACTTTACCTCATCGAAAAATTAACAACGCTTAACAATGATGTCAGATCTGTTTTTCCCGCCCCGCCCAAAAAGGTGCCCTGACCACCTTTCTCTGTATTTTCCCGGAAGGTAAACGCGGCAGATCATCAACAAAGTCAATCGTCCTTGGCGACTTAAACCCAGGCAGGTGATCCTTTGTAAAGGCAATCAGTTCCAGTGCCATAGCTTCACTGGCGAGCCTGTCTTGCTTTAACATAACCACTGACTTGACCTCTTCGCCCCACTCTTCACTGGGAATGCCAATGGTGCAGACATCCGCTACAGCCGGATGCCTTAACATCACATCATCGGTTTCCTGAGGATAGATATTGACGCCTCCTGAGATAATGGTCTCAGCACTCCTACCCGTTAAGAACAGGTACCCATCTTCATCCAGGTAGCCCATATCCCCCAGGGTAAAATAGTCACCTCGATAGCTACCTGCAGTTTTATCTGCATCCTTGAAATATTCAAAACGAAGCGCCGGGGCTTTAAAATAAATAGTACCAATCTTACCCGCTGACAGTCTATTACCGTCATCATCTAATATTCTATTATCGGCGTGCGGTGGTGTCTTGCCCACTGTTCCTGGCTTTTTCAACCATTCCTGCGGACCCACAAAAAAACCACCTCCGCCTTCTGTGGCAGCATAGTATTCAAACAATACCGGGCCCAACCACTTCATCATGCTGTCCTTGACATGAACCGGACAGGGTGCCGCGCCGTGCAGGATAAATCGAAGACTGGTCAACTCGAATTGATCCCTTAGGCGCTGCGGCAGTGCTAAAAGCCGGTGGAACATGGTGGCTACCATGTGAGTATGAGAGATCTTGTGCGCAGCTATAAGTCGCAGGGCTTCTTCCGGGGACCACTTGTCCATCAAAACGGTGCCGACACCATTGGCTATTGGCGCAAGGATGTTAAATGCCAGCGGAGCTGCGTGATATGCAGGCCCGGTACATAAGGCCATGTCCGTTTGCGGATCCCATGCCGCCGCAAGGGATACCGCGTTTACCGTGTCAGTCGCCCTGCCGCCAGCCGGGGTTGAAGCCAGCGTTACCCGCTTCCTGAAAACGCCTTTTGGTCGTCCTGTTGTACCTGATGTGTACAGCATCTGGGAACCCAGCTCTGGGTTCTCAATATTACTATCGGCCTGGCCTGACAGGACAGATTCATAGCTGACGAAACCATCAAGGTCGCCACCCACGCAGGCTACCAGTTGTAGCTGTGCATGATTGGTGTGCAGCGCCTCTATAGCTGATTCCGCGCATCGAATATCAGCAATAAAGGCTTTGGCTTCACAGTTTGCAACAATATAAGAGGCGTTATCCCCGGTCAGATGCCAGTTGATGGGTGTTATTCTGAAGCCTGCCCGCATGCAGGCATAATAGACTTCAAGAAACTCAGGCCGATTCACCAGCAGCATGGCCACACCATCATTAGGCTGCAGCCCAGACTGTCGAAGGGCACGGGCAAGCTGGTTCGCTTTACTGTTTAGCTCGCCAAAGGTGCGATTACCCAGGGGTGACACAACCGCTGCGCGTTCAGGGTATTGCTGAGCATGAAACGCCACTGTCATTCCCTGCAACGCCGCCTGCTCAGAACTCAATTCATCTACCATAACCAACCTTTTATAAAATACCCCGAGGTGATTATTAACATGATTCGATGAGCAAGCACAATGAACAGCTTAATTTGATCAAATTTGCAGTGACGTATTGAACTCCGCTGCGTATCATCTATGCAAAACAGACAATATTAACAGTGAGGAACTCAGATTATGATCGGATACGTAACCATCGGTACAGCCGATATGGAAAAGTCAAAACAGTTTTGGGGGGATCTGCTGGAACCCCTTGGTGGCAAGCTTTTAATGGACATCGGCCGCATTGCCTTTATTGGATCCAGCATGGGAGAACCCATGTTGGCTGTCTGCACTCCTTACGATGGTAACGATGCAAACATTGGCAATGGCCATATGCTCGCTTTTCCTGCAGGGTCAAGAGACAGGGTTGACTCACTCTATGCTCGAGCCATGGACCTGGGGGCCACCGATGATGGACCTTCAGGAGAAAGAATGCCGACTTTCTATGGGGGTTACTTCAGAGACCCAGATGGCAATAAGGCTGTGTTCTACCATATGGGTTAAATTTGCAAGCGTCGAGAAGCTGTTAACAGGCAGCGCTGCTGTGTCAGAGAATAATTTCCGGCTCAGTCAAAGCCTGTAGGCAGCGCTCATCCTTATTCCTGGCATTGTTGACTACGCTTGAGACATCACGAACTGCAATCGGGCCAGGCAAGCCGGATTGCATCAGGTCCGCCAGAGCGTGTGCTGGCGTACCTTCATCCAGCCAGGTCACCAGATCCGATGGCGCCAGCTGAACCGGAACCCGATGATGAAACCGGTTCAGTTGTGGCGGTGCGCTGGTAGTGATAATACTGCAACTGAGCAACGCACCCTCTGCACTCTGCCAGGCATCCCACAAACCTGCCAATAGAAATCCAGAACCATCTCCCGGAGTAAAGTACATGGGTTGTCGCTGCCCTGCTGAAGATCGCCATTCGTAGTAACCGCTCACAGGAATGACGCAGCGCCGACTGGCAAAAGGTTCCCGGTAGGCACGGCTTTTAGTCAGGGTTTCACTTCTGGCATTGAACATACTGAACTTGGTTGAAGGCCCATCAGACCAGTAAGGCACCAGCCACCAACGCATCTCAGTTAAAGACCAGCCATCCTCATAGCGCAGGACCGGCACCGATTCGGTCGGCGCAACGTTCAGTTTTGTGGTAACAACATAGCGCTGCCCTACTGCCTGCATCAGTAATTGGACCAGTGGGTCAGCGATTATATTAAGTCGGCCACACATGTTCTAACTCAACTTCCCGATATCAAGCAGATCACTGTCAGATAGTGGCCATTGTGCTGCCTCAACATTCTGTTTCACCTGCAGGGCGGAGGTCGCACCGGCGATGACGCTACTGACAACACTTTGCCTTGCCAGCCAACTCATGGCTAATTCGAGGATGCCGCGGCCCGCATCCTGGGCATATTTATGGTACTGATCGAATCGATCAAATGCGGCGTCAGTCAACGCTGCCTGACCGCGCGCTCCCATACTCGCCAGGCGGGTACCTTTAGCAGGGGCCTCACCTCTTAAATACTTACCGGTGAGCATGCCACTGGCAAGCGGGAAATAAGGCAATAAACCAACCTGGAACCGTTCACAGGCCGGAATGACCTCTCGACTGACTCTTTGATCAAGCAAATTATAGAGATTCTGTGCTGATGAAAAAGAATTCAGGCCAAGCGACTTAGCGGTCCAGTCTGCATCGGCGATCTGCCAGCCAGTAAAGTTCGAATTGCCAATATAGCGGACCTTACCCAAACGAATCAGATCATCCAGCGCCCTGATGGTTTCTTCAATAGGCGTACCTGCATCCGGTACATGCTGCTGATACAGGTCAATATAATCTGTGTCCAAACGCCGCAAACTATCTTCAACTGCTTTAACGATATATCCCCTGTTAGCACCACGGTGTAGAGGCCCCTCTCCCATTGGGTTTGCAAACTTGGTGGCCACAATCAACTGACTTCGGTCAAGGCCCTTGATTGCTTTACCCAGCAGTTGCTCTGATTGTCCTGCTCCACCATAGATGTCTGCCGTATCAAAGAAGTTAATGCCTTGATCCAGGGCCGCATGCACAATTGCTGTTGTAGCATCCTCATCACAGCGTCGGCCAAAATTATTACAGCCCAGACCAACCAGGGACACTTTCAGGCCACTCTGGCCCAGGCGCTTATATTCCATTTATTACTCCTTCATTGATTTTAAACTAAGCCTATTCTTGATTCAGGTAAAGCCCCTCTATACAATCCCCCTGCCATCGGCTAACCTTCCAATGGTATTTAATCCAGATCGAAGAACTCGTGTGAGTTCTTTTTTTTTTGGAGTCCGTTTATGCGCCATCTTGCTAACCTCAAAGATTATACCGGAACTGAAATCCGTGAAATCCTAAGCCGCGCGAAAAAAATAAAGGACAATCCCAGACACTATCAGGACTGTCTCAAAGGACAATCACTGGCCATGCTGTTTCAGAAGACCAGCACCCGAACGAGGGTGTCCTTTGAAGTCGCCATGACTGAGTTAGGCGGGCACAGTATTTTCATCGACTGGCGCTCCTCAAACTTCATCCTGACTGGAATCCAGCACGAGATTGAATATCTTTCAAGAAATGTCAGTTGCATCATGGCTCGGTTGCTTGAACACAGTGACGTCCAGAAGATGCTTAGCTCCAGCCAGGTACCTGTTATCAATGGCTGCTGCGAGAAATACCATCCGTGCCAGGCCCTGACAGATCTGTTGACTATCATGGAGCATACAGACAAACCTCTGCAGGACGTTCACCTGGTTTATACGGGCGTCCAGAACAATGTATCAAATTCGCTAACCCTGATTGCCTCAAAACTGGGACTTCGCTTTACCCTTGCCACCCCACCAACAGATTCCAGCTCAGAAAGCTACGATGCTGATATCCAGAAAATCATCCATGAGAACGCAAAAATAAACCACCTTGAGAACCCGGCAGAAGCGGTCAAGAATGCTGATTTTGTGTACACCGATACCTGGATCGACATGCAGTACTTCAATGACCCTGGCCGGACCGCAGAAAAAGACGCCTTAGTCGAGCAAATGCTACCGTTTCAGATTAATAGCGCACTGGTTCAGGATCGCAACTGCAAAATCATGCACGATATGCCGATTCATGATCATTACGAAATCACCCCGGAGATGGTCAGTGACCCAAGGTCAATAATCTATCTGCAATCGGCAAACAGACTACATGCCCAGAAAGGCTTATTGCATTGGCTCTACTTCGACACGGAAACCGTCACTTGAGCGCTTATGTCGTTGCCCACGTAACCATTTCGGATCGCGATACTTACCGCCTTTACGAAGCCGGATTTATGGAAATCCTGCAGCAGTTCCGGGGCGAGGTATGTGCCGTAGATGATGCTGAAGAAGTCCTTGAGGGCAGCCCCCTGGGAACCAGGACAGTAATCCTACGCTTTACCGATAAACCTGCCGCACTTGACTGGTACCACTCCAAAGCCTACCAGCAACTTGCTCAGCATCGATTCAAGTCCAGTAGCGCTGACATTGTCGTTATCCAAGGGCTAACCTAATCTAGATCCGGTGCTGGTAAAGATATTCGAGCCAGTGAACCACCGGAACCTGGCTATTAGCCGCCAGATGTAGCTGGCAGCCAATATTAGAAGTGACAATAAAGTCTGGCTGGCTTCGATCCAGCGCTTCCAGCATCGCATCTCTCAGCTGATCTGCGAGCAGTGGTTGTAATACGCTATAACTTCCAGCAGAACCACAACAAGCCAGATCTCCTTTAACTGCCTGGATGCAGGCGCCCGCTTTTTTAAGCAGTGCTGTCACCTGATGGTCCAGACCCTGACCATGACTTAAAGTACAGGGCGTGTGTACGCTGACTCGATCGGCACTGCAATGCCAATCAAAGCGGCCCATCAATTCAGCCACGTCAACCACCTTGGCAGAAACAGCCAGCGCTTTCTGAGCATAGGCCTTATCTTCTGAAAACCCGCTTTCTGGAAACCTGTCTACTGAAAAAAAAGCAGGGTAATCCTTGAGCGTAACGCCACAACCACTGGCACTGGAAACAATGTAGTCCAGATCTTCAAGCAGAGGATAAACAGCATCAATCAATGCCTTCATCCTTAGTTTACCATCATCATGTTCGCCGAGATGATGTTCGAGTGCCCCGCAACAGCCTTCATCTTTCAGGAACTGGCAAGCAACACCCTGCTGTCGAAGCAGAGCAGTCAGTGCTAAGTTGACGTTCGGCGTCAGGGATTGCTGTACACAGCCCTTGAGCAACAGCACCCTGGCAACAGGGTTAACAGGGTCTTCCGGGGCTTGAATAGGCGTCACAATATAGGGCCTGGACAGTACAGCCTGAGCCCCCAGGCTTTTAGGGAGCAGCGGATGGACCAGTCGAATCATTACTGCACTGATCCGGGTGAGCCACACTTTCAACAACAGCTTTCGCACTAGCCAGCGCTTGAATCGAGTCAGCCGGGCCAGTCCTTTACGCTCGACTATCATTCCCCTGGCTATATCCAGCAACTCAACATATTCAACCCCTGAAGGACACGCTGTCTCGCAGCTACGACAGGTCAGACACCGATCCAGATGCGTGGTAGTTGCTTCAGCAATGGCATCGTCTTCAAGCATATTTTTTATCAGGTAGATTCGGCCCCTGGGGCTATCCAGTTCGTCGCCAAGCAATTGATAGGTGGGACAGGCAGAAGTACAGAATCCACAATGAACGCAACTGCGCAATATTTGCTCCGCCCGTAAGGCACGCGCGTCACTTTTCAGTCGAGAATGTATTGTTGTCTGCAATTACCAGGCTCCATAAAGACGTTGATAATTGAAAAGCCCGGTTGGATCAAATTCCTGTTTTATGTTCCTGTGGATTAACGCCAGACCGGCTGATAGTGGTGAAAACCGCTGTTTGATGTCAGGCCTGCCAAAATATTGCACAGCATGGCCCTGGCTGAGCTGGGCCAGGTCCAAAGTAGAATCTTCCAGCCATCTAATCCCACCTGCCCAGTCCACAGCCACCGCCTCTTCAAGACCATAACTGGAATCGACGGCGACACTCAAACGCAGTAAATTCCCGGTAGTGGAAAATTTCAGATCACGCAGATCAGAAAACACTGTATCGGCAACTGCCACACCAGGACACTTCCCGGCCACCCTGGACACTTCCTGATGGGAACCAGAAAAACGTAGAACTAATTGCCTGTCGACAAAAGCGGCCGCAGTTAGAGCGGCTTCCCGGCGCCAGGAACAAATCAGATCAATGATGTCAGCAGGCGGCATGGCAAGGCTTAAGCAGCGTTCATGCTGCGGTTTGGGTAGTACTTTTAGGCTGACATCGAGAATGCAGGCCAGGGTTCCCATGGCGCCAACCATCAATCGTGACACATCATAACCAGCCACGTTCTTCATTACCTCACCGCCAAAATGAACGGCTGAACCCTTGGCAGTAGCAAGGGTTACACCTAACAGTGCATCACGCACTGCACCACGGAAGGGCCTTCCTGGGCCCGACAAACCACTGGCAACGATTCCGCCCACGGTAGGATCACCGCCCAACTGCGGTGGATCAAAAGGCAGGTATTGGCCTGCTCCTGCTAAAACAGCATCCAATTCAGACAGGCGGGTACCTGCCCTCACCGTAATAACCAATTCCTCCGGTCGGTAATTGATCACGCCACTGTGCTGCAGGGTACTCAACACCATCAGATCAGGCGCAATATATCCGAGGAAGTCCTTGCTACCTGATCCCCGAATCCGAAGCCTCTGCCCGGACGCCCTGGCCTGCTGGATCTGATCAAGGATAGAACTGGTATGGTCACCGCCCATCTAAAAGCGTTCCAGGCCCGATTTGGTTTCTTTTCCAAGGCCTGAACGGACATGCATGGCACCAAACTCAGCACAACGATTCAGCGTTGGAATCGCTTTACCGGGATTCAGAATTCCTCGTCTGTCAAAAGCGTGTTTTATACCATGAAAAACCTGTAACTCGTCGCTCGAAAACTGGTTACACATCTGGTCTATTTTTTCGAGACCCACACCATGCTCGCCCGTGATAGTTCCCCCAGACGCCACACACATTTCAAGAATTTCAGCACCAAAAGCTTCTGCTGCAACCAGTTGTCCCGCTACATTGGCATCATAGAGGATAAGCGGGTGCAGGTTCCCATCTCCTGCATGAAAAACATTGGCCACCCGCAAGGCATACTTGTCCGATAACTCAGCGATTCGATTCAATACCCGGGACAGCTCCCTGCGAGGAATGGTGCCATCCATACAATAATAGTCCGGAGCGATTCTGCCCACAGCCGGAAATGCGGCTTTTCTTCCCTGCCATAGTCGCGCCCGTTCTATCGGATCTCTGGCAACCACGACGGTGCTAGCACCACTGGCTCGAAACTGGCGCTCAACCAGGTTTATCTGATCCTGTACGTCAGCCTCGGACCCATCCAATTCACACAGTAGCAGCGCTTCCACATCAAGAGGGTAACCTGCGTGTACGAAATCTTCGGAAGCCTTTATGGCGAGTCGATCCATCAATTCCAGGCCAGCGGGTATAACGCCACGACCAATCAATTCTCCCACGGCATCAGCGGCCTGCCCACAGTCATTAAAGCCCGCCATCAATACAGCTACGGCTTCAGGGTTAGCTATCAGATTTACCATCACCTCAATGACAAGTCCTAGCATGCCCTCAGATCCATGTAGCACTGCCAGCAAATCAAAGCCCTGCTGGTCAAGCTCAAGACCGCCAACCTCAATAATCTCACCTTGTGCTGTCAGGACTTTCAATCCCTGCACATTATGAACGGTTAGACCATACTTCAAACAGTGTACACCGCCTGAATTTTCGGCAACATTTCCGCCGATAGTACAGGCTATCTGAGAAGACGGATCTGGCGCATAAAATAAATCAAACTCTGAAGCGGCATCGGAGATGGCAAGATTAGTCACGCCTGGTTCCACCCTGGCAATCAGATTCTTTGCATCTACCTCCAGAATTCGATTGAAACGAGCCAGGCTGACCAGAACGCCTTCGGCATGCGGTGTAGCGCCACCAGACAGACCGGTACCAGCGCCTCGCGCCACCAGCGGTATGGCATTGTTATAACAGACCTTGACAATCTGCTGCAGCGCCTCGAGCGAATCAGGAATTGCAACCAAAGCAGGCAGTTGTTTCTTTGCGGTTAAGCCATCGCTTTCATAGACTCGCAGACGATTAGGATCGTCAATCAGATTGGCGCCGGGAATGTCCCTGAGCAAATCCCTGGCAACTGCAGTACTCGACATTATTAAACCAATTGATAAGCGTTGATCCAAGTATAAAATGAATGTCGATAAAGGCACAGTTGTTTAACCATTTCAGTATAATCACAGTTATTCAGGGAACAGGAAGCAATGTTGTGGAGTTAAATACGACTGAACAAATCTTAGAGGACTTCCGCCAGGGAAAAATGGTCCTTATCATGGATGATGAAGATCGCGAAAATGAAGGCGACCTGATCATTGCAGCAGAAGTTGTCACGCAGGAGCATGTCACCTTCTTTGCCCGACATGCCTGCGGCCTGATCTGCCTGACTATAACCGAAGGAAGAGGTGAACAGCTGAATTTACCGCTGATGGTAAACAAGAACTCATCGCAACACGAAACCAACTTTACGGTGTCAATCGAAGCCGCAGAAGGTATAACGACTGGTATTTCTGCGGCAGATCGCGCAAAAACAGTCAGAACTGCAGTCGCCAAGAATGCCCAACCAGCCGACCTGGTCATGCCCGGCCATGTTTTCCCGCTGATTGCTAAACCAGGTGGTGTTCTTACCCGTGCTGGCCACACTGAAGCCGGCTGTGATCTGGCTAGAATGGCAGGCTACGAACCAGCTGCCGTTATCGTAGAGGTCATGAACGAAGACGGTACAATGGCACAACGACCGGAGCTGGAAATATTCGCTCGCCAGCATGGCATTAAAATAGGCACCATTGCCGACTTGATTCACTATCGTGCACTAAACGATAAAACCATAGCGCTCATCGATAAGAAAGAAATACTAACCGATGCAGGCCCTTTTACGCTGCGAACCTACACTGATACCACAAGCAATGTGATTCACTATGCACTGGTTAGAGGTGAGATCTGCGAAGACGAGGCCTGCCTGGTTCGAGTACAGGTCATCAACACACTTAGAGATGCCTTTGGCACCAGACGGCCGGAATCAAAAAGATCCTGGTCAATTCGAGAGTCCCTAAATTACATTGCAGCGGCCGATGCTGGTGTCCTGGTTGCTGTTGGCCAGCAGAATACGGTGGAAGAAGAAATCGAACAGGTGCTAGGCTTCCCTGATTTTCCGGCCAAGGCCCGGCCGGCCAGCGACAATGGTGAGTATCGTGTTATTGGTGCAGGCTCACAGATTCTTCGCGATATCGGAGTCGGCAAAATGCGTTTGCTCAGTTCGCCCAGCCGATACAGTGCCCTTTCCGGTTTTGATCTGGAAGTTGTCGAGTTTGTTGAAGCCGAGTGAAACCGAAGCGTCTGAAACCGAAGCGTGTGAAACCATAGCAGGGCGACTTTTTTCAGTGAATTAACGTTTGACCTGGAGTAAAATCCCAATTTTATTGAACCTGAGTTTATGTCTTACCTTATACCCGTTGTAACCTCGGCTGATGCAACGCCCCTGGAAATGAAACTAGCCAGGGTTATCCGAGATAACCTGGCAAAATACCAACCTGACCTTCAACGCCGGCAGCATCAGGGCGTGGTTAACCTTATATCCAGTACGACCCCATTCAACGTCACAATTTCCTTATTTCCTGACAAGGTTATGGTTCGGCGCGGTACTCAGGACAATGCCAAAATAAGCCTGTCCGGAGATCTGGCCGCGATGGATAATCCGAACCTCTCTTTTAAGCAGAAGCGGCATTGGCACCATCCGCGATTTACCAGATTTGTGCAGCAGTTAATACGACAGGAATTGAGACCCTGGCGTGTCGCAGCAGAAGAGTTCTTTGAATGCGTCCATGAGCAGGTTGATGTCGATATCAGTGTAAAAGTTAAATCTAAAGGTGAGGACCCGTACTTCGAATGGGGGTCGGGAAGCGAGCCCGTGCTTATCAGCAGCAGTTCTAAAGCGCTGCAGAGGCTGTTTGATAAGCAGAGCATACTGATTGAAGAAGTGGTGAGAGGTAATATTCATTGCCACTCCAGTATCAGGACGACCGCCCTGCTAAGCGAATTAACCCTCAATCGTTTACTGGGTGGGCTATGAGCCCAACACCCTTTAAAGGAGAATCCAGCCTTGACCAATGGCTGGACCGCCACCATGTGAGGCGTATTAGAACCTTCGTGACCAATCTGGACGGTTTTAGCCTGGGTAAATACTGTAATCGCGAAAAATTTCTAGGAGCGCTACCCAATGGCCACAACATAGCAGATGTGGCTCTCGCAGCAGATGCAGCAAGCATCCCACATTTTACCTTCTGGCATACTTTCAGGCATAGCGTTATGGGTGACATCCTGCTGAAGCCAGATCTGGATACCCTCGTCAGCGACATCAAAGATAACGATTTAGGGCATGTCATCTGCGATTTTGCTAACCTCGATGGCAGTGCCATCAACCTCTGCCCAAGAACTAAACTCAAGCAGGTCGTCCAGGCTGTTAGCGATAACGGATTTCAGGTTAAAGCAACCTGTGAACTGGAATTCTTCCTTTTTGAAAACAGTTTTGATGATGCCAGAGTTAAGCAATACCAGAACCTTGACCCCATAGGGTCTTCTCCACTGGAAACGATTTACTTCCTCAGAGATTCCTATAGAGCCGCTGACTTTATGAACGAGGTCATCAAACGCCTTGAATGGTACGGTATACAGTGGGAGGCCTGGAATGACGAAAATGGCCATGGCCAGATCGAGCTCAACCTGGTCCCTACCGAACCAGTCACCCTGGCCGACAGTGTCGTCAGAAGCAAACAAATAATATTTGAAACTGCCACAGATATGGGCATGTCAGCAACCTTCATGGCCCATCCGCAGAGAGGCTTTTCCAATGGCATGCATATCCATCATTCCCTACTATCAGGTTCGACACCCGTTTTCTTCGACTCAAATAAACCCGACAATCGCTCGGATTTACTCCTCCACTGGGTTGCTGGACTGATTGACACCATGCCGGCGGCGGTCAGCTATCTATGCCCCACCATCAACTCGTTTCGCCGATTTCGAGAATTCTCAGCGCCACCAATGACCGCAACCTGGGGAGAAGAAAATAAATCAACCGGTATCAGGTTAATCTCCAAGTCCCCTTCTACCACCCGAATTGAGCACCGAGTAGGCGCAGGTGACCTGAACCCATACCTTGCTATCGCAGCTATACTGGCAGGCGGACTCAGTGGCTTAACCCGAAAAATTGCTCCCCCGCCTGAATGTGCTGCACTAGGCTGGGGGCTACCAGAGGACGTACCAAGACTGCCCAGAAGTATCATGGAAGCCGCCCGCGCGCTGGCACAGGACCAGGCGTTAAAAACTATACTAGGTAGTGAAGACGTAGACTACTGGATTAAATCACGCCGCCATGACTGGTTAAACTTTCATTCAAGCGGCAATGATCCAGATGACTCAAAGCCCAGCCAGTGGGAATATGAGCGCTATTTCAACATCCTTTGAAGCCGCGGGCATTTTTTATAGGGCACGCTCAGACTGCTATACTTTAGCAAGCCAGCACCCTATCGAAACCTGAACCGATGTTTAAGATACTTACCCACAGCGCCTGCCTGCAACACCAATTAGACGGGCACCCAGAACGGCCTGCTCGTCTTGAAGCCGTCCTGAACCGATTGTACGCGGATGGCCTTTTCCCGAAGACTAAGGATATCATTCCTCAAATCACAACAGATGCGCTTGGTCTGGTACACCCTTCCGATTTCACCAACCAGGTTGTCAGTGCTGAACCACTCACCGGCACTGCCCATTTAGACCCTGACACCTATCTGAGCAAAGGCAGTATCCAGGCAGCACTGATGGCCGCCAGCGCTAACCTGGAGGCAACCCGACTAGTATTGGAAGGCAACGCAGCGCGCGTTTTCTGCGCGGTACGACCACCTGGACACCATGCAGAGCAGGCCGAGGCCATGGGTTTCTGTCTGTTCAATAATGTCGCCCTCGCTGCAGAAAGGGCTCTGCAGGATACACGCATCAACCGTGTTGCCATACTTGATTTTGACGTACACCACTGTAATGGCACAGTTGATATATTCAAGGACCGGCCTGAAGTTCTGGTCTGCTCAAGCTTCCAGGAAGAATTCTTTCCTTTTCGCTACATGACCTTCAGGAACGAACATATTATCCCAGTGCCTCTAGCCGCCGGCTGCACCAGTTATAGTTTCCGAAAAGCCATTGAATTGCACTGGCTACCGGCTCTCGATAAACACCGGCCCGATTTTATCTTCATCTCAGCAGGTTTTGATGCACATGCCGACGATCCAATCGGCGGGCTGCTTTTAGGGCGCCAGGATTATCGCTGGATTACGGAACTAATCGTCGATATTGCCCGGCAATTTGCCAAAGGCCGTATTGTATCGACGCTAGAGGGTGGTTACAGCCTCGAGGCCCTGGCAGAATCCACTGCCGAGCATGTCAGCACGCTGCAATCCTACGCAACCAGAAATTCCTGAATATCGATTTCATCAACCTGGTCTGCCAGCAGGAATCGATCTGCATATGCCTGGTAGACTCCCCTTTCGAGAAATAGCCGATACAGGTCCTTATCGATATGATTATCCTTGGCCATAAAACTCATGATACGTAGACACTGGGACAGGGTTTTACGTTCTTTGTAGGGGCGGTCAGCTGCTGTCAATGCTTCAAAGATATCGGCGACAGCCATGACTCTCGCAGGCAGGGACATCTGAGAACCGGATAACCGCCTTGGGTAGCCCGTCCCGTCCATTTTCTCATGATGACCACCAGCGATTTCAGGCACTCGTTTCAGTGCCCTTGGCAGGGGCAGTTTCTCCAGCATGACGATTGTCTGAACAATGTGATCATTGATGATAAAACGCTCTTCTTCGGTCAAGGTTCCTCTTGAGATACTCAGGTTGTAGATCTCGCCAAGATTAAATCGGTATTCCGGCACATCCACTTTAAAGCCATAACCGTTATCTGGATCGGCACTGAAAGGAACAAAAGGGTGCTCGATCAGATGCTCCGGACGATCAACCAGTAATTGCTCTTCCACAGGCAGGGACTGTACCGGCACTTTTTCAAATCTTTTTCGTTCTGATATTGATATCCCTGCTCTATTATCCAGCGTCCTGCTCCAGGTCCTGCTACCGATGTCCTTAATTCTCTGAGTTTTGTCCTCGTCCAGGAATTCACCACCGATATTCGTTTCCGCAATGAAGTAATAATCTTCATCAATACGTTGTAATTCTTCTTCCAAAGCGGCTTTTTGCTGCGCAGCATCCTGACCTTCAACTATTGTTTCGAGACAGCGAATCTGAGCATCTCGCTTAATAACTTCAAACCGCGTCCTAACTTCATGAATTCGATCTGTGATAGTCTCCAGTTTAGTGGCTTTATCGACCACAAATTCCGGCGTCACAACCTTACCGCAGTCATGCATCCAGGAAGCCAGGTGAAGCTCATTGCGATCATCCTCGTTTAAGGTGAATGCCTTGAAGGGGCCTGATTTTTCTTCTGAAGCCGCCTCGGTCAGCATTTTTGCCAGTTCCGGCACTCTTTGGCAATGACCCCCAGTGTAGGGCGATTTGGCATCCAGCGCACTGGCCAGCAATTCAATAAAAGCCTGTTGCAGATCCGCCATTTCCTTCATGAGCTTAGCATTATCAAGCGACACAGCAGCCTGACTGGCCAGGGCCTCTACAATAGGTTGAATCTCATCAGAAAATGCAATGACCTGATTGCTGTCTGGATCCTGGCAATTCAATAGCTGTAACACGCCGATAAGATCATCGGTTTTGTTTTTCATGGGAATAGTCAAAAACGATTGCGACCTAAATCCGGTCAGCTCATCAAACTTCCTGGTTCCCGAGAAGTCAAAGTCTTTCGATCGATAGACATCGGCAATATTGACAACCTCTCCCCTATTAGCTGCAAAAGTGACAATATTATTCAAGTTGGGTTTGCCAGATGCATTAAGCAACTGCACAGTTGGAAATGTAACCTCGGTATTAGTGGTTCCTCCCTGGGCAATATCCAGAGAATTGGTCCTGACAATTTCAAATCTAAGGCCTCCTGAATCATCATTCACATAGAGTGTGCCACCATCTGCATTAGTCAGGTCCATAGCCTCCAATAAAATCCTCTCCATCAATATGTCTATGTCTTTTTCCGCTGAAAGGGCTATTCCTATTTCAATAAGACGACTGACTGAAGTTATTTCTGCTAACATAATCATCACTGCCAAATAACACTGTAAGAATTCAGATAATAACAAATATTCTTAACATCTATCCTTTCGAGACACCCTTAGTCTGAATATTCTCTATAGTCAGTCCTCGCTATTTGCTATCCTGTGACTTCCTGTTAAGCCAAGAGTCCGTAGTTATGCCTATATCGATTCCATACGTCTACAAATATTCGTTTGAATACGCAGCCATAGAAACGGTATCTCCACTAATTCGACGGGTAACAGCGAGAAATCCCTCCGGTTTTACTTTCAACGGTACGGGCACCTATATTATTGGTCACGGCAACGTCGCCGTCATCGATCCTGGTCCCATGATAGCCGAGCACATACAAGCCCTGAAATCAGCCCTGCACGAGGAGACGGTAACCCATATCCTGATCACCCATACCCACGCAGATCACTCGCCAGCCGCCGCACCATTGAAATTAGCCTGGAACGCGCCAACCTACGGCTATGGACCCCATGGAGCAGGCAAAATAGCGGATGGCATACCCATAGAAGAAGGCGGCGATATGGACTTCACGCCAGACCATGAACTCAGAGATGGCGATATCATCCACGGCGATGGTTGGACAATAGAAAGCGTCTATACACCCGGGCATACCTCCAATCACCTGTGCTTCGCACTCCTCGAGGAAAAGGCCCTGATGACCGGAGATCACGTCATGGGCTGGTCAACCAGCGTTATCGGCCCGCCAGACGGGGATATGACAGCCTATATGGAAAGCCTGGAAAAATTATTATCGAGAGACGATACGGTCTACTGGCCAACACACGGCACTTGCATCAAGGATATCAAACCCTTTGTGCGCGCTTTCATAGCACATAGACTGGACAGGGAACAACAAATCATTGCCTGTTTAAAACAGGGCAATCATCAGATCAATGCCATGGTACCAATCATGTACAAAGAAACTCAGCCAGCGCTCCACCCAGCAGCTGCCCGCTCTGTGCTTTCAGCCATGATAAGACTCATTGATCTGGGTAAAATTCGTACAGAGGGACCCGCGACCTTGCAATCACAGTTTTATCTGTCAAACCCAGGATGAAGCTAAACCTATAACCGTTTTAGACCTTTAATTCGGTTATCTTCTGCCAGAGCCCCATACCAGGATCGCTCAAAAAGGCCTCCGCCACAGTTTCATGCCATTCATGTTCATTGCCGAATTGATCCCGCCAGAGCCACAGCCTGCGGCTCAGCTGATTCAGGCGATGCTCTCGGGTGTAGCCGATCGCACCATGCACCTGGTGCGCAATTTCAGCCGACAATCCACTTGCTTCGCCTATACGGGCTTTGGCAATAGCGACATCCAGAGGATTCAGTTCAGCACTGTCCAGCAACGTGTCTGCAGCCCGCACACTGGCAGCGACTTCTCCTGCAAATACAGCCAATTGCTGCTGTATCGCCTGAAACTTGGCAATGGCTTTACCAAACTGTCGACGCTCCAGGGCATAGTCAACTGTGATTTTCAGCATTTCCTCCAATGCGCCAGCCATCATGACTGCTCGAGCTGCGGCACCCAGTAATCTGCCACGGTCTAAAAATGCTCTGTCTACGGCGAATATCCGTTGCTGGGCAACTTCAATCTCTATGGCCAGCGCATCACAGGGTTCTCCACTGATATTTCTGTCATGCTCAAGGGTAACCTGATCTGCATCGACCAGGCAGAGGCGATCGTTGTGCTGGCCACCTTGAACTGAATCACCCACCACTATCAGGAATGACTGACAGTGCCGGGCAAAGGGGACGCCTGGGCATTGTCCGGTCAGGCGACCCTGCTCGGTCAGGTCAAAATGCCCCTGAACCAGGGTTACCGGCAACGCCGGTATCGGTTGCTGCAATTGGTTCATTAACTGGCTGGCAACAAAAGTCTCAGCCAAAGGCAATGGCACCGCCCTGCGTGCGGCTTCTCGCAAAATAACAAGGGCATCGACTAATATGCCCCCCGATCCGCCATTAGCTTCATCTATTCCGGCCAGGACCAGGCCATTATCAATCAGCACAGTCCATAACTCACTGGGGTAAATACCCTGCTCAGCTCGCTGAACAATATCAGCAGGACATTCTTCCCTGAATATCCTACCAGCCGTATCGGCGACTAAAACCTGATCTTCATTCATCGATGTGACTACCTTAAACCGAGACCACGGGCAATAATGCCACGCAGGATTTCCCGCGTGCCACCGCGTAGCGTGAACGAAGGTGCATGTAGAATACATTCCTGCAGCGCCGATAACAGCCTGGCCGAGCTCTGATCAGGCAAATGTAATCGAATCAATTCCGGCACCATTCTTTCGTAGGTATTGCCAAGATCCTTAATCAAAGCCGCTTCAGTATCCGGCATCTCTCCGCTTTCAAGCATACTAGCCACTGAAATTGACATCCGGCGCAGTGTCACCAGATGGGTTATCAGTCGACCAGCCAAGGCCCTCTGCTGACGATCTGCTGATACCTGAAGGCAACCAACGAATTCGGTCAACACCCGGAATGCACTGAGAAAGCGCTCTGGACCACTTCTCTCATAGGCCAACTCGCTCATCACCTGGGCCCAGCCATTTCCCGGTTGTCCCACCACCAGTTCATCGGCAATGAACACATCATCGAAAAAGACCTGGTTAAAATCACTTTCACCGGCCAGGTTATCAATTCCGCGTATGGTTACATTCGGATCCTGGATGGGAACAATAAACTGGCTCATACCGGCATGGCGATTTTCCGAAGGCGCGGTGGTTCTCACCAGGGTAACCATGTAATGGTTTAAATGGGCCCCACTGGTCCATATTTTACTGCCGTTCAGGCGCCAGCCACCGTCTACCCTGACCGCACTCGTTCTAATGGACGCTAAATCGGATCCGGTATCCGGCTCGGACATACCGATGGAAAAAAAACAGTCACCTCCGACAATAGCCGGCAGGAATCTTTGTCGCTGCGCTTCGGTACCAAATTTCAGCAGTAAAGGCCCGCTCTGCCGATCAGCGATCCAATGGCAACCCACCGGCGCACCGGCAGCTAATAGCTCCTCAGTAACCACATATCGTTCAAGAAACGACTTCCCGCCGCCACCATAGCGCTCTGGCCAGGTCATGCCGATCCAACCTCGCATTGCCAGTCGTTTCGAAAACGCAGGAGATGCCCCTGCATTAAAGTCCGAATTTGGCTGCCAGTCAGTTTCCTCTTCTAAAAATGCCCGCACTTCCTCCCGCAGCCTGTCAACTGATGGGGGTAAAGACGCCGGCGAAAAGTTCATACCCTGAAACATGATGCCTCCATCAAAGCGCTACAAAGTCAGGCGGATGCGCTGGCTCTTGCCTGGACCGATTCATACCAGCTGGCAATACTGGCATTATCAGCATTCATTGGCTGGCCTACCTGGGTACCAAACTCCAAAAACACAAACAACATAATATCGGCCAGGCTGAACCTGTCGCCGCAGACAAAAGTCTTTCCCTGCATCAGTCCATCCAGCCAGGTTAACTTTTCCTGGGCAAGTGCTTTAACAGCATCGGCTGCATGGGGGATCAAGGTCATTCTGTTTTTAAACATCTCCAGACCTTCTGAGGAACGAAACCCATTCGCTATGTTTTCCGCTATAGCCAGGTCTATTCTGCGCACCCACATTCTGGTTTCAGCTCTATCTTCAGGTGTTTTGCCTACAAGGTCCGTATGACCTTGCCAATCATCCAGATATTCACAGATCGCCGTAATCTCGCTGATGACCATACCCGAATCCAGCTCTAATGCAGGCAGCTGACCACCGGGGTTCACCTCCAAATAAGGTGCCTGACGATTTTCACCCTTCATAATATCAATGCGTTGCTGTTCGATCTCCACGCCCAGTTCCGCCATGAACATGCGTACTACCTTTGGGTTAGGTCCCACTGAATTATACAATTTCATACTACTATTCCTTATACTGAATTCGACTGTAGGTGATTTTATCTGATGTGACACCTGATGCTACATTTGATGTTAAAAAGTAATAGGCCTGAGCTTTCTTACACATTAAAACAACTTCATTCTTATACAGAATCTAACCCAACAATACCAGTATTGTGGTTATCCTGACTTTACATAGACCATCATCGCCGACTTTGTTTTGCTGTAATTAAACGGCATAATCAGGCACCTTCAAGAAAATAATTCTGGCGCTTGGATGAGTAGACGCCACAGAAGGTAAAAACCGAAAACACATCACCCATGAATTCTGACCATGACTGCGATAGTAAATAGCCCCGAATACCGTGCTGAATAGTGAATAAACAACTTTTCTTAAGTATTTCACTTGGATTTCGACAGCCCTACCTGTTCGCGGTTGGCGCCATGGTGATGAGTTACGTCTTTCTTTTCATGCTGCCACTGATATCAAGAGCTGCACTGGATATTCTGATCAGTGGCAATGATGGCGAGACCAGCCAGTGGCTGTCCTATCTGGTCGCTAAGGTTTATAGCGACCCTGAAAGCGACAATCAAACCCTTGCCCTGCTGCTTATCGCTGCAGCTATTTCATTACTGTTTACCGGGCTAGCCGGTGTGTTCTTCTATCTGCGCGGCCATCTCATTGCGACAGCATCGGAAGGCATCGCGCGGAGACTCAGAGACAGGTTGCTAAACCATCTAAATCACCTGCCAATTCTCTTTCACAACAACACTGATACCGGCGACCTGATCCAGAGATGCACCTCAGACGTTGAAACTTTCAGGGTGTTCCTCAGCGGTCAGATCATTGAAATAGCCAGAGCGATATTAATGCTTTTGGTGGTCACCCCCATCTTATTTACGCTGCACATTAAAATGGCCTTGCTATCACTGGCCAGTATGCCCGTTTTGTTCTTCTGTGCTGTTTTATTCTTTCAGAAAGTAAAATCGATTTTTACCAAGGTGGATGAAAGTGAAGCCAGTTTGACGACGGTGCTGCAGGAAAACCTGACCGGTATTCGTGTCGTTCGAGCTTTTGCTCGACAGGAATTTGAAGTCAAAAAATTTGCTGAAAGCAACGCCTTATTCAGGGAAGAAAATAAACGCCTCATGCGCTTACTGGGAGGCTACTATGGATTTAGCGATCTCATCTGTCTCGGCCAGATCGGCGTGCTCCTCATTGCTGGTGCAGCCTGGACCATCGCAGGCGAACTGACCGTTGGGACGCTATTTGCCTTCATTACCTACGAGAGCATGATTATCTGGCCGATCAGGCATATGGGTCGTGTTCTGACCGATTCAAGCAAAGCCGTTGTTGCCCTCGGCCGCCTGGCTGAAATCCTGACCGAGCCAATGGAGTCACAGAACGAATTATCACCCAGACACCAGCTGCAGGGAAAAATCACCTTCCAAGATGTGCGCTTCTGTCATGAACTGAACAAACCCGTCCTGGATAATATCTCACTTGATATCCAGCCGGGCCAGACGGTGGCCTTTTTGGGCCCGCCTGGGTCGGGCAAATCAACCCTGGTGCAACTGCTTCTCAGGCTTCATGATTATCAGGCAGGCTCGATCAAGCTGGACCAGTATGAACTCAGTGAACTCAATCGAAAATACGCTCGCAACCAGATGAGTATTGTTATGCAGGAGCCCTTCTTGTTTGCCGCCTCGATCAGGGAAAACCTCATATTAGGGGACCGTCAGGCAAGCGAGGAAGATATTCACCGAGCTACCATGACCGCCCAGATTCACGATTCAATATTAAAATTTCCAAAATCCTATGAATCCCTGGTTGGCGAACGCGGTGTCACCCTGTCCGGGGGCCAGAGACAGCGCATTGCGCTGGCTCGAGCCCTGGTCAAACAACCCCCAATTCTCATTCTTGACGATTCTTTATCTGCTGTTGACACAGACACTGAAGCAAAAATACTAACGGCCCTAAGAGCCCAGCGTAACCAGCAAACAACCCTCATCATTGCCCATCGACTATCTTCTGTCATGCATGCTGATACGATTTTTGTGCTCAATGCCGGCCAGATTATCCAACAGGGGCACCACCAGACGTTATCCAAACAACCCGGAGTCTATCAGAAACTCTGTGTCATCCAGGGAGCCATCGAAAACGATATTGAGCTAAGTGATTTACCGACAACCACTGAAACGCCGGAATATTCAGGATGAGTGAGGCTTATTTCGACGACGAAAACTATGGTGATGAATTTGAATCGGGCAGCAACCCGGCTCGCGTTAATCTGGATATCTGGAAGCAGCTTCTTGCCTACGCCACCTACTATCGTTCAGATGTAATCTACCTGGCGTGTTGCGCTTTTGTCGTCGCTACCTGTGAAATCGCATTCCCCCTGGTCACTCGAAGCGTCATCGACGAGTTAACGGTCAAGGGTAATGCCACTGATCTCTGGTTCTATGCGGGTATCTATGCAGGATTCTGTGTTGCACTGGCTTTGGCTGTTATTGGATTTCTTTGGTTCGGCGGAAAATTGCGTAGCCACATAAGTCATGATATTCGACGTGATGGTTTTGATAACCTGCAATACCTTTCCTTTGCTTACTACGATTATCGGCCTGTCGGCTGGCTTATGGCAAGGATGACATCTGATTGTGAACGCCTATCAAACATTCTGGCCTGGGGCATTCTGGATTTAGTCTGGTCTTTTACGGTCATGGCGGGAATTGCCGGGGCAATGCTGTTCATGGAGCCGGTGCTGGCGCTGATTGTCCTCACTACGCTCCCCGCTCTGGTCTGGATCAGTCTGTTTTTCCAGTCCCGAATCTTGAAAAGCGCTCGCCAGGTCAGAAAAACAAATTCCCGTATTACCGGATCCTATAATGAAAATATCATGGGCGTTGCAACCAGCAAAACATTCGTCACTGAGTCCCACAATCTCCAGCAATTTGGCTCGCTGACAGACCAGATGCATGGCGCCTCGGTCCAAAATGCCATTCAGGCCGCATTGTACCTGCCCATCGTCATGACGCTGGGTTCGCTGGCATCGGGTATTGCACTAGTCGTCGGCGGTGTTGAATTTGGCTGGGGGATCATTTCAGCCGGGACGCTCATCGCCTTTCTTACCTACACCCGGCATTTCTTTGAACCCATCGAACAACTGGCCCATTGGTTTGCAGAAATGCAAATGGCCCAGGCATCTGCAGAGAGAATCATGAGCCTGATAGCAGCCAAATCTGAGGTCGCGGATTCAGAAGACGTGATGCAGCGCCTGCAGGGTAACTACAGTGAGGAACTGGCTGAAGATGGCCTGAGCAATGACATAAATCAAATAGAATTCCGGCAGGTAAATTTTTCCTATGCCGTGGGCGGCCCTGTCTTAGCGGATATCAATCTGACCATCAACAAGGGAGAAACCATCGCCATAGTGGGTTCTACCGGCAGCGGCAAAACCTCGCTGATCAGTTTACTGTGCCGGTTTTATGAGCCCACCGCCGGTACAATCCTGCTTGATGGGATTGACTATCGAAACCGAAGCCTGCATTTTCTTCAATCAAACCTGGGAATCGTGCTGCAGTCCTCACACGTGTTTGCCGGCACGGTCGAGGACAACATCCAGTACGGAAACCTGCATGCCGACCACCAGCAGATCGTAGCGGCTGCCAAGAAGGCTGGAGCCCACCATTTCATCAAAGAGATGCCAGAAGGTTATGCAACCCAAATCAGTGAATCTGGCGCAAGCCTCTCCGCGGGTCAAAAACAGCTCATCTCCTTCGCCAGGGCAATCCTGGCTGACCCGAAGATCCTTATCATGGACGAGGCAACATCATCGGTTGACACACTGACAGAGCAACACGTGCAAACCGGGTTGAAAACCCTTCTTGACGGCAGAATAAGTGTGGTGATTGCGCACCGGTTATCGACTATTAGAAACGCCACCCGGATTATCGTAATAGAACAAGGTCGCATCATTGAAGCGGGCAATCACCATCAGCTCATGGAGACAAAAGGTCGATACCACACACTCTACAGGCAACAGCGACTTAGCAGTCTGTGGTAGTGACAAAATCAGGTTTCGCAACGGCCGCCAATCATTTACGCTAAGTCTACACGGCGAGATGACGCTGCATTGCTGTGATGGCCCACGGCGAAAATTCACGGCTGACAGCAGCAGCTTCCAACAAGGATAATATATGAATAACTTTGACTGGGAGTTACCCTATCCATCGGCCCGTCAGCCCATATTTGCTAACAACCTGGTAGCAACTTCGCAGCCGCTAGCGGTTCAAGCCGGCCTATCCATCCTTGGGTCGGGTGGCAATGCAGTCGATGCGGCGCTGGCTACAGCCATTACACTAACCGTGGTTGAACCCAACAATAATGGCATCGGCAGCGATGCTTTTGCATTGATATGGGACGGTAAAAAGCTGCACGGGCTAAATGCTTCGGGCCGATCTCCTGAAAAACTCAAGGTCGAGCACTTTACTGGGCAGACCAGGATGCCACGGCTAGGATGGCTCGCTGTCACTGTCCCCGGCGCTGTCAGTGCCTGGATGGCACTATCCGACCGCTTTGGAAAACTCCCCTTTGCCGATCTCTTTCAAGCAGCGATTGGCTATGCTGAAAAGGGATACCAAGTGGGTCCAAAAACTGCCTATTACTGGAAACTTGCCGAAACAGTGTACCAGGATTATGACGCCTTTAAGGACACCTTCCTCAGCTCGGGCAAAGCACCCGACCCGGGCGACCTTGTGCGCCTTCCCGATCATGCAAAAACACTGACGGCCATAGCCAATAGCAATGGTTCAGAATTCTACAGCGGGATCCTTGCGCAGCAAATGGTCCACGATGCGCAAATTCACAATGCCCCCCTTAGCCTTGATGATCTCAGCCGTCACCGTCCTGAATGGGTAGCTCCCCTACACCAGGATTTTGGCGATTACCAGTTGCATGAAATACCACCCAATGGCCAGGGGATCATGGCATTAATAGCCCTGGCGATAGTGAACCGGTGTGCTATCCACAAATACCCCATCGATTCAGCCGATAGTATTCATCTTCAAGTTGAAGCCATTCGATGTGCTTACGGCGTAATAGAAAGACATCTAGCGGACCCGGACTACATGAAATTGTCTAATGCGGAACTGCTCGATCCGGTACAGATAGAAGCACATTACAGGCAAATCGACCTGCATTACACGGCAGGCGCCGGTCATGGCCTGGGAGCAAGCCCAGATACCGTTTACCTGACTACAGCTGACGCTGATGGCATGATGGTTTCATTCATACAGTCTAATTACCGCGGCTTCGGTTCTGGAATTGTTATCCCGGGAACCGGCATCAGCATGCAGAATCGCGGGTCTGGATTTGTTCTGGAAAAAGGCCATCCTAACCAGGTTGGCGGCGGTAAGCGCCCTTATCACACCATCATTCCCGCTTTTGTGACCTGTGCAAACAAACCAGCCCTCAGTTTCGGGGTCATGGGCGGCCATATGCAGGCCCAGGGCCATCTACAGATGATGGTCCGCCTCTACGCTTATGGCCAGAATCCACAGGCCGCCAGTGATGCGCCACGCTGGCAGGTAACCGAAACGGGTGAACTAGCGCTGGAAAAAGGTTTTGATTCATCAGTGAAACAGCAGCTGATAGAAAAAGGCCACAAGACCAGAGCTGACTCTCCTGAACACCTTTTTGGTGGCGCCCAACTCATCGCTAAATTATCAAATGGCTACTGTGGTGCTTCAGACCACAGAAAAGAAGGTCTCGCTTCAGGCTACTGAAATCGCGCTGATCAGCACGGATCCATTGCAACCATCAAAATGACAACCGCCCAGCCGCCGACTGGGGAGCGCTATCAAGGGCCTTCACAGGCCTGATATGGCAGCAGCAATACCTGCTTAACGCCTTTACTCTACAGCAATAGACCGCACACAATTACGTCCGGCATCCTTGGCGCTATAAAGCGCCTTATCAGCTAGTTTAATCAACTGGGTGGCATCTGTATCAGACGAAGGCTGTACACAGGAGACGCCCACACTCGCCGTTAGCCTGATTTCACTGCCCGTATATTCAATTACATAAGCCTCAATGATTGCCCGCAAGCGTTCAGCACATAAAATCGCGCTGTCTAACTCCAGATACGGCAAGAGTACGACAAATTCTTCTCCACCATAGCGAGCAACAAAATCGGCACTTCTGTTAAACGCGCTCTTTATCAGGTGGCTTACAATGCGTAGACATTGGTCACCAGCCAGATGTCCAAAGGTGTCATTGACTTCCTTAAAATGGTCTATATCGAGCATCAGCAGGCTCAACTTGTAACCCTGCCTTTCTGCACGACGCCATTCGATCTTAAATGCGTCTTCGAAAGCCAAACGATTATTAACACTGGTCAAGCCATCAATCTTATTTTCTTCCTGCAGGCGCGCATTTCTTGTCTGTAAGTCATCGATGACGGTTTCCAGTTCCAGGGTCCTGCGCTGAACCTGATGTGCTACTTGTTCATGCTTAGCGACATGGGAATCCAACCGCTGACGGTTGTGAATAGCCACAGCTGCCAACGACGCAAGACTTTCAATCCATGGGATCATATCTTCGGCGAACGGACCAAACTGGCCCGCTCCATCCACTGCATTAAGTACCTGAAGCACGCCAATGACCTTTGAGTCACTCACTGAGAGCGGTATTGATAAAGCGGAAACTATTTCATACCCGATCAAGTCAGCGTAAAACTTGGCGCCTGAATACACCTGTTGCCTATCTGACATGCCCTCTTGAACAAGGCGAGTCTCGTCGTTACGGCAGGCTGCGGCAGCCTCAAAGTGTAATTCCTGACCATCAACTTCCCCGCTCAATGGAATGTCAGGGATGCCGACAGGCACACCAGAAGCTCCTCCTCTGACAAGTAGCAGGCTTCGATTGACGAGGCATTCAAAATGCAGTGTTTCCCTGTCCGATCTTATATAGATTGAGCCAGCATCAGCATTGGCGAAACTAAGTGCTTCGCTGATAATCAATTCCAACAACTTTCCTGTACTGTCTCCCTCGGACAGCGACTGGGCGATAGCGACCAGCTTGGAATTTCTTGCAAACTCATCTTCTTTCATAAAACTCAGTCACTTACAAAACGACATTACCCGCGGAGCTCAGCATCAATCAGTCGTATTGATTCAAGGCACTGGCTTCGACTGGAAATTTAGCATCTGCTGGTCATTCGCACAAATCCAGAAAGTCCTAACTCAATCTCAATACCAGGTCACCAAATTCGCCACGCACACTGCATTAGGTTTCAAGGAGTCCCAGACTTAGAATGGGCAGGTAAGTTATCAGCAACAAGGCTAACATTAAAACCAGCATAAACGGCAAGGTTGCCCTGTATATTTCAACGATGGGCTTTTCAAAACGATAGCTGGCAATGAATAGATTCATACCAACTGGCGGTGTGAAGTAACCGATCTGCATATTAGCGAGAAAAATAATGCCCAAGTGCACTGGGTGAATCCCAAACTGCATTGCCATGGGAACAATCAATGGAATCATAATAATAAGGGCTGAATAAATATCGAGTAAAGCGCCGAGTATCAGTAGGATAATATTCAGTAACAACAGAAAGGTAATGGGGCTACTGACCCAGAACCTAACCTGCTCAAATAGCTTCTGCGGTATTTCCGCATCGATTAGAAAATTAGTGAACGCCAGTGAAACAGCCAGAATCAGGAGAATACCACCAACCATGGTCATTGCGTTTCGGGTTATTTCGGGCAACTGCCTCAATTTAATTTCCTGATGAATAACAACCTCTACCAGAATAACGTAGGCTGCGGTGATTGCAGCGGCCTCAGAGACAGCAAAAAATCCACTATAGATCCCGCCCAGTACCACGATCGGTAACGGGATTTCCCAGCGCATTGCCCACAACGCTTGACTTACTTTGACAGATTTTTTCCGCCCTGCCATTAGTGAGGTTCGACCCCGATGGACCCAGAGAGTGAAGGCCGTCAACAGCGATATCATCAGCAACGCTGGCAGTAACCCAGCGATAAAGAGATCTTGAATCGAAAATGAAATCGACAGATTCATCTGCTGTACCAGAACACCATAGAGAATCAATGGTAATGAGGGTGCCAGTAAAAGCCCTAAACTTCCTGAGGTTGTCACCAGCCCGAGGCTGAATTTCTCCGAATAACCTCCCTCCTGTAAAGCCGGGTAAAGCAATGCCCCTATGGCAACAATGGTCACCCCCGACGCTCCGGTAAAAGCGGTAAAAAAAGCACAGGTAATAAATGCGACTAATGCCAGCCCACCTGGTAACCATCCCAGTAAGGCATCGGTCAATCTGACCAGCCTGGATGACAGACCACATTCAGCTAACAAATATCCAGAAAATGTAAATAAGGGTAGTGCCAGTAGCATGGGTGTTTCTACTATCCGATACATTTCGATAGCGATAACGGTTACGGGTACTTCAGCTACATAAAAACCCAGCAGTGCAGCTGCCAAAATCACTACAAACAGGGGCAGGCCCACCAGGGCCAGCAGGCCAAGAATCAAAGAACCCAGGGCTGCCATTAAAGTTCACCCCGTATCGGCATAAATACGTCTCGTGCCAACCTCAGGAACATGACCAGAAAGCCGACAGGTAGAATTAGCTGGCAAAACCAGACCGGCACCCAGGCAAATGCTGTTAAGCCATCCTGATATTCGAATACAACCAATCGTATCGATGCGTAAGCAGCGACCAGACAAATCATCGACGCGAACAGCGCATTGATCCTACTGAGCCAGGCCTTAGCTCGCATAGATGCAAACCGGGACAGGATGTCGATTCTGATATGATTGCGCTCGCGAGTACCAATCATTGCGCCGAGCATAGCCAGCCAGAGAACCAGGATCCTGAGAAACGATTCAATCCAGAGCAGGCCCGTATCAAAGAAATTTCGCAACACGATCTGTAGCAGGGCAAGTGCCAGCATCGTGGCCAGCGCGATCCAAAGTGCACTGTTTTCGACTTGATGCAACAACCTTACCAGTGCTTTCAGGGCAGACATCGATAGTCCCTTAGGGAGCTCGCCTGGATCGGAAATCCATTAGATTCTGCTCAAATTCCTTCAAAATAGCAGCAGACACTTCACCCGTACTGAGCATCGATTCAACAGCATCCCTGGCAATTAATTTCCATGCAATCAGGTCTTCATCTGAGGGAGAAACACTACTAATACCTTGGTTTAACAGCGCCTCATAGGACTTTAGATTATCTTTTCGGCTATCCCTGTCAATATCCCGCAGAGCATCATCGAGTATTCCGGTAATGGTCAGCTTATCCTGATCAGAGAGGCCAGCATAAACCTTCTCATCAATGGCCATTAAGGTGTAGATATAGATTAACGGCAGATCCATCACATACTGAACATGATTGTGTAATTGCAGTGCCAGTGCTGCCGATGGCGGAATAGCCACTGCATCTAGCAAACCTGTCTGCAAACCTGCTAATACGTCACTGATGCCCAGTGGTACCGGGCTGACATCAAACATTTTTACCAGACGCTCACCCAGGGGGTCTCCTTTAGGAACCCATACTTTCATATTGATCAAGTCCTTTGGATTCGCCACAGGTTTTTTTGACAGCAGGTAGGCAAAACCAGTTTCAATCAGAGGGAAAACGTGCAGTCCGCCCCTATTCAGGCCGAGCCGGATACCCTGATCCATCTTTTTTCTTACCGCATCAACTTCGGCATAGGACTGGAACTGAAGCGGCATATTATAAATCTGCAAATCAGTGTAGAACCTGATCAGGGGATTGACTTGCATCACGCCACCATGAAGCTGACCAATACGCATTTTACGGATCACCGTAAAATCATCACCCTGCACGCCACCGGGATACAGTTTGAATTTAACCCTGCCCTGGGTCTGCGTGTTTATTTCCGCAATAGCCTTACGTAATCTTTTCATACCACCAACGCCATCAGGAACCCCGGTAGCGATTTTGTAGGTCTTTGCAAAGGCTTGTTCAGGCACAACGGCCAGGCCTGCCAGCGTCAGGCATAAAAAGGCAAGCAATATTGATCTGTTAAAAATAATCGTCCCCATCTGCCAGTAAGATAACGGCTCGCTCCTGTGCGATGCGATTGGTTAATGTCATTCCATCCGCCCTCGGGTCTGCGGTAATGACCTCATTGAGCAAACGATCGTGCAGCCTCTTGTCGAAAACCAGTTTAGCGTATTGTTCTGCATAAACAACTTTAGCCATCAGGAATTTACCTTCTGACAATGCAATTGCTTTTTCAAAATGCATTTTTCCTAACTCAGGCTGACCACCCATTGATGCCGGTAAAACAGTTTCCAGACCGCCCAGATAGAGATGCGCTCCACCCCTGTCCCAGGACTCATTCAGATCTATAACTCTGGCCATCATCAATTTGACTCTGGCGAGTTGTCCAATGGCATTCCAATCACCACTATGCGCCTGAATCCAGCCAGTCCAGGCAACAGCATAGCCATACAGATAAGTCAGATCGTTTGCCTCTAACCCATTAATACGTTTCTCGAAGGCAGCGAACGGCAAACCTGTCAAGCTGCACAACGCCTTGACCTGAAGACACGCTCCTCGGCTGGCGTAATCCAGCGCCTTGTCTGCTAAAATCGCTGTCCTGCCTTCATCGACAAGCACGCTGTAGGCACCATTTAACGATGCTGCTGCCATTAACAGCTGAGGTTGATTCGGGTCATTAACGATAAAACTATCAATCAGCAGAAGATAGGCCGGAACAGCTTCACGAACCGTCGCAACATCACCCGAATTCAATATTGCCGCAGATAGATTATCAGCTAGTTGACTGGTTACCCCGTTCATCAAGCTAGCGCAACCAGCCAGGCCTGCCAACTGACTTAGCACTAACCATCTGGAAAAAGTTTTCAACATGTGGCGAACTCCATATCGAGCTATTCTAACCCCGGCAGGCGACTGTCTGCACCAACAATTATCGCGCTACTACTTATCGCTTTACTATTTATTGATCTACTATGTGTCGCTCTATTATTTGTCGCCCTTCCATTTGACTCTTTTCATGTAATCACGCTTGTAGGGATTTTTTATTCAAGTTCGCGGACCCCAGCAGACGCCTGGACACCTTTCAGCAATAACGCTATACAGGAATCAATGGCGGATCAGATCAATTTCATGGCAAACAACCTGACCTTAATACGCTGAACTGGGAATTGAAATGCAGGATAAAATACAGATCTACGGCAACGAGTTTTGGTTAATGCAATAACCTGTTTCCAGCCGGCATGATTAACCTGCTAGGACAGGCCTTTCAAGTGAAAATGTTCATTCAAGGTGATAACCGATTTTTCACCCGTACTCGCTACCTTGAATCGACTCACACTGGTGTAATTTGGATTAAAGAACATCACCGGCTGAAGGCCTAGAACGTTAGCCGTCCATGCATTAACAACACCACCATGGCAGGTCACTGCAATGGTTTTGCCGCGATTATCATCAGCGATCCTCGCCAGTGATGATACCGCGGTATCGTAGAAAACCCTGAAATCAACACTGCCCATTTCCCCTTTCATCAGGTTCTGCCATTGCTCATAGTTTTCTTCTTTGAGTTGCTCAACAGGTATATAGGAACCTGCATCACGATCATACTCAGCAACCCCTTCTTCGGTTTCAATAACCAGGCCCTGTTCTCTCGCCAGTGGTATAGCCGTTTGGTGCGCTCTTCGCATCGGACTTGAATAAAGGCGATCCAGCCTGACATCCTTCAGGTATTCGGCAACTAGCTCTGCCTGTCTAAGCCCGATCGTTGATAAAGGGGGATCAGCTGGGCTGCCATCAGTAGTGACAACTTTCTCTGGTAGGCCATGTCGTATCAGCAATAATTCCATCTACACTCCAGGGTCTTGCTAGCCAAGCAACCTGAATCGCGTAGCTCTATGGTTTTAACCGGTTTTAACCTGCTGCGATGGAAACTGAATATACCCCGGCCTGTCTGGCCGAGTCCATTACATGTACCATGGTTTCAGTGGTGCTATCTAAATGGGGTTGAACGACAACGGGCGCATCAGGATTTTCCGCATGAAGGCGTTCAATATTGGCACGTACCGCTCTGAAGTCCACATCACGTCCTCGAATGCGAATACGATCTCGATTGGTGATTTGGACAACGATACTTTTCTTATCTGCATCTTTTATATTCTGATTCTTGTCAGGACTATTCACATCAATACCAATTTCTTTCACAAAGGTCGCTGTAACAATGAAGAAAATCAACATGATAAACACCACATCCAGCATCGGTGTCAAATCGATCTCTTCAGTTTCTTCTCCGATCGCTGCTTTACGCCTTCGCACGATTCACTCCTTTTGTAATAAAAGATTTACAATAATAGACCCGCTAAATGGTCAGTTTCACCGAGCCTGGCCATCTCAGCACGGAAGCATAGCGTTAAACTATGTTCAGCACAATTTAAATATAAAAAAGACGCGCCCTGGAGGGCTTTCTCCTCACTCGGGCTGAGAGTAGTTTCATGCTGAATGACGGGTTTAAATTTTACCCAGCTTTTGATGATCTGCATTAACCACTTTGCTTACTGTGGTATAGTGCAAACTCAGAAAACTACCGATTTCTATCAGCGTATAATCGTACTGCAAGTGCGCCTGCTTGATTAAAGCGTTCCTCTCGGTTTTACTCAGATTGGCGACGTGCCGAAACAGCACTCGTAGAGATTTCCTGCGGTTCTGCCTCTTGGGGGCTTGTTTAGCTTTACGGCTATTTTTCATCAGTGTTTGTAATCGATCTACAAATTGCTCACTACCCAACAACACCTGATTTGATCGACCCGCTAACGGTGAGTCAGCCTGCTGTCCATCGGCTACAAATTTCTTCCATCCCGCTTCACCGTTTTCCAGGTCAGTGGAAAAGGATTGCAGAACGGTATCTCGATGTAAAAAATCCGGAGAAGCAACCTCTCCTATCATCGCTAGATAACTGCTGAATCTATACTTTGCCAGGCTTGCCTGTCCCGAAATTCGCAAGGGATTTAACAGAACATGCCGACAGATTGCCAGAAGATACAGGTCTTTTTCGAAAACAATACTTTTAAAACGGCCGCGAAATACTGGGCCTTCTGCTAAATGACGGCGGTTATAGTGCTGAGTATAGACACCATTGAGCTGCCGCATGCCCCTGGACAGATTCGAGTGGGGTACCTCAACAACCACATGATAATGATTTTCAAGCAGCGCGTAACTATGAATCAACCAGCCAAATCGGGCCGCCACACTATCCAGAACATTCAGGAAGGCGCTATAGTCGGTCCTGTCTTTAAAGGATTTCCTGCCAGTCAGAGCTCTACCCGTTACGTGATAACATGCTCCAGGGAATTCTATGCGTGGTGGCCTTGACATGCTCAATACAATCCTTGATATCACTCATCGCTTGCCCGGATCTAGTTGTGAATAGTTCCAGAACCCCTTCATCTGGCAATCTCAAACGGTCCTGAACGAGTACCAGCCCCTAGCAATTCCACAGCGCGGCATTCGATAATAACGCTGACCTACATTTGCAGCAACCTTTATCATCAACTATTACATAACTTGACGAAGGATAACTCGTCCTAGTAACTTGGGTTCCTGAGCAATAACGAAAGCAGTCAAATTAACTATTTGCAACGACCATTGAGTCAAACGCAACAAAGGAGAAAACAATGGCAGTCGATAAATTCCCAATAGAAGCCGGCCACATCATGATGTTTGCAAGATCTATCGGTGACCCGAATCCAATTTACTATGATGCTGACTATGCAGCGGAAACAGAGGCTGGAGCTGTACTGGCGCCACCAACCTTTGTTCAGGCGAGTGCGCAATTTGACCCGGACTATTTTCTCCGACCGAAAATTGGTCAAGAATGGTTTGGCTCTGCAAAAGAGGCAACAGGTATTACTAAACGCGAAGGCGGTGGTGGCGGTGGTGGCGGACTACATGCGGAACAACATTACATCTACCACAAGCAACTACAAGCAGGCGATAGCTTGTCAGCAACCACAAAACCTGGCAAAAGCTGGGAAAAGGAAGGCCGCCGAGGTGGCAAGCTGATGTTCAGTGAGTCTGTTACAGAATATAGAGACCAAAACGGTGACCTGATCGTCACAGCCACCAGTGTCGGTGTCCGAACAGAACGACCTGCAACTTCCAGTTCTAACTAATCAGGAGAAAACCCAATGACTTTAAAAGCAAGCGAATTAAGTGTCGGCGACCAATACTCCGAAGAAGTCTGCAATAATCTGTCGCGAACCCAGATTGTACAGTATGCAGGCGCATCGGGTGATTATAATCCACTGCACTCAGACGAGATGTTTACAACTCAAATAGCAAATTACCCCTCGGTGTTTGCGCACGGTATGCTCTCCATGGGAATGACCGGCGGCATGCTAACCAACTATGTTGGCGATGGTCGCCTGACAGCGTTTGGCGTACGCTTTACCTCCCAGGTATTTCCCGGCGCGACGCTGACGGCAACGGCCACTGTAGGGGCCATACGTGAAGAAGACGGTCAGCAGTATGTTGATCTGGAATTATCAACAAAAGACGATGCCGGTGTTGAAGTAATAAAGGGCAGTGCCTCGGCAAGAATTGACCCCTGAACCAGGCGGGCCATGGAACCGGGCTTAAAAAACTGCAATCGAAACGCATCCCAACTCAAGCAGGGAGGGATGCGTTATCCGTTAGGTCAATTGAGCCTGACCCAGGCCAACCCTATTTTAATCACCTGGGATAGTGGCAAGCCGGTGCACAGCCTCCAGCAGCATGTTCTGGGTAAGAATCTGCGGCAGCACCTCTGCCCTGGCGCCACCTTTTGGAAACAGCAGGTACAGGGGAACCCCAAGCCTGCCATATTCGGCAAGAGCGCTGGTGATGAGTGGATCTTCATTGGTCCAGTCTGCCTTCATGTAGGTGACAGAAAATTTTTCAAAGAGTTGCTTTGTAACTTTGGTATCAATTGCGAAGCCATCGTTAACCTTGCAGGTAATACACCAGGCAGCCGTGAAATTGACGAACACCATGCCTTTGCTGATAGCAGCATCCAGCTTCTCTGGCGTAAATGCAAGCGCATGCGGCCCGCTCGAATCCAGGTTAACCCTGCCCGAACTTATCTCAGCCTGTCTGTTTGCAGGCTCTGACTGCATGCTTAGCAAGGCATAAAGCGCAAGACAAATACCACCCAAAGACAATAGCCGCGCGACACCTGACCAGCCCAGCCATTCTGCCCGGCGGGCAATGTTGGCATCCGGCCATAACCAGACTGCGAACACTATGGCGAGCAAACCCGCTCCGGCTCGACCCAAACCATCAGGGCCGGTCTGCTGTACCAAAACCCATAACAACCAGAGGGCGGCAGCATACATGGGAAATGCCAGTGCCTCCCTGAACTGGACCATCCAGGCACCCGGTTTAGGCAATTTCTTCATCAATGCAGGCGCGTGACAAAGCGCTAGAACGGGTGCCGCCATACCCAAACCGAGAGAAGCAAATACCGCCAGTGCCAGCCACTGCGTCTGAACGATGGCATAACCCAATGCCACACCCATAAAAGGTGCCGTACAAGGTGCTGCGACGACGCTTGCCAGCACACCTGCAGCAAAAGCACCACTCTTGCCCTGGGCATCAGCCCAGCTTGACCCCAGATTCTGCAATCCCGTACCGAACTGGTAAAAACCGGAAAGATTCAGTCCAATCAAACAAAAAAGATAAAATAGTAAGGTCACCATCACCGGTGACTGAAGTTGGAAACCCCACCCTATCTGGGCCCCACCAGCCCGTAAACCTAATAGTACAATAGCCATTATGACGAAGCTGATCAGCACGCCTGCAGTGTAAAGCCAGCCATGAAGCCTGGCTCTGAACGAATCATGCTCAGCACCATTAATCAAACTCAGCAATTTAATCGACAAAACAGGGAATACGCAGGGCATTAAGTTCAGTATCAGACCGCCAATAAAAGCCAGGAAAAGAGCGGTCAACAGACTCAACTCACTACCCACATCTGCCTGCTGATATTCTGGGTTGACCGAGAATGCAGATTGCAGCCGTTCTTCCCCTATCTTCTCGGTATACAGGATAAGTCCGGACAAGTCAGACATATCGGTATCCAAATGATCCTGCAGCACCATTTCCAAGCGTGCACCTAAATTTGTGTAGGTCACCTTCACGGGCACACTTAAATCTATCAGGTTTTCAGTGTAGGGTAAAAAATCCAGTTGCTCGATGTCAGCCGCTTGAAGACCAGAAAAATGGACATCAATAACCAGCCGATTATCAGTAAGGTGAGCCGACGAAATCCCCGGCACTGACCTGGGCAGCGCATTTATTGCCGCCTCAAGAACCCCCCCAGTGGCAGTGTCTTCAACTGCCGGAGAGGTGCTGGCCGGTAATATGAGCTCCAGGCTGGCACTCTCCGGTATACAGATATCGGCACAGACTAACCACCTGCCATTAAGCTTTAGGGTAACGGCCAATTCCTGGAACGAAGAATCCACATGCACTTTCATAGGAATCAGCACACTACCGTGATAACCCAGATTAGTTAATGGTCCGTAGTCAATTCGTTCTGGAATCGGCCAGCCGAGTTGTTCTATGGTGACACCATCTGGGAGCTGCCAGGTCAACTTGATAGGTGCGCCGGAATCACCTGGGTTACGCCAATAGGTATGCCAGCCAGGCGCCATTGATAAATTGACCCCCAGCAGGAATTCTTTACCCGTTTGAACGGCAGATACACCTGCCATGAGTTGCGCGCTTACCTGCCCTGACCGAATAATTTCAGACTGAAGTGCAAACACCCCCTGGCTGTACACCGTAGCCGCTAGGGCTATTACAAAAACCGCTGTTCGCAGCATATTCAGGGCCTCATCCCCCAACGTACCGGGCCTTTACTCGCTTCCAGCAACGGCTCAATCCATTCAATCCAGCGACACAGCCTGCTTCTTGTCTCGCGGGGGTCAATAAGCTCGTGCACGGCAAAACTTTCCATCATCGGAAAGGGCGACCGGCCCTGAATCAACTTTTGCTCTAGCTCCTGACGCTTTTGGTCAGGGTCAGCTGCGGCAGCAATCTCTCGGTGATAGGCCACTGCCACGCCACCTTGCACGGGCAAGGCCCCCATTTCATAGGATGGCCAGGCAAGCTTATAAGTGTTAGCAGCAAAATGTGCTGCCGATGCAACCCCAAAAGATTTGTGGACTGCCACGGTTGCCCAGGGAACCGTTGATTGCACTGCCGCTGCGACAGCACTCATGCCATATTTTATGGCAGCTGAGGCTTCTGATTCCGGACCAATCATAAATCCGGGTTCATCCATAAAATTCACGATGGGAATATGAAAAGTGTCGCATAACTCCATCATCCGTTTAGCCTTCTGAGATCCCTGCGCTGTCATGGCACCGGCATAGTGTTTACAATCGTTGGCGATAACACCCACCACAGAACCGTTAAGCCTGGCCAGGCCAATGACCTGTCCGCGACCGTACAAGGGTGCAATTTCCAACCAGCTGTCAATATCCATGATCAGCTTAATCACTTTTCGCATATTAAATGGCTTGCGCGCATCTTTTGGGACAATGTTTAATAACTCTTGCTCGCACCGATCAGGGTTATCTTCTGACGCCTGCCGGACTGGCCGTTGCCAGATGTTCTCTGGCATAAAGCTTAAGAATTTCTTAATCTCTGCGAACGCAGCTGCTTCGGAATCTACCACATTGTCTACCAGGCCGCTTCTAGCATGAACTCGCCAGCCGCCGAGTTCTTCTTTGGTCAGTTTCACGCCCAAGGCGCGCTCCACCAGTGCAGGCCCTGCCACCATTACCTGCGATATCTCTTTCACCATTACAGAAAAATGTGACGCGACTAATCTTCCAGCAGGGAAACCGGCTACGGGCCCCATGGCAGCAGAGACAACAGGAACCTCTGTCATCGCAGCAGCAATGACTTTAAAACGGGGGTCAGCAAAAACAGGCGAGCCAACAGTTTTTGGGCCTTTAGAGGCTGAGCCTGCGACGCTACCGCCACCACCTTCAAGCAGTCTGACAAGAGGAACCTTAAAATGCAGGGCCAACTCTTCCGCATAAACACTTTTACGCAGGCCAGCGCCATTGGGTGACCCCCCCTTGAGCGTAAAATCTTCTCCACCCAATACAATGCGCCGTTGATTAATCTGAGCAAACCCAACCACATAGTTTGCCGGGCTAAAGGAGACAATGTTACCGTCTGCATCCTTTTCGGCAAACCCGGCACCTTCGCCATGTTCTTCAAAAGAACCTGAATCAGCCAGGGCCGCTATACGTTCTCTTATGGTTAGGCGTCCCTTGGCATGATGAAGCGCGATGGCTTCCTCACCGCCCTGTTGCTTTGATAATTCCCGGCGTAAGCGAATTTCATCCGTTTCATCCTGCCAACTCATTACACAAACTCCTGCTGATATTGATCTCTTATAGGCTCTACTGGACTAGATGGACATTTACCACTAGTCAATCCCTCACCCCTGTCAACACGCCATAGCTGTTGAAATAACATCCAGCGCATTGTCAAGGGGACCAAAGCCATCTATTACACCCATATATACCTATATGCTCCCATAATGCTGAAAAACTATAAAACTTGCTGCATTTTTCTTACAATTGGTGGCAAGCCACTAGGGATCATGGTACTTTCCCTTCCGACGATTTTCGACAGATTTCGGTCATTTAGTACTTGCGATTGCTGCTGGCCCCATTTCATAGCATTTAGATTGATAGCATCTAATTTATGACTTGTAAATTCATAAGCGCGAATTCATGAATCTACTTTGTCTTGCCGAGGCATTACAGATCGGTATAGTCCGAGAACCATTTTTAAGTGAACAACGCTAAACCAACATTTTTATCTTAAAAGAAGTAAGAAACTATATATAAGCTGGGGATTACCGCTTTGAGATCATTCAGCCAGTGCTCATTGACAGCTCTGGTTTAACTTACCTATCTGGACACCACCTATGCTGATAGTTGTACCCTCTGAAACAGTAGAAACTGAACGACGCGTCGCCCTGGTACCAGAGGCTGTCAAAAAGTTATCTAAAATCGGCCTATCCCTGAAGATCGAGTCGGGTGCCGGCCTGAAAACCGGATATTCTGATCAGGAGTACGTCACCGCCGGAGCAGAAATCGAGCAGGATAGAAATCTACTACTGGCAAAAGCTGACATTGTGCTGCGAGTCCAAAAGCCGGCAATAGAAGATATTGACCTGATGAAAACAGGCTGCATTCAGATCAGCTATCTTGACCCCTACAATGAACCAGCCCTGGTAGATAAACTGGCTGAAAAATCAATTACCGCAATCAGCATGGAAATGATTCCACGCACGACCCGCGCTCAGAAAATGGATGCTCTAAGCTCCCAGGCTAATCTTGCCGGCTACGTCATGGTTATAGTCGCAGCCCACAAACTGGACCGAATTTTACCCATGATGATGACCCCTGCTGGCACTCTCAGTCCTGCGAAAGTCTTCGTCATCGGTGCTGGCGTTGCAGGCCTGCAGGCTATTGCGACCGCGAAACGATTAGGCGCTAGGGTAGAAGCATTTGATACCCGCCCGGTCGTGGCTGAGCAGGTCCAATCTCTGGGTGCAAAATTCGTGGAAATAGACCTGGGTGAGACCGGCCAGACGGAAGGTGGCTATGCTCAAGAACTGACCGCAGAACAACTTGAACTGCAGCGCCAGGGCATGAAATCAGTAATCAGCCAGGCTGATATTGTTATTACTACAGCGCAGTTATTTGGTCGCCCTGCTCCCAAAATTGTTACCCAAGACATGGTTGCAGCAATGAAACCAGGGGGTGTTATTGTTGACATGGCTGTTGATTCTGGCGGTAATGTCGATGGTTCTGTTCCAGACCAGACCGTCGATGTAGGCGGTGTATCGATCGTCGGCATGTCCAATCTACCGGCACAAGTCTGTAAAGATGCCAGCCAGATGTATGCCTCTAACCTGGTTAATCTGGTCAGCGAATTCTACGACCCGGAAGCCAATTCCTTTGCATTAAATTTAGACGATGACATCCTCAATGGGTGCGTCATCACCACAGGGGGCGCGATTGTCAATAAATCAATCCTGTCTCTGCGTAATCAGGAGTCTTAGATGGAAACAGTTTTCCTTACTTTCATATTAGTTCTAACCGTTTTTCTAGGCTTTGAGCTGATTTCCAAAGTGCCAGCGACTTTGCATACGCCTTTAATGTCTGGGGCGAATGCCATCTCAGGTATTACCCTGGCAGGCGCGTTTCTGGCTGCAGGCAGCACAGATAACGACATGGCAAACTGGCTCGGCGGTGCTGCCGTCACCTTTGCCACCATTAATGTGGTCGGTGGTTACCTGGTCACCGATCGCATGCTAAGTATGTTCAAGAGTAAACGGAGCGCCGCTAAATGATTGATCTAGCCGCAAACTTCGCTTACATCCTTTCCGCAGGCTTATTCATTTATGGCTTGAAGATGCTGGGGTCACCAGCAACGGCTCGGAAAGGAAACATGCTCTCTTCTATCGGTATGCTAATAGCAGTGGTTGCCGCACTGGCCTCAGACGGTACTACCTTTGAATTCATCATCGGTGGCATGATCATTGGTGCAGCCATCGGATTACTGGCAGCAAGATTAGTCGCCATGACCAGTATGCCAGAGATGGTGGCCCTGTTTAACGGATCAGGTGGCGGTGCCAGCCTCCTGGTAGGCTGGGCAACCCTTTACCTGTCTCCCGATAGCAGTATCGGTGGGTTCACGGCGTTCACGATTGCGCTGGCCATTTTGATTGGTGGCCTGACGTCAACTGGAAGCCTGATTGCTTACGGCAAACTCAGCGAAAAACTGAACAGTGCAGCCTTCGTATTCTCAGGCCAGAGATTTCTAAATAGCCTGCTGCTGCTGGCCATCATTGTATGCACTTACCTTTTCTGCATGGATCCATCGCCCGATTCGATCTATCTTTACGGGCTATTAGGTCTGGCATTGCTACTCGGCGTTATGGCAGTCATCCCAATCGGTGGTGCTGATATGCCTGTGGTCATCTCCCTGCTGAATAGTTATTCCGGTATTGCCGCCTGCGCTGCGGGTTTTGCCATTAACAACAATATTCTCATCGTTGCAGGTTCACTGGTCGGGGCTTCTGGCATTATCCTCACCAACATCATGTGTAAAGCCATGAACCGATCTCTGGCCAACGTCCTGTTCAGCGGTTTCGGAGCGGCCAAGAGTGGTAAGGCAGTGGAAGGCGAAGTCAACCCTGTTTCTGTAGAAGATGCCTATTACATCCTGGAGGCAGCATCTAACGTCTGCTTCGTTCCTGGCTATGGCATGGCCGTTGCTCAGGCGCAGCATGTAGTCAAAGAACTTGGTCAGATTCTTGAAGCCAATGGTTGCGAAGTATCCTACGCTATCCACCCGGTCGCCGGTCGCATGCCGGGTCATATGAATGTACTCCTGGCAGAAGCGGACGTCCCCTACGAACAACTGGTTGAAATGGATGATATCAATCCCAGAATTGAAAATGTTGACGTGGCTATCGTCATCGGCGCTAATGATGTAGTCAACCCAAGTGCCCGAGAAGATGAAGACAGCCCCATTTATGGGATGCCCATTATCAATGTGGATCAGGCTAGAACGGTGTTCGTACTGAAACGTTCCATGGCGTCAGGATTCTCAGGCGTTGACAACCCTCTCTTCTTCGGTGAGAACACCAGAATGCTATTTGGCGATGCCAAGGAAAGTATATCTGGTGTCATTAGCGAATTCGGCTCCTGATCTGTTTTTAACTGGAATCAGGCGGTGATTCACTGCACCTGGATAGGTGTGCCCAACCGGTGGTCACCAGGCTGATGGGAAGCACTAACACCAGGCTCAGGCCCAGCAGACAACCGATAAGATGGCAGATAAAGCTACCCGTGCTGAGCACCAGGGGCAGGGCCAACAGAACAACCGCCAGCAGGACCAACAAATTCAGACCGTAATACCGAGGCAGCAGCTGCCGGCACCTCAGACTCAGCCCGAGCAACCAGCCCAGGATTGCACCTAAACCACCGGATAAACCCACGATGCCATCTCCCTGGAAGGTCCACCAGCGTGCGGCAGCATCCACCAGGAACAATGAGCCTGTTGAACTGAAATACAGCAGCAGCGGTAGTTTACGACCAAGATGCGGCCCAGCCAGGACACTGATTAAGGCAAGTGCTAGCATATTACTGGCATAATGAACGATCCCCGAATGCAGCAGGGGAGCAGAAAAGAAACGAAACCAACGATAGGGATCACTAGTTTCGAATATAACGGCGCCCTTGCTCAACAATTCATCAGCGGAACCAACAACACCAGTCAGGTGTAACTGAGCAATACCAACCACGCCTGCGAAGCCAATGGTTAACAGCAACCTAAACCGACAACGACTGTAAAGCCAACCGTAATACCAGAACCTATCTACCAGTATGGAAGGTCTTAGCCTTACATTCAGGTAATCCCGCCAGTAATAGGCAGCGCCTAGCCCACTCATAAGACACCAGGCCAAGGCAGCCCGGTACAACTCAACCGCGGCAAACCCAGCGGAGAATACAAACCAGTAAAACAAGGCCCAGAGCGCGACTTGACGGCGCATCCGGATCATTGCTTGTATTCCAAGCGGTGCCTCGGTGGTTGCCGATTCAGTGACTGGCAAAAACCGATAACCCGATGCAGTCAACAGAACACTTTGCCTATCCCTGCCCGAGTCTAGTATTGATGCGCCTCTGGGGAAAACTCCGGTCACTCCGACGGGACTGCTGATCAGCACAGGGTCCAGGAAATTCGGGTTTTGTAAAACTCGAGCCGAGGCCAGGGTTTTATCAATAATTCGCCCGATAACAGGATAATAAATAAGATTGGGTCCTGGTGCCCTAGGAAAGCTTTCTGCCTGTCTCCATAAAGCCAGATAGTATTCCTTTCGGGCGACGTATGACCACATAAGTTCCTTTCTCTCCGGACGTTGATGGCTCTATGGGTTAGCCCGCCAGGCATTATCTGACTGATCGCTTGAACCATACACCCGCCACAGCTAATTGGTTTCCGTGCGTTCTACATCCCTACGGCTTCAAAGCCAGTACAAAACCAACATCAAACTGTTTTAGTGATGCAGCATTCTCCAGGTCGAGGTTCTTGCCAATGAGTAAACCCAGAACAAAGGTTGCTCACGGGCCCAGGGCAATATCCAGCCGGATTATCTAACTGGCACTTTATTCAGATAGCACTTCGATGGCCACCAGTGCTGCTGCGACCGGAAATCCTATTGCCATGGTTACTGGGCTGTAACTAGAAATAGAGACTATCATTGCGGCTGCATCAATCAGTTCAAGTCCGCCGCTGACTCGTTCAATCTCCTGAGAAGTTAGTTCTCGCATCGAAAAATCCTTTTACTGTTGACATGAAGGACACAGCCTGATTGAAAACAAAGCCTCCGGATACCTGCCTGGTCTGATTAACAGGTGAGTAAAAGCTGATTAAATTAGGTTGACTGCTGCGCAGGGCGACCACACAGGCGCCGTGTTATCTGTTAGTCTTAATCGGCTTTTATTGCTGCCTGGATTGGCGGCCTGAAGAAACATAGTCAGTACTTAAATAACAAGGAGCTAAGGTGAAGCAACCTGAACAGATTCTCAGTGACCCTGAGGAAGTTGGAATCAAGCCAGACACAATCGCTATCCTCAAAGATCGAGTACAACAGGAAATTGACTCCGGATTGCTACCCTCGGCCCAGTTTGCTATCGCTCGTCGAGGTAAATTGGTTGCTTTTGAAACCCTCGGCGCGGGCACATCAGATTCTCTTTATTGTGTTTTTTCTTCCACTAAAGCGATTACATCCGCAATGGCCTGGCTTTTGATACAGAACGGAGAGCTCGATACCAGTATTCGAGTTTCACAGCTCTTGCCCGAATTTAATGAGCATGGAAAACAGGATATCACCATTGATCAGCTGTTCACCCACACTGCTGGGTTCCCACATGCACCCTTTCGACCCACGGATTGGCTCGACCCAGAAAAACGTCAACAGCGCTTCCGTTCGTGGCGACTGAACTGGCAGCCAGGAAGCCGTTTCGAATACCATGCCACATCTTCCATGTGGGCAATTGCAGCCATTATAGAGCTCATTACCGGCCAATCTTTTGCTCAGCAGGTACGGTCCAGGATTGCCCAGCCGCTATCCCTGGAAGACCTCTGGCTTGGCTGCCCGGCCGAACAGCATCACAGAATTAAAGAAGTTGTTCATGTGGGGGAGGCTATGACAGCGGCCGATTATGCAGCACTAAACCTACCCCAGCCCGCGGTAACAGAAGTCACCGAAGACGCTCTGACTCGATTCAATGATGCCGAGGTCAGGGAAATACCCATTCCGGGAGGTGGCGGCATTATGTCGGCAGCCGAACTTGCCTTGTTCTACCAGGGGTTAATCGGTTTTAATGGTTCTGCCCCGCAGTGGCATAATGTCCCCTGGCAGCCTGAAACCATCGAGAGTGCCACCCAGGTAAGAACCCAGAATTTGTTAGACCCCTATACCGGGATACCGGTCCTCAGAGGATTAGGCGTGGTAGTAGCTGGTGAAACCCAGGCAAACTTAAGAGGTTTTGGGCACAACAATTCGGCTGTCAGCTTCGGTCACGGTGGCGCAGGAGGCCAGATAGCCTGGGTCGATCCTGAGACCCAACTGAGCTTTGCCTACTGTACTAATGGCCACGACCGAAACCCTATTCGCCAGGGACGTCGTGGCGTCAGTCTGTCTAATCGGGCCGTCACCTGCGCTGCAAGTACGGATTAGGCTGATGCAAGCAGGCAAACCTGAACCACTTAAGTTATAACCGTTACTGCAGGTGCCATCCTCAGATGAACCCGTCAGATAACCTCGGTCAATAATGAGACTCCACTGGGCTCAGCATATCCTGGCAACAGCCTCGATCGCCTTACAGACCAGCAAAGCTGATTCTAACGCCAAACAGATTGATGGCCTCTCCATCCCAGGAAAATGTCCCGGAACTCAGTATTGTCTTCATCCTTTCAGGATCGGTCACCGCCAGTTCAACACCAGTGAGCCCTTCACGTCGATCTGTTCCCGGCGCTACAAATTGCACCATAGCACCATCGGTCATGGCAAGGCTGACGCCACCTGTTCGACTGATTTCCGGGTTGATACCTAATACATGAGCCCAGGTTTCGGCAACTTTTTGCGGCTGCTGTACTGAAATCTGGCAACCCGTTATATTACCTGTACATTCCGCTTTCCTGTCCTGCCACTGGCTACCTGCCCACACCCACGCTTCAGCAGGAATCATCTCATCAAAGGAAACCAGGGCGCCCCCTATATCTTTAGGATGAACATGGAAGGCCTTGACCTCAGCGCGTTCGACCTGCCAGATCTTTCTCAGGCCCAACTGCTCAACCCGTTCACTCACAGGCGCCAGGTCGTCAACCTGAAACAAGGCCATATAGCCACAGTCGCCACGCATTCGATCCAGCATACGACTCACAGCTGTATTTTCTTCAAAGGGAGACACTATTTCCAGAAAACTGGTACCGGTTGCCACGACACTGTTATGGAGTCCGAACTCTGCTACACCGGGGTCTGAAAAATCCGCATCAAGCCCCAGCAGAGCGAACAATTGAGATCGAGCCACAGCCAAGTCATGGGTCGCAAATGCAAGTTGTCTAATTCGCATCTTTTGGTCCTTCTCAGCGTAAATTTGATTATAATGTCACATGTATAAGTACGCTAACAATACCACTGACCCTTTCAGGACAATCATAATGAAACGCTATATCAGTCTGTTAATACTGTCTTTCGCAATGCTCCAGGCAATGGCTGCAGAAAATCTAGACTCACAACCCAGTATGGCAGAGAGCATTCAGGCAACGCTAGAACATGAACGCCGAACAGATAGCGAAAAAGACAGAGACAAAAACCGTAAACCCAGAGAAACACTCGAATTTTTAGGAATAAAAGCGGACATGTCCGTACTTGAACTAATGCCTGGCGGCGGCTGGTACACAAAAATACTGGGGCCGATCCTGGACCCAAAAGGTAAACTTTACCTGTCGATTGGTGCCGAACGAACGGCTGAGAAACTGGCCGATCAACCGGGATTTAGCTCAACAAAACTCATCCCGTTTGACCGCACCAATTTTGTAAGGAAAAGCGGCTCTCGGCAATATGATCTACCGGAGTTCAGTTTTGGCATAAAAAAACTAGATTTAGTATTGACCTTCAGAAATCAGCATAATTTTACTGAGACGGGCCGTCGTAATCTCAACCAGGCTATTTTCGAAGCCCTTAAAAAAGGCGGTCGCTATGGCATTATCGACCATACCCGGCGGCACATGCAGGACGATTCGGCAGAAAACTGGCGAAGATTAGATCCCGTTCTGGTCATTAAAGAAGTCCAGGAGGCAGGTTTTGAGCTGGTCGACTATAGCACGCTTCATTACCGCCTGGATGACGAACTGCGTTACGAAGTTGGCAGGAAAACGGTGACCGGGAATACGGATCGATTTACCCTTTTATTCAGGAAACCCTGATAGCCTGACACCAGTATAGCTGTTCCGACAGGCCAGTGCTGCCGACCTGTCGGTATAGCAGAAAGCCTTAGTATCCCTGTAGGACACCATAGCGGTCGCGATGGAAGGCGCTGCTGCCCAATGTATGCTCACAAACCCGGGAACGCTTCATGAAAAAACCGATTTCATACTCATCGGTCATGCCTATTCCGCCATGCATCTGCACCCCTTCACTGCTCACCAGATTATAGGTATCGTTCAATCTGGCTTTGGCCAGGCTGGAAAGTTCTGCTATGTCATCTGCGCTCTCATCCAAGGCAGACAGCGCCTCCAGTACGACTGATTTCGACAGCTCTACTTCGCAAAACATCTGCGCTGCCCGGTGTTTCAAAGCCTGAAACGAGCCGATGGGCACGCCAAATTGTTCCCTGACTTTCAGGTATTCAATTGTACGCTCGAAGCACTCCTGAAGACCGCCCAGCATTTCGGAAGAGAGCAGAATACGACCAATATCAAGTACCTGATCAAGTACGTCTGCACCCTTGCCCTCCTCTCCCAGCAATTCACCCTGCACCTTCGAAAACTCAATATTAGCGGCGTTTCTGGAATCAGCCATAATCGTTCTGGTGATATCAACACCGTCTGCGTCGGAATCGACCATTACCAGGGTTAAACCCTCTCTATCGCCCGCCTCGCCGCTGGACCTGGCTACCACAATAATTTTATTGGCAATGTGTCCATCGAGCACAAATTTCTTACTACCCGTCACGTTATAAGCATCACCGCTGCGTTCGGCCACAGTGGCGGCACCATAAGGACTGTGATGAGGTGTCTCTTCTAATGCCAAGGCAAGCAACAATTCTCCTCCTGCCACCCTGGGAAGCAATTCATTCTTCTGGTCATCGTTACCACCATGCAGGATACAACCGGCACCCAATGCTGCTGTTGCCAGCAAAGGCGAGCATGCCAGGGTCCGACCACACTCTTCCATTACAACGCCCATGCCAGTATAGCCAAATCCCAGTCCACCAAAATCTTCAGGGATGGTGATGCCAGCCCAGCCCAGCTCAACCATCTGGGACCAGGTCTCGCGATCAAATCCTGCTTCGCTGTTTTCATCGCGCAGCTTTCTCAATTGAGTGATCGGCATATTATTCCTGCAAAAATCCTTGGCAGCATCCTTGAGCATATTCTGTTCTTCATTTAGAACGAGTGGCATTTACATTTCTCCTTACGCAATTTCCATGAACTCATCACTTGATGGCCCCTATTACATCGACATCCTGCCTGGATGTCCATCGTTTCTACAAACTTCCTGGTAAAAATCCTGCTCGCTCGCCAGCCCTTCAGACCAGACCCTACCAGCCCTGCTGCAAACTGGTCAGTCCGGCAACCCAAGCACTCGCTTGGCAATGATATTAAGCTGTATCTCAGAGCTGCCACCAGCAATTGTTCCCGCTTTTGATCGTAACCAGGTTCGGGTCAGGCTGGATTCCAGGTCGTCAAAGGACTGCTTATCCCAACCCAGCGACTGCGTGCCCATAGCTTCCAGTTGCAATTCCAATCTTTCCTTTCCTAATTCAGAACCAAAATACTTAAACATAGAAGTGGCAAAGGTCGGTGTTCCACCAGAATGGCTCTCTTCCATGGAACGGCGCTGAGTCAGGCCAAATGCCCGCTGGTTCATCTGATTAATTAATACAGCTTCTCGCAATGCTGGCGCCGCTATCCTGCCGTCTGCTTCGCCTACATACTGCTTGGCTATTTCAGGTAATCGGCCTAGCGCCTCGTACCTGCCTCGACGGCCACCACCGGCCAGTCCGGAAATAGAACTGCGTTCATGCTGAAGCAGTCTTTTTCCCACCGTCCAGCCCCGGTTCAGTTGGCCGACCAGATTATTTTTTTCGCATCTGGCACTATCGAAAAATGTTTCACAGAAGGGCGAGTTACCGCTTATTAACCTGATGGGCTTTACGGTAACACCCGGTTGGTTCATATCAATAAGTACAAAACTGATGCCATCATGTTTGGAAGCTTTTGGGTCTGTTCGTACCAACGTAAAGATCCAATCTGCATATTGAGCCCCGGAGGTCCATATCTTCTGTCCATTTATCTGGAAAAAATCCCCCCTGTCTTCACAGCGCGTCTGCAGACTGGCCAGATCTGACCCAGCAGCAGGTTCACTGTAACCCTGGCACCAGCGTATTTTGCCCGAGGCAATCTTGGGTAGGTGGGCCTTTTTCTGTTCTTCTGAGCCATAATCCAGCAGCGTCGGTCCAATCATCGAAAAACCCATTCCATTGATCGGTGCGCGAGCTCCTATCCTCATCATTTCATCCTGCAGGATCCCATGCTCTTCCTGGGATAAACCGCCACCACCATATTCCTTAGGCCAGGCTGGCGCAGTCCATCCTTTATCTGCCATATGCTCCAGCCAGACTTTTGCATCAGGATTAGTAAACACCTGCTTAGTACCACCGCCAATCATATCTTCTTCTTTTTCAGGCAACCTCATACTGGCCGGGCAGTTTGCTTCCAGCCAGCTTCTTGTTTCGTTCCTAAAGGATTCCATATCTGACATCAGCCTTTTCCATATAGTGTTTACAAACTCCCCCTGACAGTAACAAACCTGCATCAAAAAATTAACCCCCCTGGCATCCTGCTGATGCAAGCCCTACCTGGCAATTCACACTTATAGTACAGTGTTGTCGTGTACTGTTTCATTGCGAGCCTTGATTTCAAATAATGTTACCTCGAGCCAAACCGCTTTAAGATAAGGTTATTTGAAGACAGGCATATCTAAGGATAAGTGAGTAATATGCATTATGTTTTTTATGGAGCTGGCGCCATTGGTGGCAGCATCGCAGCCAGACTGGCTTTGAACCTGTGCCAGGTAACGCTAATAGCCAGGGGAGCCCACTGCGAGCAGATCCAGCAATTCGGCCTGCACTACCAGTCTCCCAGTGAAGAAAAACGACTGGACTTAGATTGTGTCAAACATCCGGCTGAAATAGCATGGCGACCAGATCACGTTGTTTTCCTCACCATGAAATCCCAGGATACGCAAGCCGCACTCATCGAGTTATCCCGATCAGCTCCTGCTGATATCGGTGTGATCTGCTGCCAGAATGGCGTCAATAATGAAGCCGAAGCGCTGCGCTTTTTCAAAAACGTTTATGCCATGGTTGTGTTACTGCCCGCCACTCACCTCAGCGCCGGTTCCGTTATCCACACTGCCGAACATCCGGGCGGTATACTCGATCTGGGGCGTTTCCCGACAGGGATAGATACGACCTGCAAACAGGTTGCATCAGATCTCCAGACAGCAGGGTTTCTCTGCACACCGGACGCGCAGGTCATGCGCTGGAAATATACCAAGTTACTACAAAATCTTGGTAACGTGTTGCAGGTGCTTATGGGAGTAGATGCTCACTACGGAGACCTGCCAAAGCGGTTGAAACTTGAAGCACTCTCCTGCTTCCGGGCTGCAGGCATAGACTCAGTTTCCAGAGAGGAAACGAACAAGCATTTTAGGCAGGTGATCACACTCAAAGGTAGCGCTGCATCCCGAGGTGGCGGTTCTACCTGGCAGGGCGTGGTAAGAGGCAATGACACCGTTGAAACCCCCTTCCTTAACGGGGAAATAAGTTATCTAGGCAGAACCCAGGGCATCGCTACACCTGCCAACGATACTATGACCAAACTTGTCAACAAGATGCTCAGCAAGGACCAGCCTGCTGGTAGCTACAGCCTTGATGATCTTGAGACAGCAATTAACCGTGCTCTATAAATGCTGTGCCGTGTATATTCGCGGACCAGCCTGCACGCCAGAGGAACCGGTACTCCAGGCAAAAATAGCCTGTTTATCAGGACAGGTTCCTGTTCAACATGGCAGTGGCCGCAGCGATAGCGCGTAACAGGCCAGTTTCATCAGCCTGATTCTGCCCGGCAATATCAAATGCAGTGCCATGATCGACCGAGGTACGAATAAACGGAATGCCCATGGTGGCTGTAATGCTATCAGCAAAATTGTGCACTTTTATGGCGATGTGACCCTGATCATGAAACAAGGCCAGTACGGCATCAAATTCTCCGTTAATAGCTCGATAGAAAATCGAATCGGCAGGATAAGGTCCGCGGATATCAAGGCCCTGGGCACAGGCTTCGGCCACAGCCGGGGCTATTTCATCAATTTCTTCGCGACCCAGCATGCCGCCTTCACCGCCATGGGGATTGAGTGCAGCAACGGCAATGGTCGGCCGTGATATCCCCCACTGCTTTAGGCTCGTATCGGTCAAGCGCAGCTTCTCCACTATCACCGGTCTACGAACATATCTAACAGCGTCAGCCAATGATTTATGGGTCGATAAATGGGCCACTTTAAGACCTTGTGTCATTAACATCGTCGCCGTCAGCTCAGACTGGGTCATCCTGGCCAGGATTTCCTGATGGCCTATGTCATTCTGGTAACCAGCCAGTTGCACAGCCTCTTTGTGAATGGGGCAGGTAACAACAGCAGCAAGTTGTCCCTGCAGGCACAGGTTCACTGCCGATTCGAAATAATTCACAGCAGCATAGCCAGCGGCAGCACTGATGCTACCTTGTGTCAACTTATCCACACTCAGTCCAGGTGGTGTCAGCAATTGAATTCCGGGTTCGTCACAACACTGCTCGGGGCCGAGTATCGGCAGTATCGGAAGCTCAATTCCGGTTTGCTGCATGGCCAATAGCAGTGGCTCTGAAGAACCGATGACAAAAAGCTGGGCCGACTCAGAAATAACTGGATTGTTGAAGGCACGAACCACTATCTCAGGACCTATACCAGCTGGATCTCCCATGGTAACGGCTATTATGGGCCTAGGCAAAAGCGTGGCTCAAGATATGAGCGGCAACCAGTTCAGGTGCCTGCATGGGCATAAAATGGGTTAACTCCGGCAGGTGAATGTCCTTGCCATTCTTAAAACAACTGGCCAATTTATCCCAGGTGGGCGACACACTGAAATCCATCTCGACCCGATCATGGTCGCGGGCCCTGGCGCGCATAACTTTCACAGGCATTTCAATCCCCCTTATCCGGTCGACAACGTTATAACCTGAACTACCCATGTAAATAGCGGCTTCGATCGCCGGCGGGCAGGCTAATCGGTAACCTGTGCCCTCTTCAACCGGTAACAGTCCATACCGGCAGTAATCATCCAGCACTTTATCCTCCCAAACGGCAAATGATCCCCTGCCGCGAAAGTTAATGTACATAGCTTCAGCATCGTCGAAAAAATTTTTCCGCCGGGCAACTGGGTGCTCACCCTCATTATTTAACCAGCTGTGATGCTCGGAGTTTACGCCACTATAAGCTTCCGGCGGAAGAATAACCGGATCGATTAGTACCAGTCGCGAAAATCTTGCGGGTTCATTAACAGCGGCCTGCAGTACTGAATGACCTCCCATGGAATGCCCGGTACCGATCAGCCTGATTAAATTCAGGTGACGTATAAATGCCGTGACATCGTCCCCGAACGATTGCCAGTTAAACGGCATCAGGTCTTCACTTCGACCATGCCCGCGCATATCAAGGGCAATAACATGTCGATTGGGCATATGGGAGACCGTCTGATCCCAGCAGCGAGCGTGGAAGCCAGTTGCGTGTACCAGTAAGATACTATCTTCATCTGCCTTAGCCTGCCCCCATTCAAACCAACACAATTCCACGCCATCGAAGCGTTCTCTAAATTCTTTAGGTTCCTGATACATCGTTGCTTCCACCAAGTTTATACAACATGGGCAGGTACTGTGGCTGCCCGATTCAAAACAATAACCGCAACAATCAGAAGCCGCGGCCCATTTCTAATTCTGTCAATACTTTAACTTTCTTCAATAGGCTGATGATGATTGCTATCCAGATGCCAACGGCTGCTATATAAAGAGTATCCATGGCACCTATAGCACCTGCACAATAGCCTAAACCAACGGCACCAATAGGCAATCCACCTAAGCTGGCCAAGCTGTAAATGGCCAATACTCTTGCCCTGTACTGTTCCGGTGCTATCTGCTGGATGATGGTTCGACTCATGCTCATGGTCACGGCACCACAAATACCCCAGAAGAATAACATCACCAGGAAGCCCCAAAACGGCAGGTTCTGGGCAGCCACTATCAGAAACAAGCCACCCAGCCCAAGCGCCCATTTCAAACCAGCCAATGGCGAGGCCAGACCACCGGATTTAACCAGATAAGCCGTCATCGACAGCGTACCGCATACAAATACAACAAAACTATAGGAAAGTTCCAATGCCCCACCCTGGTAGACGTCTCTGACAATCAGGGGAATCAGAACAACATAGGTTCCGCCATAAAAAAGGCTCATGGCAAAGGTCAGCAAACTCACTTGCAACATCAACGGTGACCGAATTACGATATTAAAGCCTGCTATCAGCGCGTTCTCTTCCGGTTCAACTGGGCCGGGTTTTTTCTGTGTTGAGATGTTTATCTTGGAGATAAAATAGATCCCACATAACATGCCAATAGCTTGAACCACCAATAATCTGATTGCCCCGATATATTCAGCAAAACCACCGGCGAACAAGCCAAGCACCTGCCCGCCAAAAGTTAACCCCATTGCGACAGTTACCACCTTCTGCAACTCCCCATCGGCTATCTGATTAAGCATGCCATCTCTGGCTGGTTGAGCAAATGCCGTTATCGCCCCCATGAGGAGTCCATAAACAATGACGCCAGAATAACTCAATATGCCCCCACTGATCAGCCAGGCCAAACACAACGCAGGAAGCGCCGCAAGGAAATGACAGACCATCAGTATCGACCTGCGATCGATTCGATCGGCCAGCAGCCCCCCCATCAAAATCAAGACAATGGCAGGCAACTGCAGACACATCTGGGCAATACCCAAGCGCTCGGGAGTCTCTCCTAATTCAACTATGATTAACCAGGGATACAAGATGGTCTGCAATCCAGTCGGGGCCACAAAACTGATCAGGCCAGCCATGTACCAGAAATACTGTGAAAACTTAGTGTGCATACCGTGGTTCCAGTTTCATCTTGTTCTTCTCTCTATGCAGCTTTCAAATAACCTTTACAGACTAGAAGGCCATAGCCCCAATGAGGCAATGTATACGACCAGCAATGCCTTTATCTTCGATCACGCTGCGGGCCAGTTAGCCAGTCAGGCTTCTGTAGACCTTTGACAGCTCATCTGGCAGCTGGTGTACGTCCTGTATCACCATATATTGCCGGTCAGGACACATCTGTCTCAGATAATCATGACCAGACGGGTCCACCGTTAAGCAATACGTCTGCACCCCCTGCTGTTTAGCTTCATACAACGCCTTCATGGTGTCGTTAACGCCGTAGGCCTTACTGTTACGATCACGGCCATAGTCATGATCCTGTGGGTAGCCATCACTGATTATAATCAACGCTTTTATACGTGATTCTGTTCGCGTTAAGCGCTGTGTTGAGTGCCTGATGGCGGGTCCCATTCTGGTGCTTCGGCACGGTTTAATGCCACCAATCCTGGCCTTGGTACGATGATCCAGCGCCTGATCAAAGTCCTTGCATAAATAGTATTCGACCTGATCTCGACCATAACCGCTGAAACCACACACAGCATAGCTATCGCCTAGAGCCTCGAGCGCTTCAGCCATTAAAATAACAGCCTGTTTCTCAATATCGATAATTCTTGTGCCCGGGACCACCGTTGCTATAGCGGGGTCCGACCAGTCGAATTCCTCTGGCGCCTCTATGGTGCTGCTTGCAGACTCTTCTTCTGAATCCGGAACACTATCATCGGTAGAGGCACTCATATCAACCAGAAACAACGCGGCAACATCTCGGCCCTTTCGTTGTCTTTGAACATATATCCGTTCACTTGGGGTATTACCCGTTAACCGATCGACCGTGGCTTCCACAGCGCGCTCAAGGTCTATCTCATCACCTTCTGCTACCCCTTTGATCTTGACCAGCAATTCGGGTTTAAGGCGGTCAAGCTGGCGACGCACTCGAGCCAGCAAGGCCCGGTGGTCGCGTAGCGCAGCCTGGAAGTAGTCAAGATCCATCTCGCAGTCTTTTATCTCACGAATCTTACACCAGCGGCGACGATAATCCTCAATCAGAAAATCCCACTCATCGTACAGGTAAGTCCTATCCGGCTTGTTTCGCCTGGAAAATTGCGCCAGGGCCTCTTGCAGACCAGACATTTTATCTGACTCTGATTGGGCCTCATCGCTGCTGGCAATATCGGGCTTTTCATCCAGGTCGGTCATCATCATGCCCTGCTCAGGATCAACATCACCTCTCTTCATTTCCTCAATTTCGAGCCCAGCCGGGTCTATCTTCATAGCAAGCTGAAGCAAATCTTCACCTTCTGTAAGCTGTACGGCGCCTTCTATTTCAAACAAGGGAAGATTTACCAGGGCCCCGTCAATATCCAAAGTGCGACGATAATCCATAACAATATCGGAGGCCACGACAGTTGACATCTTGTCAGCGAGCAGTGAATAGAGATCATCAAGCACCGCCAGCGTATCAAAAACCGTACTGCAGGCATCACGCAGGGATTCCAGCCGTTGAACCATAAAGGCACTTTCAGGTTCACGGGCATCGGCTGGCTCATCCAGGGTAGTCAGTAGCATCTGCTCAAACAGATCCGGTGGCCCGGTCAATCCAGTCCGCAGCGATTTCCCCAGCGATTGCTTTAGCAACCCGTAACCGCGAGCCGTACCGGGAAATTCTGCCTGCCAGCGCCAATCGATTCGAGCTGCCTCAATCCTGGCAAACAGGGCCGCCGCAAGCCTGGGCTGAGGATAAGTTGAGATGGCCTTGCCAATCTCCCGCAGTGCCTTAAGCGTCCCCCACTGGTGATAGCCCAGTTGATGCAAAACGGCATGTTTATAAAACAGGAAATTTGCTTCCCTGCTGCTGAACTGATTTACCTGACCTGGCAGGATAATGGTTAAACCATCAAAACCAGATTGAAAACGATAGTCCGCGCCTTGTTCCTGAGGTTCATCCTCAGCGCTGAGAATGGCCCATCGAAAACCCGCCATGGCTTCGGCATAAAGCTGCAAGATTCGCTTACAACTATCAAAATTAACCTGGCCCCGTAGAACTTCCAGGTAATCCGTGGCTGCTGCGGATTCGAGACTAAAAAACGCTTCCAGGCGCTTTCTTTCACCAGCAAACAGGTCATGACCTTTACTGATCCAGTTTCTGATGACATCGGGCTGATCAACTGGCAGATCAACATATTTTGAAAGGAAACAGGCCGCTATGGTCGTGTCCGTAAATTCATACATCAGCAAGCGGATTAAGGCATCCCTGACCACCCTTGATGGTGACACCGCCAAGGCCTGCAGCAATGGTTTTAGATCCTGTGCTGAACCGGCAAAGTGACTGAACACCGCTTGCCATTGACATAGATCCTGGCTGCTTAGATTTTTCCTAAGCAAGGGCAGTTCATCCAGATAGTCAGCCCAGGAAGCTTTCGAGCTGAGGCTCATCTCATGCAGGTCAATCAAAGGCAGAGGCTCCAGTTCAGTTTTCAGGAACATCAGAAATGCCTGCCGATTTCTATACAGGCTCATCCGGCCGAGTTCGCACCATGCTGTGAACGCCTCGACTGTCACCGCCAGGGCTAATTGTGAGGCTACCGTAAAAAAATTTGCCAGCAGCTGATTCGCATGCTGGTGACTCGATTTCACATCCTGACCCAGCGCTTCAAGGCAGGCCATTTTCTCACTGCATTGCTGATCCTTTAACAACAGGTGAATACCCTGCAGATAGCTGATCGCTGGATCTGAGCTGAATTCTGACAGCGACACGGCATATTCGCAGCGCTGCATCAAACCATCAAAACCCAGGGCCTCAAACAGGAAAGGCGATGTGCTCATAAAGGTACAAGCCGCTTCCCAGCCATGCCATCCTGATTGCGCCAGGACCAAGGCCTGTTCGCCCCAAATAGTGATCTGGTTATCGGTCAACGGCAACAGTTCAGAGACTTCCTCATAAATCTCGCCTGCCTGACGGTTTATTGAAAACAGCGTCTGACCAACCGATGCGCCTTCGACCACTGGATTAGCTGCCAGAATCGGGAAAGATGGAAGTGACCACTTCATGCATGGCAGTTTGGACTTCAACATCGTCCGATACGGCACGACTGATCGCCACAGTACACGCCCGATCAGGCGTTACCCCCTGGCTGATAAGCTGGCCCGCATAGATCAATAACCTTGTGCTGACACCCTCATCAAAACCATGTTGTCTGAGGTTTCGTATACGCGCACCCAGCGTTGCTAAAGACGCTGCAAGGCTAATATCAACCCCGCTCTCGTGAGCAATGATATCGGCTTCGGTAGATTCTTCAGGATAATCAAAATCTATCGCGATAAAACGTTGCCTGGTGCTGGTTTTCAAATCCTTTAACAGATTCTGGTAACCTGGATTATAGGAAATAATCAACAAGAAATTAGCATGAGCATCCAGGATTAAACCCTGTTTTTCTATTGGCAGAATTCGACGATGATCCGTTAACGAGTGGATCAATACGGTTGAGTCTTTGCGAGCTTCGACAATTTCATCCAGATAGCAGATTGCACCTTCTTTTACAGCCCGGGTTAAGGGTCCATCCTGCCAGACGGTCTCATCTCCCTGCAATAAGAATCGACCTACCAGGTCCGTTGCCGACAGATCCTCGTGACAGGCAACCGTTTGCAAGGGATATTGAACTGCCTGACGGTCCATGACAGCATCCTGGCCTCGGTAAATTCGATGTGTCATGTATTCTACAAATCGAGTCTTGCCACAGCCTGTTGGGCCTTTCAGAAGAACCGGTAGGCGCTGCTGATAGGCAGCAAGGAAAAGCGCTACTTCATCTCCAACCGGCAGGTAAAAAGGCTCGTGCTGCAGTGACGAGGAAGTCGTCTGTAAACTGTTCATCGCTATTCTCCCATCCATTGAGGCTTTCGTTTTTCCAGGAATGCGGCAACACCCTCACCATAATCCTTCATCTGGGTCATCTCCGATAACAATCGTTCACTTTCTGTCACAGCTGCCGCAACATCGCGATGCTGATCATGATAAATCTGTTTTTTGGTCATCTTCAGTGATGTAGGTGAGTTTTCATGAATCATATCTAGCACGTAGGCTCGAGTCTCTTGGATCAGCATATCCGGGTCGATTAAGCGATTAATCAGTCCCAGTTCCAGGGCTTCATCTGAGCTGAACTTACGCGAGGACAACAACAGGTCATTGGCTCGAGTCAGGCCAATGAGCCGCGGTAACAACCAGGACAAGCCATACTCAGCAGGAAGATTCAATTTACCATGAGCCGTCGTTAGCTTCACACCCGGAACCGCAAAGCGAATATCCGCGTAGCAGGCTAGCACCAGGCCGACACCTGCCGCCGGCCCATTGATCATAGCCACCACTGGTTTGGTTAATCCAAAATGATAGGAAAAACTTGCATCGAACTCGGGCCTTACACCGAACCCAGGTAGCGCCAATGGATCTGGTGTGCCTGGGTCATATCCACCTTTTTCTACATGGCCTTGCAGAGCTTTGGCATCGGCGCCGACACAGAAACCCGCTCCCGAACCTGTCACAATGATGGCTCGGACTTCCCCGTCCTGTTCCGCCTGAAGTAATGCCCATCTATACTCAGTATGCATGCGTCCAGTCCAGGCATTCATGCGCTTAGGCCGGTTAAGCGTAATCGTAGCAATGTTGTCCTCCACCTTATAAAGCAGCACTTTAAGATCCATCCATAAATTCCTTCAATATCTGAGTTAATTCCACTTTGTGATACATGAAAAAATGATCAGCACCCGCAATAATTCGAATTTTTTCTGATCCGAAAGTCTTGCTGAGAGCATCAATATTCATATACGAATCCTGATCACCTAATACGACTAGGATATCTGACTGCGTCTGCCTTTCACTGAGCGCCACTGCCTGGCGCAGCGGCGGCGCGATGAGAATCAAAGTCTGCACATCAAGCTCTGCTGATGCAGCTAAAGCCATACTGGCACCAAAGGAGTACCCACCGAGAATCGATACCGGATTACCTTCCTGTTCAAGCCAGTTGCAGGCGCTGATTACATCATCAGTTTCCCCTTGCCCTGCATCATGGCTTCCCTGGGAGTCGCCAACACCACGGAAATTAAAGCGCATACAGACGTTACTAAACTGGCTGACGGCATCAGCCAGGATAGCCACTACCTGATCATCGAGGCTGCCACCATAAAGGGGATGAGGATGACAGCATAACGCTGTTCCAGCATCGCAGCTACCTTGTGTCAGCCTGGCCTCCAGCAATCCTGCTGTACCCGGAAGCATCACTTTACTCATTGCTGTGTCCTTATATCACCGAGGTGATGATAACATCCGTTCAACTGTGTGTGGGCCCTCAAAACAGCAGTCAAAACGAATCTTTTCTGCAAACCGGGCTAAATGGGTTGCTTATCCCCGCCCCGCTGCTCATTATTCCATTCATGAAGCACCTGTTCTATTTCCTGTTAGCAATACCGATCTGTGAGATCCTGATATTACTTGAACTGGGCGCCTATCTGAGCACCTTTGATATAATTCTACTCATCATCGGGACGGCCGCAATTGGCTTGTTCCTGGTCAGGCGTGCAGGCCTGAATACACTGCTCAAGGGACAAAACAAACTCAGTAAAGGAGAAATTCCACAGGTCGAAGTGATAGAGGGTTTACTGCTTCTCGTTACCGGTGCATTGCTGTTAACACCGGGCCTGATTACTGACAGCGTAGGCTTTCTGATTCTCATACCCGCTATCAGGAAAGCGCTGGCACAATACGCTTTGAGCAGGATCATACCCAATATCATCAGTAAAAATCCCGCGGCTGACTCAACAACTCAGCATCGATCCTCTCCAACCATACTCGAAGGCGAGTTTGATCCGATAGAGCCGGCCTCCCCTGCGACGCAAGACAGCCGACCAGCCAGGGAAGAATAATGCGCCAGAAACCGGGTGACCTTAGCATCGATCGCGAATGGCTTCTTTCCCAAACCGAGCAGTTCTGGGAAGAACGAATCATAGACAGCCTGTGCGACTATATCGCTATCCCCAACTTATCACCTTCCTTTGACAAGCAATGGCACAGCAACGGCTACATGCACGCAGCCATCAACCACGTCAAAGACTGGATCGAAAAACAAGATGTTCAGGGCCTTGAAATTACCATTCACGAAATCCCTGGACTAACCCCTACGCTGGTAGCGGAACTACCAGGGCAAATAGACGATACTATCCTGCTGTATGGGCATCTTGACAAACAACCGGAATTCTCAGGTTGGCATGAAGGTCTGGCCCCCTGGAAGCCCGTCCGCAGGGGGGACAAGCTATTTGGCCGCGGTGGCGCAGATGATGGTTACGCTGTCTATGCGGCCATCTGTGCCGTAAAACTCTTGTTAACGCTGAACCGCCCCTTACCTCGAATAGTAATACTAATAGAATGCTCGGAGGAAAGTGGCAGCCCTGACCTGCTTGCTTATATGGATGCCCTGGATCCAGTGATTGGCAAGCCAAGTCTGGTGTTTGCCTTAGACTCTACCTGCGGTAATTACCAGCAACTGTGGGTTACCACTTCCTTACGGGGCATCATCACCGGCGAATTGAACGTTACTGTGCTCAACCAGGCGGCACATTCGGGCGCAGCCGGGGGCATCGTACCATCAAGTTTTCGTATACTGCGCCAGGTTATCTCGCGCCTTGAAGACGAACAGACAGGATTGATCACACCGGACTTCCTGCAGGAGCAGATACCAGCCCAGCGCAGAAAAGAGGCCGAACTGGCGGGAGAAGTGCTCAAAGATCAATTCTCACACCTGTTTGATCAGGTCGCCCAACCAATATCAACCGACCCCACCGAATTAATACTCAACAATACCTGGCTTTCTGCACTCGAAATAACTGGTATGGATGGACTTCCTGCCGTGGACAAAGCAGGCAATGTGCTCAGAGCATTCACCAAAGTTAAATTAGCACTACGCCTGCCACCAACAATCAACGCCACTCAAGCCCTTGAAAAACTATCAAACCTGCTGGAATCACAGGCCCCTCATTCAGCCAGAATAACCTTTGTTGCTGATCTCCCTAATCCCGGCTGGCAGGCACCTCCTGAACAGCCAGAACTGACTGCTGCATTGCATCGTGCTTCCAACGCTTTTTTTGGCTTACCGGCTATGTCCATGGGTTGCGGTGGCAGCATTCCATTTATGGAGGCGCTGGCAAGCAGGTTGCCGGATGCCCAATTCGTCGTAACAGGCGTTCTGGGCCCCATGTCCAATGCCCATGGCCCCAACGAATTTCTTCACCTTCCTACCGCAAAGAAAATCACAGCGAGTGTCATATCCATTATCTGTGACTGGTCCGAGCAGGCCGGCGAGCCAAACTAGCAACGGGTAGCGAAAGGGCAAATCAAACCACAGACGCAAGGTAATCACCTGTGCTTTGTAGCCTTAGAGACCCAATACCTGCTTGGCAATAATATTATGCTGGACCTCACTGGTGCCGCCCGCAATGGTATAGCCGCGATGATGAAACATGGCACTGGCTATCATATCTGAAGAATCTGAGCACACCGGTACTGGATCATCTGGCCTTGAAACTGAGTCCAGTGGCAAACCACAATAGGCGATCACCTCATACAGCAGACAATCTAATTCCTGCACCAATTGGCTGCCCAGAAGTTTCAGCATGGATGGCTCAGCGCCGATACTCAAACCCGAATCAAAGCGGCCCAGTAATCTTGATGCCATTGCTTCTAAGCCACTCAGGCGAATTCCCAGTTCAGCCAGGCGCTTGAAAAAAGCAGCTTCGAGGACGATGTCAACTTGTTGAGGAGAAGCTAATAATTCATGCAGCCTGGACAGAATACGTTTGTTTTCAGCGACCCTGGACACCATAAACCGCTCATTACCCAGCAAATTTTTAGCCACTGTCCAGCCTTGGTTTTCATCACCAAGACGGTTATGCCGAGGAACCCGCACATCGCTAAAAAAAACCTGGTTCCACAGTCGCTTGCCATTAAAGGCAAGCAAAGGCCTGACTTCAATCCCAGGCGTGTTCATATCGATCAGCAAGAAGCTGATCCCCAGCTGTTTCTTGGCTGCCGGGTCTGTTCGCACCAGAGCGAATATATAATCAGCATGCTCGGCTGCTGAAGTCCATATTTTAGAGCCATTAACTAAATAGCTGTCACCTTCCAGTGCTGCCTTCATCTGCAAAGATGCCAGGTCAGAACCCGATTGAGGCTCGGAATACCCCTGGCACCAGTTAATCTCAGCATTGAGGATTTTTGGCAGGAAAAAATCTTTCTGCTGTTCGCTGCCATATCGGATTATCGCCGGCCCCACCATATTAAAACCAAAGCCTTCTAATTCGGGCGCATTGTGCGTTTTCATCTCTACCTCGAACAACTGCCGCCTCGCCATTGTCCAGCCTGTACCTCCGTACTCAACCGGCCAATTGGGCGCTGCCCAGCCTTGTTTAAAAAGCTTTCGAGTCCAGTCTTTCTGAATCGTTTTAGGGACAGGCAGGGAATAACGCACTAAGTCACTGGCGGCCTGGGATAAATTCTGGGACAAAAAAGCTCGCACTTCATCCCTGAATTGAATATCTGAAGTAGACAATTGATGCTGCATAACAAGCCCTCTCTCGCTTGAAAGAAGAAGATAACCAAGCTGTAAAAAAAGGGCAAATAAAGAATTCCATCGATATCGTCCTGCCACCGCCCCGAATCCTGCCTAGCTGACTCTAAAACCGCTGGATATTCGGAATCGAGCCGCTTTCAGGCTAGCACTAACCTTAGGGTTACGGCTGCTGAAAGCAATACGGAAAACAAGCCCAATGATGCTTTCCAGCCTGTCAAAATCAGGGCATTACCCTTGCGACAGGCTCAATGAAAGCAATGCAGCCGCATTCAACAGCCATTGCGGATCGGTGTTCGCCGATACAGTTCGCCGATGGAGTTCGCCAATAGGGTTCGCCGATGGGGTTCGCCGATAAGGATTGGCTGAATCGCTAGTCGAGTGCTAAAATGTGCACAGGACACGGCAGCTCCAATTCCGCTACTGGTAGGGAACTTAACCGACCTGATTGCGCGTCCCGTTTCAACAGGATCAAGCGATTGTCATCTCGACTGGCTACGATTAAATAGCCAGGAACCAGCAAGAAGTGCCTTGGGTGCCGCCCATGTGCAGACACCACCTGCAATTGCGAAAGCTTGCCTTCAACCACAGCAAATACTGCGATGCTGTCGGCGCCTCGGTTGGACACGTAGACAAAGCGTCCATCCTGACTCAACTGCACTTCGGCCGCCTCACTGAAGCCCTTATAATCACCCAGGCAACTTTGCTGGTGCGTAATCTCAGCGCCATCCGCCAGCAGATTAATGGTCGCCAAACTATTAGATAACTCGGTCACAACATAGGCAGTTTCACCACCGTTAGATAAGCAGAAATGTCTCGGCCCGGTCCCCCCTGCAAACTGAATCTCAATCAGCGGTGGATGGAGCTGCCCTTGTGCACTGATTTTCTGGCACAGCCACTCATCACTACCCAAGTCCGCTATAAACAGGCTTTGTCCGTCATCAGAGAATAAAGTTGAATGCACATGTGCTGCCTGCTGTCGGGCACGATTCCTGGCTTTACGATTCATCCGTTCCAGCCAGCGGTCTGCATGGCTCTGGACGTACTGCGGTTTATCCAGGCTGCCATCACTATTAACTGCTACAAGCGACAAAGAACCGCTGGTGTAATTAGCAACAGCCAGCAGACTGGCTTGCTTATTGATCGCAAGATGGCACGGGTCCTGGCCCCCCGAAGCCACTTGTCCGGCAAAGGCGCAGGATCCATCTGGATTCAGTTCAAACCAGGAAACTCGACCTGCATCATCACTGCCGGATATCTCATTAACACAATAGACTATTCCAAGGTGCGGATGTCTAAGCAAAAAAGAAGGATTGATAGCGGCGCTTGAAAGCGTTGCCGGGGCCAGACTACCGAGGCTCAGATCCAGATTAACCCTATAAATACCCTCTGAATCACTCCCAACAGTATAGCTTCCAATGAGTAATTCCATTAACAGAGTGTGAACTGATACTGGTAAAACTTCAATATAGCCTCCCTGCCATGCAGGCCGATATAGAACCTTGGCGGCAGACCCGAACAACTAACCCAAACCAGCAAATAAAGCAGGCACAAAGATGCCATCTTGAGCCCGCTCAGCAGGAAAACGAACAGGCCCAGGCAAGCAGATTAACTCAGAAAGCGATGCCTCAACGGAGGTCATCAAAAAGCAGGTTAACCCGCTTCAATCATGGAACTCAATCAAGAAACTAAGTCATAATAGGTCTATTGCTGGAGTAAAACCTATATGATTGACCACAAGTTGCGCCCCCTGATTGATCCGCCCCTGAACAGCCTTGCCAAGATACTCGCCGGTAAGGGACTCAAAGCAAACCAGGTCACTATTACCGGCTTTCTCATCGGTTTGACAGCGATGCCCCTGATAGCAATACAGTACTACGACTTGGCGCTGCTGGCTGTTGTTTTAAATCGCGTCGCTGATGGCCTGGATGGCGCGCTGGCACGGATACTCGGTCCGACAAATGTAGGCGCTTACCTGGACATAGTGCTTGATTTCATTTTCTATTCTGCAACGATATTTGCCTTTGCCCTGGTTGACCCTGGCAACGCTCTCAGTGCAGCCTTACTCATTTTCAGCTTCGTAGGTACTGGCAGCAGTTTTCTGGCAATGTCAGTTTTTGCAGAAAAATTAGGAATATCAACGCAAGCCCAGGGCGCTAAATCTCTGTATTATCTTTCTGGCCTGGCCGAAGGTTTTGAAACAATTCTAATCCTGATCTTGATGTGTCTCCGACCTGAATGGTTCGTTTTCCTGGCCTCGCTATTCTCCATCCTGTGCTGGATAACAACGGTTTCCAGAATCAGGCAGAGTTGCCGGTTACTGGCAGGAAGTTAGCGTGCCAGCGGCCATACCAGCAGATCATCTCAGCCGGACTCGCAGTCAAATTGAACCAAGCAAACAACACTCAGACCAATAGCTCAAAAAATTGAACAACTCGATAGAAAATTACCGAAAAATAATCCTGTTAGCCAGCCCAATTATTTTGGCAAACCTGTCTACTCCCCTGCTGGGTTTGGTAGACACTGCGGTAATCGGTCAGATAGGAGATGCTGCACTTCTTGGTGCAGTGGCCATCAGTTCCATGCTGTTTAGTTTTTTATTCTGGGGATTTGGATTTCTGAGAATGGGCACCACGGCTCTGGTTGCGCAGTCACTGGGACGCAAAGAACGGAAAGGCGCCGTCCACACCTTTCTGCAGGCTGCCGTAATGGCGCTGCTTATCGGCATCAGCCTGTGGGTACTGCAAACCCCCATAGCGAACATCAGCTTCACCTTAATCGGCGGCAGCGATCTGGTCGAACAAGCCGCGCTACGTTATTTCAGCATTCGAATCTGGGGCGCCCCGGCCAACCTCCTGCTATTGACTATGATGGGGTATCTTCTGGGAAAACAGGACTCCAAGTCTGTTTTGTATCTGCAATTGATCTTGAACTTGTCAAATATCCTCCTGGATATCCTGCTGGTAGTATTCCTTCACATGGATGTGGAAGGCGTAGCATTGGCAACGGTCCTGGCTGAATATTTCGCAGTACTGGTCGGCATTGGCATTATCTGGCCGACAATAAAAGAAATCACCGCAGATCTCACGCTTCATGAACTGCTTGCCACCGGCCCCCTGCAAAGGATGCTGCGAATCAACCGCGACATCATGGTTCGTACACTCTGCCTCATATTTGCATTTGCATGGTTTACCGACCAGGGGGCGCGATCTGGAGATACTATCCTGGCCGCAAATATGCTCTTGATGCAATTCGTTACATTTGCTGCATTTTTCCTGGATGGCTTTGCATTGGCTGCGGAGTCGCTGGTAGGCCAGGCGGTGGGAGCACGGGATACCAATCGAACTAAGTACACCATACGAATTACTTTTGAATTGGGCGTTGCTTCTGCTTTTGCCCTTAGTCTGTTATTCGGCTTCACCTGTCACATTTTCCTTAGCCTGCTGACATCTAATGAAGAAGTGGTAAATACCGCTAATGTATTTGCCGGCTGGATTATTGTCGCGCCGGTTATTTCGGTCGCATCCTACCTCCTTG
>DUBB01000043.1:0-45362 GCA_012960535.1 Gammaproteobacteria bacterium
CGGAGCTTAACTCAGGTTCTAGGGGATGATGCAGTTAGCTGGAAGAGCAAAAATGTGGTTTATTCTTCTTATCCCCGGACACCGGGCGCCTGACTACCACGGCCAGTTTCCTGGACGGCAAACAGCAGGAGGCCAAATGGTTCAGTGACAATGGCCAATTGGAAATCAGAGGGCGATTCAAAGATGACCAACAAGATGGCCTCTGGGAATATTTTGATAATGACGGACACTTAGCTTATCAGGGTATTTTCAAGAATGGTAAAGAACATGGTCTCTGGCAGGGCTATCACCAAAACAATCAGTTGCTCTACAAGGGCATGATGAATACGGGAGAGCCAGCAGGCCGATTTGAATGGTTTTACGACAATGGCCAATTAGAACGTGCCGGCACTTACGACAACGGCAGGCTCGAAGGAGCGTGGCATTACTATGATCGCCAAGGCCACCTAACCCAAACGACGCTGTACAGTAATGGCAGGCTAATATGATGGGTCAAACCAAGACCTGGTTCGGCTGCCATCCGCCTCTGTCAGCCCGCGGGCTGCATTGGCCGGGAAGTTAGCCGCCGAACGCAAACCTTGATAAATCTGGTTTGAGTCCCTGGCCTCCTGGAGGACCACACCTTTCAGGCCTGCCCATTGAAAGGAGATGACTTCAAAACGATTCAAAGGTAGCTTCTGGAAAAAGCAGTTAGGCAGTGCTGTCTAAAGATTGTGGTTAACGAAGGCACCGTTGCTAAGATCTGATCTGGAAGGGCACGAACTATAAGCCATCCTCATTCGTTGCGCTCAAACCTGGGCTAGCCTGCCCTGTTTTTTAGATCAAGTCCCCGCTTTGTTGGGAAATAGCAAGCGCCTGCTCGATATCCCAGAGAATATCTTCAATGGTTTCCAGGCCGACGGATATACGCACCATGTCTGGCGTTACCCCAGCCGCTATCTGCTCTTCATCATTCAGTTGTCGATGGGTGGTCGAAGCCGGATGGATGATCAGGGTTTTTGCATCACCCACGTTAGCCAGGTGACTGAGAAATTCAACGTTTTCTATAAATTTCACACCGGCCTGCTGACCACCTTTGATGCCAAATGTTAAAATAGCGCCGGCCCCCTTGGGCAAGTACTTCTGCGCCAGAGCATGATATGGATTGTCTGCCATACCCGCGTATTTAACCCAGGCAACCGACCCATGACTATCTAGAAACTCGGCGACCTTAATCGCATTCTCCACGTGTCGTTCCATCCTGATATGCAGCGTCTCAAGGCCCTGCAGAAACAAAAACGAGTTAAACGGGCTCAGGCTGGCGCCAAGGGTTCTTAAAGTTTCAAGTCGGCACTTGGTAATGAAGCCAAAATCGCCAAAAGTCTCGTAAAACCTGATGCCATGATAGCCTTTCGATGGCTCTGTCATCTCCGGGAATTTACCGTTGTCCCAGGGAAACTTGCCGGATTCAATGATAACACCGCCAATAGAAGTCCCATGCCCACAGATAAATTTCGTAGCAGAATGCACCACGATGTCGGCACCATGTTCAAACGGTCGGCAGAGAAACGGTGTGGCAAAGGTATTATCCACCACCAGCGGAATGCCTGCATCATGGGCAATATCGGCCACAGCCTCTATATCAATCAGGTTATTGGAAGGATTACCGATTGTTTCAATATAAACCGCCTTGGTACGTTCCGTGATCGCGCTACGGAAGTTAGCCGGATCATCAGGATCAACAAAGATGGTGTTAATTCCCATGCGCCTGAAGGTCACATCAAACTGCGAATAACTACCACCATAGAGCGTACTGGCAGACACCAGTTCATCGCCTTCTGCTAACAGAGTGAGCAAAGCTGTCATCTGCGCCGCCATGCCTGAGGCAACCGCCAGAGCCGCACGGCCACCTTCGAGCGAGGCCATGCGCTCCTCAAATACCGCTGTAGTAGGATTAGACATGCGGCTGTAGACATTGCCGAAGGTTTGCGCGTTGAATAGACTGGCAGCGTGGTCAGTATCATCGAACACGTAGGAGGCAGTCTGATACAAAGGTGTCGCCCTGGATCCGGTGGCTGGGTCTGGTATCTGCCCAGCATGCAGGCAACGGGTTTCAATCCCGTAATCATGATCGGTCATAGTGTTTGCTTCCAATTTCCAGCTAAGGCAGGGCTCTCGGACGTCTGGCAGATATTATGCCGGTATTTACCCCCATCCAGTTAAGTCCACCAAACAAGCGAGCGTATTCAATTTTCATACAGCGATCCATTACAACCTGTAAGCCAGCACCTTCTGCCTGGGCAGCGGCGGCATCATTAACGATCCCAAGTTGCAACCAGAGTACTTTTGCCTGCCTATCTATGGCCGGCTGTACAAATTGCAACACCTGATCAGATCTCTGGAATAAATCTACGATATCGACCTGTTGAGGGATAGACGCCAGATCCGGATAACATTTCTGCCCAAGAATCTCCTGGTAATTAGGATTGACAGGGATAACCTGGAAGCCGTGTTCTAACAGATATTTTGCTGCAAAAAAACTCGGCCGATACCAATTACCCGACAAACCCACCATGGCAATGGTTTTATATCTGTCCAGAATATTTCGAATTGCCTGGTTGTCCATATCAGCTACCTTCTGCCATTTCCCGATCACGTTGTTCCTGGTACCGGGGCGTATTATCTCGCTCTGAGCGTAAGTCTGCGCCTACGGACCGTTTATCTCGGTCGGCGATCATCTGCCAACCACTGTCCCAGCTAAAATCCAGCTCTTCAATCGTCGGCTTCGACATATCATCAAAACCAGAGACTGCCGCAGTCAGCACTGCCAGTTGATTGTCTTTATCAAAAGGTTGACCCGCTTCAAAGCCAAGCGGGTAGTTAAGAAATTTTGCTCTGGGGGGATTGCCTGCCTGCAGGATATCCAGGCCACTACCCATGATAAGCGTCGGTAACCCTGCTGCTTCAAGTTGACGAGCGATCAGACACACGGTCTGGTGGCAGACGGGTCACAACGGCACCAGCAGCAGCACATCAATCTGCTCATCCATGAGCCTTGCCTGCAAATCAGGAATCAGCTCAGTAGCCACTCTTCGCTGGGAATAAATCCCGCCCATACAAGAAAAATAATTTTCTGCCAGGCTACCGATGACACCCTCATTTGATAACGCTCGCAATGCTTCGATGGGAAATACACATCGAGGATCCTGACGCGCTTCCACCAGGTAATTTTCAGTTACGTGCGAAAAACGGATATCTTCAACGAGCGTCGTATTGGGTATAACTCGGATACTGGTGTCATCCTTATAGTGGTATGCGACCTGACCCGCAATATAGGCACCGGCCGTAGATAGTAAACCCAACCTGCTCTCTGACAAGGGCTTACCAGGCTTAACAAAATGCGGGTCAGAATCTGCCTCGAACCATTTGTAAGGTGTGTAACCCAGACTTTCATAGAGTTCTCTCGTTTGTCCTATGTAACTGACTGGCTGCCGCATGTTCACCTCCAAGTGATTTCTGGCCAGATAAATACCACACCAGGATCGTTCCAACTTCTATCATAATACTCTATAGCACCTCAGGCCGAAAACAATTCTCCGCCTCACACCTGAGCACCAACGGCTAAACCCAGGCGCCCCCTTAGCCTAACGGCCTATCATCAACCCTACGGTTGACGCCTTTAGCATCAGGCGCTCGATCAAATTCTCTGGGATCACTGAACAAGGAAAAGTCGATTCATCGATGTGGCTCTGGGCACGCTGAAAACAATTCAAATCTAACAGCATCAGGATCATAACTGCGTTCACAGGCCAATTCTGAAACGCTTCTTTAAGTTCAAACGCGGTTACCCAAAGACTAGTTATATGAAAACCCGATAAACACAATCAGCCCCGGGATTGATGCATCACAGCGAGGTACGCTCTGAGCAGTCATGCTTTTGTATTGACAATGCTTTACACTAGATCGCCATAAAGCCTTAATTTTTCAGGAGTTCCAGGTTATGCGAGCGTTAACTATTGCAATCATATCGATAATTCTGCCGACCCTGAGTGGCTGCGCAAAAGAAGAATCCTTATTAGATGTAGTCACCCGCGCAGGCGCCCCCCTATTTGACGGCATGGGTGATCATAGTCACCCAATAACCAGTGATGTTGCCTATACGCAACGTTATTTTGACCAGGGTCTGACCATAGATTTCGCTTTTAATCATGCCGAATCGGCTCGTTCTTTTAAGGCAGCGCAGACTCTGGATCCGCAGTGTGCCATGTGCTTCTGGGGTGAAGCCCTCGCCTTGGGCCCGAATATCAATGTCACCAGTAACGGGGCTGTGATCATGGCGGATCGTGATCGTCTCGCGGCTCATGCGGCAATCCAAAAAGCACTTACTCTAAAACACACCGCATCGCAGCAGGAACAAGACTACATTGACGCTCTGGCGACGCGTTACAACGGTGACCCGACCACTGAGCGAGGCCCATTGGACCAACAATACGTCGCTGCAATGCGCAATCTAACGCTGAAATACCCTCAAGATGATGACGCAGCGTCTTTGTTTGCCGAAGCCATCATGAACACCATGCCCTGGGACTACTGGATAGATGCTGACAACCCAAAACCACTCACTCAGGAAGCCATAGTGACCCTGGAAGCAGTCCTTCAAAGAAACCCTTTCCATCCCATGGCGTTGCACCTCTATATTCACGCTGTGGAATCATCATCAGAACCTGAACGGGCAGAACAACCTGCCGACAGGCTGATCAACCAGGTACCGGGTGCCGGTCACCTGGTACATATGCCTTCCCACATTTATTATCGAATAGGTCGTTATGCTGATGCTTCACGTGCCAATGAACTGGCCGCCGCAGTCGACGAAAAATATATAGCCGCTTGTAATGCGCAAGGGTTTTATCCTGCCGCTTATTACCCCCACAATATTCACTTCCTATGGTCATCTTCGAGCATGGAAGGCAGAAGTGCAGTGGCCATAGAGGCAGGCAAGAAAGTGGCAAACAATGTCAAGATTGAGATGATCGATCAATTCCCCGGTGTTGAATTCTTCAAGACCATCCCCATACAATCTCTGGTGCAATTTGGTCTCTGGGATGAAATCTTAAAAGAAGACCCGCCGGCAGAACGGTTGGAATACGCAAATGGCATCTGGCACTATGCTCGCGCTGTTGCCTTCGCCAACAAGGGTGAAATCGAAAAAGCCCGGGCTGAACAGGCCGCCATAAGTACCTTTAAGGAAGACCAGGATATCCTATTCCTTGATTCAATCTCCTATCCGGCCTCCATGCTGCTGCAAATCGCCGAAGCCCTTGCTTCAGGTGAAATTGCGCTGGCAGGAAACGATCCAGAATCAGCGGTCTCACACTTTAGCTCGGCAGTGGCGGTACAGGATAAACTGCCCTACACAGAACCACCATTTTGGTATTACCCGTCCCGGCTTTCACTGGGTAAGGCGCTGCTGGCGGCCAACCTAGCTGCGCAAGCAGAACAGGTCTATCAGCGTAATCTGGAAAGATACCCTCGCAACGGCTGGGCATTGTATGGCCTGATGCTGGCTTTGTCAGCCCAGGGTAAGGAAACAAGCGCAGTCGCGGCTCGTTTTGATACGGTCTGGGCCAATGCAGATGTAACACTGACGGCGTCGCGCTTCTAAGATCTGGTCATATTGCATTAAAGTTTTAATGACTTCATGCGGGGGTAACTCAATCGTCGTTGCCCGTGAATAGTTTTAAGGCACCCGGTGCGCTTTTATATAGTTACCATTACAAATACCGCCTGGCAGAGCTGTCAAACTCAGCCTTACCCACATGGTTCTAATTTTATGGAGTCTCTTGCAACTGCTGGCTTTGCTGTGAGAATTTGTTGGAAAGCCAGTAAAGCAGGAGCCCAACAGCGATAATCAACAGTCCTGAGAGCCCTTCCTGAGGCCGATTTATCAATATATAAATCAAGGTCCAGAGCGTTAGCAATAGAAAAATGAGCGGCGTAAAAGGGTACCCGAAGGTTCGATAGGCACCCGGCTTGGACATGCCTTTGGCTCTCAATACAAAGACGCCAGCAACTGTGAACAGGGTGTTGGTCGCTAATACAAACCCAGAAAACACTAGTATTGACTCGAAAGTCGATGTCAGCACTAATATTTCTGCCAACAGTGCAACGCAGACAATTGCGGCTATGGGTAAGCCTGCCCGGTTGGTGACGGACAGGAATCTAAAGATTCGAAAATCCTGGCCAATTACCTGTAGTACCCGTGGGCCTGCCAAGAGCATAGCACTTACAGTAGAAATCAGCAGAGCCGATAACATCAATCCCATCAACCTGCCTGCCTCCTGACCAAAGGCATATTCAGATGCTATCAGCCCTACTTCTATCTTGCCCTTCATGGCATCCATGGGGGCAGCCAGCAGAAACAGATAGTTCAGCATCAGGTAGAACACAATGACTACAATCGTTCCAGCAAACAGCACTAACGGCAATTTCTTCTGCGGCGCATCTAACTCATCGAGAATATAGGTCGCTGCATTCCAGCCGGTATAGGCGTAGTTCACGTAAATCAATGCCACCGCGAACGCACCACCGGTTAAAACTGCCGCATCACCGCTTACTGGAATCAATGAAATTGGTTGCCTGCTCTCCGAAAAGAAAAACACCAGTAAGCAGAAAGCCAGAATCAAGAGCACTTTTATCGTGGTAAAAACCAGTTGCGTCTGACCACTGGCGCGACGACTATAACAATGCAGACAGGTCAGGCAGAAAATCAGCAGTGCCGCTGCCAGGCCCGAGTTAACCCAGCTGACAACCGAACTCAGGTAGGCCCCAAAAGTCATTGCTGCCAGGGCTATGGGTGCAGCAAAACCAACCGAGACTGAAATCCAACCCGATACAAATCCCATTGCCGGGTGGTAGATCCGTCCCAGAAAATTGTACTCCCCGCCAGAACGTGGCAGGTTAGCACCGAGTTCAGCGTAGGTCAGCGCACCACACAGAGCGGTCACACCACCTACTAACCACAACATCATCAAGACAAACACCGACTGAATATCAATGAGTTGAAAGCCAAGACTGGTAAATACACCGGTACCGATCATGTTGGCCACGACAATTGCGATGGCCGTCGACTGGTTGAATTTTGAAGACACTGTACCCATCCTTTTCAAACTGTCTGCTGAGATTTCAAAACTATCTGCTGAAATTTCAAAACCATCCGCTAAAACAAAAACCAGATATAGAGCACATACGAAGCCAGGTAAAAAACACCCATCAACCGTCCCAAAGACCCCTTGACAAGAGCAGCGATCCACAATGTCACACTCGCCCCCAGCATCACCCATATATCAAACTGCAAAAACTCACTGGCAACGGGAATATCAGTCAGAATCGCAGTAACACCGATGATCGCCAGAATATTGAACAGATTACTGCCAACTACATTACCGATGGCGACATCGCTGCTCTTATGAAATGCAGCGACTAACGCCGTGCTCAACTCTGGAAGCGATGTGCCCAGCGCGACAAGACTGAGGCCAATTACACTTTCCTTAACGCCCCAGGCCGCTGCAAGACCAATTCCACCTCTTATTACCAGGTCAGCGCCCAATGGCAGGGCAATGCAGCCCAGAACAATGAGCAACAAAATGGTGCTCGAATGGGAGGGCAAGCCGATGCCTTTATTAAATTCTTGTTCAGCATCCTCTACGCTGGGTAGAACCGCAACACCTCTGGCACTGGCAACCAGGAACAGAACTAAAACAGCAACTAGAAAGATTCCAGCAAACAAACTGATTGGCTGAAAGTAACACAGCACAATAAAAAATAATGTCACGAGGACCATCAGGCTGGTCTGCCAGCGTAAGCCTGGTTGGTTGGCGACTATCGGATAAATCAATATCGGCACGCCCATTACCAACAACACATTCGCTATATTACTACCAATAACATTACCCACAGCCAACTCCGGATGGTCAGAGAGTGCAGCCAGGACTGAAATCATCATTTCCGGGGCAGAAGTACCCATTGCAACAACAGTCATACCGACCACAACAGGCGGAATTCTGGTTCGCTTTGAAAAAGCCAGGGCACCACGAACCAGCAACTCCCCACCCATCAGCAGATAAATAAAACCACCAAATAATTTTAACGTATCAAGAAATTCAGGCATCTTCTGGCCTTTTATTCTCTTTACTGAGGGTGTCAAGATAACTATTTAAGTTTTCTGCAAGATAGGTGATTTCATCATCACCCTGGACCAGGGCTCTTACATCAATGTCCCCCGCCTTTAATCTTTGCACCACCTCAGCCAGTTGCTGAACCGGTCTTGCAAAATACAGTCCCAGTAACGCCCCTCCCAAGATAGCAAAAGCAGAAACCGACAATCCAATATCAACCAAGGCTGTCAACAGGAGATCTGACCTGACCTCCTCCTCGGAGGCATCCACCTTGACCACTAGACCCCATTTAAGCTGAGGAATATAACGGCTAGCCATCCACACCAATTGCCCCCGATCATCTCTGACGTGGGTTAGTGGTTTGGCTTGTTTTGTCAAGGCCGCTTGAATGTCCTCTGATATTTCCGATAACTGAATTATCTGGCCCTGCTGAATAGGCGCCATGTGTCGCCGCCGACTCAGCAAGGTCACAGGTGACCCGTCTTCTCCACCTGCAAACATCAAAACCTCACCGGTGGTTCCAAGTCCCGTTACGTTTTCAGCGATACTGACCAGATCCTCTGCATCGAAGATCAATTCAAGCCCGCCACCTAGTTTCCCCTGATCAATAATGCGAGCAGCCAAGACCACCTGAACTTCTTTTTCTTCGTTTACCAGAGTGCCTCTGTACTCAATGTCTGTGGCCGGCATTGCATGCAGTTTAGCCAGGCTCGGCTTGCCCACAGCAACCAGTTCCACGCCCGCAGAATCAAAAATTTTGACAGCATCAATGCCGTTAACCTCCGAGTAAAGAGCGATTAATTTTAACAACGCTTGGGATTCGTCAGTTCCCTCACCTTTAGTGAGTTCAGCAAAACGACCCTGGCTTACCACATGCTGGCTGAGCAGTTTGACAATCTTTCGCCAGTGCTGCTGCACTTTTAATAAATCACGTTTTTTACCCTCTGCCAGGGCATCTAATTGTCTGACTGATATCTCCTGGAGCAGACCCGCAGATGTTCTGTAGGCAAAAGCGCCCAGCAGCGCCATACTGATTAGAGAAACCGCCACTAGTAGTAGCGATAACTTTGTTCTAATGTCCAAAGATTGATCCCCGAGAGCCTAACAGCCGATGAGTCTAACCCATTGCTTGCTAACAGTACTAGAGAGCAAATTCAGGTGTTTAGATTCAGGCCTGCACAACTGGAATCAGTTGTGCAGGTAATGCCCGCCTGCCGATTTGCCTGAGCCCACCAATTGCCGCCATCATTAGCAGGCTACAACTGATCAACCAGGTGGCAGAAAACCAGCTATGCTCTGTGAAAGTGCCTATCTGGTACAGACAAGTAGCTGAAATATAACCTAATCCAGTGGTCCAGGAAAAAACCAGCACCATCCAGCGCCAACCTGCTTCTTTTGTAATGGTACCCAAGACAGCCACACACGGCGCATACAGGAGAATAAATACCAGATAACAAAATGCTGCAAACTCACTGCCGAACTTAGCCGCCATCTGCGTCAAGGTGGCATTAGTTACGCCCTGTTCAACGGCTATCAACTCGGAGGTTCCAGCTTCAGAAATATTCAATCCGAGCGGGTCAGACAACGCAGTCGTTAAGCCAGATGCATTGTCAATAATCGACTGGAATGCAGCGGCAACGGAATCACTCAGATTCATAGACTGAGTTCGCTCAGCGCCGCTGTAAAGTGCGTCTAATGTACCCACTACCGCTTCTTTAGCAAATATTCCGGTGAACAGGCCAACGGTTGCCGGCCAGTTATCAACGGTCAAACCCATCGGCTTGAATATCGGTGTAATGCTCTTACCGATAACCGATAGTAATGACTTTTCAGTGTTTTCATTTCCAAAACTCTGATCAGTTCCAAGGGAATTCAAAAAACTCAGACAAACCACAACAATGACAATGGTCTTACCCGCACGAAAAATAAAGCTCTTCAAGCGAAACCAGGTAGTCAGCATAATATTCTTGAATATTGGAATATGGTAAGCGGGCATTTCGTGAAAGGAAGGCGATATCCTGCCATCAAATATCTGTTTACGAAAAACCCAACCGGTGAAGACTGCCATGGCGATGCCTAACAGATACAGCAGGAAAACAAGGTTCTGGCCGTTATTTTCAAAAAAGGCAGCAGCGAACAGAGCGTAAACCGTCAGCCTGGCACCACAGGACATGAACGGTGCCATCGCTATGGTCATCAGCCGGTCATTATCTCTTGCTAAACTTCGAGTAGCCATAACGGACGGCACATTACATCCAAATCCAACAATCAGGGGCACAAAAGCGCTTCCAGGCAAGCCAATACTGATCATCATTCGATCGACAACAAATGCTGCCCGCGCCAGGTATCCAGAATCTTCCATGATCGAAAGACAAAGGAATAAAAAGCCTATTACCGGGATAAAAGTCGCTACTAATTGAATTCCCCCGCCAAGTCCGTTGGCTACGATGACGATCAACCATCCTGGTAATGCTGCACTGGTCATCAATTCAGTCGTCTGGTCAACCAGCAAAGCACCAAAAAGAATATCAAAGAAATCGATGAAAACGCTGCCCAGATTAATGGCTATTGTGAACATCAGGTAGATAGCGCCCAGGAATATGGGAATACCCAGCCAACGATTCAACACCAGCATATCCAATCGCTCGCTTGGGCTGTATTGAACCGGGGAAATCTGCGTAACCTCTCTGCTGATTTCGGTCGCGGTGATATGACGTTGCAGCTGCTGTTCGCTGCTTCCCTGGAGAAAACCCTCCCGAATTATAACCTCGCCAGCAACTGCATTTATCTCAGCCAGAGACTTCAGCATTTCAGAAATGCCCTGCCGACGGGATGCCACCATTGGCACAACCGGAACACCCAGCCGTCTGGATAAGGCAGCGGCATCAATTGCAATGCCTTGCGAATTTGCCACGTCCAGCATATTCAATGCCAAAACAACGGGGATACCTGTTTCAATTAGCTGCTGGGTCAAAATGAGACTGCGGTCCAGACTGGCCGAATCAACAATATTAATGACCAGGTCACAAGGCTCTGCACGTAAAAAGGCGAGTGCTATCTGTTCGTCGCGACCCAAATGGCTCTGCTCTAACGAGTAAATACCAGGCAAATCGATGAGTTGACCTTGCAGAGCCGCCGAACTGATCAGCCCGGTTTTCTTCTCTACTGTGACGCCTGGCCAGTTACCGACTTTTTGATGGGCACCCGTTAAGGCATTAAAGAGCGTTGTCTTTCCACAATTAGGATTGCCAACCAGGGCAATAATTCTTTCTCTCATGAAGGAAGCTGTTCTACCTCAATCCACTGAGCCTCACGTTTTCGAATGCTCAACAGAGATGAACCCACCCGAATCTGCAAGGGATCACCTAGCGGCGCACAGCGCAGCACTTTAATTTCTACCCCAGGAAACAAACCAAGCGCGAAGAACCTGCTCTGCAGTTCCTCATAGTCGTCCGCCGCAGAAACGACTCTGCATCTGAGATCCGGACTTAAATTGGCTAGCTTCATGACATATCCAAATAACCTGAATACGAATTATTATCATTTACAATTGGTTTGTAAATGCTTTTAACAATTCTTTTAACCGTTACTCTAACAATTTTTTTCGCAAATCTTCTAGCCAAAAATCAGAGTTCGGAGCAAATATGTCCTCCATCAACCACAATAACAGAGCCGGTCATGTACTTTGATGCATCCGAGGCGAGTAATAACAAGGGTCCATCAAGATCATCGAATTCACCATAGCGACGCATTGGGATCCCTTTTACAAACTCAGTTGATCGTTCACTTTCTAACAATACTCTGGATACATCCGTGAGTATGTAACCGGGTGCAAGTGCATTGACTCGAATGCCGAACTTAGCAGCTTCCAGCGCCATGATCTCAGTCGCCTTGACCAGAGCGGCTTTTGAAACAGCATACGGAAACTGACCCTTGATTGTTCGATAAGCGCTGATTGAGGCAATATTAATAATATTGCCCTGACAACCGCGTGCTGCAATTGCCTCGGTATATAACTTACTGAGTTGCCATGTAGCCTTTAGGTTAGTATTCATGACGTGATCCCAATCATCCTCATCGATCATTAAAAATGTTTTCGCGCCCGACTCCACACCGGCATTATTAATAAGGATATCAACCTGACCATACGCCTGCTGGGCCAACTCCAGAAACTGCCGGGCACTATCAACCTGCGTGACATCCAGGCTAAAACCACACACATCTGCCCCCTGCTCCCGAAGCTCTTCGACCCGTTCCTGTATTTTTTCGGTGCGTCGGGCGCCGAGTACTACCTGGGCGCCTGCAGACGCCAATACGCCCGCAAAATGATGCCCAAACCCAGAAGATGCGCCTGTAATGGCTACTGTTTTCCCTTCTAAAGAGAACAAACCCATAACTTTCTCCTATTGTAAATTGCCAGTTTTTTTCCTGTGGTGACACAATTCGGTCAGCAGCATGCGCCCATAAAGCCTCCCGGCTCAGTTGAACAGATCCATTCAACCTGCTCTTAGCTAGCGGTCATTAACCATTAATAGCTCTCAAAAAGCCGGAATATTTTGGCTGATCAATGGCAATCTGATTAACCACAGTTTGCCTGAGATGTTCTTTTATACGCTCATCATTAATTGAGATCTCGCCATTACGAAGCGCTTTCACCAGTCGACGGCGCAACACCGTCAGAGGATCCTGGGATTTAAAGTATTCTTTTAAGCGATCGTGTTCCCGTCGGCGATGTTCTGTACCGGTGGCCATATCCCTGAGTGCGATATCCAGCGAATTGCCGGCGACTCTCGCTAAAAACTGATTTCTTCCTTGCAACTGGCTCATCACCTCCTGGCGCAAAAAATCCCTGACACTGAGCACCAGTTCATCGACTCGCGGCATGTCCTCATCGATATTGCCAGGGTCTTCTACCAGTTCAACCTTTCCCGGTATAATCAGGTTAATACAATCCACCAGGCACTCGGAACTTCGCCTGCCAATAGCTGGCCTCTCGACTGATTGATCCGGGCCAGTACGATAATGCTCTGCCATTCCCAGACAGCCGATGGACCACCAGAAAGAACCAAACACCTCCCAGAATTTGACATGCTCCGGATCAACAACCTGGCCACTAACTTCTTCATAACCGGCGAACAGATCCTGATACTCACCGAAACCGCCTACCGGTTGATCCCCGCCAAAGCGCCACGAATTGGTGCACATCCAGCCCAGATCCCGCATGGGGTCGCCAATATGGGCAACCTCCCAGTCGAGAATTGCGACAATACCCTGCTTATCGATCAAAAAATTGCCGTTCCTGAAATCATTGTGGACCAGCGTCAGCCTGAACTCACTGGGTAGATGGTCCCTTAACCAGCGGGCTGTGTAATCTATCATGGGCTGGGGCGTATCCAGAAGGTAATATCGCTCCAGCATCTGATCCAAAAAGGCTTCTGGTGGTATGATTGTCAATCTTTCCTGGAGTGCTGTCCGGTCGAGATCAATCTGGTGAATACGAGCAAGAATACGTCCACATTCTCTGGCAAGACCGGGTCGCACCGCTTTATAATCAGGCGATCGAACGATTCTGGCACCCAGGGCTTCTCCCTCAAGCCACTGCATTATAAAACCATCGCCCAGATCATCTTCGCGGCTGAGCAGGTAGTAAACCTCTGGTTCCGGCACACCTTCAGCTTTGGCCGCACGCATCAACATGGCCTCCACATCCAAACCAGGACGGGCAGCAACTGGTTCAACAAACTCTCCGCCGGGCGAGCGGCGCATGGCCATCAGTACTTCCTGACCATCGATAGCAAGGGTTAGCCGGTAGGTTTCCTGGCTTGCTCCGCCGGAAAGTCGTTCTACAGCAATCAATTCAGTACAACCGGGTATATGCCGGGTTACAACTTCACTGAGCTTGTTCTCAAAACTGGGCATATCAGTCGAGCTTCACACCCTTGGGTGCCTGTTGTTTCATATAACCAAATAAGTATCCAGCAATACGGCGAATTTGAATCTCTTCTGCCCCTTCAGTAATCCGATACCTGCGATGATGACGGTAAATATGTTCAAACGGTTTGTGCCTTGAATATCCCAGTCCTCCGTGTACCTGCATCGCCTGATCCGCCGCGTCACAACAAAGCCGATTAGCCTGGTAATTACACATTGACACCTTGTCGGAAACCATGAAATTCCCATAAGTATCCATCTGCCAGGCCGTTTTATGGATTAGCGCGCGTAACATCTCACAGCGAGTCTGCAATTCTGCCAGGGGAAACTGAATGGCTTGATTCGTCGACAGCGGTTTGCCAAAAGGTTTCCTCTGCATGGCATACTGAATCGATTCACTGATACAGAACTGAGCAGCCCCCAGGCTCGATGCTGCTTGCCGAATCCTGTTTTCATTAAAGAAGTGCTGCACCACGCCTAGACCCCTGCCCTCTCCACCAAAAATAGCGCCTTCATCGACATAAACATTGTCAAGTGACACTCGACCATGATCTGTTGGCATATTGAAGGTCCAGAGCATTTCTTCAACCTTGAATCCATCAGCATTAGTCGGCGTGAGGAAAGCGGTTATGCCCTCTCCATCGCCTGCCTTACCACTGGTGCGAGCCAGGATCATATCGTATTGAGCTTTATGAATACCTGTATTCCAGGTTTTACCACCGTTTATCCGCCAGCCATCACCGTCTTTTACCGCTGTGGTTTCCATGTGGGTCGCATCAGAGCCATGATCCGGTTCGGTAATACCAAAGGCAAAGCCACGCTTTCCGGCAAGTAACAGAGGGATCCATTCTTCTTTCTGTGCGTCTGTTCCATAGGACAGCATCAATAATAAACCGACATTATTGGCAACAATGGAGTGTTCATTCTGCAGATCATTATGCAAGCCCAGACCCTTGGCGGCAAAGTGCTCACGGATAATAGCCATACCAAGATTGGTGCCCTCCTGACCGCCATACTCCTTAGGAATGGGGTAACGATAGTGACCTGCTGCATCAGCTAACTGCCGGGCCTCATACAATAATGCCTCCCATTCCTCGTTAGGCAGACCGCCTCTTTCCCAGTCGGTTCTAGCATCTTCGCGACGATGGTCAAAAAACCGGATATTGTCATTCTTGTTCTCCAGCGGTTTTATCTCAGCCTCTATGAATTCGTCCAATACCACGAGATATTCTTGAATTTCTTTGGGTATATCAAAGTCCATTACCAATCCTCTTCTTTTACTTGATTATTACTTGATTAATACTTGATTATTACTCGATTATTAATTGGTTATTAATTGGTTAGGCGTTTTATGTCCGCTTACCGCTCGACGTCATCGAAGATCTCAAAGTGAACTGTCTGCATGCCGCTGTAGAGCGCCTCATAATGTCCGCTTTGCAGCGGTTGTATTTTGCCGGCTGAGCCCGTCATCAGCACCTGCCCCTTGTCAATACTGTAACCGCGGGACAACGCCTGATTGACTAACCAGGCAGCCGCCTGCAACTGCCCTTCCTGCACTTCGCCAGCACTGGCCGAATGTAACAGGGTACCCTCTCTGAATAATTCAATCCGGATGTCATCCGGGTTACTCACAGGTGCGCCCTGGCCAACAAGAAACAGTCTGGCCGCAACGTTGTTGGCCACAAGATCAACTAGACCCATGGGCTGGTGGGCAAAACCCACGTCCACCAGTTCGATCATGGGAACCATCTCAGATATCAGACTGACTATATCAAACTCATCGACACGGTGCTGGACATGCTCGCCAACAATGAAACCAAGTTCAGTTTCTATGGCGCCTCGATTGAAACAAGCACGGTTAACTGGAACGCCCTGGGGTTGAAACATCGATTCCAGCAGCACACCACAGGCTGGTTCTGAAGCCTCGAAAGACTTTTGAGCAGCCGCCTGGGTCAAAGCCCCCTTGAAGCCAACGATGGCCTGACCGCTTCGCCTGACAGTTTCGTCGAGAACCCAGTAGGCTTCGGTTAAACTAGCGGATTCCAGCACCTGCGAATAACACGGCATTAATGCGTTCGCCTTGCCGGCCCGTATCACTTCGTTGACCCATTCCTGCAACTGGCCTTGCCGGCTCATAGCACCCCTTCTAAGTGACTCTTCAATTGATCTGTACTCTCCCACATGCCTTGCATGAGAATGACTGACAGTCACCGCGCTGGCACAACAAAATCAGCAACCACAGCCTTCACGAAGGTACCGTCTAAGTCACACGGGTGCAACACCTCTGGAACCGGAAAGTTTCCAGGCCAGATAAGGCAGATGTTGCTGACCGATGAACCTATCTCCCCTGAAATAGAATGCCGGTGCTGAAAATACACCTTTTGCTTCAATTTCCTTATCCAGTCGTCCGGTCACATCAGCTAAGCACGGCGCCAGTGGACCTTCCACTTTATGCCCCAGGCGCGCCAGGATCGCCTCGATTTCTGCATCGGGCACGGGTGATTCCCTGAATTCCAGAGCCAATTGCAGATAAGCGTCTAGGTAGGACCATATCAAAGGCAACTGGCAATGGCACTGATCCAGCCAAAGCAGTCCTAGATGGGCAGTTCCTGCATCGCGAGGCAATTCAGGATTATCCATAGTCAGGCCCAATCGAGCATAGTCTCTTTGTCGTTCCTTGCTCAGGTTCAATGATCTGGCTCGAGCACGTCTTGCCTTAAAACTCGCCATGTCCTGATCCAGGCTCTTCACGTCTTCAGCCACATTGCCTAATTGATGATTCAAAGGTAACAGTCTAAGCGAGGTAGACCGTTCTGCCATCATTTCCCGGGTCGCTGATATCATCACAAAACTATCGATTCTGGTTAGATCAAGGAACAGGGCAAACTCATCCTCAGCTATCAACCACTCATTCATGACAATACCGTATCGTAGGCTCTGTGTGGCATCCTGCCAGGCTCTCCTTCCAAGTGCCAGCGAACCATGGGAAGATTTTCCCGGCCAAAATAGGTTTCACCATTGATGCAGAAAGTCGGCACGCCGAAACATCCAGCATCTAATATATCCTGCTGCAATCGATCATGACGACGCCGTCCCACGCGATTCAAATAATCAAAAAATCCGAGAACTGGCACATCAGCTTCTCTTAAAACACTTTCCACTACCGCTGGGTTTTCAATATCCAGTTCCCGCTTCCAGAATTGATCAAATACCAGGGTCATATACTTCCTCAGCGCCTTCCTGCCAGCCGCCTTATCGCTGGCCCATAACAGCCCAATAGCGGCAATAGAGGAATCCCAAATCTTCTCGGTACCTCTGAGAACCAGCCCCTGAGAAGCTGCATAACGCCTGGCGTCCATATAAGCATAACGCACTGCCTGCCATTGTCGTGGTGACCGATTGCTGGCTGCCACTTTCCCCTTGGCATCTAACTTGGCCGTGCCCAGATAGCTGGCAATATTCAACGTTAAAGGCAGCCATTCGATGGCAATACCGTATTGTTCTTCCAATTGCCAGCAAGGTCTCAGTGCTACGAAGGCATAAGGACTTTTAAAATCAATGTAAACCTGTAACACTCGCGCTCCCTTCTGAGATCCTGATAAGGTATCTAGCACTTTGCATGGTCTCATATAATAATCAAGGTATCACATGGATCCAATTTCTCAAGGGGTGGTGGGCGCGGTTATAGGCGGCGCGAGTCAACCGCAGAAACACACCAAAATAGCCTTGCTCAGTGGTGCCTTTGCTGGAATGAGTGCTGATATTGATGTCTTGATATCGTCATCAGCTGATCCCTTGCTGTTTCTCGAATATCACCGCCAGTTTACTCACTCTCTGGCTTTTATTCCTTTTGGTGCTGCTATCTGTACCGTACTAATAGCGATGTTCACAGATCCCCGCATTAGCCGCACCCGGTTGTACCTATGCTGCTTACTCGGTTTTGCAAGCCATGGCCTGCTGGATGCCTGTACAACCTACGGTACCCAGCTATTCTGGCCATTCAGCAGCGAACGTGTCGCCTGGAACATTATTTCAATTGTCGATCCGCTGTTCACCTTACCTTTGTGCGTATTAACCTGGATAGCCTACAGGCAGAAAAATCCCCGCTGGCTTCGCGCCGCCCTGATCTGGATGGCAATCTACCTGAGCTTCGGCATATTGCAGCATCATCGAGCCAATAACATCGGTGAACAACTAGCGTTGGACCGACACCATCACCCTGTTCGACTTGAAAGCAAACCGGGATTTGCAAATCTGCTGGTCTGGAAAACAGTCTATGAGTGGCAGGGGTATTTTTATGTGGATGCGGTCCGGGCCGGCCTCACCGAAGAAGTATACCCCGGATCGAAGGCGGCAAAAGTCAATGTACAGCGCCATTTCCCAAGCCTTCGAAGCAATCAGCAACAAACCATCGATATCGAACGCTTTCGCAGGTTCTCCAACGACTATCTGGCCTGGCAACCAGCCCATGCCGATAGAATTATCGATGTCCGCTACTCAATGCTGCCCAATGAAATTAATCCCCTGTGGCATATCCGGGTTGATCGCGAAAACCCTGATCAGCACGTGGAATTTGTCACTAATCGACAAGGCAACACCAAAACCCTGCAACGCTTATGGTCATTAATCACAGGTAAAGCGGTTGCCAACTAGATATCTAGCACAGGCGAGCCTATCGAATTTCGCTACATACTATGGTAAATGTAGACTCTGGTCTCAACTGCACCAGATCCGACTATGCCAAAGGAGTACCGCAATGCAATACAACACAATCCTGACAGATGTTGAAGATGGTGTTATGACAGTCACTTTGAACCGTCCACAGCGTTTAAATGCATGGACCTACGAGATGGGCGCTGAACTGCACGAAGCCCTGCAGGACGCCAACGAAAACGGTGCGATTACCGCTATCGTATTGACCGGTGCAGGCCGCGGTTTCTGTGCAGGTGCGGACATTAAAGATCTGTTTCAGGCACAGGCAACAGCGGATGATGGCGCAAAACCCGCTAAGAGCGACGCACCTCGTGACTGGGTGGGACTGGTCAGGCGATCAAAACCCATTGTCGCTGCAGTAAATGGTGCTGCGATCGGCATAGGCCTGACCCAGATACTGCCCTGTGACATGATCATTGCATCGCCTTCCGCCCAGTTCAGTGTGCGTTTCATAAAAATGGGCTTGGTCCCGGAACTGGCCAGTTCCTATTACCTTATAGCCAGGACCGGCTTTGGCAGAGGCAATGAGTTAATGCTCACTGGGGCCACTATCAGCGCCGAGCAGGCCCTTGAATATCGGTTGATTGACCGTTTGGTCGAGGATCACGAAACCCTGCTGGAAACTGCTCGAACTCTGGCCCGGGCAATGGGTGAAAACCCACAATCAGCCCTGCGAATGGTAAAGGAGCTGGTGACCGCCAATATGGCCGAACCTGATATTAAAAAAGTTCAACAGCGGGAAGGCGCTGCACTGGCACAGTGCTACAAAAGCCCGGAACACCATGAAGCCATTAATGCTTTTATTGAGAAAAGAAGCCCCGACTTCAAAAAAGCACGTCAATCCAACTCATGAAAAGTGCCATCCGAAAACTACACCACGCTGCCTATCGATGTCGCGATTCGGAGGAAACTCGCCAATTTTATGAAGATTTCCTCGGCCTCAGTCTGGTCGATGCTTTTGAGATAAACCTGACAGCGACCGGGCGTTCAACATCGGTGCTACATTCTTTTTTTGCGATGGCTGATGATAGCTGTATCGCCTTTTTTGAAGACCCGGGGCAACCATTTGATTTCAAGAATCAGAATGATTTTGATCTACATATCGCCCTTGAAGTATCCCATGCGCATTTGCTGACCATGTTCAAACGAGGTACAAACGAGGCAATCGATACCAGAGGAATTTCCGATCACGGCGCCTACGATTCCATTTATTTTCGAGACCCGAATGGTTATGTTATCGAGTTGACTGCCAACAAGGGAAAAACCCAGGCGCAAGCAGACAATTCCGCTCGTCAACGTCTGCAGGCATGGCGGGGAAAAAAAATTAAAAAAACAAATTAGAGGCTGACAACGACCAACTCGAACATTAGCGTTATTTGAGATATCGCCAGCCCCAGCAGAGTCTGACCAGGTGGTTGGCTTAGACACGACAACCCAAATAGAGATGTGCTTATAAAACCAGGCATGCCTAGCGTTATAGAGAACCATCCGGCCTGGCCCGGGTCGATCAAAGCGGTGGGTACGGTGGACCACGATGACGTCTTGCCTGCACAGTGTCAGGTAAACAACCCAACGAGGCCAGGCAATTACGTCAGGACCTAATCGACCCCAGGTAGTCATTGATAAATACATCGTCCGGATCAAACTGATCTCTTATCCGCCACCAATCCTGCCAGTGCGAATAACTCGATTTGAAATCCACTGCTTTCAGATAATTAACCTTGCCCCAATGCGGGCGTCCCTGGTATCGGCGGAAAATACGTTCGCTGGCAGCAAAATAAGCTGACTCATCCAGCCGTACATCTTCGTGTATGGAAATTGTCACTGTCTGTCGCTGGAAGGCTGTAGATAACCAGATATTGTCCTGAGCCAGCGTTCTATATTCAACCGGCCAGCGCACCTGTTTGAAATCCGCCTGAATCATCTCGCGCAATTCAGCAAAACAAGCCGGACCTAGGTCCTCCGGTATGCTGTATTCCATTTCTGTGTGTAAATGAGGGCGATGACTGGGCAGGACTTCGTAATTCCAGGCACGGCGCTGACCTTCAACTGACACTGGGTACTCGGGCAATCCGGTGGTTTCGTCAATGCGCTTTACGGTGGCCTGATCGGTCTGTGGGTGCCAGAAGAATTCAAATCTGTCATGGCGCTCAGCCAATTCTGGAATCTGCTCGAACAGTTCAGCAAAGACCATGTCCTGACCGTTCTCCTGCAACTGATAACTATCTCGTAACTGCAGTTGCAGTTGGGTAATAATACCGGCTCCCCCTAATCCCAACCTAGCCACAGAAAACAATTCGGGCTGACTTTCAGCCGAACAACGAACCAGCTGACCACTGCCTGTAATCACCTCAACTGCCCTCACTGCAGAGGACAGATTCTTAAGGTTACGACCTGTGCCGTGAGTACCCGTGGCACAGGCACCGGCAACGGTCTGGCGATCTATATCACCTTGATTATGAAGAGCAAGTCCTGCGTCATGCAGAGACCGTCCTAAACTGTATATCGGTGTTCCCGCATAGATCCAGGCGGTCTTTTCTGGATGATCTATCTCGATAATCCCAGCCAAACCAGAGATATCAACAATCCAGTCAGCACTTACCACCAGGGGTGAGTGGCTATGTCCTGAACCCGCGACTCTGATACCCCTGCCCTCGTCTCGGGCTTTATCCACCAGCGCCATGGCATCTTCCTTACTACGAACGAAGTGCAGCGCCTCCGGCAGTGCCTCATGGCGTCCCGACCAATTTTTCCAACGAGCCATAATCAAACCTCCGACAAAAAAACCGCTTACTGGCCTACACTGAAACAGGAATTCAAGCCAACCGTTGCCACCCATTTCGTTTAACAGGCACATTCCAGGAATCTGGGCTAAGCATACCATCCTCGGCTGATCAGCCGAAAACAGGTATAAGCCACATCCGCCGATAGGGATCTAGTGATTTCACATCAGCAAGGCTGTCTTTATAACCAGTATCAATGGAGAAAATAGTTATCTACAGTGTCTGCTCATCTGCCTGTTTTTTTGGTAGCCTCTATCCTTTAAGAAATAGAAATTATAAGGGGCATAGCCAATGTCGATCCTAGAATCCAAGGTCAATCAACGCGCAGACACCTTTCAGCAGAATAAGCAGGACATGCTGGCAATGCTTGCGCAACTGGAAGATTTACACGCGGAAGTTGAAGCAGGCGGCGGTGAAGAAGCCATGACACGGCTTCGTTCCAGAAACAAGATGCCGGTGCGGGAGCGCATCGCCATGGTGCTTGACCCGGACTCACCCTTCCTTGAGATCAGCCCGCTGGCAGCCTGGAGGTCCAATTTTAACGTTGGCTCAGGTTTCATTGTCGGTATCGGTGTCGTCGCAGGAATTGAATGTCTCATACTGGGCCACGACCCATCCGTACGAGCCGGTGCGTTTAATCCTTTTAATTCAAAGAAACTCATGCGTGGCCTGGAAATTGCCCGGGAAAATCGTCTGCCCTATATCCAGCTGGTAGAATCAGCCGGCGCTGACCTGCGCGGCGAAGGTGGCGGCGATCCAGAAGCTGCCATTATGCGTGAAACCGGTCACTTCGGAGAATCAGGCCGGTTATTCTACGAAATAACCGAACTATCTAAACTCCGAATACCGACAATCTCAGTGGTCTTCGGTGCTTCAACAGCTGGCGGCGCCTATCAGCCCGGAATGAGCGATTACAATATTTTCATTAAAAAACAATCGAAAGTATTCTTGGGCGGACCCCCTCTGGTTAAGATGGCAACCGGTGAGGATGCAGATGAAGAAAGTCTCGGTGGCGCCGACATGCACACCACGATTTCAGGTCTAGGCGATTACCTGGCAGAAGATGAAATGGATGGAATTCGTATCTGTCGAGAAGTCATTTCGCATTTGAACTGGCGCAAAAAAGGACCAGAACCCAATAGCGGATTTTCCGAACCGATTTTTGATGACGAGGATTTACTCGGGCTTGTTTCTAAAGACCTGAAAACCCCTTTTGATATCAGGGAGGTCATCAACCGAATTACCGATGGATCACAATTTGAAGAATTCAAACCGCTTTATGGCCCCTCCTTAGTCTGCGGCTGGAGCCAGATTCATGGTTTTCCAGTGGGCATCCTCGGTAACAACGGCGCTCTTTTTTCGGAATCAGCAGAAAAGGCAGCACAATTCATCCAGTTATGTAACCAGATCCATGTGCCACTTGTTTTTCTTCACAATATTACAGGCTATATCGTGGGGACTGACTTTGAACAGGGCGGCATCACCAAGAATGGTTCAAAAATGATCAATGCGGTGGCGAATTCAACCGTGCCGCACATCAGCATCATCGTCGGTGCTTCTTACGGCGCCGGAAATTACGGCATGAGCGGAAGAGCCTTCGGTACACGCTTCACCTTTACCTGGCCGACTGCAAAGATTGCTGTTATGGGGCCAAAACAGATGGCCGGCGTCATGTCCATAGTACAACGGGCAGCATCGCAAAGGAGAGGAATCGAATTCGATGAAGAGGCAGATGCCAAGCGCGCGGAAACAGCCGAGTATTGGGCAGAGGAGCGCTCCAAGGGCCTATTTGCCACCTCTCGAGTATCAGATGACGGCATGATCGATCCCAGGGATACGAGAATTATTATTGCTATCACGCTCTCTGCCTGTCACAACAATCAAGTCGAAGGGACTAAGGAGTTCGGCACATGGAGAATGTAAAGCTCATTCAAAAAATCCTCATTGCAAATAGAGGCGAAATAGCACGGCGTATTATCCGTACAGCTAGGCGCATGGGCATTGCTACCGTTGCCATTTATGCCGAAAGTGATATCAACGCGCCTTTCGTTCACGAGGCCGATATGGCCATCGCTCTAAAGGGCGAATCTCCAGGAGAGACTTATCTGGATACTGAACAGGTACTGGCCGCATGCAAAACCAGTGGTGCGGACGCCTTGCATCCCGGCTATGGTTTCCTGTCAGAGAACACCGAATTCGCCAAAATCATTGAAGACCATGGCATTACTTTTATTGGCCCTTCCGTCGAAGCCATAGACAAGATGGGAGATAAATTATCCGCAAAAAAAATAATGATCGATGCTGGTGTACCGACACTACCGGCCATGGAGCTTTCAGCAGATGGTGATATCGGCGCGGCGGCTGAGGAAATTGGCTATCCAGTACTCGTTAAGGCAACAGCAGGCGGCGGCGGACGAGGCATGCGAGTGGTGGCCTCTGCTGACCAACTAGCCGATGCTGTAGCGTCAGCAAAACGTGAAGCAGGCGCTGCGTTCGGCAACGATACTGTGTTCCTGGAACGCTGGCTGACCGCCTCCAGACACGTCGAAATTCAAATTCTGGGGGATCAGCATGGCAACATTGTGCATTGTTTTGAGCGGGAATGTTCTATTCAGCGACGTCACCAGAAGATCATAGAAGAAGCCCCCTCTCCCGCCATGACGCCTGAACTAAGACAGGCAATGGGTGCTGCCGCTGTTTCAGCGGCCAGATCGATAGGCTATTACTCGACAGGCACAGTCGAATTTTTGCTCGACGGCGACGAGTTCTGGTTTCTTGAGGTCAATACGCGACTACAGGTTGAACATCCCGTTACTGAGGAAATCACTGGCCTTGATCTCGTTAGAGAACAGATCCGCATAGCTGAAGGAGCCAGCCTGACCTTTGTTCAATCGGACCTTCACATCAACGGCCATGCAATAGAAGCCAGGCTCTATGCAGAAAACCCAGAGAAGAATTTCCTACCCTCACCAGGGACCGTTGTAGCCTGGCAGCCATCCGAATCGGGCCATGCCAGGTACGACTCTGGAATCGAATCAGGAAGCACTATCAGCACTCAGTTCGATCCGATGATTGCCAAAGTCATCGTCCATGCAGCCACCCGACAAGAGGCCATCAAAAGACTCTCAAGAGCGCTGGAAACGACCCGCCTGCAAGGCCTGGTGACTAACAGGGCATTTTTGGTTGCAACCCTTAGGACAGCTGAATTCCTGGCCGGGGATACCACGACTGACTTCATTGATCGGGTCAATCCCCCCAGAACCTCTGTAACCAGTATGGATCAGCTGGTTTTCGCTGCCATCGCTTCAATAATTGAAGCCAGGGCACAGCGTCACTCCGCAGCTAAGGTACTCAAATCCATACCCAGGGGATGGCGCAATTCCCATCTCCCGCCAAATCGTGTGTCATTCAGGCATGCAGAAAATACCCTGCTGCTGGAATATCGCACCCCCAGACACGGTGGTCTGGAGGTCCGCTGCCAGGACCAGGTCTACGCGACCCGAATTCTAGCAGCAGGAAACGGCCTGGTTGACTGTGAAATAAATAGCATCCGAATGTCCTTCAGGATAGATCAGTACCAGGATCAATGGTTAGTTCATGGCCCCGAGGGTGATATCGAACTGACCGAAATGCCGAGATTCCCACGCCAAAACCTTACCGAATTATCTGGTGGTTTAACCGCACCCATGCCAGGCAAAGTGCTGGCTATCAACGTTGGTGACGGCGATCAAGTTTCCAAAGGCCAGGTGTTATTAGTCCTGGAAGCCATGAAAATGGAGCATCAGATTTCTGCACCACGAGACGGCACGGTAACTTCAGTTAATGTATCTGAAGGCGACCAGGTTGCGAACAGCGCACTTTTAATTGAACTAGCAGAGGAAGCATAACCATGCCTGAAAGCAAAGCGACCGTCTTTGAAATTAGAAATGGGGCCGGCTGGATCAGGCTCAATAGACCTGAGAACCGTAACGCCTTATCCGCGATCTTAGTCACAGAACTGTACGATCACATCAAGGCCGCCAATGCAGATGATCAGGTTCGCAGCATCGTTATCACGGGTACTGGCCCCGCGTTCTGTGCAGGTGCCGACCTGAAGAGCCCGCCAGGGGCGACTATCAGCGGTACTCGATCTGTTCCCTATGCAGAGGTGCTCAACAGTATACTGCAAAGCCCAAAACCGGTTATTGCTGCCGTTAATGGCGCCGCTTTTGCCGGTGGCTTAGGGTTAGTCGGCGCGGCTGATATTGTCATCGCCGTAGACGACGTCCAATTCAGCTTCAGCGAAGTAAGGATAGGCGTCATTCCGGCCGTTATTTCCGTTGTCTGCCTGCCCAAATTAGGAACTCACCATGGCATGAAACTGTTCTTAACCGGTGAACGATTCACGGGTAGCCAGGCTGTACAAATGGGATTTGCTCACCGGGCTGTAGCAGCAGCTGAACTGGAGATGGCTGTAGAAGAAGAAGTAGCCATGATTAACATGGGAGGCCCTCATGCCGTACAAGAATGTAAAAAACTGGTTCGACAAGTACCCACACTAACCACAGAAGAAGCCTTCATAAAGACTGCGGAATGGAGCGGGGCCTTGTTCCGCTCTGAAGAGGGTGCCGAAGGCATAGCAGCCTTCCGGGAAAAAAGAAAACCCAATTGGGTCGAGGATTAAAGCTAGCTAGGAGCACACAAATGAGTGAAACGATCAGAATAGGTAATTGCAGTGGCTACTATGGCGACCGTCTCGCGGCAGCTCGTGAAATGGTTGAAGGCGGCCCCATTGATGTACTCACGGGAGACTACCTTGCCGAACTTACCATGAAAATCCTCTATGATCAGCAGCAAAGCCGTGGCAGCCATCTAGGTTACGTGGGCACCTTTTTAAAACAACTGGATGATGTGGTGAGCTTCTGTATAGAAAATGGTATTAAAATTGTCAGTAATGCGGGTGGCCTCAACCCGTCCGGCATGGCCTCAGAAATCGAGAAAATAATTGCGGCAAAAGGACTGCAGGCAAAGGTTGCCTATATTGATGGCGACGATCTCATGCCACACCTGGAGTCACTAAAGGCCGCAGGCGAAGAACTACGTAACATTGATCGCGACATCCCCATGAGCGAGTGTGAAAACGAAGTCGTGACAGCAAACACCTATTTTGGCTGCTGGGCCATAAAAGAAGCTCTGGACCAGGGCGCCGATATCGTGGTCTGCCCTCGAGTGACAGATGCAGCGGTTGTCATCGGACCGGCTGCCTGGAAATTCAACTGGCAAAGAAACGACTATGATGCCCTCGCCGGTGCCCTGGCCGCAGGTCACATCATTGAGTGCGGAGCCCAGTGCACCGGTGGTAACTATTCCTTCATCGAGGAAGTTCCCAGTTTTCGCAATGTCGGCTACCCCATCGCTGAGATTGCTGCTGATGGCAGTTTTGTTATCAGTAAACATAAAAATACCGGCGGTTTAATCTCGGTAGGCACCATAACTGCCCAGTTACTTTACGAAATCTCAACGCCCGCCTATTACAACCCGGACGTGATTGCGCATTTTGACACTTTGAAACTTGAGCAGTTGGCAGATCACCAGGTTAGAGTGAGCGGCTGTCGAGGAAGCAGCCCGCCGAGCACGCACAAGGTCTGTATTAACACAAAGGGTAAGTACAAAAGTGGCATTGAAGTCCTTCTCACCGGACTCAATATTGAAAGGAAAGCCGAACTTTACATCGACCAGATCTTTTACAATCTCGGCGGTCAGGCGCAGTTCGACGAGGTTGAGATTCAACTAATCAGGAGTGATAAGGAAAATCCCGAAACTAACGAAGAAGCGCATGCAGCCTTGAGAATTACCTGCACCTCATCGGACCCTAAAAAAGTTAACCGTCTGTTTAGTGCCAAAATAACCGAATTGAGCCTGGCAACGATTCCAGGTAATACCTCTCGCGGTAACAGTATGGGTGGCGGCAATGAAACAATTGTGTACTGGCCGGCATTGCTCGATAGCCAGAAAGTAACTGAATTTTTACATCTGGACGGGAAAACGACAGAAGTGCTGCCAACCCAACGCCTGGGCCTGGAAGAAAAATACTACCAGGAAGTTCCCGTCGAAATTGCCCCAGCTCCTTCAGGACCGACCGTAAAGGCACCACTGGGCACTTTATTCGGCGCCAGATCCGGGGACAAAGGCGGCTGCGCTAACTGCGGTGTCTGGGCTAAAACCGACGAGGCTTATTCATTCCTGCACAGTTTCCTGACAGTCGACCGGTTTAAGGAATTGTGCCCTGATGTAAGCCAATACCAGGTGCTTCGCTACGAGTTAGCCAACATGCGTTCGCTGAACTTCTACATCAAGGGTATATTAAAAGATGGCGTTTCTTCTAATAATCGCATTGATGGACAGGCCAAGTCTTTTGGCGAATATCTCAGGGCCAAGGTCATTGATATACCGCAAGAACTACTTGGCTCCTGAGCCTATCCGCCCGCCTCAAAACAGACGCTGCTCAGTCAACGTGCCCCGGTCGGCAGGCATCTGCCAGCCAGCCTGCGAACCGTTAATGGCTCAACATAATGGTCAACCTTCCGGAAACCAACGGCCAACCGGTTATCTCGAAAATGATTATTAGGCGTTCTTGATAGTCAGACCGCCATCAACCGGCAAGGTAACGCCAGTCACATACTGCATAGCCGGTAGCACCAGGCTTAATGTGGCATGAGCCACCTCTTCGGGTTCCGCGTAGCGACCTAAAGCAGTCCTTCTCTTAGCAAAAACAACTTTATTCTCTTCGGGAATGCCGGCAGTCATGCCGGTATTAATCGGCCCTGGACAGATACAGTTGACAGTTATTGCTTCCCTGCCAAACTCAACAGCCAGTGAACGAGTCAAACCAAGCACACCGGTTTTAGCTGCGGTATAAGGGCTGCCATAACGAGTAGCGCCTAATCCTTCTGTCGAGGCAATATTAACGATTCGCCCACATTCAGCCGCCCTCAGGTGCGGTAATGCTGCCCGAATCATCATAATCTGGGCTGTTAACAACACGGCGACAACCTTATCCCAGGCTGCACCGTAATCTTCACTATCCACAGCCACCGGGATCGAAATACCCGCATTATTAATCAATATATCAATGCCGCCAAAGTGTTCCGCTATTTCATCCACTACACCTTGAATAGCGCCCCGGTCGGACAAGTCCAATAACCAGCCTCGAGCGTTATAGCCAGCCTCATGCATTTCGCTGACTACGCTATCCAGTTTCTCTGAATCAATATCCAACAAGGCAACGCTAGCACCCTCATCGCCAAACAGATGTGCTGTTGCTCTTCCCATGCCACTGGCAGCGCCAGTGACTATAGCGACCTTACCGTCGATTGACCTGCTTAATCTGCTCAAAGTCATATTCTCTATCCTCGATTGGTTTCTCCCGACAGAGTCTGTCAGAATCTGCTTCCTGACACCACTGGCGATGGATTCGCGCCAGACCCACACCTGGGTTAAACTGGCCATTTAGTAGAGATCAGGTATGACTCAGGCGAAAAGGTTAGCTCGAATAGAAGTCGCCAAGCAGGCAATGAACTTTTCTGCCGCACACTTCACTATTTTCAACAGCACCCAGCGCGAGAATCTGCACGGTCACAACTTCCAGGTAAGTTGCGCCATAACAGCGCCGATTGACGAATCTGGCATTATGTTTGACTACTCGATTATTAAAGCGAGCATACGTCAAATCTGCGAAGAATTAGACGAAAAAACAATTCTGCCGGAAAAATCACCCTACCTCAGTGTTAGCATTGAAGAAGGCTACATGGTCGCCAGGTTCAACGGTGAAAGTATGCCATTTCTAGCCAGAGATGTAATAACTCTGCCCATTGCCAATACCACAGTGGAGGAATTTTCCCAGTATTTCCTGGCCAGACTACTTAACGACAGCGAACTGACTGGTAGAGACATTGAGAAGATGGTGGTCACAGTAGCATCCAGTCCCGGGCAGAGTGGCAGTGCAAACTGGAGCGCGACTTGAATACCCTTATCATCACCGGGGCCAGTAAGGGTATTGGCCTGGCTACGGCACAGACATTCGCCGATGAAGGTTATCGTATCATTAACCTTTCCCGGAATCCGGCAGGTGATGACCGAATTGAAAGCCATAGCGTTGATCTGTTGGCAGCCCACGCCAGCAACACACTGGATAAAATTTTCAAGGACCGGCTGCAAAAAGGACCGCTGATACTGGTTCACAATGCCGCAAGACTGCTCAAGGATAGCGTCAGCAGCAGCACGCCTGAAAGTTTACGGGAAATCCTGGAACTCAATGTCGTGGCACCACAATTACTGAATGCCAAGCTGATACCCTATATGCAGCCAGGATCAGCCATAATCTATATTGGCTCGACGCTATCAGAGAAAGCCGTGGCAGGCTCGTTCAGCTATGTCACCAGCAAGCATGCCATTGTCGGAATGATGCGCGCAACCTGCCAGGACCTGGCTGGTCAACAGATACACACCACCTGCATCTGCCCTGGTTTTACGGATACCGAAATGCTTCGAGAACATGTTGGCCATGAGCAGAATATACTCGCAGAGATAGGGGCTGCGAGCACCTTCGGCAGGCTAATCGAACCCGTCGAAATCGCACAGATGATCCTGTTTGCGGCAAAGTCGCCGGTAATCAATGGGGCTGTCATTCATGGCAATCTAGGCCAAATAGAGCACTGATCACCGAACCCATGATTCGGCCTAATATAAAAACATGAAGAAAAATGAGATCCCATATGAACCCAACTGAAAGCTCAATGGAAACCCTCGCTGTTAGTCCAATGCTCGTTGAACGCCGGGAACGGGTTTTTCTGATGCTTGCTGGTGTATTCCTGTGTGCCATGACCATGCTGAATATCCTCGGTATCACCCGATTCATCCAACTCGGTCCCTGGGCCCTGGCCGTGGGCGTTCTCCCCTATCCCATTACTTTTATCTGTACCGACCTGATCTGCGAACTTTACGGCAGGAAACGGGCGAACTTCCTAGTCACCTTTGGCTTGCTACTCAACATCTTCATCCTGACCTTTATGTGGTTAGGTCAATATCTGCCCAGTGCCACTACCCAGCCTCCCTGGCAACTTATACAACTCGCTGAGAGTGTGACCCTACCCAACGGTGAGGTCATAAATGATTCCGTGGAATTATTCAGCTTGCTGTATGCAACCACGTCCGGCGCAGTCATCGCCTCGATGGTTGCCTACTTTGCGGCCCAATACTGTGATGTCTTTCTCTATCACTTCTGGAAGGGACTCACCAAAGGAAAGCATCTATGGCTGCGCAATAATGGCAGCACCATGATCAGCCAGGGAGTCGACTCATTCATGGTCATTGCTGTCACCTTCGGGGCACAGTTCTTAGCCGGAGCCGTCTCCCTATCCGTAATGATTACCCTTATGACCAGTAATTATCTGTTCAAACTCCTAGTCGCTCTGCTGGATACTATCCCACTTTATATCTGTGTCCATTATCTGCGGCCCTACCTTGAAATTCCCGAGGGTGAGATTGGTTACCACGAAGATTGATTCAGATGCGGTTCTCGATTACTGGCTGGGTTCTGCACGGTATCAGGCTGATGCCGTAACAGCCGCCAAACAGCGATGGTATAAGCATGGCCATCGCCTGGATACTCCTATCAACAACCGGTTTGCAGATCTGCTGAGCCAAGTTTCACAAGACAAATCTATGGAAATTCATCTCCCTGAGGTCTGCGCAGCCAAGGTTATTGTTCTTGATCAGTTTAGCAGGCACATTTTCAGGGGCAGCCCGGCTGCCTGGCAAAACGATAGCCAGGCACAGAACCTGGCATTAGCTGCAGTCAATTCAAATCACCCTCACCAATTGACCCCTTCAGAGCAGCTATTCTTATGGCATCCACTACATCACAGTGAAGACCTGCCTATGCAGAATTTAGCAATCAGTCTTCTTAAAGAACTGTTGCGCAGCGCATCACAGCCATGGCAGCAGGCGCTTGACGGATTTCTACCAGGTTGGCAATCTCACGCTGCCATCATTACTGAATTTGGTCGATTTCCCCACAGAAACAATATCCTGGGTCGCGTCAGCACAAAAAAAGAATTACTGTATCTAAGCAAGAAGACAAGCAATTACGGACAGAACTGATGCAAAAACAGGATGCTTTAGGGCTCAGCTATAGCGCACCCACCAACACACCCATAGCTCGATTTGACGAGATCATGGAAAGCTATCTGCAATTTAAACCCGATACCATGGCGAAACTGAACAGCCTGCTACAGGCAAATGCCGACTGGCCAATGGCGCTGCTATTAAAAGGCTACCTGCTAAAAATGGGCAGTGACCCCAGGTTTGCGCCAGCCATCAAAACCTGCCAGGACAGCTTAGCTACTTTAGCGTTAAATCACCGGGAAGAACGCCACGTTGCCGCCTTTAGTCACTGGCTTAACGATGATATCAATGCTGCCCTGAACCAGTTTGAGCAGATCCTGCAGGCCTACCCGACCGATCTCATTGCCCTAAAAGCCGCCCACAACCTGCACTTCTACCAAGGTGATGCCGCCAGCATGCACGAATCGATTGCCCGTGTTTTACCAGCCTGGCCGGAACAACATAACTGGCGCAGCTTTGTGCTTGGAATGTATAGCTTTGGCCTTGAAGAGTCGGGCCAATACCAGCTCGCTGAAGCCACGGGAAAAGCAGCGATCGCCCTGAATCCCTATGATCTATGGGCTGCGCACGCAGTCACGCACGTCTACCATATGCAGAATCGATGGCTGGAGGGCGTTGACTGGTTGAGCGAGCTTATCCCTGTCTGGACCGAAACTAATAATTTTGTCTATCACCTGCACTGGCATAAAGCGGTCCTGTACCTGCGTAATGGTGATGCCGAGGCTGCTCTAGCCATCTATGATAAAACGCTGACTGAGCCTCTCCAGGATGATCTCTACCTGGATGTCTGTAATGCCGCCAGCTTGTTATGGAGACTGCAAATGCAGGGCCTCGATGTCAAGGATCGATGGCAGTCATTACAAAGCTGGCGACACCGAGCAAACGATGATGAGCTGATTTTCATTACCCTGCACTACCTGATGGCGCCGGCCGTGCTCAAAGATGAGGCAACCATTGCGCGTTCTCTGGATACAATCCGCGCCTGGAGCGAGCGCACCGGACAACAAGCCGCCATATGCAAAGAAGTAGGCCTGACAACCGCAGAAGCCCTTGTCGATATAGGCCAGAACAAGACCGTCAGTGGCGTAGACAAACTAAAACGAGTCAAGGATCGTCTTTACACCATTGGTGGCAGCCACGCCCAGCGACAATTATTCAGCGACCTCATCCACCACTACAGCAGGAATACTTAAATGGACTACCAACAAATTATTTACCAGCTTGATGATCAAATCCTGACCATTACTTTAGACCGGCCCGATAAACTGAATGCCTATACCCTGCAGATGCAGCAGGAAATCCTACATGCTCTGGATAGGGCAGATGCGGACGATAATGTAAGAGCAATCATATTTACCGGGGCCGGCCGTGGCTACTGTGCAGGAGCTGATCTCTCCGCTGGTGGAAACACCTTTAACAATGATGCACCGGGGAGAACCGGTGGTTTGCGTCGCGATGGTGGCGGTATCCTGACGTTACGACTATTTGAATCCCTGAAGCCGATAATTTCAGCGTGCAACGGCCCTGCAGTCGGCGTCGGTGTCACCATGCAATGTGCCATGGACGTTCGCCTTGCATCTGAAGATGCGCGCTACGGTTTCGTTTTTTCGAAAAGAGCGGTAGTACCGGAAGCCTGTTCCAGCTGGTTCCTGCCCAGAATCGTTGGTATACAAACCGCGTTGGAATGGGCTTATTCGGGCAGGATATTTGATGCAGCTGAAGCGCATAGCCGGGGATTCGTGCGCAGCGTCCACAAAGCCAAGGATCTTCTTCCGGCGGCGCGTGATCTTGCCCATGAATTTGCAGAATCAACCTCCCAGGTATCCGTCGCCCTGATTCGACAGATGCTATGGAAGATGCTCGGCGCTGATCATCCCATGGAAGCCCATAAACTGGATTCACGAGGAATCTACTATCGAGGGAAAACTGCTGATGCCATAGAAGGTGTAGAATCATTCCTAGAGAAGCGTCAACCTACCTTTCCGGGAAAGGTCAGTAAAGACATGCCGGAATATTTCCCCTGGTGGCAGGAAAGAAATTTCGAATAGGAAGAACGCGGCAGGTACTTAACGCTAAAAGCCAAACTCAATCAGGTCCAACCTGGGCCAACCTGGGCCAACCTGGGCCAACCTGGGCCAACCTGGGCCAACAGGCGTCCTGAATCTATTGCCGGCCGAGCGCCAGCAAGCGCCTCACTCCAGGCCGCCGGTTTCAGGCGCAGGCCTGGCTTTCTGGTTATAGAGCAATTTCTGTAGCGCGACCAGATCAGATTTACTCAACCCCGAACGATCATTCTGCATTTCACTGCCCACGGCCATACCTTTTTGAACGGCGGGCCGATTGCTCAATTCTTCAAACCAGCGCCTGAAATATTTAAAATCATCAATATCCTGGCCCTGGCCCTGCCAATTGACACACCAGGGGTAACAGATCATATCGGCTATGGTGTAATCATCACCGCAAATATATCTTCGCTGATAAAGCTGATTATTGAGAACACCATAAAAGCGATTCACTTCATCGGTAAAACGAGCCACAGCATAGGACTGGTCTCCTTGCGTAGAACCCAATCTTCTGAAATGACCACACTCACCGGTCTTGGGGCCCTGATTGGCCATTTGCCAGACGAGCCATTGAATAACATTATACTTTCCACGCATGTCCTTTGGCATGTATTGACCGGTCTTCTCGGCAATGTAAAGCATGATCGCACCAGATTCGAATACAGATAGCGGCTCTCCACCCCCTTCTGGCTGGTGATCCACCAGGACAGGCATTCGATTATTTGGATTTTTTTCTAAGAATGACTCTTTAAACTGATCACCGCGGCCGATATTACAGGGTACAACTCGATAATCCAGTCCACACTCCTCAAGTTGGATGGTTACTTTCTTGCCGTTGGGCGTTGGCCAATAATGAAGATCCAGCATCATGTTGCTCCTTGTTCCAGGTCACTTTGGTCGCACTGTAACCGATAGTCTCGAAAGATAGGCCAAGGTGCAAGTGCCCTAAGGCATGAGATCAATCTGCAAGGATCATTCAGACCCAGTGAACTATCTGGAATCAGGTCTCAGGTCCTGCAATAAAACACGACAGACTTTGAACGCGCAGACAGCTACCGCCAACTTAATCTATTTCGCTAAAAAGTAGTGCAATACACTAATAAAGCCAGTGCTGAAACAAAAATATTTGTATTTTTCCTTTTAATACAATGTATTAGGATATTGGCATGAATTGTGGTTACTATTCCTATAGGCGAATATCAATACCATCATTTAAAGAAAACATTAAAGAAAACATTAAAGGAAACACCATGCTGACCTGGATTCTCCATCCCCTGTTACTGGCTACCGTGATCTATTTTCTGGCCGAACAACATTCAAGGATTCATATTAAGAATTTCTGGACCGCAGTTCTCGTGGCAGTGGTATATAGCCTGATCAATCTTTCTTTTGGGCTGGTATTGAAACTGGTCAGTCTGCCGCTGATTCTGCTCTCCGTCGGACTGTTCTTATTAGTCATAAACATATTTCTGCTCTGGATAACTGACAAACTCATTGACAATTTCGAAATTGAAGACAAGGGAACGCTGATACTCGCTGCAGTTGTGATTACCATCACTGACACTTTGCTAACCTGGCTTTTTTAAGGCTTACCATTCAAGGTCAGTAGCGTCGGGCCTCGAAAAAAAGGATTAAGTCCCCAGTTAACCCCATCAGGGCTGTGACTTAACTGCGGGTAACGGTCAAGCATCCTGGCAAAAATGATTTTGGCCTCCAGCCTGGCCAAACCCATACCAAGGCAATGATGAATACCATGACCGAAAGAAATATGACGGACCGGTTTGCGCGAGATATCAAAAAGTTCCGGATCAGCAACTCGTCCTGGATCGCGATTAGCGGCAGCGATGTAAACCAAGACAACCTGATTACGCTTGAACTTGCGTTCAAAGAAAACCATATCCTCAGTTACGAATCGCAGCGTAACCTGTATGGGCGGCTCAAACCTTAACACCTCTTCGATAAAACTATCCATGAGGTCGGGCCTCTGACGCAACAGCTGTAACTGATCGGGGTGACGTAGCAGCGCCAATAAACCATTAGCAAGCAATCGGGTCGTTGTTTCGTGCCCGGCTGTCAGCAGCAGTATACAATTAGAGAGAACTTCCTCTCTATTCAGGCCGAGATGTTGCTCCTCCGCCTGGAGCAGTAATTCGATTAAGTTTGTCTGGCCATGCTGAGCAGGTCGGTTCAGCAGGGGTTCCAAAAAAGACCGCATATCTTCCGCTGCCTGGGCGGCATCATGCATCAATTCAGGTTGATCGATCATCATGGCACCCATAATAGCTTCAGACCATTGCTGGAATCGAACTCGATGTTGTTGTTCAACTCCCATCATCTTAGCAATGACCAGAGCAGGCAGCGGCTGTGCCAAGCTGGAAACAAAATCAAAGGATTTCCCCGGCAGGGCTTCGGCCTGGTCGAGCAGGTTATCGGTCAGATCTGTTATGAATCCGGTCTGTGCCGTTATGAATTTCTTAACCAATCCCTGGGCAACCAATTTCCTCGTCGCTGTATGCTGCGGCGGGTCCAGGTTCAGCAACCCGGGTTTGTCTACCATGGGTACAGGCAGGCCAGCGCAGGCGATTCTGGCTAGATTATAAAAAAACCGGTTATTTCGAGCATCAGTACTGAACCGCTTATCCAGCAGCAGGGCCTGAACTTCGTCATAGCCAAGCACCAGCCAGCCCTGATTTGCATAGGATCGCTGGATATTACCGCGCGATCGCATCTGGATAAAACTGGGATACGGATCCTGCTGATATGCAGCACTGGAACGCAGCGGCGGATTACCTGCACGCCAGCGGTCGTAGCGGCGCAAGGCCCAAAGGCCTCCAGCAAATGCACGCATACCGGGTTTGAGCAGGCGGCTCATCGAAACCCCAGGGCTTGCCTAGACCAATCCTAGTGCTTTTCGTGTAACACGACTGGTAATTCAGAATAGCCTTTTACAAAATTCGAGTTTACGTGAACAGGCTCGCCAACCACTTCGATGCGCTCGAATCGAGCCATGATTTCCTCCCAGAGAACGCGCAATTGCATTTCTGCGAGACGATTGCCCATACAGCGATGTATGCCAAAGCCAAAGGACAACTGCTGCCTGGCTCGAGGGCGATCAATCCAGAAACGATCAGCATCTTCAATTTCACTGCTATCCCGATTGCCTGAAACGTACCACATCAGTACCTTGTCGCCAGCTGAAATCTGTTTCCCGCCTAACACGGTATCTTCTGTTGCAGTTCTTCGCATATAGGCAAGCGGAGTCTGAAACCGAATGATCTCAGGGACCATATTCGGAATCAGGCCCGGGTTATCGCGGAGTTTCTGGTACTCATCGGGAAATTCATTTAGAAAGCGAACACCGCCAGTGATGGAGTTCCGGGTGGTATCATTGCCGCCAACAATTAACAGAATGAGGTTCCCCAGATACTCCATGGGCCCCATATTCTTGGTTGACTCTCCATGCGCCAGCATGGATACCAAATCACCCGCAGGTGGTTGATTTACGCGTTGATTCCATAGTTCGGTAAAGTAGGCTAAACACTCGCCGAGCTCTTCACGCCGCTGCTCTTCACTTTCAACGACTCCGGAATTTTCGTCTGCCGTAGCAACATCACTCCAACGAGTCAGTTTACGCCGGTCTTCAAACGGAAAGTCAAACAAGGTTGCTAGCATTTGTGTCGTTAATTCTATGGAGACCAGGTCAACCCAATTGAAGGTTTCACCCCTGGGTAGACTGTCCAGAATATTCTGAACTCGAGTTCTTATAATGCCTTCCATGGTTGCAAGATTTCTAGGGGCAACCACCCCATTGACTTCACGTCTTTGCTGATCATGCTGCGGTGGATCCATGGCAATAAACATGGGTAATGGAAAGTCTTCATCCTGGTCATCGGCGACGATTGAACCTGCACTGGAAAAAACCTGGGGATTGGTATCCACAGCCATAATGTCCCTATAGCGAGTCACATGCCAGATCCGTCCCAATTCCTCTCCGTTATTGCCAATTTCTGTCACCTTCTGGAAGTAAACAGGGTCTTCCCGGCGCAACCTTTCAAACAATTTCAAGTGGTAATCACCATGGAATAGGGTCGGTTGCATCAGGTCAATGTCATTAATTTCCATACCCATCGGGTCCGCGCGTAAATCTGATTGTAAAGCTTCGCTCACTGGCACTTCTCCACTTATCCTGCAAAAAGAAACTCAGTTTACTGCAAGTCGTGGGCGTAGGCGAATCCATTAACACCTTGCGCGACCCATATTGAACTAGAGCGCTGAATCAACCACTTTGTCAAACGCGCGGGATCACCGGTATAGCCAATAGCTACCCGTCGACAAATACGCTACTCTTCTTTTTCGCTTTCAGGACCAAAAGGCAAAATACCATCATGACCTACCGCACATTAGATTTCGCCATTGAGGACAATATCGCCACCATAACCTTGAACCGTCCCGGGGCAGCCAATGCCATGAACCCACTGATGGGCAAGGAACTCAGTTTAAGTGCGATAGCCTGCCAGGAAAATACTGCTGTTCGTGCTGTCATTATCAAGGCCAACGGGAAAATGTTCTGTGCTGGTGGTGATCTGTCCGAATTTGCAGCAGCTGGAGAGGCTATTGGTGCTTTAATGCGAGAAATGGCAGGAGACCTGCATCTGGCTATCAGCCGCCTGACCCGTCTTAATGCGCCGGTCATTGCTGCGGTACAAGGCACAGCAGCGGGTGCTGGGTTCAGTCTTGCTGTCGCAGCAGATATTACCATCGCAGCCGATCATGCTAAATTCACCATGGCATACACTAACGCAGGACTTTCTCCTGATGGCAGTTCAACCTATTTTCTGCCGAGGCGAATTGGCGATAGAAAAGCCCGTGAGCTCATGCTGACTAACCGGGTACTGAGTGCCGAAGAAGCAGTTAGCTGGGGCATCATCAATCAAGCGGTGCCGGCTGACCAATTAGATTCCACCGTAGATGCCCTGGCTAAGCAGCTGGCAAATGGCCCTACGCTGGCATTTGGCTCAGTCAAAACCCTGCTGAACCAGAGTTTTGACAATGGCCTTGAAACCCAAATGGAACTAGAGACTCGCGAAATTGCCCGATTATCCACTACTGCAGACGGCCAGGAGGGCATCCAGGCCTTCCTGGCAAAAAGAAAGCCTGAATTTACGGGTAAAAACTAGCCGCGATTGATTGCGGCAAAGCGGTGACCGAAGTAAATCAATCACTATTCTCCTTGCTTGCATATGCCTGCTTCAACATGCTAATCGGTGGTTCTCCATCAACCACTCCCAGGGTGGAGCCATAGACCCAGTATCCGAGCAGGCGCTGCATAATAGTGCCTGATTTCAATACTCGTTCCGGCGTCAGCGACAAGTACACATTGTCTTGCTGGCGCAGCCACTGCCTGGCATAAATATTGTTGATGCATCGGCGTCTGGCACCTTCTGCTACCGAACCACCCGCACCGTGCCAGAGCGCGCCGTCATAGATTAAAACGGATCCCGCTGACATCTGCGCTATCATCGGCTTTTCACTCGGACGAGTTTCTGTTGGGTTCAGGTGTGAGCCCGGTATATATCGGGTCGCGCCATTGTCTTCATGAAAATCATCAAATGCCCAGATGGCATTCACCTCCAATGGCGGTCTTGGCCAAGGTAACCGGTAATGCCCTGTATCTCGGTGCAAGGGCTGTGCCTTCTGGCCTTGATATAAGGTCATCCCCATGGATGCCGACAACTGAGGCGTTTCATCGAAATAGCCTTCGATAATTGCCAATACCGTCCGGTTCATTATCAATTCGTCGAAAACCTCGGTCTTACAGACAACGCCATAGGCTCTGTGTGTTTGATACCCCTCAAATTCAACCCGCCCCTTCGGAGTCTGATCATTTATCCTATTCAGGGCATCTCGCATAGATTCCAATACCGCGCCATCAATCTGATTGGGTAAGATCACAAAGCCCTGCTCGGATAGTTGCTCTATTTCATTTTCTAGGGCTTGTCGCTCTGCAGCTGAGGTAATAAATTTCTGTGCTAATCTGACCGCTTCAGCACTGAAAGGGTCCGTATACCGAATATCTCTGGTACCACTATCTGACTTCGAATCACGCATGCATTACCGCTCCAGAATAGCCAAATCTGAGAAGGCTGAACTCATCACAGGCCTTTCAAAGGCGCTGTAGTAGACCTGCTATACACACTCGATTATAAAAGCCTGTAACAGCGCCTGTCAGCGCCAATATTTTGAACCAGATCACGCCATGGCTTTCATACCATGGCTTTCATACCATGGCTTTCGTAAAAGTTCCCAGATCAAAATAATCCCTCCATACTTTAATCTTGCCCCCTTCCATCTCAAAAACGCCAAAACAGGGTAAATCGACATTGCCTCGCTGCGTTTTCGTTCGATCCAGCCTTTCACAGAAAACCGTCTCGCCCTGTTCGGTAATGTTGATTATATCCCAATCTGTCTCGGTCCAGTTGGAGAGAAACTGTTCGATAAATTTTTCAACATTTTCCTTACCGGTAACCGGCTGACTTGGCATGTTGTGATAACTGCCATCATCGCAAAAATACCCAGCAAGTCGAGCCGCATCCAAACTGCTCCATGCAGCGACAAATTCTTCCACAATCCGAATATTATCTGACATGATTGACTTCCCCACAGAATTTCCACTACTAAAACACTGCCGAACCCCGGACGCAACAGCTAAAGCCAATCAAAAACTGCTGCCAACCTGAGCTGCGACTTGGGGCGCCTACCGATCTGCGTGAAAAATCGGTGGCCGTTTCTCCATGAAAGCTGTTATTGCCTCTTGTGCTTCATTGGAATTACCACTTTCTACTAAATGGCGGGCTTCCAGCACCAGGCTTTCCCTAAGGCCCTGGTCAAGGCCCTGGTTGAGATTAACCTTCATCCGGCTTAACGCGCCACTGGGTCCGTTAGCAATTTCACTGGCATAAGCTTGTGCGTCTTCACGAAAGGTTTCATCATCAAAGACCCTGTTGACAAGGCCCAACTGAACCGCCTGCTCGGAACTTACTCTCTGGCCGGTGTAATACAGCTCCTTAGCTCTGGCCAATCCGATAAGCCTCGGTAAAAGCCAACTTCCTCCATAATCACCGGAGAGACCAATATTACGAAATGCAGTGGTGACAAAAGCACGTTTTGCCGCAACCCTCAAATCGCAGGCAAGGGCTATCGACAACCCGGCACCAGCAGCGGCTCCGGGCAGAGCCGCAACCGTGATTTTGTCTAACTCATAAAGACGCAGGGTCAGTGTTTCCTGTTTTAACGTCAATTCGGCAATGCGTTCCTGAGTGGACCTGGGCTGACCAGAGCTTGCCCCCATACCACTGACGTCACCACCTGAACAAAAGGCATCGCCGCTGCCGGTGATCATAACGCAACCTACCCGGTCATCTTGTTCAACCAGCAAAAGCGCGTTCCGTAAAGCTGGCGTGAGAATATCACCCAGCGCATTTTTCTTATGAGGCTTATTTAAAGTAATGACCGCTACTCGGTCATCGATGTGACAAAGCAACTCATCTGTACCTGTATCGATAGTTATCATGCTAGTACTCCTCTGTGTGCCAGTCTCAGGGGTATCAACCGGCCAGTTCCGCTGCAACCACTGCTGATAAACTAAACATTTCTGCTGAATAAATAAACCGCTCACCAGCAAATTAAGATGCAGACCCGCCTGATAGGAGACTATAGGTAATGACATGTTCCCTGGTAAAAAAATTGTCATGGTATAAAGAGCGTTCGCTGACCGCATCAAGACAACCCATCAGCAGTGTCAAAACATTTACAGCCGGGATCAACAAGACCGCTTCTGCTACCAGCATTATCGGCAGGCCGCTGATCTATGATTTGCCAATAATCCGTGTCATGGTTAAAGCGGTGAGTAAAAACCTCAAAATCGGGTCAGAATGGCCAATTAAGCAATGCCAGCAGACCCGATAAATCACCCAATTTTCAGGAGTAACTGACATGCAGATAGAGTTCCACTTCGACTTTGGCAGCCCAAATGCCTATTTAAGTCATCTCGTCATACCGCAACTAGAACAGCGAACGGGTGTATCAATAAAGTATCTACCCATTCTGCTGGGGGGCGTTTTTAAGGCAACCAATAATGTTTCCCCTGCCGTTTCAATGCAGGGAATTAAAAACAAAGGGGAGTATGCCCAGATAGAAACCCAGCGCTTTGTTAGCAGACACAACATCACTGCCTACAATCGAAATCCTTTCTTCCCCGTCAATACCCTGCAGACCATGCGTGGCGCAGTCTACGCTGATCAAAATGGATTTCTGGAGACTTACGTCAATGCGGTCTATCACCACATGTGGAGCGATCCCAAGAAAATGGATGACCCAGAGGTGATGGCGCTTGCCCTGACCTCTTCAGGACTTCCCACAGAGGATATTCTGGCAGGCATTCAAGACCCTGATATAAAAAAAGGACTCATCACCAATACTGAACGCTCTGTTGCCATGGGGACATTTGGTTCGCCTACTTTTTTCGTGGATAGCGAGATCTTCTTCGGCAAGGATAAACTCGATGAGTTCGAATCCCTCATCAAATCAAGACTCTAAACAGACCAGACAGATAGCGTTTATAAAAAGTAGCGTTTATAAAAGACAGCGTTTATAAATTTGCTCGAACATGCGCCCTACCAGTTTAACCTGCGAATTGCAGCCTCCCGCTGATCATGTACCTTCAGTAGGCTGGCTATCCACCTCTGTAGGTAAAACCAAATCAAGCTTTTATTGAGGTAGATTTAGCATCTGATTCAGGATACATTCAAAGCAACCTAAACTGATCAGACAGAGGTAGCTACCGATGGCAGAATACGATGTCATTATTCGCAACGGCACCCTATACGATGGTAGCGGGAGCCCTCCAAAATACGTTGATATCGCCATTAAAGACGGCATTATCTGTAAGCTGAAGGCCCATATTTCAGACGACGCTGAACAGTTTATAGAAGCCAACGGTAAAATCATCACGCCCGGCTTCATTGACGTACACACCCATTATGACGGCCAGGCAACCTGGGATTCTCACTTGAATCCATCAGCCAACCTCGGTACAACTACGGTCGTTATGGGTAACTGCGGCGTTGGCTTTGCTCCCTGTAAACCGGAAGATCACGAAACGCTCATTGAATTAATGGAAGGTGTAGAAGAAATTCCAGGTTCAGCCATGGACGAAGGCCTTCCCTGGACATGGGAAAGTTTTCCGGAATTCCTCGATACCCTGGCTGACCGAGAAAGAGACATTGATATTGCTGTTCTTTACCCACATGGCCCGCTACGCGTTTTTGTCATGGGTGAACGCGCCGTCAACAGGGAAGCCGCAACGCCGGATGATATTGCCAGCATGCAGGCGCTGCTCAGCGAAGGTGTCACCGCCGGGGCAGTCGGTTTTTCCACATCCAGAACACTGGTCCACCGTAGCAAAAACGGCGAACTGATCCCAACGTACAAAGCAGCTACCCATGAATTAAAAGCCCTGGGCAAGGTGCTTTCAGGTGACAAAGGTCATGTCTTTCAACTGATCTCAGACTGGGAGGATCCACAGGACGAATTCAGTATCCTTGAAGACACCTGCCAGGCAACAGGAGCAAAAGGAACCTTTACGCTTCTGCAGTTAGATAGCCAGCCTGATCTGTGGAAACAACAATTACAACTCATTGAACAGGCCCAGGATCGTGGCCTGGATATTCGCGGCCAGGTTTTATCGCGACCAGTGGGCATGATGATGGGGCTACCCTCTTCCATGAACCCATTTTATCGCAGGCCTACTTATTTGAATCTTGAAGACTTGCCCTGGGAAGAACGGCTGGAGCATCTCAAAGACCCGGAAACAAAGAAAAAAATTCTTCAGGAAGAAAATATTAGTCCTCACATATTTGTCAGGATTTTCAATAAACTTCACGACAAAATGTATCCGCTTGAAGACCCCATTGAGTACCTCCCCAAAGCAGAGAAATCAGTCGCCGCCCAGGCAGCAGCAGTAGGTCAGCAACCCGAATCCTGGCTCTACGACTATTTTCTCGGTAACAATGGCAATAATCTCATCTATATCCCTGCGGCCAACTACTCCGATCAAATTCCGGAATTACTGGGGCATCCCTACACCGTTGCCGCGCTCGGAGATGGTGGCGCCCATGTCGGTTCCATCTGTGATACCAGCGCTAATCTCTATGTACTGACAAAATGGGTTAAGGAAATCGGTGCTTTTAATCTCAGCCAGGGTATTCATATGCTGACCCAGCAACCAGCAGAACTTTATTCCTTGAAAGACAGGGGATTAATAGCAGAAGGAATGAAGGCCGATATTAATGTTATCGATATAGATGCTCTGGCACTGAAGACGCCACACATCGTTAACGACCTGCCTGCAGGCGGCAAACGATTTCTTCAACATGCCTTGGGACTGGAGACCACGCTCGTGTCCGGTACCGTGACCTATCGTCATGGCTCGGCTACTGGTGCACTGCCCGGCAAATTAATCCGAGGCCATCAAGCTGACCCAAGAGTAAACCAGGCCGACTGAGCTCACTCTGCGGACAACCGGCTAAAAGCGTTTTATCAGTTCCTGCCCCATAGCAGAAGGCGCCTGCACTCGGGTTATTGACCAGGGCTTTAAAGGCTTAACATCCTGTAAATTATTTCTTAAATTCAATAACTGCTATAAATAAATGAATAAATGCATGAATGAATGGATGGATAGATAGATAGACAAATGGATAAATAAGCCTGCTTCAACTAACCATTATGCTTCATCATCCATCATTTATTGATGGGAGTATTGACGGGAGATTCACTTCCCACAACCTCAGCAACCGTCCACTCCGGTTCACAGTTGGTATAGTTTTTAATGTCATCACGTAGTGGTAAAACGTGCTCACTTCTACGAAAGGCATTGAAACGATCGACCTCAGCCTCTGACTCAACGACTAATACAAACACTCCTGGTGCACGTAATTCATGCTCACGCATCATCACTCGCGTGTCGAATTCAGCATACATCTGCAAATAGTTGACGTGACCCGCAAGTAACCTCTGCGCCAGGGGGATATGATAAGCCACATAATATGCCTTATCAAAATGCATATCGTTTTTGGGAAGATAGGTCGCTCGAATGACAAACATCTATTGTTCCTAGTTAAATAACTATTATTTCTGTGAAAAAAGTCACTCCAGCAGCGTTCATCTATCCCTGCGTTATCCATCTTGAAACCACCTAATTATAGGGTCGTCTTGGCTACTATACTCTAATATTTATACGAAAGTGTATACGAAGGTCAGTCCCTAAAATATTTAAGCCATTGATTTTATTAAATATAATAAAGCAGGGTTGGCCGCCCAGGATCACGACATTGCAACCTGCAAGGTTGCTGTGTATCGATGTTAGTCCAAGGCGCGAATCCTAGGAATTTAGAGGTTGGCCCGCCCGGAGACATTCGAAGGGGCCGCCCAGGATCACGACATTGCAACCTGCAAGGTTGCTGTGTATCGATGTTAGTCCAAGGCGCGAATCCTAGGAA
>DUBB01000043.1:45372-74486 GCA_012960535.1 Gammaproteobacteria bacterium
CCGCCCGGAGAGATTCGAACTCCCGACACCCAGGTTCGAAGCCTGGTGCTCTATCCAGCTGAGCTACGGGCGGTCCTTTAACACTAGCCAATTCATCCGTTAAAACAATAATGCTAAAACAGAACCGTCACTATAGTTTGAAAAGGATGTGCAGTATAGGCAATACCATCGCCAGGTTCCAGCTTCCTGAAAATCATTTATACTGTTCATATGTACAGTATTCGTATCAGAACCAACCAACGTACCGATGTCTTACAACAGGGCGACAAAGCCAATGTCGGTGCACTTATGCGAGACGGCTCTATTCGATACTTTTACTGGGGTGGCTTTTCTCTGGATATGCAGCGCAAAGTTAAATTAACAGTAGAAGCCTTCACCAGCGAACGCAATTGGGATCCAAGGAACCCGAATTCACAACTACCCCACTGGGTAGAATTGAACGAAGATGAATACCTGCTGGGTAGTTATGATGGCACGCTGGTTTACACGGTGCTGCCCTTTACCATATTAAAGGGGCGCAAACCCCAATCATGATACCTTGACCCTGACGTCCGGTAACAACTTAGGACCAGGATTCAAGATCAACAATCCGGGCTATGCCATTGCATCCAAATCAACAGGCCGACTCCTTGAACCCGGCGGGGTTCCCCCCAGGTATTTACGGTAGCCCACTTCAAGTGCCTCTCCAGGGCGGGTTACGATATACCGGCAGCGTTCTTTACCCGTCGCTGACAAGGTCTCATAGACTTCATAGGGCAGACAGATCGGCATAGGTTCTCTGAACCAGGGCGCGAAGTACTCCACATTGGGAATAGCTCGCACCTCCTCAGACAGGTTTGGCGTACCGCCATGCCATGCCCTGACATCTCGAATCAGTACACTCCCTGCTGGGGCCGGGCACACCGTACTCAATTTCATCCAGGCCGGCTCTTGTTCCAATGAGGGCATAGGCTGCTGACTGTGCTGGGTCCCTGGAATTTGTCGGGTAGGCCCATTCAAGCGGGTAAAATCCGTTACCAGAAAATTGCAGCAGATATAAGGGCAAGGCAGATCTCTATAATTCATCCTGCCTTCCGGATCAGAAAATGCGCCAAAGGTAAATTCCCTGCCCTGCCCTGTACTGACAACCCTGCGGTCACTCATATCTGAATGCAGCGGCTGATAATCGACCGCGCCCGGCAGGCAGAAATCCCCACCACCACTCCTGACTATGAAATCCGCTGAATCGAAAATAGCCGATACAATCTCGGTGACAACCGGTATATCCACCAGCATCGCCCATTCAGGATGATGTAGTTGCGCACCCGTTCTTGACGCGCCGCCAAACGAGTACCTGTGTGAGCCTCGGTTACCCACTCGCTCACCATCTAACGCCAGCATTTCATTGACGACTCGACTACAACCTGAGCGCAGGAAATTCAATTGCGCGGTCGACAACGCATCTCGTACACAGACAAAACCATCCCGATAAAATAACCTGACTGCTTTTTCCTTTTGGTCCGCATCACACACCTCCAATCCCTGGATACCAGAATCATCCAGCAGCTGGGTTCTGAGCGACCGAAGGGTTGTGCTGTTTCTTGGTACACCCACCCAGCCAAGTTGGCTCTGGTTATGCTCGACCATCTAATACTCCCCTTTCCTATCACAGCAGCTAATACATCTCTATGGATACAGCTGAGCTCTATCCGCTGTCTGCACTGTCTGCATCGTTATCAGGCAGCATAAACAATTTGACAGAAGACGACATCAGCGAATTACTCACAGTTATTATCAATCGGGTATAGAAATTGACACTGTGGCCCTCTAATATCAGTGCCATGGATAAAAATACAAAAGTCAGTGCCAGTCGCCTCAGCCTGGTTTTCTATGGCATAGGAAATATCTCCCCTGCGATCAAGGGTAACTTTCTTGGGGCACCTATTTTTTTCTATTACAACAACGTCCTCGGTCTGGAAGCCTGGCTGGTCAGCCTGGCCCTGGCTATCGCGTTAGTCATTGATGGTATAACCGACCCCCTGATCGGCTACCTGTCAGACTACACTGATACTAATTGGGGGCGACGGCACCCCTATATCTACGCCAGCATTATCCCTGGGGCACTATTTTATTTCCTGCTAATCACCCTCGATCTCAGCAATACGCAACTGGGCCTGTTCATCCAACTACTCATGATGATTACGCTGTTAAGGATCGCCTGGACACTGTACCAGGTGCCCCGGGAGGCCCTTGGCGCAGAAATATCCAAGGACTACAACCAGCGAACCCAATTGCACGGCCTCAGCAGTTTCTTTGGCTGGATTGGCGGTGCAGGAATTGCATACCTGACACTGGTTCTGCTGGGAGACTCTTACAGCAATATCGACGGCTACCATGAACTGGCCATCTGGGGCTCCCTGTTAATCCTCTTCTCCGGCCTTATCTTTGCTATTGGCACATCCAGAGATATCCCCAACCTCGAACCACCTTCTCAATCCAAACCACAAAGCATCAAGAATATCATCGATGAAATCAAAAACACCCTCAACCACAAGTCATGGTTAATGCTGTTTTTCTCCGGTATTGTATTTAGCATATATATCGGTTTAACCAGTGGTCTGGGTTTTTATTTCAATAGCTTCTTCTGGGACTGGAAGCCGTCTGATGTTAAAGAGTTTATCATTATTGATCTATTTGCGGCCCTGATCATCAGTGCCTTCGCAGGCCGGCTAGCGCAACGTTTCGACAAAAAGCGCCTGGCAGTGAACCTGTTCGTCATTGCCATCGCCATTGGTCCTCTGCTGCTCATATTAAGACTCGCTGACCTTTGGTGGGGAATCTCCATTCTCCCGCCCAATGGTGAAAAATTCGGCACACTCTGGTGGGTTATGCTGACACACTCGTTTATCCAGGCCAGTGTCGGTGTACTCGCATGGATACTGGTCGGATCCATGACCGCCGATATCGTAGAAGATAGCCAGCGTCAGACCGGTAAACGCTCGGAAGGTTTATTTTTCGCAGGTCCACATCTAGCTCAAAAAGCTGTCTCTGGTATCGGTCTGATGATAAAGGGCCTTATGTTAACCGCCGTGGGCTTCGCAGCTACCAGTCGTATTGAAGATAAAATAGCTGCTATGGAAGACCTTGCGGGCATCATTGTCGTGCTGGCAATTATAATGCCGTCAATTTCGCTGTATCTGTTATCACAGTACGAACTGACCCGGTCCAGCCATCAGACCAACCTAACCGATCTGGGCTATACATCCAGTGTTGACAACAACATTAATCAAACACCTTAAGCGTGCATCTTATTGCCCACTCGCCGGTGCCTTCTTTGTGCGCCCCAATTCAATATACACTTTCCTGCAAATCTGGCTACGGGCATAAGCGCTTTATCTGCCGCCCGCCAGGCACGCAATATTAAACACGCGGAAATCACCTCCCGAAAAACACCGAACCTCGTCTTGGTAAGTGCCGGTTCAAACAGGATGGGTGCTAATCCTTTCTGAATAAAACTAACCTGGGCCGTAGATAATCGAGATTTCCTGCGCGACTTATACGACTCTATTCTATCGTTATAATAATTTAGTATTACTATTTTGATACAATGTAAGTATTGTTTTGATAGATTTTTAAAATGTTAAGTTGTTAATCCTATCGATATCAGTGAATCAGTATTCCCAATGAACACCGCTGTCAACATACGGCATCCTGATAGTGACCTGCCTGACTGCCAATATACCCCAATGAAAATGAAACAACTGGCCCTGATTACCAACCTAGCATCACAACTGTACTTCAGGCAGACCACCAGCAGAACCAGCCTACGATCTTTTTTTATCAAGGAAATCATCATAGAGAATTTTTTTCAGCATAATATTCCCTGTCATAGCCAATGGGTTATTGACCAGGCTGGTGAAGACCCCAACTTCGTGAAACGAAACATCAACCGATCTATAAAGGCCAATCGGTACCGCCTCATCGATGATCAGCTATACCCCACTCAGCCGCTGATAAAGCACTTGAAGTCAATTTACCGAGATTCGCAAATCCCATTCACAGAAACAAGCAACGGATATGGAATCAAATTAACCCCGTTTAGGATACACGAGTTCGTAACTGCCTACTGCGCCATCTCTATGGCCGAGAAAAACCAGGCGACCCTTTTACAGCAAGCCGTCGAATTGGCTCTGTGGGAGGCATTCTTTCTTTTTAAGAAAAAAACTTTGATCACAGGCCAGATTGCACAACGATTGCAGGTCAGCAAATCAACGCTCAGCACAGCTCTGGGACCACTGATCGAACAACAATTACTGACCACCAGATCCGATAGCTGTGATAACCGAATCACCCACTGGCGATTGAATCCTAAAGACAACTCTATAAAAGAGAAGTACGCCACCATAAAAAGGTTTTTTGTTGAATAACTATTAAATTCAAAAGCTATTAGATTGAAAAACTATTACGTCGAAAAGCTATTAAATCGAAAAACTATTAAATAACAAACTGCACTCTAGCCTCCAGAGCCGAACAATCGACCGCGCCATCTTCGGTTACAGTCCCAATGCGCTCAACCCTTGCACGCCCCTTATAGCAGGATTCTTATAGCCTCTCCTTATCGCACCCTCCTTATAGGGCCCCTTATAGAAAACCGATGCAATGTAAGGCGGTTAGAGCGCCTATCAACAAGTACGCTCAATCAGCCAGGTTAAATAATTTGTTGTCCTATTTAGACCCTATCAATCTCATCAATCATATAGACAAATAACCCTGGATTAGTTAGCGTGGTCGCTCCATAAAGCTCTCTCAAAAGGACGCTTCTATGAAAGTGTTATTGATGATATTGGTTGTTTTCCTGAGCAGTTCGGTCTTTGCTGAAGTTCAGTACCTGACCAGCGAAAATACCCTGAAGGCAGGGTTGCCTTTTTCAGATGCTGTCAAAGCCGGCAACTTCATCTTCCTGTCAGGCCAGGTAGGTACAGACCCGAGTTCCGACAAATTGGTAACTGGGGGGATTGAAGCAGAAACCCATCAGATCTTCCGTAATATTCAAGCAATACTGTCTGCGCAGGGTGCATCACTCAAAAACATCATCAAGTGTACCGTGATGATTGATGACATCAGCCAATGGCCTGCTTTTAATCAGGTCTATGTGTCCTACTTCCCCGGCGATAAACCTGCCCGGAGCGCTTTTGGCGCCGATGGACTTGCACTCGGTGCAAGTCTTGAATTAGAGTGCTGGGCGTATCAGGAATAACACATTAGAAGAAACCACCTGACTGGTGAAACATCGGTAGTCTGGCTCCGTAAAAGTCAGTAACAAATGCTAACAACAACCTCACAATGCTAGGAACGCGAAGCAAGCCTCTGCGACAATATCTATGAACAGAACCTTCTTTTATCAATTATTATTAACCCTAATCAGCACAAGCTCACTGTGGATCCTACCCGCCCTGTCGACCGCAGAACCCATCAAAGCACCCCACGCAACTGCCCAGCTACTAACCATTCAGCCGTTGCTCGATGGAAAAATTCAAGGGGATCCAGCCTGGGCAAAAACTGTACCCATCAGGGACTTCTGGCAAACCCGACCAGAACTGGGGGAGCCCGCTAGCCAAAAAACCGAAGTCTATCTCGGATATAGTGAAAATATGTTGTATATCGGCGTTATCTGTCACGACTCAGACCCCGATCAAATCATTGTCTCAGATAGCAGACGAGACGCTGACCTGAGCGAGACCGATAGCTTCACTGTAATAATCGACAGTTTCCTGGACCGACAGAATGGTTTTGTGTTCGGGACTAATCCCGCTGGCATCGAATATGATGGCCAGATCACCAAGGAAGGTAGTGGTAATTTTGGATCCGGGGCCGGCGGTTTTAACTTGAACTGGGATACCAACTGGCGGGTGAAAACCCAATTGGGAGACCACGGCTGGAGCCTGGAAATGGCCATCCCTTTCACCTCGTTGCGTTATGGCAAGCAAGCCGTCCAAAAATGGGGGTTTAATTTTCAACGAAACATCCGCCGTATAAACGAGACTTCCTACTGGTCAGCGTTAGGCCGGCAATACAATCTGTATCGCGTATCCGCAGCCGGGACCATTGGTAATATCAAAGTTCCGGTGCAGCGCAATCTGAAGGTCACACCCTATGGCCTGGCGCAATCAATCGATGGCAACAACATTGCTGCTGATAGTACTAACGAATATGGCATGGACGTCAAGTACTCGGTCACACCCAGCCTGACGCTAGACTTGACCTATAACACGGACTTCGCACAAGTCGAAAACGACGAGTTCCAGATCAATCTGGATCGTTTTAGCTTATTCCTGCCTGAACAAAGGCCTTTCTTTCTGGAAAACGCCGGCCAATTTGCTGTGGGTGCGCCCAGAGAGATTGAACTCTTCTTCAGCCGCAGAATTGGTATCAGTGCAAATGGCCAGCGAATACCCATAAAAGGCGGTGCCCGATTATCCGGTAAAGTTGGCAATTCAACCAATGTCGGCTTCCTGCACATGAGCGCGGAAGCATTGTCTGACTCGGCCTCTCAGAACGATTTTACCGTCGCAAGAATAAACCGCGAATTTCGTAATCGATCCTCCCTGGGATTGTTACTGGTTAATCGAAGCGGCGACGGTAGTCTCAATGATAATCCCCAGAATGATTACAACAGGACTTATGCCATAGACGGCAGACTGGGCATTGGTAAGGATGGCAGTCTGTCGGGATTTTTCGCTAAAACCCAATCTCCACATTTGAACGGTGACGATACTGCCTTCCTGCTCAGAACCGATTACAACTCGCAAAAATGGTCGTACCGAGGCGGGATCAGTAATGTCGGTGGTAATTTCAATCCCGAAGTCGGTTTTATTAAACGCAGTGGCTACGACAAAGCTGACTTCTTTCTACTACGTCGAATACGATCAGACTCGTGGAAAAAGCTCTATGAGTTACGTCCGCACATTGCCTATGCCGGCTACTGGGGTGAGGATGATTTCTATGAGACAGGTTTCTGGCACATCGACCAGCACTGGGAATGGAAAAACAGCTATGAAATCCATACCGGTGTCAATCTGATCCACGAGGGGGTAAGAAAAGCGTTTAACCTTACCAGCGGCAGGCGCATTGAACCTGGCGAGTATGATGAAGAAGAGCTGAATCTGGTACTCAAAACTGATCAGGGAGCACCACTTAGTCTATTCCTGCGAACCAAAAAAGGCGGTTTATTTGGCGGTGAACGAGTTCAGTTAAATCCGAGCATACGCTATCGCATTGGTGAGACCTTCAACGCAAGCTTAAGCTGGTCGTATAACCGAATTGATCTCGGTGATGGCGACACACCGTTTACCATTAACGTTGGTTCACTCAGAATGACCTATTCCTTCACCCCAAAAATCTCTGTCCAAACCCTGCTGCAATACAATGATTCTACGGACATACTTGCAACTAATTTTCGCTTTGCCTGGTTGACTTCGGCTGATGCGGGGTTTTACCTGGTTTACAACGAAACCCGAGATGACGACATCGGTCAGTTCCTCGAAACTCGCAAAGAATGGACCCTGAAATACTCCAAGACCTTTGACCTTATGAATTGATCGAATCAATCGAATCAATCGATATAGCATCGCAATAGCGACATTGATTGCTTAACGCAGGCAAAATCCTTAGGCTGTTTTTAATCCCGATAGAATTCTCTGGAGAGCCTTATGACCTTAATACTGTCCCATGCTGGAGGACTCAGGCCATCCCAGGCCCTGGGAAATATTGCCATCGAGATTATCACGTAATGCAGGACTATTTCGATATGCCAGAAGCGGCTAAGGCTAGCGTTGATGGCCAAGGTTGATTACACGCCCCGAGATCCGTGCTCCGTGGATGAGTACATGGGTGAAATTGTCTCGGCCTTTAGCGATGCAACGCCAGGTCATTACTTTGATAAAGAAGTCCTATTTAGCTATCCAGGGGAGCCTCTATCGCCGTAAAAACACCAACCCTCTGGTGTGAGGCAAGTCAATTTCCTTTGGCTGGGTCAGGCAAAATCCAGAGATTCGCGCTTCGCCAACAGTGGCTGGTCGAAAAATTCAAGGCTCACTCTTAAACAAGTGGCCAATTGCGGGAGCATCCAAAATGAACCCTATCACACCTATTAAAATAACCTGGCAACGGCAAATTAAATCATCGATTGCAGGGCCACATTTCGCAATCAGCCCAGCAACCATCTAAATCGGAGATATCCATTGCAAATTGACTCAACAGCTTACAGAGAAAAAGTCTACGCAGGGGTCCTAGGCAAGGTCATCGGTGTCTACCTGGGAAGACCTTTTGAAGGCTGGCACTACGATCAGATTCAACAGCGTTTGGGTGATATTAACTATTATGTTCATGACCAGCTCAATGTACCACTTATAGTGACCGATGATGATATCTCTGGCACCTTTACTTTCCTCAGATCAATCGCCGATCACCACTACACGCCATCCATTTCTGCGCGGCAAATTGGTGAGAGCTGGTTAAACTATCTAATAGAGGAAAAAACAATTCTCTGGTGGGGCGGTATGGGCAACTCGACCGAGCATACGGCCTATCTGCGACTAAAATCCGGTATAGATGCACCCGAAAGTGGGTCGATAGCCAGAAACGGTAAAGTTGTAGCTGAACAAATTGGCGCTCAGATTTTTATTGACGGCTGGGCAATGATCGCGCCCGGCGACCCTGACAGAGCTGCCCATTTTGCCAGGACAGCTGCCTCGGTCAGCCACGATGGCGAAGCCATCCTGGGCGCTGTTTCGCTGGCCGTCATGGAGTCTCTGGCCTTTATTGAATCAAGCACTGAAGTTCTACTGGATACGGCACTGAGCTATCTGCCGGCCCAGTCTATTATCTACCAGCTTATATCGGATATACGTAACTGGCACGCCGGTGAGCGCGACTGGCGGGAGACCCGCAAAAAAATAGAAGTTAACTACGGGTACGACAAGTATGGCGGCAACTGTCACATGGTACCTAACCATGGCCTAATCATCCACGGCCTGCTGCATGGCCAGGATGACTTTTCCCTGGCAATGAAAATTATTAACACCTGTGGCTGGGACACAGATTGCAACTCAGGCAATCTGGGTTGCCTGCTAGGCATACAACACGGCCTAGCCGGGATCGACGCCGGAAAGCGCGTAGACAAAGACTGGCGAGGACCAATAGCCGACAGAATTTATATCCCCACCGCAGACCCCAGCTGGGGTATCTCGGATTGCGTGAAAGAAACCGTCAATATTGTTAATACTGCGGCAAGGCTAAATGACCTGCCAATCTGGGCGCCAAAAGATGACGCTCAATTTCATTTTGATCTGCCGGGATCAGTTCAGGGGTTTCACGTGATCGAAGGCGAAGCGGTTATCGAGTCCCAGCCTGGCAAGAGCAGAACGGGTCAATATTCCCTGAAACTGTCCTGCAAAGACAGAGCTGCCTTTGGCACACCGGTATTTGCACCCTCCAAGGATATAGCCAAACGATTCGAAAAGGCCGGTTACGCGCTACTGGCATCACCCCTGTTATACCCCGGGCAAACCCTGTCGGCAGAGATAATTGCTACGGGTAACTCATTGCCCACAGCCCACTTATATACCTGCTACTATGGCGAAAACGATCAACGACAAACGATTTTAAGTAACCCCACACTAGCCACAGGTAAAACAGCTGAAACACTGACCCTGAAAATCCCTGATTATGCTCATCCAGTCTACGAAATAGGGATTCTATTACCCCAGGGTGGCGAAATTCTGCTTGATCGAGTCTCCTGGACGGGTGAGCCCAGTGTTAATCTTGATAGACCCGCACACAAAGGCACCATGTGGCGCAGAAGCTGGGTATCAGCTGTTGACCAGTTCTCATCCTGGTCTGAACCCTACCGGCTGGTTCAGAATAAAGATCGAGGATTGCTCATCCAGGGCACAAGAGAATGGCGTAACTACACAGTGAGAGCCCAGGTAACCCCGCATCTGGCGGCGGCCAGTGGATTGGCTATAAGAGTCCAGGGATTGAACCGATATTATGCCTTCCTGTTAACAGCCCCTGGAGAACTCAAACTGATCAAACGAATTCACCATGAATCCTGTCTGGCTAGACTTTCATTTGACTGGCAATTCGGAAACCAGTACGCGCTTTGGCTACGCTGTGACGGCCCAAACCTGACTGCGGGTATCAATGAACAAACGCTTTTTGAAGTCACCGACCATGATCTCGATGCGGGCGGTATCGGCCTGGTCATTGAAGAAGGTCGGTGTGCCTTCGAAGCGGTGTCGGCAAAATCTGACAGCTGATGGTCGGTCTTATCGGATCAGACACACTATGAAGAACACCCTCATCGAAGTCAGGCAGCTATTTCGACTTGCCTTTCCGCTAATGGGTGCCCAACTGGCACAGATGGGTATGGGTGTCGCCGATGCCATTATGGCTGGAAACTATTCATCAGTAGACCTCGCCGGAGTCGCTCTTGGGACAAGTATTCTCTGGCCCGTAATGCTGCTGTTTATGGGTCTAGTGCAGGCCGTCACGCCAACCGTTTCACAATTAAATGGCGCACGTGACTACCTGGAAATAGGCGAAGTGATAAGGCAGGGATTATGGTTAGCGCTGATTGGTGGGATATTGGGTTCTTTCATCTTAAACAATATCGGAGGGGTATATGAATGGCTAAATGTCGATGCCGCAGCTGCCGCTATTTCCATACCCTATCTTGCCATGTGCTCAATGGGCCTACCTGCCTTGATGTGTTTTTTTGCGCTGCGTTTCCTGGCAGATGGAATGGGTTTTACCCGGCCGGCGCTGCTGATTTCGGTATCAGCTCTGGCCCTGAAAATTCCTTTAAACTACATTCTGATCCACGGCAAGTTGGGCTTACCTGAATTGGGCGGTGTCGGTTGCGGGGTGGCCCAGGCTATCATTATGTGGTTCCAGCTGTTCCTGGTGGTGTTCGTTGTGACCGGCAGACGGTTTCACAAGACGCACTGGTTAAGGCGGATCACCCCGCCCGATTGGCTGCGCATTAAGCGCCTACTAGTCATCGGTCTACCTATCGGGGCCACTATTTTTGCTGAAATAGGGCTGTTCTCTTTTACCACTTTACTACTCGGTCAATTTGGATCTGAGGTCGTTGCGGCTCACAATATCTCCATGAATATTAATGGCATATTCTTCATGCCGCCGATGGCATTAGGAATGGCCGCAACCATCCGGATTGGCTTCAGGGTGGGTGAGGGGGATGCTCTGCATGCGCGCTCAACAGCGCTTATAGCCATGTGTTCCACTATTCTGGTTGCCCTTTTCGGAGCGCTTTTCATCTTCTTGCTGCGAAAGGAGCTGGTCTTGCTCTACACCCCTGAACACAACCTTGTTAACCTGGCCAGTCAACTACTGCTATTTGTCGTCTTTTTCCTGCTTTTAGATGCATCCCAATCTACAGCAGCAGGCGCTCTTAGAGGCTACAAAGATACCCGGGTACCTATGGTCATTGCATTGTTTAGCTTCTGGGTGATTGGCCTGCCTATAGAATGCGCGCTGGGCTTCGGTTGGCTGGGAGAACCCATGGGCATCTATGGTTTCTGGATTGGCCTGTCCTGTGGCGTGGCAACCGCTTCGCTGCTGCTGACCCTACGTCTCTGGGTAGTCAGTGGCAATGCCAAAATTATTCATCGCCTCAGTCTGCGCTGAAGCTGGGCTTTATCTCAATGGTTCTATGTCAGATAGACCATTCATCAAAATTCTGCAGCCAGAGCCTCCCTCCAGACTTGGGAGAAGGATTGTAGGAGCGATAACCAAGCAATCGCTTGATTCTATCGGAACGATTGGCGACTATTTCCCGGGGATAAACAAAGCAAGTCGCTTCCTCTGGGGTAAGCCAGCCAACCACAAAACTCATATGCAGCGCCAGACGCCAATCTCCCTCCGATAGGTTTTCACCACCGCCATGTATTACCTTCCCGCTGTAGAGCAGCGCACTACCTGCCGATAATTCTGCCGGTATGGTGTCCTCGGGGTTACCCTGCCTGCGGTAGTCCTGCCAGAGATGGCTGCCAGGGATCACCCGGGTAGCACCGATCGCTTCACTAACATCGTCAAGAGCAAGAATCATGCTGATGGTCACTTCTGGCATATTCGGCCATGCTAATTTGGTCAATGAAGGCCAATTCTGACAATCCCGATGCAACAACTGCGCTGGCTCACCCGGACCAATCAACATTGCCTGGGCCGTATTCAACCAGTAATTAGGGCAATCAGGATCTAATAGGGCATCTGCCAGCATCTTCATCAAAGGGTTTTCCAGCAAATCAAAAAACACGGGCGTCAACAAACCGATGCCGGTAAACCTGATGGTATTTCGGCCATGGAAAACCTGCCACCCGGCATCCTGCGCCGCTGTACCGGGTTTGTTAAGGCGTGCTTGATTTACAATAGACTGCCTTAGCTCAGTTATAGCTGAACGACTCATCAGGTCATCGACTATGACCGCGCCTGCATCGTTAAAATGGGTTAACAGGGTTTCCGGTTTAGTCTCGTTTGATACATGGGTGATTTTCATACCGTTGCGACCCGTTTTTCATGAGCAATGTTTGCGCAGAAGCCGTCTGCTCGCCCGGGCAATGAAGATAGCCTATCGCACACAATGCAGGCAGGACTAAAGCGCTTAATCTTCGGCCTATACAAAGCCATTTATTTTAGATTGCAGCAAGGTCTCGTATACGCTGCCCATCCATGCTGGTCTGTTTCAATCGAAGGGCCGTTAGCACGGCGACCAGTACCAGACCCAATAGCAAACCAACCCAGAAGCCAACAACGCCCTTGCCGACGCCCCCCAAGAAGCCATAGCCTATCACTGCACCAAGGGGGAGTGCCAGAAGCCAATAACCAATGACAGAAATAATCAATGGCACCTTAGTATCCTTATAACCCCTTAGCGCACCTATCAGGGTGGCCTGGACACTGTCAAAAAACTGAAATAAGGCAATTACAATCAATACCGTGGCGCTCAAGGTTATTACATCAAGGTCACCGCTATAGATCCGCGGAAGCCAGTTCCGGGTTATCAGTAGCAGTGTACTTGCAAGCACTGCATAAATCATAGAGACCTGAACAGCAAGCCAGGCTACTGCCCGCGCCTGGCTAAACTGGCGTGCCCCGACATAGTAGCCCACCCGTATGCTCGCAGCAGAACCCAGCGTCATGGGCACAACAAAGGTGGCCCAACTGATATTGCCAGCGATAGTGTGCGCAGCCAGAGCCACTATGCCAAGCGAGCCAATCATCAAACTGATCAATGAAAAAAATGACATTTCCAGAAACATGGTAGCACCAATAGGTACCCCGATCGTTAAAATACTGGTCATTCGCGATCTTCTGGGCGGACTGAACTTTGCAAATATTCTGGCCTCTTTAAACCATGACTGCTGGGCCAGTACCACGATCGCTACAAACTCAAACCACATGGTAATCGTGGTCGCCCAGCCGCACCCGACCCCGCCCATTTCAGGTATACCCAATTTACCGTAGACGAACACATAATTTAAAATCGCATTCACAATTAGCGCTGCGCCAGCAATGAGCATTGGAAACATCGTCCTGCCCAGCCCCTCACAGGTATAACGCAACGTGACATAGAGCATCGCTCCTGGGAGGCCCCAGATCACAGCGTTTAAATATCCTTCAGCAATTGTGATGGCTGCTGCATCAACTGAAAATAGCGAGAAGATAGCCGCACTCCCAAGCAATATGAAACAGAGCACAATACCCGCTATGGCGCCTAGCCAGAGTCCCTGTCTGGCCAGCGAGCCAACTTCTTCCTGCCTGCCTTCTCCCAGCAACTGTGCCGTCATAGGCGTTACCGCCATGAGAATTCCAGCTGCCCCCATAAATAAAGGCCAAAGTACTATTCCTCCCAGCGCAACGCCCGCAAGGTCAAGGGAAGAATAATGCCCCGCCATCGCTGTATCCATGAACCCCATACCCATGATAAAAAACTGGGTGCCCATCATGGGTATTGCCAGCTTTAACAGGGTTTTACATTCAGTAACTCGGTCAAACATAGGGTAACTTCTCATATCGGCTATCGGGCCTGAAAGTACCAGAACCGCATTTACGCCAGCCCTGAAATAAACCGGCAAACAGCGGAAATCATCGAGAAGATCATACAAGGCTGACCAGCAGGAGACTACTTAAACTCGACTTAATTCTTTTAACTCAGTAGCAAATTCACTTAACATGGGTTTATCGAATTCAAGCCACAAGAATCTGGAACTAGAATATGAGAATTGCTGTAATAGGTGCGGGTTATGTAGGTCTGGTGACCGGCACCTGTTTTTCCGAGATGGGCAACCAGGTCATCTGCGTTGATAAGGATCTAACCAAACTGAACCAGCTCAGGCTTGGGGAAATTCCCTTTCATGAACCGGGTCTCGATCAGCTGGTTCGCGATAATAGCGCGGCAGGAAGGCTGACCTTTAACAGCGACATCGAAACTGCTATCGAGGATGTCGAACTGGTTTTTATAGCAGTAGGTACGCCCGCCCAGCATGATGGTAAGGCGGACATCAGTTTCATCCTGCAAGCTGCTCGCCAGATTGGACAGGCCATAAAAGAACCGCTCATTGTGGTAAACAAATCAACTGTCCCCGTCGGCACTGCGGACCGCGTTCGCAGCACCATAGAACAAACCCTGAAGGATCGCCAACAGACGATTGATTTTGATGTCATAAGCAATCCGGAATTCCTACGGGAAGGCAGTGCTGTCAAAGACTTCATGTTTCCAGACAGGATAGTCATCGGTACCGATAGCGATCGGAGCCGAAGAGCGATGGAGGACCTTTATGCGCCTTTTGCAAAAAAAGAACCACGCTTACACTTTGTTGGCGTTCGCGACGCAGAAATGATCAAGTACGCTGCCAATGCCATGCTGGCAACTAAAATATCTTTCATGAACGAAGTGGCCCTTATGTGCGAAAAATTGGACATTGACATAGAAAAAATTCGTTTGGGTATAGGTTCTGACCCCAGAATCGGCCCTGAATTCATCTATCCAGGCTGTGGCTACGGTGGTTCGTGTTTTCCAAAAGACGTCAAGGCGATGATTGCCATGGCCGATGAAGTCGGCGTCAAAGGAGACATATTCAAAGCGGTAGAGAATAGAAACAAGAGCCAGAAAATTCTGCTGGTTGATCGCCTGCGGGAGTACCTGGGTGGCAGCTTCAAAGATCGAACCGTCGCCGTTTGGGGATTGGCTTTTAAACCCGACACTGACGATATCCGGGAAGCACCCGCCATCGCCATGATCGAGCTAATGTTAAACGAAGGCGCAAGGATCAACTGCTATGATCCCAAGGCGCTAGCCAATGCCCGAAACCTTCTGGGCACTGAAAACATCAGTTATCTAGACGATCAATACGCCGCGACTGAAAATTCAGATGTGCTGATCGTGGCTACCGAATGGCGGCAGTTTAAGCAGCCTGATTTCAGGACGCTTGCTAAACAACTCCAGGCTAAGTGTATTCTGGATGGCAGAAACATATACAACCCCAAAAGAGTCACCGATTACGGCTTGGATTATATTGGAATAGGCAGGAGCCGCCTTATTCAATAGTGCTTCTGTGCCTAGCAACAGGCTGTCCACCCAGCTGGCTATGCTAGCCACGCAGGATTCAGGGCAATCAAGATGGGCCACATCAATACTATTCTCCCCATCGGTAAAATGGCCTTTAACAAGGCGGGTTTGATATTCATGTCTGGTCGGCGCACTGCATTGAATCAGTGACCTGATGTTAACCGCTGGCGTTTCCCCGCGAAGCTATAAATCATCCAGCACTTGCCGCACCTGCCAATCAATAAGACTCCGTTGAGTTCGATAAAACATCAGGTCCTGCCAGTCTATCCCCAGAGCACCACATTCATTAACAATCAGACTGATGTCTGTGGTACCTACAGCAATAGTGTTAATCATATGGCTGATGATCAGCCCCATTCGATAATCCTGTTCAAGATCATCCATCGAATAATGCTCAATGCCATGCGTTCTGAGTCCTGCCAGGTAATCTGCCAGCAGAAACTTTTCCCTGGCTTGCCTGAATGGTGTTGTACCACAAACATTCAGCAAACGGGCAAAATCCCATGCTCCCTGAGCGACAAAGGGAAACTGCCAGTCGATGACACTGAAGCGGCCACCCTGGGCTGTTGGGAAAAACATCTGCTTTGAGTGGTAATCCCCGTGCACAAGGGTATACGGTCGACTGGCTAAAAAACTCAACATCTTAGGTAGCTTTTCTCTGGCGACTGCCATCAACTCCATGGTTGCTTCGCAATCTGAAAACAAGTTTGAAAGGTTTTCACTGATTAACTGGGCTCCTGAAAATGCCAGGGTGAAAAAGTCAGTGTCATCAAACTGCACCAGATAGTCCTTTTCCCGGAGCAGCTCCTGATTCCACCACTTGCTATGGAAAGCCGGTAGTTTCGACAGTGCTAGAACGATCTGATCCTCACTGACAGCCCAGGAAGGGGATTCTGCCGGTGCAAGATCTCGCATTAATATCACAAATTCCTGAGCTTCCGGATCATAAGACTGATAAAGGCAGTCAGGCACTGCAATACCAGCATCCGGGAAATCCCTGTAAAAACTGGTCTCACGACGATACTGGTCATAGTTAGCGATAACTTCTTCAATAACCTGGGGATTCTGAGAGGTCAATTTTGCCACTATACTTCGGGGTAGATCAGGATTCACCGAATCAAACTCTACATCTAAGAAAAACACCTCGGCGGTCTGCCCGGGCTCACTGGATACCTGGGCGGTACATTTGACAACCTTGCTGTGGCCAAGGCTGCCCGAAGCGCTTAGAGCTCTATTCAGCCAGTCAACCGTGAAGTCACCCGCATCAGCTGGTATTTTTAACATATCAATCCTCTTCTGCGCTCTGTACAGTGCTGTATAGCATTCAATTTACACTTTCAAGCTAAGCTGCCTTAGACAGTCATGGCAACAGTCGATTAATTACAGTACATTGCTATATTTTGCTATCGGGAGCAAGTCATGCCAGGACCCTTAAACGGCATCAGAATTATTGACCTGACCACGGTCATATCAGGCCCATCGGCCACTATGCTGCTCGCTGACCAGGGTGCGGAGGTTATTAAGGTGGAATCGGTCACCACGCCTGATCATGCCCGTGGCGCAGGCTTTGGGGAAAATCAGTTCACCCCTATTTTCTTAAATAACAACCGTAATAAACGCGGCCTGGCACTGGATCTTAAAAACGAAACAGGAAAAGCCATGCTCCTTAAGCTGACTGAAACAGCAGATGTCTTCATTCAGAATTTCAGGCCTGGCGTGGTTGAACGACTGGGGGTAAATGAAGCAGTGGTCCGCGACAGGAAAAAAGATGTTATCTATGTTTCCATCTCAGGTTTTGGTGAGACCGGCCCTCTTTCTCACAAACCGGTTTATGATCCCATTATTCAAGCCATCAGCGGCCTCACGACGGTTCAGGGAGGCTCCGATGACGTTCGCCCCCGCCTGGTGAGAACGATTCTTCCGGATAAACTGACCGGTACAGTCACAGCGCAGGCTGTCACCAGCGCCTTGTTTCATAGAGAACGCACCGGTGAAGGACAACACGTGCGGGTATCCATGCTAGATGCTGTAGTCTCATTCCTGTGGTCGTCTGACATGGGCGGCCAAACTTTTGTCGGCAAAGAAGTCAGCACCCAGCGGGCAGCAACCTTCATTGATTTAATTTACGAAACCAAAACAACCTATATCTCTGTGTCAGCCATGGCCAATAAACAGTGGCTGGCATTGTGTGATGCCCTCGGCCAACCCCAATGGAAAGATGATTCTCGCTTCAGCACGCCAGCAAAAAGAGATCTCAATGCCGATCTCAGACTACAAATGACCCAGGAAAAATTACTAGAGAAAAGTGCCGAAGAATGGTTAACCATACTCGAGCAGGCGGGTGTCCCCTGTGCCCCGGTTCTCACTCGATCGCAGATGATTCATCACCCCCAGGTTAAGGCCAACAAACTCCTAATCGAAACCGAACATGCCATCGCAGGTAAGATAAGGCAAGCTCGCCCCGCAGCCAGGTTTAGTCATTCTCAGGCTGAGGAAACACATGGCGCACCCATGCATGGAGAACACACCATAGAGATTCTCTCGGAAATAGGCTACAGCAAAGAGCAGATTCAACAGGCAGCAGCTATAAACGCGATAACCTATCCTAAATCAAGCTGAGGTTTTGGTACTAAAGCCGAGACACTGACAATTGATCAACCAGGCTAGCGCACAAGCCTTAAAGAACAATCGGTGCATTAGTGCCTGCAACTCTACTCGCCGGTAAACCGGGGCGGCCGCTTCTCTTTAAAGGCGCGTCTGCCTTCTGCTCCATCAGCGCTACCACTCACTCTGAGCAGTCGATCTCTAGCTAGAGCAGCCTGCTCAGACGGACCTCTGGGAATGGTCTCTGCTACAAAACCCTTGATCGTCTGAACCACCAGGGGGGCGCTGACTTCAAGTATACGGGCATATTCAAGCGCTGCTGTCATCTGCTGGCCTAGATCTACAACTTTATTGACCATACCAACTTCATAGGCTCGTTCAGCTGACAAATCCTGACCTAATAACATGAATTCCATAGCAATTTTATGCGGTATCCGAGCAGCACAGCCGGCAATTAGCCCACCTGTAAAACCGACCTGAGCCTCCGGGTATTTAAAAATGGTATTCCGGGCGGCAACAACAAGATCGCACATCTGCACCAATATATAAGCACCACCAACACAATACCCCTGGACACAGGCGATAATAGGCTTGTCTGTCGGCACCCCAACTCCAGGCACGCCTTGCCACATTTCCTTGGGTGGATTCTTTATGTCAGCACCCACGGAAAAAGCCCGTTCACCACTGGCAGCTAGAATGGCGCATTTTTCTGCAGACAGATCAAACCGCCTGAAAGCACTCCGCAGACCCTGAATCACGTTTTCATCCAAAGCATTTAACTTTTCTTCACGGTCGATGGTGATGATCGCCGTAGCGCCATCCACCTCGTAGGTTACGTCCGTCATGATAAATTTCCTTATTAACATTCAATCTCTAACTACACCCTGACACCCTGCAGAGGAGCAATGCCTGATATACACACAGGGGCTTCACTGGCGTGGTGTTTTACTGACAGTTACTATCCCAACTCAAAATCCCGCATCCGACTGTGCGCAGAAAACTGGTTTTTCAGAAACAGCATTTGATCTCCCCTGATTCTGCCACTATGACTCAAAGCCAGATACTCGGCATGGTTGGGTATAAACGGCAGAGCTAACAGTTGTAGGGAAGAGGCGGCTAAAATACTATTTCCTTTTCTTGCATTACAGCGCTTACAGGCTGTGACCACATTCATCCAGCTATCCTGGCCGCCTCTGGACAACGGATGGACATGATCCCGGCTTAGTAAATGACCAGGAAACTGTTTTCCACAATATAGACAGAGGTGCTGATCCCGGCGAAATAACGCTCGATTAGATAAAGGGGGTTCTTTCCCTTTACTTGCCACCACTCTGCCGTGACAGGCAATGACACTACTCAACGGAATCACCGTCTGGGTCCTCGTTAATCTAGACCACCCGCCCCTGACTTGCATGACGGTTTCCCCATAGGTCCAACTAACCCTATCTCGAGCGTGGAGACAGACGGCGTCCTGCCAGCTTAACCATCCAACTGGCATTCCTGCATTATTAATTCGCAAGATCTTCAAGCTCAATTTCGTTGTCTTCCCTTTAAAATCAAATTTTACAGTTATTCACCGCAGAGGCGTAAAACAAGCACCTCGCCTATCAGGGATAGCTGATTCCCTGAATGTTGATCCCCGCCTTCCAGGGTGCACCTTCATATTGATCCTAGTTTCAGCAATTATCAAGACATGACCCCAATGGCCGAGCAGTTGAGCAGTTGAGCAGTTGAGCGGTTAATAATCACAGTGCAATTCCAATTAGAGTGTACTAGTCAGTCCACTGGACCAGGAAAATACAGATCGGGTGTCCACCGGGCAGATGTCAAATCATAACCAAAACTTGCTTATACCAACCAAACAGACCCACAGGCAGCCCCTTTACCGATGAACTTCCGGCTATAATGAGCTTATTAACAAATCAGCTTAGGTTTCAAGCAATGGACCAAAATACCCCGAGTCCAGGGCAAAAACCCGACAGCCTCTATGCAAAATCGAGGAAAGTGGTACCTCCTTTCGAGTTTGACCAGCAGGTTGCAAATGTCTTCCAGGATATGATTAGCCGTTCTGTTCCTGGCTATGCCCTGGTTTTAGACCTGATAGGCCTGGCAACCGCCCAGTACAGTCAAATGTCCACCAACTGCTATGACCTTGGCTGTTCTCTGGGTGCATCCGCACTCAAAATGCAGCAACAGGCTGCCGCGAACTGCAAAGTAATTGCGATTGATAATTCTTCCGCCATGATCGAGAAGTGTAAACAGCAATTCACCCATCTTGGTTTAACAGATCAGATAGAACTGCATTGCCAGGATATCAATCAGACGCCGATATCCAATGCCTCTGTGGTGGTTCTTAATTACACCCTGCAATTCATAGAAAAACCCGCCAGAGCACCTCTATTGAACAAAATTCATCAGGGCATGTGTGAAAACGGCGTGCTCATTGTCTCTGAAAAAGTACGTCATAGCCGAACCAAAACACAGGATCTGCTGACAAACCTGCATCTAGACTTTAAGAGACAGCAGGGATACAGCGAACTCGAGATAGCCCAGAAACGTGCCTCTCTGGAAACAGTCCTTATCGCCGAGAGCGAAAAGGAACATCTGCATAGGATCAGTAACGCAGGTTTCAGTGAGGTAAGCATCATTAGCAAAGCGCTTAATTTTACAACGTTTCTAGGTATTAAAGCATGATGTCAGACCGCTGCACGGAACATTACCTGGACTCCAGCAATCAACCTTTCGAGTCAGGATCTTGAACACTGAGCAAGCACTGCCTGGTATCAATCTGCAGTCATTCTTTGAAGAAACCAGGAATTCGGCACTGAACAAATACCATAGTGACTTCCTCAACGCATTGACAGACCGTATCGGATTCCGATCACATGGTCGCGATCAGGAATGGAACCAACGACTCAGTGCTCTGCCTCAACTGGACAAGGTTACAGCGGATTTCAGCCTTGATCGAGTCTCCTTGAGCAGTGCAGAAACTATTGACCCGGTATCTCTGAGCAAAATCTTGATGGGCCTGCATCCCTGGCGCAAAGGGCCATTCGATATCTTCGGTATTCAAATCGATTCTGAGTGGCGATCCGACTGGAAATGGCGCCGGATACTGCCGCATTTAAGCCCATTGGAAGGCCGGCGGGTTCTTGATGTCGGTACCGGCAATGGTTACTTCTTGTACAGGATGCTGGGAGAGCACGTTGATCTGGCACTCGGAATTGATCCTACCCGATTATTTAGTTATCAATTTCAAGCCCTGCAAAACCTGCAACCAGAAAACAGGGCATTCTTATTACCACTCAAAGATGAGGATATGCCACCCTGCCAGTTTTTTGATACGGTATTTTCCCTGGGTGTCCTTTATCACCGCAGACAACCCATAAAGCACTTACAACAGCTGACAAATAGCCTGCGGCCTGGTGGCGAACTGGTACTAGAAACGCTCATAATTCAAGAAGGTACTGCATCTCTGGAGCCAATTGACCGCTACGCCCAGATGCGAAACGTCTGGTTAGTTCCAACTATCTCCAAAGTCGAAGAACTCTTACACCAATGTCACTACCGGGATATAAAAGTAGCTGACATTAACGTGACTTCCATGGCAGAACAGAGAAGCACTGCATGGATGCGCTATCAATCACTAGAAGATTTCCTCGATCCCCAGGACTCAAGCAAAACCATAGAAGGTTTTCCTGCGCCCGTTCGAGCAGTCATTATTGCCACAAAACTCTGATTTGTGACAAAAAAAATGGCTGGCCGTCAGGGCGCAAAATCCAGTAGCTCAGAAAACCCAGAAGGCAGATGCGGTCCGATTACAAGCTGCTCAATGACACCCTGACCGTGCTCCTGCTGGCCTTCACTAGTTAAAGTGACGTCACACATTGCCTGAATATGAATATTTTCAGGGCCAACCTCATCCAGAACATAGCTCTCACGATGAGTGGCCAGTTCTCCCTGATATCCCCCATGGCGGAAAGTCTCGTGACCATAGCCAATACCTTTCATGAAGAAGTGCCATTTGGGTACCAAATCAATCGATAATTGCTTGCCACACGGACGAGTTAGTTGAAGATTAGCCGTTTTCGCATAGCGAGTTCCCGACAAGTAGGTCTGATTATATTCCCGTTCAATCATCACCTCTTCCGGCCCGCCTCCGAATTTAGGGATTAACACAGCATTCTCATTCCAGGGGTTACCTTGTTCGTCCTCATTAACGAAAAAATGAAGACTGAAATCCCGAAAATTCATGGGAACCCAAATCCAGTAAAACTGCGCGAGCGCTGCAACGGGATTCGGCTGGCTATCAGCGTCGCCAATATTCCTAATTCCCCAGGAACGATCCCGGGTCCCGGTGAACTCTGTACTGACAACATCGATATGCTCGCCTTCAACCTCAATCCAGCCCTGCCAACTGCCGTTCTGCATCATGCGGGTAAGATCCATCATCAATTGAGAGCCTTGTCGCCTGATAAAGCGAGGTTCCTCGTGAGGCGGAATAAAGGCCTCAAATATCAATTCAGCGGCCAATCCACTCTGGGGGTCATCACAGGTTAATTTAAGGCGCTGCATAGGTGCGATCACTTCAACGGAAAGTGGACCAACCTGCGTATCCAGACGCTCCAGTTGCATGACCTTGGAACTTATTACGTTATGCTGCTTTCCCCCTATGACCACAGAAAAACCAGCATCTAAGATATTGACATACGGATAAACACCCAATGCCATAGCGAAAAAAACATCACCTTTCTTGTCATAACCATTAAAAAAATATCGGTCGTAGAAATTGCGATTGCCACCGACATAGGCGATCGGTTCTGGCGTCTGATGTAATGGATAATCATCACCTTTGGTTAACATCACTACTATCCCTGAAAATTAATACCGAAAAACATTATGGCAACAGCAAAGACTATATAGCAACCATGACAACTTACTAAAGCACCCAATTTGAATATTAATAGGGTTCGCTTACCTTTCTACAGATTGGTATCATGGCCCAGGTAAGCAGTGCAACCCCGAGGTTAATGACTTTGATATGATTAGTATTCTAGGTATCTTACTCATTCCCCTGGCAGCTTACGGTTTCTCCACCAATCGAGCAGCTATCAACCCTAGAACCGTGTTTGGTGCCTTCATCATTCAGGCAGGCCTGGGCTTTCTGGTTCTCTATGTCCCGGCGGGCAAGCAACTCCTAGCGACCCTCGCAGATAGCGTCGCAAGCTTGCTGTCTTACACCAAAGCGGGTACCACATTTTTATTTGGCAAGCTGGTTGAACAGGATATGGGATTTATCTTTGCCCTAAACGCACTGCCGGTAATCGTCTTCTTCTCATCACTGGTCGCCGTCCTGTATCACCTGGGCATCATGTCATGGGTTATCCGCGGCATAGGCGGTAGCCTGAAAGCATTGATCAAAACCAGCCACGCAGAATCCATGTCTGCTGCTGCTAATATTTTTATTGGCCAGACAGAGGCGCCTCTGGTGGTTAGGCCCTACCTGGCGGGCATGACCAAATCTGAATTATTTGCAGTCATGGTGGGTGGTCTGGCATCCATCGCCGGTTCAGTCATGGCTGGCTATGCTGCCCTGGGGATAGAGCTCAAATATCTGTTAGCTGCCTGCTTTATGGCAGCGCCCGGCGGTCTAATGATGGCTAAAATAGTCCTGCCAGAAACCGATGAGCCACAAACAGAATTCGGCGAAAGCGCTGAGGGTGGAGGCGAAAAGTACGTCAATATATTCGATGCTGCTGCAACAGGGGCCCTTACCGGCCTGCAAATGGCACTGGCAGTTGGCGCCATGCTGCTGGCATTTATCTCGCTGATCGCACTACTGAACGGATTATTAGGCTGGGCAGGTGAAAGTGTCGGTATCAATGGGCTGACCATAGAATTACTGCTGGGTTATCTGTTCCAGCCTGTTGCCTTTTTATTGGGTATACCCTGGTCAGAATCGAATATTGCCGGCGGTTTAATCGGCCAGAAACTGGTCTTAAATGAATTTGTAGCCTATATATCATTTCTTTCCGTGATCCCCGATCTAGGAGAAAAATCCCAGGCAATCGTCATTTTCGCACTCTGTGGTTTTGCAAATTTCTCTTCCATCGCAATTCTACTGGGAGGCATCGGTGCCCTGGCCCCAAGTCGACGTAAGGACATATCTCTGCTCGGCGTTCGTGCGCTCGTCACTGCAACCCTGGCAAATCTTATGAGCGCAGCACTCGCTGGCTTTTTCCTCACACTTGCTTGAACCAGAACCTAGCTATGACCCACCAGAATTCCACACCTCAATTACCGTCGATAAGTTTCAAGTCTAATCACTGTAAAAAGTCTTTTGTGGAATCACTTCACCATTACGGCTTTGCTGCCCTGGACGACCACCCATTAGACATGACCCTGGTAAGGAAAATCTACCGAACCTGGAACGCGTTTTTTGAAAGTGATATCAAATACCAGTTTGAAGTTGATCCTGAAAATCATGACGGCTATTTTTCTACGCAAAATGCCGAATCTGCCAAAGGTTTCACCGACAAGGACTTCAAGGAATACTACCATTACTACCCTTGGGGCAGGTGTCCCGAGCAATTACGAGACGACATCCAGGAGTACTACGCGCAGGCGCAAGCATTTTCCATCACCTTGCTGAAATGGATCGATCAATTCTCACCGACGAACATAAAACAACACTTCAGCCAATCGCTTCCATCTATGATCAACGACAGTTCGTCCAGCCTGCTGCGGATTCTCCGCTATCCACCGATAGGAAAAGACCTCCAGGTAAAGAGGGCAGCGCCCCATGAAGATATCAATTTACTGACTATTTTACCCGCAGCAGACGGTCCGGGCCTGCAGATATTAGACAAGCAAGGAAACTGGCTGAGTGCCCATAACCAGGAAAATCAGGTTCTCGTCAATACCGGAGATATGCTTCAGGAAGTATCAAGAAGTTATTACCCTTCAACCACGCACAGGGTAGCCACACCCGCTGGCCCGGAGAAATCAAAAGCACGAATGTCGCTACCCTTATTTCTGCACCCGCGAGCAAATGTCATACTCTCCGAGCGATATACCGCTAAGGCCTATCTTGAAGAACGCTTAGCTGAACTGGACTCTGTGCAAGAGCTAACCCAGACACCCCTCTGATAGAGTATCATGACGAACGGTTCGGTTAATTTTAGTGACTCAAAGAAAAGCCTGCTTAACGTGCAAATCTACAGTGACCGCAGTAACAAGGAAGCACCGTCAAATTGAATCTAGCACAACTCAGAACAAGGTATTCAAGCCGAATTGCATTGCTGATATTAATGTCCATAGCCATGCCGGTGGCCTTTAATACGTGGCAGGCACTGCTCAATAACTTCGCAGTGGAAAGAGCCGCTTTTACCGGCGTTGAAATCGGTATCCTGCAAAGTATCCGCGAAATACCTGGCTTTCTATCCTTCACAACCGTTTTCGTATTGCTGATTGTAAAGGAACAGACTTTTGCGGTTATTGCTCTGGCGACCCTGGGAGCAGGTGTTGCCATGACCGGTGCCTATCCAAGCGAATACGGCCTGTACTTCACAACTATCCTGATGAGTACTGGCTTCCATTATTTTGAAGTGGTTAAACAGTCGCTCAGCTTACAATGGCTATCAAAACAGGAAGCACCCCAGATATTGGGTAAACTCATTGCCGTCAGTTCAATCACTTCCCTGCTGATCTATTCTGTGCTTTGGCTTTGCCTGGAGTGGTTGCAATTAGACTACTACTGGAATTTTCTTTTAGGCGGTAGTGTCTGCATGTTAATCGCCCTTGCGATGTGGCTGTGCTTTCCGCACTACCAAGCTAAAACCATGCAGCACAAAAAGCTCATTCTGCGAAAACGCTATTGGCTATACTACTTGCTGACATTCTTATCGGGCGCCAGGCGTCAGATATTTATGGTGTTTGCGGCATTTCTTATGGTTGAAAAGTTCGGTTATCAAGCATCAGAAGTAACCCTGCTTTTTCTGATTAACTATACCTTCAACTGGTTATTTGCAGAACGAATTGGCAAGTTCATTCACAGATTTGGTGAGCGTAATGCGCTTTCAGCAGAATATATTGGCCTGATCTTTGTTTTTGTTGGCTACGGATTAGTCGATAATGCAACCGTCGGTGCCCTGCTCTATATCCTCGATCACATGTTTTTTGCGATGGCCATTGCAATAAGCACTTATTTCCAGAAGATTGCCGCCCCTGAAGACATATCCGCCAGTGCGGGTGTTTCATTCACCATCAGCCATATCGCCGCTGTGGTTATTCCTGCGTTGTTAGGCTTGGTGTGGATACAGCAACCTTCCCTGGTGTTTTACATTGGTGCTTTGTTCGCCATATTTTCACTGGTTGCGGCTCAATACATCCCCAGAAGTCCCTCACCAGGCAATGAAACTGCTATCACAGGCAGAATAAAGCAATTTCAGAAAGGTGGAAGCATTACCTGATAGATCATCTCAAGGCTATTGAGTTACCAAACGACCTTAAATATGACATGGGCTAGCAGCATTTGGACTACACCATGGCGGCATAACCCGTTAACTCTCTCGACTCATTTCCCACTCAACGACCTGTTCAGCGGGCATGGGCCGAGCTATCAAATACCCTTGTATCAAATCCACTTTTAATTCTCTGCACAACAGAAGGTCTTCCTCTGTTTCAGCTCCTTCCGCAACCGCAACCATGCCCATTCGGTGAGCCAGTTCAACACTCGATTCAAATATGGCCTTTGCAGCAGGTTGAGAGGAAGCGCCGAATACAAATGCGCGATCGATCTTTAACTCGGTGAAAGGAAACTTACGCAACTGCTCCATGGAAGAAAACCCAGTTCCAAAATCGTCAATGGATAAACCAATTCCGCGAAGCCGAATTCGAGTCAACTGCTCAAGTATCAAAGAAGAATCCTGGGCCAGTTTACTCTCGGTGACCTCAAGTATTATCTGCTCAGGCGAAACCTTAAAACTGGCAAGCATTTCTTCGACGAAAGAGACGATATCAGGGCTTGCCAGGTCATCGATGGAAAAATTACACGAAATCTTCCAGTTTTTACCGGCCGCAGACCATTGTGCGACCTGCTCCACCGCAGTGACAAAAATCTCTTTAGTCAGCACATGAATAAGACCAGAGGCTTCTGCTATTGGAACAACGGACCCTGGACCTAACAAGGCGCCATCTTCCCTTCACCAGCGAAGCAATGCCTCCAGACCAATCATCTTCATCGTTACAGCATCTACCTTGGGCTGGTAGTACAATTAAATACAGCCTGAGTCTATGCAGCACTGATTTCTTGTTCAGTTAGAATGATTAGCTCGTCGGTCGCACTGTCCTGAGGTAATTCTGATAAAAAGGCATTGAGTAGCCGCTCTAACTTATCCCGGGAAATAGGTTTTGGTAGGGCGCCAAGAATGTGCAGACCAAAGTTCCCCGCTAAATCGCTGGCCGTTTCTAATAAACGAGGATCTTCGCCACTAAACACGATGACCGCAGGAGGCGCGTCATATTCAGTGAGCAGGCGCAGAAGCTCGATACCGTCCATATCCGGCATAGTAAGATCGAGCAACATAACATCCCAGTGAGAACGAAGCGCCTCTTTTGCCACAAGACCACTGCTTGCTTCACCCACCTGGGTAACTCCCAGCAATTCCAGAACCCGCTTTACAATGGAAATCTGGAAAGGGTCATCATCGACGACTATGACCTTAAGGGAGGCAAAGTTACTATCCGTCATTACAATTTAACCCTCATAAACAGAACACTCAGTCAGCATATCACGAAGATATTAGCTAACAATACCTGACCCTCATGGATCCTCCCAATCTGCTCCAAGCCCATTATCTGGGCCGAATTTAGCGGTTCAGGGTATTAATTGATACCGAATAGGCAGATGCTTCAAACCATGAACGAAACTTGCCTGCAGCCGCTCTGGTTCTTCTAACAGTTCAATGGATTTTATACGGGGAATGAATTGCCTGAAAAAGATACGCATTTCCAATCTTGCCAACAATAATCCCAGGCACTGGTGAGGGCCGGTACCAAACGATAAATGACGATTAGGCTTTCTTTCTATATTGAACTCGTGGGGACTATCAAACACCTCTTCATCAAAATTAGCAGCGGCATACATCAAACCCAAAGTATCCCCTTTCTTGATATGCTGCCCTCTCAACTGGCAATCCCGGGTCGCCGTCCTTGCAAACTGCGCGACCGGTGTTGACCAGCGGATCATCTCCTCAATGGCTAGCTTCACCGCATCATCATCTTCCACAATTTCCTTGAATCGGGCCAACTGGTGCGGATGAGTCAATAACCCATGCAGGCCACCGGTAATCGCATTACGTGTCGTATCATGCCCTGCAGAGGCGATAATGGTGTAATAAGAGATGAGCTCCTTGTAAGGCAAGAACTCATTATCAATCCGACCATTAGCAATATAAGAGGCCAGGTCCTCCGTGGGCACCTTTCGCCTGGCATCCGTTAAGTCTGAAAAATATTCGTAGATATCTTTAACCGTGTCGAAAATCGATAACGGATCATCGGCCATCCGTTTCATTTCAGGATCGTCCCCGGCAAACAGCTCATTGGTTAACTTGAGTATCCTCCATTCATCCGCTGGCGGCACACCCAGTAATTCACAGATTAATTTAAGGGGAGGATAAACAGCAACATCGCTCACAAAATCAATGGTTCGCTGTTGACCAGCGTCCATCATTTGATCAAGGATACTTTTAGTAATGATGGTCAGTCTCTGCTCCAGCACTTTGATATTGGAAGGTTTAAACCAGGGCTGAACCAGAGCCCGGTAGCGGGGATGGTCCGGAGGATCCATCTGCACCAGCGAGCGTATCAAGCCACCTTCGCC
>DUBB01000043.1:74496-234015 GCA_012960535.1 Gammaproteobacteria bacterium
TCATATCTTCGCGGTATAATAGACGCGAGAAAGTAGCCATTACCATGATGCGGCTTCGCCGCAAAGACGATTTCCTATATCTTCCACCTTCGCCTGCCGATGCAAGAACTTCAAGCAAACGCGGGGAATCCTGCAACCGCTTGAAAATCTCGGCAATGACTTCCTCCTTCAGGTCAGGAGACGACGCTTCCTTCATCAGCAGGGGTCTGGGCGAGCTGGCAAATAACTCAGGTTGCTTTTCAACTTCGATGATATCTGCATGCTTGCTCACCACCCAGAAAGGCGCGTAACCATCAGGTGATACTTTGCGCAGGGGGTCATTTTTTCTAAGCCACGCAAAAGTCTGATGGGGGTGACCTTGCCTGGCATAAAATTCGGCAGCAATGACATGATTATCATTGAAACGGTAATCTGAGGTTGCAATCTGGTCAGTTCTGGGCATTTTTCAGGTCCTTGTTAAAAGCAGGTCAAGACTCAATTCTTAACAATCGCTGTGTGACCGTCCCTGCCACCATAGCGCCACTGACATTCAAGGCTGTTCTGGCCATATCTATCAGCGGCTCGATAGATATCAGCAAGGAAACCAGCGCTATGGGTAAACCCATGGCAGGCAAAACCACTAGTGCTGCAAAGGTCGCTCCGCCACCCACCCCAGCAATACCAAAAGAACTAATTGCCACCATCATCACCAAAGGGAAAAAAAACGCTACCGAAAGTGGATCAATCCCCAAAGTCGGTGCGATCATGGCGGCCAGCATTGCCGGGTAAATTCCAGCACAACCGTTTTGCCCTATGGTTGCGCCCAGACTGGCTGACATATTGGCCACCGCCGGGTGGTTGTCGAGATCATTTACCTGAATAGAAACATTTATTGGGATGGTAGCCGCCGATGACCGGGAAGAGAATGCGAAAATAAGTGCCGGCCACGCCCGTTTAAAGTAAAGCAGCGGGTTCACTTGGAAAAACATCAAAATCGCAGCGTGAGCTAAAAACATTAGCATAATGGCCAGGTAAGAAACCAAAACGAACTGGATGAGGCTCAGAATATCACTGGCACTGGACTGAGCACCCACTTTGGTCATTAGTGCCAACACCCCGTACGGCGTCAAACCAATTATCATATTCACTAGCTTGAGCACAATCACCTGCGCCAGGTCCATGGCGCGCTGAAACTGCAGCCCCATTTCAGGTTTTTCCTGTTTCACCAGAAGACCGGCAATGCCAAGCAAAATTCCAAAGATCACGACAGCGATAATAGAGGTGGGCCTGCTGCCGGCCAAATCGGAGAATATATTGGTAGGCAGGAAGCTCACCAGTATCTGCGGTAGGGCCAAGTCAGCCACCACTGTTTGCCGGGTGGCAAGAACTGAGGCTCGGGCCAGTTCCCTTTCCCCCTGCACCAGTCCATCAGCAGTGAGATTAAAGCCCGCTGAAAGCAACACCCCGATCACCGCCGCCACCATGGTCGTGGTTATCAGTAAACCAATGACCAGGCCGCCTATTTTCCCAAGGGTGGCGGTATCTTCAATTTTCACAACGGCTGCAACCATCATGACCAGTACCAGGGGCATAATGATCATTTTTAATAAACTGATATAAGACGAGCCTAACAAATTAGTCCAGGATAGGGTGGCATTGACGCTGTCTACGGTATTGCCAATACCTGACTGTAGCACCAGGCCGTATGCTACCCCGATCACCAGCGCGGTAATCGCCCTGTTGGCCAGACTCCAGCCTCTTCCGGACAACACAACCAAGATTACCAACAAGGCAATAAAGACGATTAAATTGAGCACCATACTATTCTTCCTGAAAAACCAGACCAACAGGCAGTATACGCCAAACAAGGTGTTCTAACTTCGAGGAACCCGTAAAAAAGATTACGCCACTATCTAATCCCATGCTATTGCGGATATCGGGGCTCGCTAGAGGTCGCTTTGACTCACTTTCTCCAGAATCTGATTAAAAACGGTACTTGGCCGCATCGCCAACTCGGCGAGCTCTGGATCTGGGTAGTAATAGCCACCTATATTCTGGGCAGGGCCCTGAGCAGCAAGCAATTCAGCTACAATTTTCTCCTCATTTTCAATAAGCAAGGCTGCAACTTCAGTAAAAACTTCTCTGAGCCTGACATCAGCGTCCTGTGCTGCTGCCGCTTTTGCCCAATACAGGGCTAGATAAAAGTGACTACCCCGGTTATCAAGTTCATTCACAACTCGTGAGGGTGATTTATTTTCTTCCAGAAATTCAGCAATGGCCGCGTTCAGGGTATCTGCAAGAACCTTGGCTCTATGGTTATCAAAAGTATCTGCAAGGTGCTCAAGTGAGGCTCCCAATGCCAGAAATTCTCCCAGCGAATCCCAGCGTAGATGACCCTCTTTCTCAAATTGCTGAACATGTTTTGGCGCTGATCCACCGGCTCCTGTTTCAAATAAACCACCGCCATTGATCAGGGGTACAATCGATAACATTTTAGCGCTGGTACCCAGTTCCATGATCGGGAACAAATCTGTCAGATAATCTCGCAGCACATTACCGGTCACCGAGATCGTGTTTTCACCTGCTCTAATACGTTTCAAAGAATGTCGAGTCGCCTGCGCCGGCGGCATAATCTGATAGTCAATTCCATCAAGATCGTACTCTGCCAGGTACTGTTCTATTTTAGCAATCAATGACGCATCATGGGCTCTGCCGGCATCCAGCCAGAATACCAATGGCCAACCACTGAGTCGGGCACGATTCACAGCCAGCTTCACCCAATCCTGAATAGCCTGGTCTTTTACTCTACACAAACGCCAGATATCGCCTGTTTCTACGTTGTGCTCGATTAATACAGTGCCAGAACTATCTACAACCGCGACCTTTCCCGCGGCGGATATCTCAAATGTAGTCCCATGAGAGCCGTATTCCTCGGCTTTCTGCGCCATGAGCCCGACATTCGGCACAGAACCCATGGTACTGGGATCAAAGGCACCGTGCTGCCTACAGTCATCAATGGTCTCGCCATAGATACTGGCATAGCAGCGATCGGGAATAACGGCTTTCATGTCCTGTAAATTTCCCTGAAGATTCCACATCTTGCCCGAATCTCTGATCGCTGCTGGCATAGATGCATCGACTATAATATCGCTGGGCACATGTAAATTAGTGATGCCTTTATCTGAATTAACCATTGCCAGGCTGGGGCCCTGCTCCAGGCATGCGTCCAGGTCCTGTTTAATCTCCAGACATAATTGATCAGGCAATGATGAAATCTTGTCATAGACATCGCCGATACCATTATTAAAATCTACTTTTAAGCCCTCAAGTGCCTCCCCGTGCTTCTCGATTGCATCTGAATAATAGGCCTTCACGGCATGTCCAAACATGATCGGGTCCGAGACCTTCATCATGGTCGCTTTGAGATGAAGTGACCAGAGAACACCTTGTTTCTTGGCATCTTCGAGTTGTTCATCCAGGAACCTGCGTAATGCAGTCGCATTCATAAAAGAAGCGTCGACCACTTCTCCTGCCTCTACCTCAACACCGGCAAGTAAGGTATGACTGACCCCTTTAGCATCGGTATGCACGATGCTGAGCTGGTCATCAGTGGCCAGGGTTATGGATTTCTCCGAAGCATAGAAATCGCCATCATTCATGTGAGCCACATGGCTTTGAGAATCTGCACTCCAGACTCCCATCCTGTGAGGGTGCTTGCTTGCATACGCCTTGACAGCCGATGCCGCTCTGCGATCTGAATTACCTTCTCTTAAAACGGGATTGACTGCACTTCCCTTGATCAAGTCATAACGCTGCTTAATATCCTGCTCGGATTCGTTCTTGGGTTCGTCAGGATAATCTGGCAGGTCGTAGCCTTTCTTTACTAATTCTTCAATAGCCGTCAGCAGTTGCGGGTTCGAAGCAGAAATATTAGGCAACTTTATGATATTAGCATCTCGGCGCTGGGTGATATCTCCTAGCGCTGCCAGGTAATCGGGTATCTTCTGACTGTCTGTTAATTTTTCAGGAAATGCCCCAATAATTCTTGCGGCTAAAGATATATCCCAGGTTTCCACACTGACATCTGCAGTATCCGTAAAAGCCTTGATAATGGGCAGCAATGAATAGGTAGCAAGCCTCGGCGCTTCGTCTGTATCCGTATAAATTATTCTAGGTATGTCTGTCATTCGATTTCTAATTATCATCCTGTTTACGCAAATGCCTTGTGAACATCTGCTTGTCCGTTTTGCATTCGGGTGTGAATGCCACGGCATTATAATCTAATGTTGATCCAGATTCATGTCCTTATCCTTACCCGGAAAGAGGCTGACAACACAAAGCAGATTCAAGCAGAAACCCTGTTCGGCCTGGCAGCTATATAAAATCGCGCCGCACCTGATTCTACTGTTTTTACACCTTGACTCAATTGTGTTCATATATAATCTGGTAATTCCCAGGAGGCATGCCATGCAGATTATCAGCGGATTTCAAAGCCATTTTTACCAAGCAAAGTCATTACCTGGGATAGCTCTACTAGCCCGTACAGGCTTTTTTCGCTGGGTCTGCTGCAGCTGTCTTATTGCTTCTTTCAGTATAGATCTGCAGGCTGATTATAAAGACCACATAACCTGCGCGGTCTATCACCGAATGCTGATAGGGAACCTTAAATCAAGAGGCCTTGATGAGCTGACTTATGCCGAGTCTGAAAAGATGAAAACCCAGATTGATCTTGCAAATCTTGCTGGCGACGCTAACTTCGAATCCTTTTCGCAGGATCAATTCAACCAGGACTGGGCCAGCATACTAGATCACATGACAGTTCAGATAAACCATAACTATGGGAATGTTTATTTACTGAAGGCGCGATACCAGACGCGCTGTAAAGCATTACAGCAACCCAACAGCACGCCATAGCTTTAAACATGCCTGAGCTCTAACATGCCTGAGCTCTAACATGCCTGAGCCTAGACCTTAGCCCCTAGAAGGGAGCACTACTTTCGAATGATACCGGTCTGCCGGTAACGGGATGATTAAACTCCACTTTTGCAGCATGCAGCATTAAGCGACTGGCTTTTGCAAGTGCAGTTGCATCCGCGTAGAGATCACAGCCCAGAATTGGATGACCTATAGAGGCTAGATGCAGTCTGAGTTGATGCTGCCTGCCAGTGACCGGGTACAGGGCTAAGCGGGTTTCAGTATCCAACCGTCTAACAACCTCAAATCGCGTTAACGCGTCTTTCCCGGAAACCCTGTCAATACGCTGCCTGGGCCGATGATTGGGATCCGGTGCTATAGGCAGGTCAATCGAACCATCACAAGCCGTAACCTGCCCATCAACCAGAGCCGTATAGGTTTTTTGAATTGAACGCTCTCTGAACAGTCGGTTCATAGCCGATACACTCTGCTTTGATAAACTCAGAACGACCAACCCGGAAGTGTCCAAATCAAGTCTATGAACAATAATGGCGGCTGGAAAATCCCCGAGCACTCTGTTTAAAACACAGTCTTTGACCACCCGGCCCGGAACAGTCAGCAAGCCCGCAGGTTTTTCAACGACAAGTATATGGTCATCATAATGGACATAGCGCAACGATTCATGACAGGGCGGCGGGATATGAAAAGTGGAGTGATTCAATTTACACATTAACGTATAGTGATCGTAATCCAAGGTTATCATCATTTCCTATGCCAGCAGAAGACGACAAACTTGCTAATGCTATTACCGATGTCACGCCTAAACTGCTCATGGCTATGGAAGCACTGGAGATCGCCCAGCGAAACCTCAACCCAGACAATATCCAGCAACTTAACAGCCTGGTTCAGAATTACCAGTCTGAATTAAGCTCGGCCAGCGCAATTCTAGATCCTCTTGAATTTCCGGAGGCAATAAGTACTCTCGGAGATCATCTGAAGCAGGCTTGCTTATACTGCCTTCGCGCTGGCGAAGGCTTTGCAAAAGGCCAGGAAGACATGCTTCAGGCCTTAAGAGCCAGTCGTGCTATGTGCCGTGCCCAGGAACACCTGTACCCTCTGGCACCCTTATTAACGCCCATAAATGAGTACTTTCTCGAGCCCGAATTCAGAACAAAATCCATGCTGCAGTCATTCATTGAGCAACCTAATCCCGAGTGCGGCATTTCACACATTGGCAACGAAAGGGATAAAAGAGGGGGTGTTTCCATTTACCTCCCTGAAAACCTGGATGCATCAAAACCAGCACCGCTTATTATGCCACTTCACGGTGGCACCGGACACGGTTCAGATATGCTCTGGTCATGGCTACGCGAAGCACGCAGCAGGGGTTATATCATCATCTCACCGACCTCCCAGGGTGATACCTGGTCAATGATGGGAGACGACATCGACGCGCCATTCCTGTCTAAGTACCTGGAACTCGCTGGTCAGCAATTCAATATCGACCCAACACGAATTCTGCTGGCGGGCATGTCAGACGGCGCGACCTACGCCCTGCAGACAGGCCTCAGGCCAGCAAGCCCATTTACCCATATAGCAGCTTTTTCGGGTGTTCTAGATCCACTCATCAGTATCAACGGACAGATTGTGCATGCCAAAAATCGTAAAATTTACCTGGTCCACGGCACGCGTGATTGGATGTTCCCTATCGATATGGCGAGAATGGCTGATACCCAGCTAAAAGCAGCGGGAGCAGACATAACCTTTCGAGAAATCACGGATCTATCACACAACTTCGCGCGAGCCGAACTGCCCCGTTTACTCGACTGGTTTTCACCTCCAGGAGACGCCCCATGAACAAGATTCTTATTTATCTGATCCTGATTGTCTTTACTGGCAGCAGCCTGGCGGAGGAACTGCTGATCGTACATACCAATGACTTTCACGGCCATATAGCTGAACAAAAAGATTATGCCGGGGCTGCCAGAATCGCAGCATTTGTGCAGGAACTCAGAGCCAATCATCCACTGGTACTATTTGTTGATGCGGGTGATGCCATTACCGGCACACCAGTCTCCAGTCTGTTTGAAGGTGAACCCATCTTCGATGTGATGAATGCCATGGGTTATGATGTAGGACTGCTGGGTAACCACGAGTTTGACTACGGTGCTGACAAAATAACCCGGTTCAGGGAAATTGCCAAATTTCCGTTGCTGGGAGCAACTGCCTTTGATTCTCAAGGCCAGGTTCTTTCAGACAGCCCATTTATCATTATTGAACGTGGCACGTTAAAAATCGGCATTATTGGTATCCTAACGGATACTACACCGTTACTAATAACACCGCATGGGAATAAAAACCTCACGTTTAAATCTCCAGCAGAGGTCCTCAAACAACTAATTCCCGCTATTAGGCCGAAAGTTGATTTCCTGATGGTCCTGTCGCACACAGGTTTTACCGAAGACATCGCACTGGCAAAACAATTTCAGGAAATCGACCTCTTCGTCGGCGGCCACAGCCACACTTTCAATAAACACCCCGTCAACACAGGCAGGAACCGAGTCGTGCAGGCAGATCACTACGGCCGGCATCTAGGACTGGTAAAGATCAATATCGACCCTGAGCGGGGACTGATGGAGTTTACCGGAGACCTGCTGGCTGCTGATGAACTACCCCAGCCCGATGCCAATGTGCTGTCACTGGTCGAATCTTACGAGAGCCAGGTAAGAGATCGGGTAGATACCCCCATCTGGAAAACCGACAAGCGCCTTTCCGAGGAGGAGTTACAACCCATCTTAGAGCGTATCCTGGCCCGTTACGTCAATGCCGACCTGGGTTTTTACAATTCTGGGGGCATCAGAGACAACATCGAAGCAGGGATCATTACCATCCGAAAACTCTGGAATATTGAGCCTTTCGGTAACACCCTCGTGACCCTTTCCATGACCGGTGCTGATTACCTGGTCCTGCTTTCCCAGGAGCCTAAACTACATCATTCTGCAGCCACTATTGAACCTGAAAAGAGGTATACCATTGCCACCAGCAACTTTATTGCAGCCCACGCCATAAAGGCCTTTGGTTCATCTATTCAGGTTCAGGAGCGAGACGTGCTAATTCGTGATGTGCTGATCGAACATATTACCAAATATGGTCTGTGATACACCTTGCTATCAGCCCTATCGCGGTTCCGAATGTGGCTCGCAAAAGAAATGCTGAGTCAGCATCAGAAACTGTTCCAGCTGATCATGATGAACCCAATGTCCCGCATTCTCTAGGATGATATGCGAAGCATTAGCAAAATATTCAGCAGGATCTGTCTCTGTGTTCTGGCCAAACAGGCTTTCGCTTCCGCTCAATAACAGCAAGGGTGACAGGATTCGTTTCCATAGCGCCCTGGTCTGCTCCAGGGATATATCAAATGGCGCCATGACATGACTATAGTTATCGAACTTCCACGAATAACTGCCGTCTTCATTCTGATTACTGCCATGTCCTGTGAGGTGGCGAGCCTGGTCCTCAGTTAAGTGACTATTTTCATTGTGCATTCTCTGGTAAGCATCTTCCAGGGCTTCATAACGCTTTGGTAACCGACCAGAAACCGCCCTGGTGCTTTCTATCCAGGCTCTCATTTTTTCGTGAACCGGCACATCCTGATGGGCCCATGCCGGACCGCCGGTACCTTCAATAATTACCATTTTTTCAATGTTTTCCGGGAAAACACCCGCATACCGAAGGGCAACACTACCACCCAGAGAATGGGCGATAATTTTCAATGGAGCCAGCTTCAATTGATAAATCAATTGCGCCAGATCATAGACATAATCTGTGTGGTTGTAAGTACTACCATGAACCCACTGCGAATCGCCATGCCCCCTGAAATCCAGAGCAATGACATGGTATTCATCTCTCAATGCCTGTGCCACCCAATCCCAGTTGTGGCAATGATCCCGGTTGCCATGCACCAACAATAACGGCGGCGCATCGGAATTTCCCCAATCCAGATAATGTAATCTCAGTCGCTGAGAGTAGTACGAGTGCGAAGTTGGCGTGGCACTATGCATCTGTTTTTATTCCCTCGAATACTATCACGCTTCGCGCTCCTTGCTTGTGGTCTATTAATCGGGTAGCCCAAGTACTCGCTTGGCAATAATATTGAGCTGGACCTCCGAGGTGCCACCTTCAATAGAATTTGCCTTGGTTCTCAACCAGGCACGGGTCGCTTCTAGTTCCTTCTCCTCAAACCCTTCACCCTGCCACCCAAGCATCTGCACCCCCATGGCCTTGAGTAACAGCTCTGAGCGGCTTTTATTCTGTTCGGTACCATAGAGTTTAAACATTGAAGATACAAAGCTGGGTGCCTTGGTCGATCTGGATTCTTCCAGATTACGGCGCACCGCCAATCCGAAACAGCGATCATTCATACCATGCTGGATAACTTCATCTCTGAGTTGAGGCTGTGCTAACTTCCCATCTGAGACACCCACATACTGACGGGCTACTTCTACCAGGTTTGATCTGCCAGCACCGCCACCCTGGCCACCACCAATCATGGTTCTTTCATACTGAAGCAGTCGTTTAGCGACAGTCCAGCCATCGTTGACCTGGCCTACCACGTTCTTCCTTAAGGCCCTTGCATCCTGGAAGTAGGTTTCGCAAAAGGGTGATAACCCACTGATCAATTTAATCGGCCTGACGGATACGCCAGGCTGGTCCATATCAAACAATAGGAAGGTAATACCATTGTGTTTCGGTGCCTTTGGGTCCGTTCTCACCAAACAAAAAATCCAGTCGGCTCGATCAGCCCCGGAAGTCCAGACCTTCTGACCGTTAATTATATATTCATCACCATCGACAACCGCCCTGGTTTGCAGGCTGGCCAGATCTGAGCCGGAATTAGGTTCGCTGTACCCCTGGCACCACCAGATTTCACCTGTTGCAATTCTTGGCAGATGTTCGGCTTTCTGCTCTTCTGTTCCATATTCGAGAAGAGCCGGTCCTATCATTGAAAGCCCCATTCCGACCAGCGGGGTTCTTACCTTCAATCTGCTCATCTCTTCTCTTAATACCTGTGCCTGCCTCGCATCCAAGCCTGCCCCGCCATACTGTTTAGGCCATGTTGGCGCGGTATAGCCCTTTTCGGCGCAACGTTGCATCCATAGCTGCGTGTCCGGGTTTTTATACCTGGCACGTTTTCCACCGCCAGGATATTCATCCCCCGGCATTGCAGTGCGCATTGACTCGGGACACTGACTTGCCAGCCAGTCCCTGGTTTCCTTTCTAAAGACGTCTAAATCCATAATTCCCCCTACTCGAGACTGGTGTAAAAATTATCTGATTGGCCTCAGTTGAAACCAGGTAATCTCTGCTCTGGTTCCCAATCTTAAAACAGGACCCCAGGTCCCCGTTCCCTGAGAGACATACAAGTGAGCTCCATGATAACTGAACAATCCCTTAACCTGCTCAAATACCCTGGCAACCAGTAAATTGAACGGAAATATCTGGCCATTATGCGTATGCCCACTGAGCATTAACTGTACCCCAGCACGCCCTGCAGGGACTAAACCCTGCGGTCTATGGTAAAGAAGGAGCGTAAATGCGTTCGAATTTATTTCTATTTTTTCTAGTTGTTTTTCAACCTGATAGGGATCATCCTTATCATCAATACCTACGATCTGGACATCATCCCGAAACCAGGCTGTTGCGTTACGTAGCGACTGTACCCCCACCCTTTCTAGTTTTAATAAAATATCTTCCAGGTCTTCATACCGCTCGTGGTTACCTATGACAAAATAAATTGGCATTGTTAATCCGGAAAAACAGGCCAGCACTTGTTGTTGTACATTTTTCTGATCAATAAGATCCCCTGTAATGCACAGGATCTGAGGGTTCAAATCGACGATCCGGGCGACTATGCGCTCCAAAAAGGCCTGACTTCTTGAACCAATATGAACGTCCGTAATCTGTACCAGGCTGAGTGGTTCCTGCAATTCTGGATATTCCAGCTCAATCCTGTGGATGAAAGGAACAACAGCTGCAAAAAGACCTGCTCCCCCTCCTATGGCAACAACCCAGGTGACTACCCACGCAGCACTATTGGCCGACAGCAGATCAAACCAAACAAGCCCCTCAGCCATAACCGTAGCAAGAACCAGAATTGGACTGACACCAAGCATAAAGTCCAGGCTCTGTCTGACTAATCTGGACAGGCCCGTGTTCGGATTACGCAATAGACCTCTTGCAACTACCTGACTACTGGTCACCACGACCAGCACCACAGCCCAGATGAAGACCGGTAACTCAAGCCAGAATGAGATCCGCAGCACAGGATAAACAAACAACACCAGATGTAGGACCAGTCCGATCAGAGCGATCTTTATCCATGGTCGCGACCTGCCGGCTTGCCTGGGAGCTTCTGCTGATCTTGTCATTATTGGTGTATCACCCCATGCACTCAGCCCCAGGAGCTAAGCTTGCCTCCACCAGGCCACACCTTGTTCATCTTCTTCTACAACCAGGAGTCTTCTGCCCTGAGCACAGTGAAGGTGCGCGATCGCCTCGCCTGTAGCGGGGAAATAACTCATATCTGTAATTTCGCTCTTAAACAGAGCGCCAAAAACGTCCACTGCTCGCTTAGGTTCGGCGCAGAGATCATAAAGCCTTTCGATCGCCACTTCATGCCAGTCGATCAAGGCGGTGAGTCTTTCATGAAGCCCTTCGAATATATCCTGATGAGCCGGCAATACCAACAGATTCGGCGGAAGCAGTTCCCTAAACCTTATACTCGATGCGATCCAGTCTCGAAGCGGGTTAGCCAGCGGCTCGGACGGTTGGACACTGACATTAGGCGTTATCCTCGGAAGAATCTGATCACCAGCCAGAATAATTTTCAGTTCTGGACAGTAAAGGCAAACGTGTTCTGGCGCGTGGCCATGACCGATCACTGCTCGCCATTCCTTGCCATTTATATCAATATACTCTCCATCCTGAATTCTTCTGTAACCCGCTGGTAAAGGTGAAATACTGGCACCGAACTGACCAAACCTCTGCCGATAACGAGTCAACCTCGAATCATCAAAGCCAGCTCGTTTGTAGAAACGAATGGCATCTTCAGGAACATCTGTTGGCCGGTCAGCCGCCATCACTTTACACATATAGAAGTCGCTTCTGCTCATCCACAGGGGACAATCAAATTTAGACGCTATCCAGCCTGCATTGCCCGTATGATCTGTATGCAGGTGAGTTGCTATCACCCGTGTTACAGGCTTGCCGTCTAGATATTTATCGAAAATTGCGTTCCAGCATGCCTTTGCCTGATCGGTATGCAAACCAGTATCAACTATCGTCCAACCATCATAATCCTGAAGTAACCAGACATTAATATGATTTAACCGTCCCCATAGCGGCAACCTTGCCCAGAAAACACCTTCAGCAACTCTGGTGATCTCGCCCTCAGCGGGGCACTGGTCAACAAAACGATAAACCAGAGGGTCATACCCTCTTTTCGACTTCACACGACTACTATTTTTGCTCACTTCATTCACCATCTCTGCCAAGGTCCTTTGAGGCTTGCTCATCCTTTCATTAAGATTTTCTATCACCCATTCGTTACACTCTTAGAAAATCAGCTCTATGATCCTACTACGCGACCCCATTTCGCGACCCCATTGAAGATCACTTGAGCATAGATCACTCTGCCTTTGGGTAACTGAGATCAACAACTTCTAATACGCAGGTTAACTACCATTAACCACCCTCATGCTCTGCATATATTAACGCTACAACGCATGTAACCGGTGATAACCAGAAGTCATCATCGAGGCGCTCATGGTTGACCAAACTCATTATTAAAAACTCATTATTAAAAGAACTAATCGTTACCGATGCCGGTCGCAAAAATATCGCTGCCTACGGCCCTGGTAAAAAGCCCTAATAAAAGGGTGAATAGTCGCCTATGGCTGTATTAAAAGAACGAATAGTCGCCCAAGACTAAATCAATAGAGCCAATCATTACTTATGACTATATGACTGTATGCTTGTATGACTGTATCCAGTTAACTGATAGTTAGCTATAACCGTACGCACCCGGTATTAAACATATTACCTTTTAAAGGGGCCAGATTTTATAATAAACAAATATTATAATCACCAACTTCTATGCGCATGCTACTTCATCATAAGGTTAGATAATATCACTATTGGCAACCACTCCCCCTCTGCGGGCCCTGTTTTTTCCTTTCCCCATGCTCAAAGAGCCTTGCTTACCTGCCTGGTTATTGTTGGCATGGGGTTCTCTGTATTATTCCCTCTGCTGGCACCAATCGGCCGAGAAATGGCATTATCTGAATTTCAGATTACCAGCATTATAGGCTGTTCCGCGCTAACGGTGTTTCTGGCATCGCCTTTCTGGGGAAGAGTCAGCGACCGCTGGGGCCGAAAACGAGTACTCCTCATAGGGTTATTCGGTTTCTCTGCCGGTACCTTCGTCTTCAACTGGGTACTCAGTCTTGGACTAAATGGTTTATTGACAGGTTCCTCTTTATATATCGCCTTGCTTGTTACCCGGATTCTGCACGCTGCAGTCATGTCAGCGACGATGCCTGCAGCCACCGCCTATATGGCTGATATAACGACAACTGCAACAAGAATCAAAGGCATGGGCGCTACTGGAGCAGCCAACAATCTTGGCGCAATTCTGGGGCCTGCCATCAGTGGCCTAGCCGTTTTCTCGTTGTTAATGCCGCTCTGGCTCATGGCTGTTATCGCTTTTTTCAATGGCTTGTTTGTCTGGCGCTACCTGCCAGAATCTCCTAACCCGATAAAACCAAAAAGTGAACTGCCTACTCCCGTACGCTATAGCGACCCGCGCATCTTGCCCTTTATAGTGGTAGGCGTCTTCATGTTTATGGGTTTTGCGCTGGTTCAACAGACAATGGGGTTTCGCTTTCAGGATGCCCTGGGATTGTCCGCTAGCGAAACGGCGAAAACTCTCGGCATTGCCATGATGTTTTCAGCAGCTGCTTCTCTATTTGCCCAGGGCTTTATCGTTCAACGACTCAATGTACAACCCTTTTTTCTTCTCAAGCTTGCTATACCTCTACTGGTAATCGCCTTCTTGCTCATGGCCATCTTCGAGACCCGAGCCTGGCTAACGATCGCAATGATCATACAGGGTTTTGCTATGGGACTGGCAGGCCCAGGCTTTATGGCTGGTGCTTCGCTGGCAGTAAAAAACACCGAGCAAGGCTCGGTGGCCGGTGTGGCAGCATCGTGCGGACCACTTGGATTTACCTTTGGCCCCTTACTCGGTGGGGTACTCTACCAAATAAACCCGATATTACCCTATTCGTGCGCTGCCACGATCTACATTTTCCTGTTTGCATCAATGCAGTGGCTGGGAGCAAAGGTAGACAAAAACGAGACCAAAACCAACTGATACGGCCCCAGGCAGGGATTAATCAAAAGACGACTGGGTACACACCATATAGCGTTTTACCCAGGTGATGATGTATTCTTGTGTTATGAATGACATCTCTCGCGTCGAGACTTATAAAAGCCTGGCCAACCAGACGGAATTAGCGCTTTTCCAGATCAATTCCGATCAGCAATTGACCTTTACCAACCAACACTTCGAGCACCTTCTTGACTGGGGCTAAGGCGCGCTTGAAGGCCATTTAGTCTATGAATTGGCCTACCCTGATCACAAAGATCCGGCAGCGCTATTAACGGCATCAGCAATAAATAAATTGCGCCAAACAACGGAAAAACTAAAGCAGTAACCTGGCGACAACCTGGCAGCTAAAACAATGCTATTAACAGTTATCGAAACCTAATAATTCAAAAAAGAAAATCCAATTATGTCTTTTAAAATTCTGAGTCTTATCGCTATAGCAGTTATCTCAAACTATTACGCGGACACCACTTCAGCCGAGGTGGGGAGCGGCGCTGTTAAGTTCGCCCAACTCGAGCAGACGCTACCAACTCCCACCGTTTACAGGACAGCGTCCGGCTCACCTGGACCGCTTTACTGGCAACAACAGGCAGACTACAAAATAAATGTCTTTCTCGACCCTGAACAGCGATCAATAAAAGGTTCGGAAACGATCGTCTATACCAATAATTCTCCCCATCATCTTAACTATATCTGGTTGCAGTTAGATCAGAACCGATTCAAGAAAAATTCCCTGGAAAATCGCTCTATAACGGAATCGGGTAAAGATCGCCTCAGCTTTGACAGATTGCGTAAAATGCAATCAATGTCGGACCGAAGTCATGGCTTCAAACTGACTGCTGTGACCGACCAAAATAATAAAGCGCTCAGTTATACCATCGTCGATACCATGATGCGCCTGGACCTGCCTGAACCCTTAATCAAGGGGAAACGTACCCACATCAACATCAACTGGGAATTCAATATCATCGAAGAGGCTGCTCTCGGCGGAAGAAGCGGTTATGAGCAATTTGACACCAACAAAACACAGATATTTTTTCTGGCACAGTGGTATCCGAGGCTTGCTGCCTACACGGATTATGCCGGGTGGCAGCACAAGGCTTTTCTCGGCAGAGGCGAATTTACCCTGGAATTCGGGAATTTCGATGTCAGTATCACCGTTCCAGACAATCATGTCGTATCCGCAACCGGACGCCTGACCAACCCTAAAGAAGTATTATCGGCAGACCAGAGAAAGCGCTTTGCCGCAATATCTGCTGACCAACCCAGCTTCATCATAACGCCGGAGGAAGCACGGATAAATGAATCATTAGAATCTTCCGGTAGCAAGACCTGGAGATTCAAGGCTGAGCGCGTAAGAGATTTTGCCTGGGCATCATCTACTAAATTTATCTGGGATGCGATGCTACATCTTCAACCAGGCGCAAAATTCGACAAGGTTCTGGCAATGTCCTTTTATCCAAATGAGGCGCAACCGATCTGGTCACGTTACTCCACCCACGCTGTGGCCCATACTATGGACGTATACTCGCGATTTTCCTTCGACTACCCTTACCCCACCGCCCAGAGCGTCAACACCTGGGAAAGTGGCGGCATGGAATATCCCATGATCACTTTTAATGGCTATCGACCCGCCAAGCCAGAAGACAAAATATCAATCGACGGATCAGACCCGGAGGAAACAGAAAGTACCGAGGAACTCGAACAGGAGATCGGCGAGATAACCTATTCAAGAAGAACCAAGTATGGATTAATTGGCGTCATCATTCATGAAATTGGCCACTTTTACTTTCCCATGATCGTAAATTCGGATGAAAGGCAATGGACCTGGATGGACGAAGGGTTAAATACCTTCCTTGAATACGTTGCCGAACTCGAATGGGAGGAGAATTTCCCTGCTTTCAACCGCGATCAGACAAATGTGCTTGACTACATCCCGGAATACATGACGTCAACCCGTCAAGTACCGATCATGACTCAATCTGACTCCATTTTGCAATTTGGTCCGAATGCGTACAGTAAACCGGCCGCAGCCCTCACCGTCCTCAGAGAAACCATCATGGGTAGAGAACTGTTCGATTTTGCTTTTCGGGAGTACTCAAATCGCTGGAAGTTCAAACGCCCGACCCCGGCCGATTTTTTTCGAACCATGGAAGACGCCTCTGGCATTGATCTAGACTGGTTCTGGCGGGGCTGGTTCTATACAACGGAACATGTTGATCTGGGCATCAGTCAAATACGGACTTATCGGATCAAGACAAACGATCCTGACAAGGACTTTGCGCTTAATAGAACCAAGAAAGCCGGAGATGAACCCGCACCCATTAGCGAGCAACGCAATCGAGAGCAGGGCATAATTCCCCGTGCAGAGCGCTTTCCTGAACTACGGGATTTCTACAACGACAATGACCCGCACACGGTCACCAACAAAGATAGAAATCAGTACAGCAAATTTCTGGACAACCTGGAGGATTGGGAAAGCCAAGCCTTTAATCGTGTGCTCAGGGAAGACCCCTACCTCTATTTTATCGATTTCAAGAATACAGGTGGTCTCATATCACCCATCCCTCTGAGTATTTACTATGCTGATGGCAGCAAGAAAGAAAGCATGCTGCCGGCCGAGATCTGGCGAAGAGATGCCGATGAGGTCACTTTCCTCATGGTTGAAGATAAACCCATTGACGCCATTGCAATCGATGAAAAGCATCAGATCGGAGATGCCGACTTCGACAACAATCGCTATCCACCTGAGATCAAACCTTCTCGACTAAGCGTTTATAAAGGTAAAAATAAAAAGAAAAATCTGATGGCCGACATGTTGGTCAAATTGAAATCGAAAAGGAAAGATGGTGAAGATCAATCCGATTCCGTACCACTGGATAACGGAAATTAAAGATGCAAATCCTAGATAGCATCTCGGAACTCGGCTATTCATATGCGTAACTCATACTTGCTGGCCATGAATTGGCTGGCGCTCACTTTATGTTTTAGCTCTATGCAGGCTACGGCGCACCGGCAGCACCATATGTGGACCACAATCGTCCAGGCCGATGCCCGGGGCCTGATCGAAATCAGCCATCGAATCCATGCTAAAGACGCCTTGCAAGTACTTCAAAATTTAGGTGTTGTCAGACCTGAATTAACATCAATAAAGGAACTTGCGCAACTGGCACTGTATCTGGAATCGACTTTTACCGTCACTGACCCCAGTGGACAGCTAACCCTGCCTCAACTGATCGGATCCGAGTTAGAAGGTAACTTTGTTTTTATCTATCAAGAACTGGTTAGCAATCTTAAGCCCAATGAATACAGCTACCAATCTTCCGGCTTGATGGAAGTGCACAGTGATCAGGTCAATTACGTCCAGATCCACCTGCACAACAGCATACAGACGCTGGAATTCCGGGCCACACGCACGCCGACTGCGTTATAGCCCAACTTGGGCAAGCGTACCTGTTGCTGGCCTGCCTTCATTCGGGTTATCGTGTAATTGCAATGGTTACGCTATGACCCAATATGAATAAACCTAAAAAAGCAGTGGTTATACTACTGGATAGCTTGAACAGACATATGCTGGGTTGCTACGGTAGCAAGGAATTCAAAACGCCTAACATCGACCGCCTGGCCGCCAAATCATTGCGATTCCAGAAACATTACACAGGTTCGCTACCCTGTATGCCCGCACGACACGATATTCTAGTGGGCGCACTGGACTTCCTATGGAAACCCTGGGGTTCAATCGAATTGTGGGAACGCCCCCTTTCCCATTACCTGAGACGCAAAGGGATTGTCACCCGTTTAATTACTGACCACCCTCATTTATTCGAAACCGGCGGTGAAAATTACCACACGGATTTTCTTTCATGGGATTATCTCAGAGGGCATGAAAGTGACCCTTGGCGCACCCGAAAGGACCCCTCCTGGATAGGCTCTCCAGCGCTGCCAGCCGGTTTCAAATACCAATCCGATGAAAACTCGTACCCTTATGATCTGTCAAGAACCTACTTCAGGGAAGAGCTTGATTTCCCGGGGCCAAAAACGATGCGAGCCACCAGCAAATGGTTGGAAAATCACGGTAACAGCCATGACAGCTTCCTGCTGTTTGTTGATGAATTCGATCCTCACGAGCCCTTTGATACACCAGCTCCCTGGGCAAATATGTATGACCCAGACTGGAAAGATGACATGATAATCTGGCCTCCCTATGCTGTCGGTGCCCAAGAAAAGGGTCTCATCACGGCGCGACAAGCCAGACACATCAGAGCAAACTATGGATCTAAATTATCCATGATCGACCATTGGCTTGGCGAAGTAATCGATGTTATGGATGAAAAGGATCTCTGGAAAGAGACCCTGTTTATTGTATGCACAGACCACGGCCACTATCTGGGTGAAAAGGATATGTTCGGCAAACCCAAAGCCATGCAATATGAACCGCTCGGCCATACACCGCTGCTCATTCACTACCCCGGTATTGCGCCGGGAGATATCCATGCACTTACTACAAACGTAGATATTCACGCTACCCTCGCTGACCTCTTCGATATTGAAGTTGATCACAAGACCCATGGATACTCGCTACTACCTTTAATTGACGGCAGCAAGAATACCATCCGGGATTGGGCGCTAGGGGGTATATTCGGAAACTGGGTGCAGATTCAGGATGACCGGTTCAAATATGCCCGGGCACCAGTTGACTCGAATTTTCCACTTTCCATGTGGTCCAATCGCTGGTCGACAATGCCGGTGCCGCCACTACCCAATCTCCGCTTACCTGATCCCGACCACCGAGCCTTCCTCGATTATATGCCCGGATCCAAAATACCGGTCATGCGACAGCCTTTTGCAGAAGGCGACCTTCTGCCCTATTGGTCTCTCAATGCACCCATTAACGATCATCAGCTCTACGATATTGACAATGACCCCGAAGAGAACCACAACTTATCTGGTGAGGCGATTGAGACACAAATGCTGGACATGATCAGTACCGCGCTTACCGAACTCGAAGCTCCCAGGGAACAATTCAAGCGCTTAGGGCTATAAGCCAGCAGCCATATTGCTGACCTGCTGTTGAATTTTGGAAAAACCAGAGTCTCTGGTTAACCGCCCTGCAGCGCAGAAAACCAGAAAGGCCGGTCGAAGGTCCCCCGGACTGGCCTGCGCATTTGTGCCGGTTAAGTTTATTCACTCAAGAGAAAAACTTTCCAGCCCGGACAGAGATCATTGATCACTGTCGCGCCACCCCATCGACCGCTAAAGCTCGTTAACCAAGCTCATCAACGAGCATCATCAACAAAGTTCAATGGATGACCACGCGTTTCCCACTGACACGATATTAACTGGCCCGTGGTCGATAAAGTGATAAATGCTGTTGCCAGATTCTCACCACCAAAGCAGATATTAGTAGTCAGCACATCAGGCATTGGGACCAGTCGAGCAGCAGTGCCATCGGCCGAATGCACCGTAATACCGCCCGTTATAAGCGTGGCTACACATATGTTTCCCAGAGCATCAACCGCCAGTGAATCAAACATGTGATAGTCCGGAATCTGAGCCATCATTGTAGGCCTTTGCGCTGAATTCAGGCGCCCCGGACCTGACAAGTCGTATGCCCACAGCCTGCCTGTCGGCGTCTCTGCTACATAAAGGGTGCATTCATCAGGTGACAGACCAATTCCGTTAGGCCCCTCCAGGGGAAAGATAACTTCTTCGATTGAAAGGCCATCTATGCTGGCATAGTAGACGCCTGTGCGATCGCGGTCACGATCCCTGACTTTGCCATGATCAGTGAACCAGAAACCACCCTGACGATCAAACACCAGATCGTTAGGGCCTCTTAAAGGAAACCCCGCACAATCATCATACAAGATCTCGACCTTACCGCTGTCGAGATCGACCCGTTCAATCCGCCCACCACTATAGTCGTCTGCTTGTTGGCCCGGAAAAACCAGTCCGTTACTACTCGTGTGCCACTTGAACCCCCCGTTATTACAGATGTAACAATGACCATCCGGGCCAATAGCAGCACCATTAGGCCCACCCCCGATATGCGCCACAATATCAACCTGGCCATCAGGGTGGACTCGAGACAAAGTTCCCCGCTTAATCTCAACCACCAGGACAGACCCGTCGTTCATGGCAATAGGACCTTCCGGGAACTGCAGCTGATCCGTTATAACGTTAAAGCCTTCCAAATCATTCCTCCTGAAGTGCACTGTGTTAACGATCCCTGACCGTTTAATTTATGCCAAGGCCACCTCATCATAAAAACCTGGGAACCAGTTAATTCTCCACAAGTTATTCAACGATGGGTTCTCCACCCTGATCGACAATCATTTGTTTTACTTCAGCAAGCATCTGCTCCAGGCGTTTTTCATCAACCCCCCTCATAACAAGATTGGTCCCATAACCATCCTTGCGGTAAAAAGGATAGGAACCTAAATCTATGTCACTATATCGATCCTGGATATCGGTTAGTTGAGCCGCCACCTGGCTTTCTCCCAAGTAGGCTCCAACGCTGCGCGATCTAACCGGTCTTCCTCCCGGTAACCGATGGCCATCCAGAGAACTCGCCATGGCCTGCATGACCGCGGGGACACCGGCCATGACAAAAACATTTTCTATCTGGAACCCGGGAGGGCCTCCAGTGGGGTTTTCAATGAGCACACCGCCTAAAGGAATCCTTGCCATTCGCAGTCTGGCAACCATAACCTCCTCTGGCGCTTGCCTCTGCCTGATCAGAGCTTCAACCTCCGGATGCAGATACAGCTCCGTTTCAAACGCTCTAGCAATACTGTCGGCGGTTATATCATCATGGGTGGGCCCAATACCGCCCGTGGTAAAAACATAATCGAATTCCCGGCGACACTCATTAACGGTCGTTATAATCTTCTCTTCGATATCCGGTATCACCCTGGCTTCGCTCATCCTGATACCCAGTTCATTTAGCACTTTCGCCAGATGTGCCAAATTAGTATCCTGGGTCCTGCCTGATAATATTTCGTTACCTATGATGACCAAACAGGCCGTAACCGATTTCTTCGAATTCATATCTCTCCTCTCTTCATACCACAAAATGTCTGCTTTAAATCGCCTTCACGGTTGGGTCTGATGTTATCCCGGCTGCTTCCAGCAACCAGTCTATACGATCATTTCCCCAGAAATACTCCTCAACACCATCATCTTCCAAAACAAAAAACGGCACACCGAAAACACCATCCAACTCACTCCTGCGAATGCCACCGACGCATATCTTGTCCAGCTTTTTTCGATGTGTCTCTGTCCAGCTTAAGGGTATATCCAGGGCCATGTCCTGACAAATCTTCTCAATAACATCCTTCTGCATCACATCCAGTCTTCCTCTGCCATCAAAATCAAAACGGCGGGCGAAAACCGCATTGCCGAACTGCCAGCCGAGGCCCGCGTCTACGGCACTGAGGTAAGCTAGATGGACTGGCTGCCATTGCTCTATGCCTGTCATCGTACCCACTTTTCGAACCCGGTAGTCAGTGGCTTCATCCAGATGGAATTGTCCATCAAGTCGATCCAGAAAAGATCTGTTCAACCCTGCTGTTTCCGCTTGCCGAGCGGCATCCTTAAAGACATACCTCAGTTTAAATAGATTATCGGACGGATTATCCATGTGACCACCAAATATCACGTCTGGCCACAGCGGCATGGTCTGGACAATTGACCTGACCGGCTCGGGTAACAGACTCATCCTGTGAAAGGCGACACCGGCAAATGGGGATCGAAAACTAAAATAGAAGCGAATGATCATGACTTTTCTCCCCCCACAGTAACAAATAGTTTATGCTTATGCAGCCAGTTAACTCGATATTAAAGCCACAGACAATCCTACTAACATCAATTTAAGCCAGCATGAAATCAGCAGCAGAAGAACTCGATCACATCCTTATCCGAGGCGCTCGAGAGCACAACCTAAAAAACATAGAAATTAAGATCCCGAAACGCAAACTGGTGGTACTAACCGGCGTATCAGGCTCAGGAAAATCATCGCTAGCCTTCGATACCCTATATGCTGAAGGCCAGAGAAGATACGTGGAATCCCTGTCTGCCTATGCAAGACAGTTTCTCGGCCAGATGGAAAAGCCAAAATACGATACTATCCGAGGCCTTTCGCCAACCATTTCAATCGAACAAAAAACCACCAGTCGAAATCCTCGATCAACTGTGGGCACCATTACCGAAATATCTGATTACCTGCGTGTTTTCTATGCTCGACTGGGCAAGCAGTTCTGTCACCAATGCGACCAACCCGTCAACGGACAAACCGCTGAAAAGATAGTCCATACCCTGATGTCTGAGGCAGCCAATAGCCGACTGTTCTTATTACACCCATTATTGGTGAACAGGAAAGGTGAACATCGGGATATTATAGAAGAAGCTAAAGCACAGGGCTTTGTTAGACTCCGGATCAACGGTGAAATGGTGCGTAGCGAAGAAATAACCGTGCTCGACAAAAGGAAAAAGCACACTGTTGAAGCTGTAGTCGATCGAATTATTATCAAGCCGGGCATAGAAGAAAGGCTTACCGAATCAGTCGAGCAGGCTCTTCAACTAGGTAAGGGCGTTCTAATTGCCAACGTAAATCAACAGGATCGTGTCTACTCAGAGCACCTGGCGTGCGAAAAATGCCGCATTTCCTTCCCCAGCCTCTCGCCGCAGTCATTTTCCTTCAACAGTCCTCAGGGAATGTGTTTAAAGTGTAATGGACTGGGTACCCAGGTTGCCTTTGATGAGAGACTGGTTATCCCGGATAATAAGCTGGCCATTAAGGATGGGGCTTTAAAACCAGTCGGTAGAATCGATGAGAGTAGCCGATCGATGACAGCAACCTTTCATCGCCAGATGTTTACCCATCTAGGCATCCCCCTGGATAAGCCCTGGAACAAGCTTTCAAAAAGCCAAAAAAGAACCATCCTCCACGGCACTGGGGAGGTCCGCTATAAAATTAACTGGGGCTCTCATGGCACCTCACAATCCAGATACGAAGGCCTGCTGAATCGGTTGATGAGACGATTCCGAAATACAAAATCAGAAGGCATGAAAAGATGGTATTCCCAGTTTCTAGCGAATACGCCCTGCAATGCCTGCCTTGGCGAGCGGCTGCGTCCGGAAAGCGCAGCCGTCAGGATAGCCGACAAGACCATCGTTGAGGTCTCTGCCATGACCATAGACAGCGCATTTGATTTCTTCAGCACGTTAAAGCTGTCAGGATCCGATGCTGAGATTGCCCGCGAATTGGTAAAGGAAATTAACTCTCGCCTTGGTTTTCTGAATTCGGTGGGCTTATCTTATCTTTCACTGAACCGCCTGGGCCCCTCGCTGTCTGGCGGAGAATCACAACGAATCAGACTTGCCAGTCAGGTTGGTTCAGAACTTTCAGGCGTTATTTATATTCTGGATGAACCCAGTATTGGACTACACCAGCGAGATAATCAGCGCCTATTGAAAACCCTGATGAAAATGCGGGACATCGGCAATACAGTCATCGTTGTCGAGCATGATGAAGAAACAATCAGATCGGCAGATTACGTTGTTGATTTTGGCCCTGGAGCAGGCATAAATGGTGGATCTGTAGTCCATACAGGAACCCCTGCCAGTCTGCTAAAAAACAAAAAATCACTGACCGGCCGTTATCTCTCAGGCAGGAATCAGATTATGCGGAGAGAGAAATGCCGACAGAAAAGCGGCACGCTTACCATCATCGGCGCATCTGAAAACAACCTCAAAAACATCGATGTTAATTTCCCGCTGGGCGTGTTGACGGCTGTCACGGGTGTAAGTGGCGCTGGCAAATCGACGCTGGTGAACGACATCTTGTTTCCTGCATTAGCACGTCATTTTCATCCCCATAGCCAGAAGATCGGTAAACACAACCGAATTGAAGGGCTTGATCAACTGGATAAAGTGGTCGCGATTGACCAGAAACCCATTGGCCGGACACCTCGCAGCAATCCGGTCACCTACATCAAGGTTTTTGATGAGATACGAAAATTCTTCTCGCTACTGCCTGGATCAAGAATGCGAGGTTATCAACCGGGCCGATTCTCTTTTAATGTTAAAGGGGGTAGGTGCGAGACCTGTCAAGGGGATGGTGTAAGAAAAATTGAAATGCATTTCCTCTCTGATGTTTATGTTAGGTGCGAATCCTGTCAGGGCAGCAGATTTAATGAAGCAACACTGGAAGTAAAGTACCAGGGCAAGTCCATTGCCGATGTCCTGCAAATGACAGTTCTGGAGGCGGTACAGCACTTCTCAGAACACACTAAAATTGTGGCGTCATTACAATTACTGGTTGATGTCGGCCTTGACTACCTGCATTTGGGTCAACCTTCTTCAACTCTGTCAGGGGGGGAAGCACAAAGAATCAAACTGGCAAGGGAGCTTTCTAAAGTAGCAACAGGTAAAACCTTTTATATTCTTGATGAACCGACCACAGGATTACACTTTGATGATGTGAGGAAACTACTAATCGTGCTGAATCGACTGGTTGATGCCGGCAATTCTGTCACGGTCATTGAGCACAATCTGGATGTCATAAAAACGGCGGACTGGATTATTGACCTTGGCCCTGATGGCGGACCTAAAGGTGGTAAAATGATAGACCAGGGAACACCCGCTCATTTAGCCAGCAAAGGCAAAGGCGACACCGCCGCGTTCCTTAATCAAGCACTCAGCAAGAAGCATCAATTAATTTCAAGCTGATTCTGATTTGACTCGAAATCAAGTACCAGCAGCAACTTGTGCAACCTTGTATTTCACCCACCTCAGTGACTTGCGCCTGATCAACCCGTTTGCCATGGGTTTGCAGTAGATTAGTCCTCCCCTTGTTGGCTGGTGTCTTCCGTACCGGCCAGGAAAGGACCCCAGGTAGGTTACCAAGCATTTTTATGTGGAGATGCTTTGGAAATTCGTGTTACTTTAAAGCCGTGACTGAATTCGACCCCAAACTTGTCCCCATTAGACCCGCAGCGACCGTCATGCTTATAGCAGACCGCCCCGATCTGCAGATATTCATGCTAAAACGTCACGCGAATACCGTTTTTGCCGGAGGAATGTGGGTGTTCCCAGGTGGCGGGGTAGATCCAGAAGACAGTCAAACACAGTTCAACCAAGCCAATATAGATGAACTGGATGCGCACAGCAGTTCGCTATTAGAACTCGAATCCGGTGGGTTAGCCTACTACATTGCAGCAATCAGAGAGAGTTTCGAAGAATCAGGGATCCTTTTTGCGCACCGTAACGAAGAACAGCAGCTTATCAACTTGTCTGATAACAATACTCGAACTCATTTTGATTCCCTGAGAGACCAGTTAAATAACCGGCAAACCAATTTTCGAGATATCCTCCGATCCGAAGCGCTGACACCCGCCCTGGGATGGCTCCATCCGGTTGCCAGATGGGTAACACCACTGGGCTCACCAAAGCGGTTTGACGCCAGATTTTTTATCGCGGGCATGCCTGCCGATCAAACACCCATCCACGACGATGGCGAACTGGTCAAATCAGCCTGGATGCGACCCGATGATATCCTAGCGGCTTGTGACCAGGAAAAAATGGTTCTGATGTCTCCCACCCTGCGCATGGTACGTAGCCTTGCCTTTTTTACATCTACTCAAGAAGTGCTCCAGGCCGTTTCTCATGAACTCAGTTATGAACGAGTGAGAGTGTGCTCCGAGCGTGGCACTCTAGTGGTCCCCGGTGAACAGGGCTACACTCACGGCAGCGAAAATATTGAAACCGGTTGGATACGACTGCGGCCAGGCCAAACCTAGAATTCTGTTCGTGGCTCATTGTGGTTTATGCACAGCCAGGTGCATCCGCCGATGATGCCAGAAGATCAGGGATACCCATTGAGCCCTGCCTGGCTCAATCTGGGATGATTGCAATTCACATTTGATCGACTTGCGGCGGCCTGTTATAAAGTTAATGAAATACAGGCAACATGTCTAAAAAATGTTACCTCAGTGAAAGGGGATCGAAAATGTCACCGCCCCTGCCTTACCCGATAAATTAAGCCTTAAATAGCATCACCAGCGGGATTAACTATCTATGAATTTCGGATTTACACAGGAGCAGGAACTATTAAGGGTACAGGTCAGACGATTTCTAGACGACAACTGCACCCTGGCAGAGGTTCGCCGCATCATGGAAACATCCCAGGGCTATGATCAGGTGCAATGGCGCCGTATGGCTGACCTCGGTTGGCTGGGATTAATCATAGATACCGAATTTGATGGCGTCGGTCTCAACTGGGTCGACCTTGTCGTGATTCTTGAGGAGATGGGCCGATCCTTGTATCCAGCCCCTTATCTCTCAACCATGCTGTTCTGCTCAGCCCTGAATGATGTCGCCGACGGGCCCACCAAAAAAGCGATATTACCCGGAATCGCCCGGGGGGAAATAAAGGGAAGCCTCGCCCTGTTCGATCAACCTGGCGATCCACATATCGACAATATCAGCCTCGAAGCAGATGACACCTCTGACGGATTATTTCTCCAGGGATCAAAACCATTTGTGCATGATTGCGGTAGCGTGAACTATTACCTGGTGGCTTATCGGCAAGCAGGCAGCTTATATCTTGTTTTACTTGATGCCGATGACGAGGGCCTCAAGCAAAGCCATTCACCGACCATGGACCTCACCAAACGAACCGGCAGTCTGAGCCTTGATAACATTGAAATCAGCAATGCAGCACGCTTCGCCGTTGACGAGAAACAGCTGCAACGGCTTTTTGATGTAGGTGCTGTGGGCATCGCTGCAGAAATGATAGGTGCTGCTGAATCTGTACTGGCTATGACCACCAAGTATGCCCAGGACCGAACACAATTTGGCCACGCTATTGGAAAATACCAGGGCGTAAAGCATCGCCTGGCTGAAATGTACGTCGATATCGAATCGTTCAAGTCTCTGGTTTACTATGCAGCCTGGACGATTACCGAATCCCAAGAAGAATTAGCACGATCCGCGTCCCTGGCCAAGGCCTATGCCAGCGATGCTTTTGCCACTATTGGCATTGATGGCGTGCAACTCCACGGCGCCATTGGGTTCACGCAGGAATATGATATCCAGCTATTTCTGAAGCGGTCAAAGTGGAGTCGGGCAAACTATGGCAATGCTGATTTCCACTACGAAAAAATTATTAAACAGCGACTGAGCCAGTAAGGAATCTACTATGGATTTTGAATACACCCCATCTGAAGAAAATTTCCGACAAGAAGTCCGACAATTTCTTGATGAGAACCTGCCAGCAGCAGGTAATCGAAGTGCAGACTTCATGGACACCTGGCTTAACAAGGTTCGCGACAAACGCTGGGTCGGTTTCAGTTGGCCGACATCTGTAGGCGGCGGCGGTGGAAGCATCATGGAGCAGGTCATACTCAAGGAAGAAATGTCAGCAAGAAAGGCGCCCCCTCTGGGAACCTGCATGATGGGATTGGCCTGGGTGGGGCCCGGTATCATCCAGTACGGCACAGAGCAACAAAAACAGCGTTTTATACCCGATATACTGGATAGCAAGTACCACTGGTGTACAGGATACTCCGAGCCCAATGTGGGCAGTGATCTGGCCGCCTTGCAATGCAAGGCCAGCCGCGATGGAGATGACTATGTCATCAACGGGACCAAAATCTGGACCAGCCTGGCGCCTTTCGCCAGTTGGATATTCATGCTGGTCAGAACCGAAAACTTCGGTAAAACTGAAAATAAACACGATGGTATAACCGCTCTGCTGGTTGATCTGTCAACCCAGGGAATAGAGATCAAACCCATAGAAAATATGGCTGGTCAAAAAGTCTTTGCACAGATTTTCTTCGATAATGTGCGGGTACCCATGGAAAATCGATTAGGTGATGAAGGTAATGGCTGGGCCGTTACCATCTCGTCGCTGGCCAATGAGCGATCAAGTATTGGCGAGGTTACCGGTTTGTATACCAAACTCGAAAAGCTAACCGATCTCCTGTCGAATTCCCGCTGGAACGGTCAGGCCGCTATCGATAGCAAGAAAAACCGACGAACGCTGGCTCGATTTGAAGCGAAAATAGAAGCTATGCGCCTAAACGGTTTACGCTACCTGACCCAACAGATAAAAGGAGAGCCCCTGAGCAGTGAGACATCAGTGAACAAACTTCATCGCGCTGAGCTCGAAGTTGAAATGGGTGACTTTGCGGTAGAAACACTGGGGCAAGCGGGCCTGCAACTGCGAGGCCAGGAAGCCGTTGTGGGCACAGGATACTGGGCAGCTGATTCACTTAACTGGCCCACTGTGGTAATAGGCGGCGGAACCCCTAATATACAGAAGAATATTATCGCCGAAAGAATCCTGAATTTACCTAAGGATTAAATTTCTCTGAAAGCAATAAAAATTAAGCATTAAGAATTAATGCTTCCCAGCAAGCGTTTTTTCAGTGCATCTGACTAGCTTATTTCATTTTCAACACGAGTGAGCCAGTAATCAATATCGAATTGAGGATCACCCAGTAGAAATCGCCAGCACCTTATACGATTCATCAGTTCCAGACGCCCTGTATCTGCTTCAAACCAGGGCTCCTGCGTCATCAGTACCTTCTGAACGGGGTCCCTTTGTCCACCACGGGTCCAGAAGGTCGGCTGCTGTGTGAAATGCTCGGGGGCCAAGTCAGTACAATCCCAGAGTTGTTGCTGGCGGACAGCCGGACACAGTCTAATCTTGAACATAGTTCTCAATTGCCCGGATCGATTAACGCCACCCCCATGCCAAATACCCATGTGCATTAACAAAATAGTGCCCGCCGGGCAGACAACATGCTCCTGACCAATAATATTCTGATACCGGGATATAGCCGCTTCACTTACAATCCTGAAATGAGAACCCGGGAGATAACGCGTTCCACCCATAAATGCTGTTACCGCGTGGGGAAAATAAAAGACCTGGATGTCAAAAGTCTGCCTTGGGTCAATGGTGGAGTCCTGGTGTAAATGCTGGCTGATATGACGCTCTGGATGCTTTCTGAAAGCAGCTTCCGGAAATGCCAGGTGCAAGAAATGATGATCAAAAACTGGGTCTCTACCCACTAAACTTTCAATTGCTCCAGCAACCTCTGGCAGTTTCAGCATATTGCCTATGGCAGAATCACTGGCATAAGCCTGGCTTAATCTTGTACCCGGGGCCACCTCTGGAATAACTTCACGGCCCAGCAGCTCGCTGAAATGGGCTGTCGGGGATTCTGGTCTGAAGGTTTCCGGGAGATTCAAGGCGTGTAGAAATGCCTGGTTTATCTCTTCCGGCACAACGGCATCCAGACGTAAGAAGCCTCGCGCTACGAAGTGCGCCATATCTAACGAACTGACAAGCATCTGCTTAATCCTTCACAGTGATTAGTTTTTCAAAGAAAAATTCATATTTAAGATAATCCGTTCTGTATTCGCTCCCTGGCATATGGCTGCTGAGAGGGCTTGCCTGAATCAATCGCCAACCGTCTTTCAGGGCAGCTAATCCACTGGCGTAAGGCGGCTCCGCTGAATCACCGGCCATATGGGTTTCCTGATCGCTTCCATCATACTGAGCCCAGCCGATTACACTAGCGTCCAGCGCAGAACTGTTCAGATAGAGAACCAAAACCTTCTGTCTTCTCATAGATCTCCCTGAGAGGATGGATATCCGCCCTCTATGATAACGGCTATAATGTAATAAGACTTCATCTCCACCATATTACCTGTAAAGTCATTATGCTCGCTTAAAATCCTCTTTGAACCCTTCCCTCCATAGCTGCTGACATCGTCGCTTGAAAATCCTGGGTTGCATTCAGATGGGGGAAGTCTATCTCCGGCACTGTTAAATTTAATTGACTGCAAATAGGTAGCCAGCCGTCTTCGGGCGACCATTCGATCAGGCGACCGGGCTCAACTAACTCTCGAACTCGCTGATTGTGGATCTCATAAGCGCCGATGACCTTGTTCTTGTCACTGAGATCAGTCGTTAACCACTGCTTAAGCTCAGTCGCCATTAGCTTTGTCAGTGGTTCGGCCCGGCCTTTCGATTGACCCGCTTTAAGTAACTGAAAAATTGTATCATTGCAGGACTTAAACCAAGCCTCGCTATCCCGGGTCGATAAAAGTACCAGCGCATCTGGGAAAGCTGCAGCCATCTGGTCGAACAACGGCGCTCCCGGCCAATCAACCGTCGCGACCCAGGGCGACATAAATTCCTGCCAATCGATCTTCTTTCCGTCGGCGGCAGATTGCCAGTATTGGATATCATCAGGCCGCTGGAATAACTCCATCATATGATAACAAGCGCCTTGAAGTAGAAACTCCAGGGCGATTTTTAAGGAATGTGTTCCGGTCCTGCCTAAGCCTGCGCCAATTATTTTCACCGTATCACGACCTGTTGTGTTAATGCTGAAGCCATTTATTCTGTACTGAGGGGATAAGTTCAGGCAACAGGTATCGCAAATTAAATGGAAAAATAATGATATTTTTAGTTGAAAATGAAGAAATAATGAATAAAATCAACAACAATTCAGTTTTGGTTACTCGTTATGACATGGAAAATAGTTCACATCGGATTATTATTAGTCCTGCAATCGACCTATGCGGACACCCTTACAGTGGTCGGCACAACTGCCCACGGATCAGGCCTCAAGGATAGTGTGGTTTTTGCGCAGCCAGATGAGCGACGTCCTGATTTCCGAAGCATCAACAATTCGCAACACAAGAAAGAAGCTTTTTTTAAATACCTGCTGCCACAGGTTAGAGCAGCGAACCAGGCAATTTATATGGAAAGGCAATTACTTCTTGGCTTCCTCGATCAGGTGAACCGACTTGGCCATCTGGATTCACAACAACAACGCCAGCTGAAGAGTATTGCTAGAAAATATCGGCATGCATTACCCTCCACAACCGACCCTGCAGATCTGGCCTGGCCAGCTTTACTGGCTCGCGTTGATGCCATCCCGGCATCACTGGTACTGGCGCAAGCCGCCAACGAGAGTGCCTGGGGTACTTCTCGATTCGCTGTCGATGCTAACAACTTCTTTGGCATCTGGTGCTACTCACCCGGGTGTGGCCTGAAACCCTCCCAGCGAAACCAATCCGCAACCCATGAAGTAAAGCGATACACCAGTGTTAGCGACGGTGTTAGCAGCTATATGCTCAACTTGAACCGGCATCGCGCCTACGCCTTGCTCAGACAGTTAAGACAAGACCAGCGTGACCTGCGTGCCCCTGCCCAGGGCTCACAGCTAGCCGAAGGCTTATTAGCCTACTCTTCCAGAGGAATTGACTATGTCAGGGACATCCAACGCATGATTCACGCCAATAATCTTGAAAATTTTACCCGGCCACGCAGCGTCTAGAATTTCAAAGGTGGTTTAAACCTGTAGAGACCACGTCAATATGAGCTACTACTGCCTTCATCATATCAAGCGCCCCAGCACCCGGGACTGTACTAGTTTAATAGTAGATACGCGGGCTGCAGCAGTCGAACAACTGGCCACCCAGGGCATCTCCACGATCGGGATATTTCGGGGTTTATTTGGCCTGGCCAGTAACGAAATCTACCTGCTGACCCACAGTCAGACCGACCAATACAATAGCGACTTCCTGGTTCACAATTCAGTTACCCTTAAACGACTGCAGCTGTTACCCAGCACTAGACCTGTACAGCATGCCCCCTTAGTAACCCCCGGCATCTACGTTTTCCGATTCTGGCAACTCGATGCTCAGCATATTCCAGAACTCATCAGACTTTCAGAAAATGCCTGGCGGACATTTGAACAGGGTTTTGAATCTGAAGTGTTCGGTCTGTTTACGGAAGATACCCGTCACGCCAGTAGGCAGGGCCTGCTTCTAACCTGGTATCGCGATCTTTCCGTCTGGCAGTCCTCGAGAACGCCTGATGCCAGCGCCCGGGAAAATTTCCGGCAAAGACAGTTATTAATCGATCAAGCACTTCCCATAGCAACCAGCCTGGTTGAGTTGTAACTGATCCATTTGACTGACCTTTTACTGCCTGGGCTCGGTCTTTGTGCCACAGCGACTGGACAAACTAGCTTCGCTGAAGAAAATACAGGTAGCGCCACAGCGTCGCCGCTACCAGCGCATGATCGACCTTGCCACTGACCAGAAGACGTTCTAAATCGGATACCGGCACCAGTTCTACCACCGTCTCTTCAGTCGCGGTATTCGCAATAGCACCTACCTGAGTCACCTCTGTGGCGAGAAAAGTATGCAGGCGGTTATTAAAAACAGCAGGATTGGGGTTGAGCACGCCCAATGAGGTTAGTCCACTGGCCCGGAAGCCACTTTCTTCCAGGCATTCACGAGCAGCAGCGTCTATTGGTAATTCGCCCTCATCAACCATGCCGCCGGGAATTTCCAGTGAGAGCGCATCACTGCCATGACGATATTGTTTTACGAAAACGACTTCGCCGGCTGCGGTAATGGGTAGCACATTAACCCAGTCCACAGTATCAAACACATAAAATGAATGCTCTTTATGAGTCAATGGTGAAACCGAGCGAGTTTGCTGAACCTTGAGAACCCGGCAATCCGCTATCATCTCAGAACCAAGCCGGACCCAGGGTTTGATAGTATTCTGTTCTTCACTCATGTTAGCTTAATCCTTCAACGGGTATACTCGCGCCATGCACTGCCCTAGCCGCATCAGAAGCGAGAAAACCTATAACCTCTGCTAAATCTGATGGTGGAACCCATTTATCATGGTCTGCATCAGGCATATCCGCGCGATTACGTGGTGTATCAATAATGCCCGGTAATATGCAGTTCACATTGATCGCGGAATGACGCAGTTCTTGTGACATACTCTCTGTCAAACGCATGACAGCAGCTTTAGAAGCCAGATAAGCGCCCATATTAGATAGGCCCGACAAGGCAGCCTTGGCTGATACATTGACAATTTTACCGCCGCCCTGCTTTTGCATCAGAGGGACGACTTCACTCGCCATATGAATGATCGACCTTGTATTTAGGTCGAACAAAGCGTTCCATGTCTCATCACTGGTCTGGTGCACCGCTTCGCCCATGATAAAACCACCCGCCACATTACACAGTACGTCAATATTACCCCACGCCTCGCGGACTTTATTTACAGCAACACGACAAGCGTTGCGCTCAGTCAGGTCACAGGCAACCAAAAGTCTATTCGGTGAAGGACGGGGAAATGCTGTGATAATAATCTCGTCACTATAATCCAGTACCGCAACACGATCACCTCGACTTTCGAAGTGACTGACCACAGCCCTGCCTAGCGCGCCTGCTGCGCCGGTTACCACAACACCTCTACTTTCACTCATTGCTCCTGCCTCTGATTGTTACCTTAACTGTAACGGCCGCTCTGGCCTGATCCCTTAACTGGCCCTTAAGACCTTACCCTTTCAATACAACTGTTAGTTGCTAGATACCCAGGTCTTGACCCATGGTATGGTCTATGTCCGGGTATCACCTGTAGATACTGCCACTGTTAACCTGAGCCATCCAGGCAGTCATTGTCTTTAGCTTCCAGTCATACCCGCTCTTCTATCGTTGACAACGATACATTCACATGAAAGGCTCGATGCTAAAACGTTTGAACCTTAAAACCAAGGTATCTCTGATCAGGGGAAAAATATGGCTGATATTCGAACTGTTCGCACCTTCTGCCGGATCTGCGAACCATCCTGTGGCTTAGTCGCTGAGGTGGCAGATAACACCATTCGGCGTCTTGATCCAGATCGGGAACATCCTGTCAGTAAAGGATTTGCCTGCCATAAAGGACTCGCATTCCTGGAGATCCACAAGGATCCAGACCGTCTGAACCAGCCCCTGATCAAAAATGAACAGGGAGAATTGCAAAAGACGGACTGGCAAAATGCTATTAGACAAGCGAGCAGGAAAATAAAGCAATTGCAGTTCACCCACGGAAAGGGCTCTCTTGCCAGCTATACCGGAAACCCACTGGCCTACAACTCTACCGCGGGTCCTGCTATCAGCTCGTTTTTAATAAATGCGGGAATTGGCAAGAATTTCAGCTCAGGCACCCAGGACTGCACCAATAAATTTGCAGCCAGTGAAGCAGTCTTCGGCTCCAGTACAATACATCCTATTCCCGATATAGCCCACACTGACTTCCTGCTGATACTGGGAGCAAACCCTCGTATCTCGCATATGAGCTTCATTTCCATAGCAGACCCCATAAAGGAATTACGCTCTGCGAAGCTGCGAGGTGCAAAAATAATATTCGTAGACCCCAGGGAGAATGAATCTGTCAAAGGCGTAGGAGAGCTGCTGCAGATAAAGCCAGATACCGATGTCTATCTGCTTGCCGCCATGCTCGAACACCTTTTTACCAGCAATTTAATAGATTCAGACGTATCCAGCAGGCATGCAGACAATTTAAACGAACTGGCGCAGTTTGTTGCCAACTTCCCGGCGGCCCGGGTAGAAGCCGTTGTAGGCATCTCCGCCCAGGCAATCCACGATTTAGCGCAAGAATTTGCCAGTGCTGACAAAGCAGCAATTTATATGTCTACCGGGGTCAACATGGGAAGACAGGGGACGCTTGCCTACTGGCTGCTGCAAATGATCAGTTTTTTAACGGGCAACCTGGACAGAAGAGGTGGCAACTTTTACTCGAGCGGCTTTTATCCCGCAGCGAAAGCCGGCAGTAGCAGAGGCAGAACCCCCAACTACCGTCAAACCCCATTTGGTGAAATCAGAACGATTCGCGGATCACTACCCGGTAATCTGTTGGCGGATATGATCCTCGACGACCCTGATCCAATTCGCGGTCTGATCGTCATTTCAGGTAATCCACTGCTATCTATAGGTAACAGCAATCGCCTCAGAGACGCATTCGCCCACCTGGAATTTCTCCTGGTCATTGATATTTACCCCAGCGCAACCAGCCAGTTAGCTGATGTCATATTACCGGCAACCGACATGTTAGAAAGACGCGACATCAACCTTGCCGGTCTCGGCCTGCAATACCAGCCCTTTGTACAATATACCGATGCTGTCGTGCCACCTGCCGAGGACAGAAAACCCGAATGGGAAATCATGGCGATGCTGGAACAGGCGTTGCTGGAAGGCGGCGACGACCTAGCACTAGTCGCCCCGGACCCATTTGCCAGGATAAATCACATGCTTGCCGGTGCTGGGGTCAGCACGGCAGACCTGAAGGCACTGCAATGCCCGGTTAAGGTACTCGATCCACCAAAACCTGGGCGATTTTTTCAGGACATTATTCAAACTGACTCTGGCCTGGTAGATTGCTGCCCGATTGCATTTGCAGCGGCCAAAACAAGGAGCCTTGATCTATTCGATGAATTGCTGGCAGAACCCGATGATCAATTAAAACTGATTAGCAAGCGAACCAATTACATGGTCAATAGCTGGTTCCATAACGTTGCCTCGCTGAAACGCAGCCATCAGCAGGACAACCCTCTGTATATGAACCCCATAGACGCAAGGGCAAGAAATCTAGGTGAAGGATCGGCGGTCCTTATCAGCAATCGCTGGGGTGAGATAACCTCGACTATCGTACTTGATGTTGGCCTGAAACCAGGAACAGCCGCGATGACTCACGGTTGGGGGCATGAGGGTTCACTGATGAAAGTGGCGGGCCAATACCCGGGAACAAACATCAACCTGTTGCTACCTTCGGGGCCAGACAGTTTTGAGCCTTTGAGTAATCAATCGTTTATGACTGGTGTTCCCATCAAGGTTGAGGCCGCACCTTAACTAACACCGAATATCCCTTTCAGGAAAAAGAAGAAGAATATTGATAACAGAGCCCCGGCCGGCAAGGTCACGATCCACGAAGTAAAAATAGTCCCAACCATCCTGAGATTCAGAGCGGCTAAACCATGGGCGAGGCCGACACCCAGGACGCCACCGACTAAAGTATGAGTGGTGGACACTGGAATACTCGCTCCAGAGGCAAACACAACCGTCGCTGCCGATGCAAAGGTAGCAGCAAAACCACTACTGGGTGTCAATTCAGTAATACTGGTGCCAACGGTCTGAATCACTCTATAGCCATAGGTAACCAGCCCCAGCGCAATCCCAGCAGCACCCAGTAGCAGCAACCAGCTTGGCATGAGCGCTTCCTGGGCCACCACACCACCGGAACTTATTACACTATTAACAGCAGCCAGGGGCCCAATCGCATTGGCGACATCATTGGATCCATGAGCAAATGCCATGGCGCAGGCCGTGAATAGCATAAGCACACCAAATACCCGCTCCACACTTATGATCTCCTCGTGCACAGAGCGTGCATGGCTTTTTATCCTGGACACCATGACTGAACCTATAATAGTTAGCAGAAAGGCAATCGCCAGAGCATAGAAAATAGCCTCCTGAAAGCCTATGTCCAAGCCGACATGCTTTAAACCCTTGACCAGGGATACCATGGAAATAACAAAACCAACCAGGAAGATATAAACCGGAACCCCTCTTTTAGCACTACGGATTGGCTTGGCGGTGTTAAGAATGAATTTTCTGACGCTCATGTACAATACAAAGGCCAGGGCGCCGGCTAACAGCGGCGAGATTACCCAACTCGCAGCAATCTCGACCACCTTGTCCCAGTTAACCGCATCAGTGGAAATTCCCACCGCAGCGAAACCAACGATAGCACCTACAATAGTGTGCGTTGTGGATACCGGCCAGCCAAACGTAGTTGCAACCAACAACCATATTCCAGCTGCCAAAAGCGATGAAATCATGCCGTAAACCAGCAATTCAGGCTGATCAACAAGTAATCCCGGATCAATAATACCTTTCCGAATTGTGCTGGTGACTTCCCCACCGGCCAGGTAAGCCCCGGCACATTCAAAGATCATCGCTATTATAATTGCTTGTTTAATCGTAATCGCTTTAGAACCGACCGAGGTACCCATGGCATTAGCGACATCATTCGCGCCCACACCCCAGGCCATAAACAAGCCGCATAATGCGGCAATAACCAGCAGAATAAACCCATAATTTTCTATGATAAGCATTACATCACCACTCTACTGACGGTCTAACAACAATCGCTCTAAGGAACTTAACTTACCGGGCAACCATACATAGCACTCGATGACTGACTTTCTGTGATACATCAGAAATATTCGCTATTAACTCTATAATGTTGTAGCAGAACATCATGTCTAACGGGTTATTCGAGGGTTCAAGCTTATGCAGTTGACTTCTCAACAGGATCTGCTGCTCATCGGCGCGATGCTCAATGACACTCACTTCGTTGACCAGATCCTCAATAACGTGCACTTCTCGATTACTAAACCCGGATCGTATCAGGTCATCGAGCTGGCCAGTAACCTTTAAAACACTCAATACGCCTTCCTGGCTAACCTGAGCAAATTCCACGATCTGTTCCTGAATATTTTCCGGGAATACAATTTTCCTGCCAAGAATCAGACCAGCCGCGTCCTTGGTTTTATTAGGAATCTGATCCTGAAGCTGGATTAACTCGAGCAGATCAGTACGGTAAACGGGCAGAAACAAACCTCTGGGCAGACTGATCCTGATCTCTCGTTTGAGTTCATCAGCGTGGTTTTCAATTTCTGAGATAGCGTCGTATATGTTTTCTACAAGTACCCAATCGGCGATATATGATGCTTTGAGCAAACTGGAGAGCTGACCGACTGCATCTCGGCCAAATTCCATATGACGTTGAACTGAAACAAAAGGCGACTCGCGGAACAGCTTGCTGAACACGGTTTTTTTTACCATCACTACCTCGCACAACCTGAAAGCAGGCATTATAAATTAGATTGTCGTTTTGCCAAGCTTAAATCAAAAAAAAAGATAGGGACGCCAAGCAGTAACAAAATATGAAATGTAATCCTAGGTGTGTTATAAAAGCGCGCTTATGAGAGCACAACCAGAATCAACCCTATTACCGCAGAACCTGGATAAACTGGCAATCATGTTCTCTACCACTTGCCTTGTGCATTGCCTCGCTCTACCCCTGCTGGTAACGCTGTTTCCAATCGCCCAGGGCAGCCTCTTAGAAGAACAGTCTTTTCATTTACTGATGCTCTGGGTAATCGTACCAACAAGCCTTATTGCACTGACTTTAGGTTGCACAAAGCACAAAGATCGAAGCACTATTGCGCTGGGTGCCGTAGGCCTGATAAGCCTCACCCTGACCGCCCTATATGGTCATGACTACCTGACTGCCTCTGGCGAAAAATGGATAACCATTACGGCCGGCTTGTTACTATCGCTGGCCCATATCAGAAACTTCCTGATCTGCCGGAAAGCGGCCTGCTGTCACACTGCGACTGTAGCAGATGAGAATCAATAGCAATTTCGGCTGATTATTTCTGCAAAATTAATCATCATTGATACCGTTGGGCCAGACACTTCAAAGCCTTTCAATCTGAAATGGTAATGGGCTCTATCCGCTGCTCTGCTTACCAACTGATAATGATCTGGATTGAGCAGATCCTCTAGCAATACCTCTTTTAGATCGGTGACTTCAGCTGGATTCAGCACTACCGTATAGTCCGGGGTCACTATACCAACGAAGGGTGTAATACAGAATCCGGTCTGGGTGTGATATCGACCAAGACTGCCTATCATCTGGTAGCCACTGGCAGTTACTTCGATTTCCTCTCGGATTTCGCGGCGGACGGTTTCCTCAATGGAGTTATCGCCTGAATCGGCTTTGCCACCAGGAAAGCAATACTGGCCACCAAAACGAATCCCCGGATGTCTCCGCGTAAAGATCACCGTTGGATTGGGTTTATCTACAATCAGCATAGCCACCGCTGCTACCTGAGCCGAGGCCCTGACCTGTTCGGGAACACCCGGTTCTGTGTGGGGATTTCGCAGATCTACAGCAGCATCTGTTGCCCTGACAATCCTGATAACATTATCCAGGTCAACGTCCTTTTTCTTAAATTGCAGCGTCATCGGATACCTACCTGGTCAAATAGACGATTTTTTCAGGCCAGGTATCACTCGCCACGCATAACGTCTCTGAGTTCACGATAACCAATAATTCGGATACCCTGCTGTTCCGCGTACTCTCTTAAGACAGGCCCACGAAAAGCCATATAATCTGCATGACGGGACACATGAGTATCTGCTATAGCACTGAGCTCTTCACTGTCTTTGGCAGGATGAAACAGAAGATGGGTTAATCCCGGTTCTATGGCATCAATCAATCCTTGGTAAAAATCCACTTTATCCGGTTTGGCAATCAAAGTTTCAATGATTATCTCGTCGAGCATGGGCACTTTGCTCGCATCAATCGCTTCCAGTGCCTGCAAATAGGCATCAGCCATATCGCCTTGACTGAGCGCTTGTAACCGCGCTCGGGTTATACGCGGTAGAAAAGCGGGTACTTCATATTCTGCTGCTAAAGACAAATAGGTAGGCAGGAATTTAGGATGAATTACCGACCCCATATGGGTATCGATATGCGTCACATCGATACCTGACGCCAATGCGGTATCAATCTGAGCTCTCATTTCGCCCCGCGCGGCTTCCTTGGTTACATGACGAATGGCGTCCTCTCGGGTATGCCACAGATAACCCTGCCTATCCACCAAACCGGTTCCAGCATCACGTGAACTTAGTGCTGGCCACCGATACAGTGGATACTCTGCCGTCAGCGTAAGGTGGACGCCAATATCCCATGACTGATTATGCTGCGCCATATGCGCCGCTTCCAGAAACCAACCTGCATTGACGATCACCGATGCGCAGCTGGCCGAACCGCCTGACAAACATGCCTCGGTTGCCACATTTGCAGCATGGCAAAAGCCCATATCGTCGATATGGGTAATCAGTACCCGATCTACTGGTTTGAAACCCATTTTTTCTAGAAACCGGTTCATAGACCTACTCCATTGTAAACAGTCCCTGGCCATTGACAGAACCCGCACGACCACAGAATTCTTCATCCACCATGTTGAATAACAGGTCACGGTCCTCAGTATTTGCCCAGGTACGCTTGCCATCCCCGGTAAGACATGCAACATGACCCATCTGAGGCATGCCACCACCATACATGACTGTATAGGATTCGATAACGACCTTGCCGTTAAAATTATCGAGGCTCTCCCGCGTGGGCATTGCATCAACTTCAGACTGTACATCAGCGAATTGAAAATCCTGAGAAGGCGGTGTTGCTGAATAAACTCCAAAAGCATGCTTAGTTAGGAAACCACCATTGGCTGTAATCAAACCTTTGTCACTGGGATTCAACCTGGTCAATTCAACCATCCTCGCTATGCTATGCATAACATAGTTATTAAGCGGTCCACCGCCAAAAGTCAGCCCACCTGTAATGGTCAGAGGCTTTGACTGGTCCAGACCTAACTCCGTGGCAGCGACCTGCACGGCCGATGGAAAACAACTATAGACATCCACCAGGCTCAGATCGGATGTCGAAAGACCTGCCAGATCAAGCGCTCTTTGACCAGCAATGCGAATAGCGGGGGAACTATACAAATTATCTCTTTCTGAGACCATGTAGGTATCATGAGCCGCAGTACCAGACCAGGGGAATACCCACAAAGCCGGGTCAATAGCATAGCGTTTTGCCACCGCAACACTACACATAATGAGCGCTGCTGACATATCCACTGCATTGTTTGAGTTCATCAGTTTTGGGTAGGGAAAGCTAATCATACGATTACTATCAGAGGGCGTTCGAATCATTTCTGCATCAAGCTGCTTTCTCAGCCAGGCATGCGGATTCTGCTGAGCAACCGCGCTAAAACCTGCCCACAGCTCTGAAATGCGGGAAATGTGTTCACTGACCGATTCTCCTCGCTGATAGCGTATCGCGTTCTCAAAGATAGGATACATCTGCAGCGGCGACTGAATACTCCGTGCCTGTTCAGCACTGCCAGACATCGGCACTTCAGTATCCAGCATGTCATCATAGGAGCCTGACGTCTTGGTGTAAGCCATTTCTCGACCGGCTTTAAGCAATTTTGCCTGGGTATGCCCTACTTCCGCCCCAGTCAGTAAAACTAATGAATTCTTACCCTCTAAGATGTCTAGTGCTGAACGATTCACCAGCGCCTGCACAGAATTGCCACCAAACGGTGTGCCAATCAATTCAGCATCAGGTGAGCCAAGCCTGCTGGCAACATAGCCTGCGGGTTGCTTATATCGCCAACGGCCCCGCACCACACGTACTGAATCCAGGTCTGATAATATGCCCGGATGACCCGTATCCTCTGCGGCTGCTTGGGCAGCACGAATCATCAGCTCAACGGGTTCCAGAGCCTGATCAACATCCGCGACTTTCTGAGCATGCTGCGCTATGCCAACGATAATCGGTGTATTTGGGTTCATAGTCTTATCCTACGCGGAAACAGTCTGCATTCTGCCATAGTCAGCAGTAGTTTTCAGACCCCGGTAAGGGTGTTGGCCATTCAAATACGGACATTTATATCGAATATCTAACTTAAACCTGGCCCACTGTAGACAGACAGCCCAAACTAGGCCCTAATCTGATGCACGACATCGTTCAGGAACAATCATGCAGCTAGCGGTTACTGCCTGGGATCTCAGTAATACCGATGCCTTGAAATCCATACCCGATCAGGCTGTTATTGCTGAGGACATGGGTTTCAGTGGGTTCTGGTTGCCAGAAAACCATTTCATTGGAACGGCCTCACTGGCATCGCCTCTACTCCTGCTTGCGGCTGCGGCTGCAAAAACAAAAACCATCCGACTCGGAACAACTTCCTATTTATTACCCATCCGCAACCCCATAGAAGCAGCCGAAGATGTGGCCACTCTTGACTGCATCAGTAACGGCAGGTTGATTCTCGGCATAGGCAGGGGTTTCAACGATAACCTATTCGAGATTTACAATATCGACCCAAAACAGAAACGCAGCATCTTCAAGCAACACCTGGACATCATGATCCGGGCCTGGCAGGGCTATCCTCTACGCGAACCAGCGGGAAAAGAGCCGGTCTACCTGTCTCCCAGACCAATCCAAAAACCTTATCCTGAGATCTGGGTTGCGGCTTTTGGCCCATTGGCACTAAAACAGGCTGCCAGTTTCGGGTTGCCTTATCTTGCCTCTCCCATGGAGAGCCTACCCCGATTAATAGCCAACATGGAAACCTACAACCAGGCATTGAGTCTGACCAAGCACGCCGATGTTCAAACCATCCCAATTATGCGCACCATTTTCATCAGTGACAACAAATCACTCAATGAGAAAGTTACAGCCAACCTGGAGGCTGAAGCAAGACAACGTTCAAATCAGTTGCTAACCGATCTGGAGCCCAGCTACCTGGTTGGAAATAGCCAGTCAGTGCGGAATAGCCTGCAGCAATATAAAGACAAAATTTCAATGAATTATTTGATAGCCAGAGGGAGAATCAGAGGCGTTTCCATTAAGGACCAGCTAACCTCACATCAGCAGCTTCTGGAAATCACCCAGGATTGGCGAAACTAATCTATCACTTTCAGCAGTTGCCCTGGTTCAGGCTGACCGTTCGGGTACAAACCGTTAATCACCCTGAGTTTATCCAGGGCGTAGTTTGAAATAGGTGACTGTGCTGCAAGTTGTTCCATGGTCGTGCCCTGTTCGGCGCGAACAACCTGAACTTTGGGCACACGAGCAATGGTAAAATCATCCCTGGCCATTTTTCCAAAACTAAAAATCATCGAAATGAAACGTTTATCATCGGCTACTTTACTTAAGTCAAACTTTCCAGAACCCTGCATAATGTAGGCAATTCGTCTGCGCAGGTCGAACACCACGGCAAGGCGAACCGGTCGCCTTCCAAATGGAGAATCAACACGCTCGGCGATACCCAGAAAAGCCGGCATACCACCAATGGTCAGGTTTCGCCCCTCCCGCAAAACATAATTCATACGCTCAATGACAAATTTCTCCGGGGTTGCCCCTTTATAGAGTTTACTCGTTGTCAAAAAGAAACTGGCATCGCCGGTCTGAGACACAAACTGCACACCTCGAGGCGCTTGTTCCTGACGCCAACCCTCAGGGAAGGCAAACATAACCCCCAGACGAGGATGGTAAAATCGGGTATTGCGAACAACACCCGACTGCCTTGACGGGCCGTAAGCAAGTCCATTGAGCTGCTCAAGAAATTCATCAGTACGGATGAACTCGTCATAATCAAGCAACAACTGGTTTGACTCTCTAATGGCTTCCCCATAACGAGTGTCATGATCCGGGTGACTGGACAGGAAACCGTGATAAACCTGCGGCGGTCTCTTCTCCAGGCGAGCCTGTTCTATTTCGATCCTGTCTTTGTTCTTGAGAATTTCTATTGTTTTGAGCATTGCCTCCGGTGAATAGCCTGCTTTGGCCATGTAGCTAGCACCTACCTGATCAGCTTCAAGCTCAAATTCGCGGCTGTAACCGGTTATTAATACGCCGCCCAACACCTGACCCAGTTCTACGATGCCTGGCTGTCCTGTAAGAATCGCGGCTCCAACCGAAACAATGTCCTGCACTTTGCTCCGGGTTTTGCGGCGCAAGCCATGCTTTTCGGTTATATGAGCGATTTCATGACCCAGTACAGCCGCCAACTCCGATTCAGAATTCATATGCACGAGCATGCCGCGGGTGATATAAACAAATCCGCCTGGAAGCGCAAAGGCATTAATCATATCGTCGTTGAGCACAGTGAAATAGTATTTCAATTCTGGCCGACTGCTCTGAGCTGCGATGCGGTTACCAACCTTTGCTACGTATTCCTGAAGGGCAGGATTCTTGTACACGCCAAATCTACCGACAATTTTCTGATGTTCGGCGGCACCCTGTTTGATTTCTTTTTCCTCTGACAGGGCAAACCCCATCTGCGGGGTCGTTCCCATAATAAGAAAGAGGAAAAAAAGCTTGCACCAAGATGTCATTTTAGCTGCCTTATATTGATACCTTAGACTCTATTGTGGTGTTAAGTGCCATGCAATCCTGTTCTGCTGTCTAGACAGTTATGCTTAAAACGACCTTTCTGCCAGGCCCGCATCAATACTGCCATAACCATGCCTTGTTTGGACATAACGCGTGCTTCAACATAAGCTAATCAAAACCTATAGCCGATTATTATTGCCGCGCAAACCTGAAAATCAACTGAATAAGCTCTAGTATTTGCACCTTCTCCTTGTTTCTGAATAATACAAGTAAATACGTCATGATAACCTGCCATGCGAAAGCGGCTATTAGTTTCTTACCTTAATCTGCTCATCAGCTGTGTGCCTCTGTCTGCGATGGCTGAAGCCACCTTGCCTGCAGCGAAGGAGCAAGACCCTACTCAGCAATATCCCCAGGAAAGACAGCAATGGCAAGAGAAAATAAGTCTGCTTGAGCAGGAAGCAGGGCCCTTCTCGTTGCAAATGGTCGAACCCCTAAAAAATTATGCCCTATTACTAGCAAAAAACAGTGACCGTGAAATGGCTGTTGAGGCATTGCGTCGAGCTCAGCACATCCTGCACCGCCAGCAGGGCGTGCATACCCCGGAACAGCTCAACCTGATGCATCAGCTAGTGTCAATTTCACTGCAAGGTCACGACTACCTCAATGCAGACGGCCTGCAGGCATTCATCTTCTACCTGTCCAATCGAGACGATAACCTCGACTCAAAAATAACCGCTCAACGGGCACTGGCCAACTGGTATCTGCACTCAGGTCAGTTCAAACTTGCGATCACAACAGTAACAAAGACAATTGACCTGGTAGAATCGCGCGAAAATCATCAAAGCCCACGACTCATTGAACTGCTGTTAGACAAGACACTCTACCGCCAGATGGCAGGGCTCTGCTGTAACAGGAAATATCTCGAACAAGCACTGCAGATTGCCGAGTCAGCACAGGCGGCGGTTGATATCAAAGATGATATCCAGTTTCGCCTGGCTGATGTCAGCCTGTTAGAGAGCCAGCACGCAAGAGCAATATCGCACTGGCAACGACTGTCAACATCAATTACCAGCGAGCCCAGATTAATCACCGGCAGCCGGCAGTTCAACGACCGTGAAGAAATAAAAAAGCGATACTATCGAGTTACCGATGACCCGCTAAGGCGGCAGTTCCTGCAGGAGATGAGCCGGGAACAAAGACGCATAGACCTGTATCTGCCGCCCCAGTTTTTTACTGTAAATAACAATCTGGAGCGGTTACCCATTGTTATCAGAAAAGCTGGCGAGATCACCCGCAACAAGGAAAAATTAAGCCAAACCGTGGGATCTCCTTTTGCATTCCTGAGAGAACAACTTGAACAGATATTACCCCTGAGACTGCAAAAAACCGATGGCATGAACACGCTCAGTCTGAAGCTGAACTTTACGGTGACAGACAAGGGCAGGGTAAAGGAAATTCGTATTGAAGGAGAAGCACCCCACGCCCTGAAAAAACTCCTGCGCGATACCCTCATTACAAGCCGTTACCGCCCCGCGCTAGAATCTGGCCAGCCGAAAACAACCCATGACGTCTCGATCATTCAAACTTTTACAACTTATGATATAAATCCGACATGAAATACCTTACAGGAACACTTCTCTATTTGATTCTATCGGTATCAGCTTTTGCTCAACAAGCTGTACTCGAGCACACTTACTCTGAACCGTTTATAGCAGACCCGGGACAGGCACAGATTTTTGACGAATTAAACCGGTTGTTCAAAACAGACCTGGAACAAGCAGCGAAGCTTGCCTATGAACAAGCCAATAAGCTGCTAGCCTCCGAAAAACATGCTGGAAATCCCGCTCTGGCAGGGCAAATGTTGAGCAATGCAGCGATCGCCGATGCAGCCCTGGGACGCTACCAGCAAGCCGCACGTACTTTTGAGCAAGCGCTCACATTAATTGAAGCCGAATACAAAGTATTCAGCCCGAACCTCATGAACGCCCTACTGGCTTCAGGTATAACCTCGATTCAATTAGAAAAAATGCAAGATGCCGAGAACAAATTTCGCTGGGCCCAGCACATCCAACATCGACAGGGTGGTGTTTTCAACATAGACCAAACTGAAGTAATTGACTGGTTGACAAGACTTCACTTACTTCAGAACCAACTTGCTGCTGCCGACCTGGTTCAGAGATTCGGTTTAAGAATTGCAGAATCTAATTTTGCATTGGGCTCTGATTCCCTGAGTGATGCAATACTAAAAGCAGCCGCTTACTTTTCCGAGCGAGGTAACCAGCTACCTTTTGGACGGGCGGAAAATTATTTACTGAGTCGAGACAATATATTTCGTCAATCTGTATTGCTCTACAAATCTGCTATTGCATCCGTAGAATCAACTCATGGTCATAATGACCCTAGATTGATTGAACCTCTTAGAAGTTTTGCCAAGACCAGAATCAGGCAGGGAATCAGTGCCAGATCAGCCATACCTCTGCTCGAAAGAGTCTTGGGTATTATAGCAAAACAGAGCGAAGTAGATCCTCTTGACCATATAAGAGCCTGGCTCGAACTTGGAGATATCTACATCATTTCCGGCGACAAGCAGGCCCGCTCAGCCTACGCAGCCGCCTGGGTCTTGCTGGAAAATTTACCCGATGAAGCCGAAGCGCGGAACAGCCTATTTACCGAACCCAAGCTGTTATATCCCAATAAACTGGTGCCCCTGTTGCTGGAGAGGCGACCAGTCGCCACTGGCCCAGATGAAGATGAATTCTATGCCGACGTCAGTTACGTTGTCAGCGAGGCAGGTAAAGTCGTGAAAATCGAGGTTCACGACAGAAATGTACCCCATTCCCAGGTCAAAATACTAAAAACCCTTCTAATGGGAAGCCGTTTTCGACCTCGCCTTGTTGCTGGCGAACCAGAGGAATTCATTAAGCACCACCGCCAGACTTTCCTTCTGTTACCGCAAAGTCAGGAACCCGCGCCGGCCGATGATACCCCCCAGGAAGCGGAGCCAACAGTTCCTTCAGAAGCTGCTGCCCCAGACGACATTGCAACCCAGCAGGTAGAATAAAAACCAAACCCATTCAGGTTTGGTTTTTTATCCGCCAAGAATAAATTGCCGCAATTGCTCTGCCAGACCCTGACAGGCCACATTCCCAGGACGTGCCAGAATCGGTATCGGCACTATCAAACCTGCGATATAGGAGGTGCCATTAGCATCAGCACTGATCTGCCCTGCAGCGCTAAGGTTGTGGAGATCCCAGATAGAGGCCTCATAGGAAGCATCCTGCTCCCAGTAACTCATGCCGAAACAGCCGCCACCAAAAGTGCTGATAGTACAGCTCATGGAGCCCCCGCTATCGACCGTAACTGTGTCTCCTTCGATCCAGGCGAGGTAGCGAATATTGGCTTGCCTGATTCTATCCTGCACACCAGGTTGCGCAAATAATTCGCCAAGGTCACTGGCTGACTTCGGCGAGGTTCTCGCTTCAAACCAGGGATAAAGATCATCCCTGAACTCTGCCTGAGAGATCAGGCGAATAGGCGGCGTCCCAGAGACGAGGCTATTTTCCAAACAGGTTGTAAAGCTTTCTTCGGTCTCACGGTCATTGTAGGTCGCACGCCCCAGTATCACTGCTGCCTCGCCCTTGGCTAAGCCCGTTATTCTCTGCCGAGTCTGTTCGATTCGAGAACTCACGCAAGCAGACAATAAAACCACTACCCCCAGGTAAAGGAAGGCGAATAAAAAAGACCTAGTCCTGATCACTGATCACTTCCTTTGCCGGCACAACATCTAGCGATGCCAGAAACGCTTTAACAAAGGCCTGCCTGGGAAAATCAATGGCAATTCTTGCACCGCCATCACGAATAGCCAGTAAAGTAGCCGAATTAACCGCTTCACCGCCTTGAAAGGTCCCACCCTCGCTCTTACCATAACCAACCACATGCCATTCACCGGTCACTGTCGCCTGCCCATTCAACAGGCGAAGGTTATACTTAACCGACGCAGAATAAAATTTCAGACCGGAAATCCCTGGCGTAAGAAAGCCATACTCTTCTATTTCTGGTACCAAAATGCCATCGAGCCCAAGCGTCTGAATGGCTTCCGCGGATAGCTGTTCCTGGTCCACTTCAATAACCTCTAGGAAAAGGGTAGTAAACAGTTCCCTGAAAAACAGCACATTTTGTTGGCCAAGCTCAATAGTCCAGTTGCCATCGCTTTTTAGGGATTCTTCGTGAGAAAAATTTTTAAAAATATCGCTATAATAAATCCCCAGGCGCAATGGTATTTGAGACACAAGCGGCGTCGGCACCGCACCTTGAATAACCACCGTTTTTGAACAGGCTGAAAGCAGCAATGCAGACACTAAAAACACGGCCGCTAAACGAGACGCCAGAGCATTTTTCCCTCCGCTGTCGAGTTTGAGCTGATGACCCCGATATGTTCTTAACTTATCCATTATTCAAGCTACCCTGGCAGTTCCTTAGACGCCTTAACTATTTACCATGACATTAACATTAACATTAAAATCAGGGCTCACAGGCGAAATTTACTGTTTCCCGACTATAATCGGGGAAACGAACGACAAGACGACAAGTCTTATCCCCATCTTCATCGAAATTCAGCTAAAATTCAGTTTAAATCTGCAAAGATGATTGTTTTACAGTGGGGACCTATAGCCATGCGAACAAGCCTGAGAAGCGCATTAATCAGCATTTGTGTAATTACCCTGTACGGATGTCAGAGTCAGTCCCCGCCGCCCAGCATGCCGTCGCCACCCAGTATGCCGTCTCCACCCAGCACACCTTCGAGCAGTTCGCAGCCACCCAGTATGCCGTCTCCACCGAGCACGCCTTCGAGCAGTTCACAGCCACCCAGCATGCCGTCTCAACCGAGCAGCTCGCAATCTGAAAGTTCCTCACAACAGGACAGCCAGCCCAGTGACAACGAATCCCAACAGGGTCAAGAAAGCACAGCTGGAGATCGCGGTGAACCAGGCAGTGATCAGCAAGCATCATCCAGCGACGATGAAGCAAACCAAGAAGCCGCAGCCGATGGCCTGCTGACTACCGGCCAAAACTTAATTGATGCAGCAAGTGCAGGCTCAGATGCTGATCAATCCACCACAGCAGATCAAACGACCAGTGACGCAGGTGCACAATGGGACCCTTTAATCCCGGAAACTGAAAGTTCAAATTCAGCAGAGGAGCTCATTTTCAGCGATTCACAAGCCACATCAGAGCAATCATCTTCACAAACAAGTCGCCAGTCCAGTGATCAGGACCTGGCGCAGCAGCCATCTAACGCTGACAGCGTATCCGAACCTTCCGAATCAAAAGATGCCAATAGCGCTTCGGGCCTAGAACAGGAAACCTCAGCAACTGACCAGGTTAGCCCAACCGGAGAGGCAGGTTCCCCATCACAGCAACTCGCCCAAACCCTGGTACAGGCTGGGCAGAGCCTAAATCAAGCCGGTCAGGCACTGTCCGATATGCCTGCCGATGGTGAAGTTGCAGATATTGAACAGTTGCTCGCAGAAGCTCGCATTGCCGTTATGGTTTCCGAGCAGGCGCTCGAAGCTGCCACTGGGCAAGACCCAACCGAAGCGGACAACTCAGCCATGCTCAGGGATGCAGGTATTTTTCTTGGTGATGCTAATCGCGCGCTGATACTGGCTACCAACGTGCTCCTTTCCGGTGATCTGGGTCTACCTGAAGCGAGCGCCAACGACTCGGCTGCAGGCAATCAGCGAATAAGCGAACTTGATAAAGTGTTACAGGATTCAATTGTAGTGTTTCAGGAAGGCGTACTCGAAGCCCGCCAGGTAGCAACCCGAACTCAACCACCACCAACGGCAACAGCGGCAGGTGGCCAGCAGACTATTATCATTAATGGCAGCGGAGAAGAGGGAACCGGCTCCGAGAACGCCGATACAGGAGACCCCCTGATGTCGCCAGTTCAACAAGGTCGCATGCTAGATGAAACAGCCGTAGTTGTCGCGAATTCGGCTGTCTCCATACCAGATGATATACCCAGCCCGCAGGGTGATGACATTGTTGCGCAACAGTTAAGAGAAGCAGCCATGGCCGAAAAAGACCCCGATCTTCAGGCAAAACTATGGCAAGAATACAAACGTTACAAGGAGGGTATGTGAGTGATAGCAAGGCTAAAGAAATATCCGGTGCTCTATGCCTGTAAATTTTTGTCAATGAAGGGCCAAATCCATCCCAGCGACTCGGCCGCAGTAAACTTTTACGACCGCCAGGGCAGGACAAGAAGCTGGCTCAGCGCGGTATTATTGCCGGTGCTGATGGCTTGGGGTTGTTCAACCACCGAGGTCATTACTGCTAACTCAGCTCCCGCCGTACAGATCCTGGAAAGCATTCCGGATAACCTGCTCCTGGATATAGCGATTCAGCCATTCGATCCTAATATCTCATCTGCTAACTCAGGCGCTGATGGCCAGCTCTCTGTTTCTGCTGATGTTCGCCGGGCAGAGTCCAGATATATTGCCTCTCACTTAAAAGATACGCTCGAACAAACGGGGAACTGGGGTACTGTCAGAGTCATTCCCAAGCCCTCCAAAGCCAGCCAGCTTAACCTCACTGGCAGAATCCTCAGTTCAGACGGAGAAGTTCTCAAAGTAGCGATTAAAGCCAGCGATGCCACGGGCCGAATATGGCTCAACAAATTTTATGACGATACTGCCAGCCGATATGGCTACCAAAGCGCCAGAGAAGACCCCTTTCAGGACCTTTACAACGATATTGCCAATGATCTCATCGCCTTCCACCAAAAAATTCAAGCCAGCAAAATAGCTGAAATCCAGATATTAGCTCGGTTAAGGTTTGCTGCTGACCTTGCCCCGGATGCTTTCGAAGACTACATCAAGGAATCCAGGAACGGACAACTTTCCCTGGTCCAGTTACCCGCAGAAAATGACTTGATTGTTCGTCGGATAGATCTCATACGGTCGCAAGAGGAACTGCTGGTCGATACCCTTGACGATTACTACGGGCAATTTTATAGGGAAATGAAACCATCTTACGACGAATGGCGTTATGCGACCTACGAAGAGGCGATCAAGCTCCGCCAGATGAAAAAACAGGCGCGAGGCCGCCTATTAGGCGGTGTGGCGTTAATAGCGGGTGGTCTGTACGCTGGTTCAGAAAGCAACACCTGGGCCGGTAATGCAGCCGCAGCTGGCGCCGTTGTCGGCGGTATCGGCACGATTAAAAGTGGCTTGGACCGATTCAAGCAGGCTGAAATACACGAGCAGGCCTTGAAAGAACTGACTCAGTCTCTGGGCATGGAAATCACACCCAATATCCTTGAAATTGAAGGACGAACCATCGAACTAAAGGGGTCCGCAGATAAACAGTTTGATACCTGGAGAGACATTCTCAGTGAAATTTATGCTGAGGAAACAAGTAACTCCCAGGAGACTCAGGCAACCCGTCAATAACAATGGCAGATCAGCAACAACAGGGCGATCTTTTCGCTGATCACTTTACCCTCCTGCAATCACTACAGCGACATGCCAGCTATCAGCAGTGGCTCGCTATTGATAACCGTACTTCGCAAAAAATCAGCATCACAATCTTTCCATCTGGAGCTGGCCAATATGAACAGCTAAGCGGCATCAGCCATCATCTGAAAGGCCTTATTCACCCCAATATTGCCCGCCATTTCGAAATCGGTATAGTCGGCGAGGACTTATATCTAGTCGATCAGTATAAAAAAGTAACAGGCTCTCTTGTTACCGATTCCGGCCTGACTAAAAGCAAGCCGCTTTTTGAACAACTGTTAGACACCCTGGCCTACACCCATACCCTCGGATTCCTTCATGGCAACCTGACTGCTGAACGTATTCAGATAGAACAAAACGGCCAGTTATACCTGACCCAATTCGGTTGGCCACCAGGCTTGTTTAAGGACGCTCAGATCAACAGCGAACAGTTGGCTAACCTGCCTTCGGATATCCAGTCTCTGGGCCAGTTGATTTATGCTGCAGCGACAGGCCAGACCTGGGCCGCAGACAGGGGGTTTGTTTCCGACACACCCATAGGAAACGACGTTAAAATAGCCTTACAGGCCATGCTCACGCAGACAACTACTTCATCAACAATCAATCTGGGAGAAATTAAAACCCTGATCTTTCGTCCCGATGAGTCCATCGAAACCAAGGGCAACCCGGTAGCCGCTCAGACCTATACACCGATCGGGCAGGAACCGAACCCCGATAACCGACTGACACAAAGTACAGAGATACCCGCTGAGAAAAACGCATTGTCCAGCACCTGGACTATAATCTTGGCTGTCATTTTAGTTACTGCCGGATTATTCATCTTTTTTGTCCTGCCCGACCTAGTCACACCAACAGCAACTGAAACTCCTGCGAGACACCAGCCAGTGCCTGTATTAAGCAGCAGGCAGAACATCGACCCCATAGCAACCGAGCCTGTCCTAGCACCCATTGAAGCGGCCCAACTTGCCATCTTTCAGGAAGACAGCACCGTCACAGCCGAATCCTTTCTACGGATTTTACTTGATCTTGAAGACAGGGGATTGGCCCAGTGGGGCTCTCAAGCCTTTGCTCGCATCAACCAGTCTGCCGTTGCCGCCGATGAATTATTCAAACTAGGCCAGTACGAACAAGCACTGCTTGCCTACAAACAACTGCTGGCGGAGGTGACTGACCTCCAAAAAAACCTACCCACAATTCTAGAAGAGCAGATCAGCCGAGCCAGTACGGCCCTGAAAAATGGTGATGCCATCCTGGCACAAGCGGCCTGGTTGCTGGTTACTCAAATACAACCCGACGAATCATCTCATCTGAAGCAGCTCGCTCGAGCGCAGCAACTGCCCAAAATACTCGACTTGATGAATACAGGACTGGAAACAGAGCAACAGGGAGATCTAAACCAGGCGGTCGCTTATCTGAAACGGGCGCACAGCCTTGATCCTGAATGGATGCCGGCCAGAGATGCCTTTGAGCGATTACAAAAAGCCCTGTCAAACCAGAATTTCAAGGCTTCTATGTCCTCTGGTTTTGATGCCCTTTCTGTGGGGAAATTTACTGAAGCTGATACCGCCTTTAATCAGGCAGCAACCATTAAACCATCGAGCACAGCACCAGCAGGCGGTTTACAGCAAGTCATTATTACCAGGCGGCAAGCACTCATAGCGACCAGGCAGGAAACCGCCCAGGTAGCCATCACAGATGAGGACTGGGCTGAGGCTGCGACTATCTACCAGAGTATCATCGACCTGGATGACACCTTGCTATTTGCCGGAGAGGGCCTCAAACGCGCTCAGTTCAGAATTGATATGAGTCAACGATTGAATAACTTCCTGGCCAGCCCCGCGAGCCTGCAGCAGAACCAAGCGCTCAGCGAGGCAAAGTTACTGGCCATTCAACTCAGCAAGCTCGCCCCTCCCACGCAAAAACTCCAGAAACCCCTGTCACAGTTAACTCGTTTGATCTCAGTTGCACGTATTCCCATTCCGCTAACAATTGAGTCAAACAACCGCACAGACATCTCAATTCTCCGGCTTGGTGAAGCTGGGAAGTTAGGACTGGTCAGCCAAAGGACCCTGTCGCTCATCCCGGGCCACTATGTCATTGTCGGCAAGCGTCGTGGCTATCGAGATATAAGAAAGGAAATACCTTTGCTGTATGGGGCAGACAAGCCTAGGGTTCGAATCAGCTGCGAGGAAGCCATCTGATGAGCGAATCCGGAATCGAGCAATCAGAAGAAATCACAAGTACACCTTTTGACCCACCACAGCCAACGACTCTCAAGCAAGCACGAAAGCTGGGTTTTTTGCCCGTTCTACTGATTCTCGCTTTACTGGTCGCTGCCAGTATCGCCTGGTTTTTATTTACTGCAAAAGCGGTCGAGTTCTCTATTACACCGGTACCGGAAAAACTGAAAATCACTGATGGTTTTCACTATCAGATCGGCAAACGCTACCTCATGCTGCCCGGAAAATTCACCCTCCAGGCCCAGTTAAAGGGCTATCAATTGCTACAGGAAACGATCGTTGTTACCACGCATAACGATCAACTGCTCCGTTTCAACCTGGTTAAGAAACCGGGCCGACTGAATATCTCAACCAGACCCGATGTTGAGACCCGGGTTTTCATCGACCAGGTGTTCAGCGGAACAACGCCATTGCGGGAAGAGCAGATTGAAGCCGGTTTACACGATATCAGCCTCATCTCTGAGAGATATCTTCGTTATGAGACAGCCATTGACATTGCTGGGAAGGAATTACTGCAGGAGATACAAGCGACCCTGGAGCCCGCGTGGATCACCCTTCGCGTATCCAGCGAACCGGCAGGTGCCACTATCACGATCGACGGTCAAATGGCGGGTACAACGCCAGCACATATTGAAATTCTCGAAGGCAAGAGAGAATTGTCTGTTGAAAAACCAGGATACAAGAAATGGCAGCGGCGCCTGCAGGTCCAACATGATGTTCCACAAACGCTGGATAAAATTCTACTGACAGAGGCTGACGGCAAGATTACCGTTAACACTATTCCGGCTGATGCAAGTATACGGATAGATAAAAACTATCAGGGACAATCACCGATTTCAGTGGAACTTTCACCGGGTAATAACTATACAGTGGTTGCCAATAAAGCCGGCTACAAGGCCGTTCAAAAACAGGTGTGGGTTGAACCTGAACAGGATATTGAACTGAGTCTGACCCTGGTACCTATCACTGGTAAAATTAAGATAGTAGCACTGCCAATTGATAGTGAACTCTGGATAGATGGCGCGTTAATGGGCTCTGCAAACCAGGAAGTCAGGCTGAGCGCGACGCGGCATGAACTGGAAGTACGAAAACCAGGATTTGCAACCTACAGGAAATCGATAACGCCTCAACCTAAGTTAGATCAGCAGTTGATGGTAACGCTGAAAACTCAGGCTGAAGCCAAAATTGACGCTATACCCCAGGTAGTTAACAGTTCTGTCGGCGATCAGCTCAATTTAGTACTGCCAGGAGATCTCACGCTGGGAGCGCAACGTCGAGATCGCGGCAGGCGATCCAATGAAATTCTCAGGCAAGTAACACTGACCAGAGCCTACTACCTTGGCAGCAAGGAAGTAACCAATCGTCAATACAAACAGTTCTCACCCGGACATGACCCTGGATTTTTTGGTCGTTCCCTACTGGGAGAAGACGATCGACCTGTTGTAAATATAGCCTGGGCAGAAGCGGTCCGCTATTGTAACTGGCTCAGTCAGAAAGATGGCCGCCCTGTCGCTTATACCATGGAGTCAGAAGCCTGGCGATTAATCAGTCCCGGCACAACGGGTTATCGCCTGCCCACAGAGGCCGAATGGGCCTATGCCAGCCGTTTTGCGCAGGACCAGACACCCGGCCGCTTTCCCTGGGGAGACAGCCTGCCCCCCCCTGAAAATTTCGGCAATTTTGCGGACGAAAGCGCAACAGGGATGGTGCCTTATATCATTAAAGGGTATAACGATTCATTCAGGGGCCCCGCGCCTTCAGGAACCTTCCCGGCCAACAACCTGGGTCTCTACGATCTGGCTGGTAATGTTTCAGAATGGGTTAATGATCGATATAGTGTTGAACTTTCCAAAGACCTCGAGCTAGATAGACGAGGTCCTGAATCAGGAGAATATTTTGTGATCCGAGGATCTAATTTTTCCCAAGGCCGGTTCAGTGAACTACGCTGGACCTATCGTGATTATGGTGCGGACGCCAGGCAGGATGTCGGTTTCAGAATCGCCCGGGATGTCGCAGAATGAAACGCGCCCTGCTGGTTTCTTGGCTCATCGCCCTCGGATCATTGTCATCTCAGGCGGCCACATCTGTTCAGTCTGCCTCAACCCTGTCGGAACCGAACCCGGACAATACCCAGGGAGTCATCGAACCGTCTCCCGAGGCAACGCTTGCAGTCGATAAAAGCCCTTCAGATCAGGCCATCGAGCCAGCAACCGAAATCCCCGATAGCAGCGAACTAAAAAAACGAGACCTGGGAGATGCCTTCAAAATCTTCAGGCCAAGCGAAGCTATCAGTGCCGACAACGCCGTACCTTTCCCCATCGATATATAGTGTAACCAGCCAGGAACCCGCATCAATGAAAAAGCAATTACCCCTTGAATTCTTATATCAAATATTTTCGCTCATTATCGCGGTCCTGCTGGTCCATGCAATTTATGTTTCTATAGTCCGTCCTAACGCCAGTGCCGTTCTGGAGCAACAGGCTCTCCTCATCAACCAGGATCCGGACTATGTTCCGGAAAGAAACAGTTATGTGATTATTCAGGATATGGAACAGGAAGCCTGTTTCATCCTCATGCTTTGGGTCATCTCACTGATGGGATTGAAAAGCGTGCAGGTATTGAGAGAAAAACGGATGATGGATCTGGAGCTCATACCTCGCAACCAGGGCACTAGTATCCTCCCCCAGGATTCCCGGGAATATGCCCGACCCATCGAGGCACTCAGCCAGCAGGACCAAGCTCTATTACTACCCAGAACCCTGTTAACAGCACTCCATCGCTTCCGCTCCACTGCCAATATTCAGGATGTATCAAACGCTATCAGGTCTATCTGTGAATCTGAATCGGAAAGGCTAGATTCTGAACTTTCCATGGTCCGTTACATTGCATGGGCCATTCCATCGATCGGCTTCCTGGGTACTGTAAGGGGCATTGGCCAGGCGCTGGGACAGGCCCATCAGGCTGTTCAAGGGGATATTGCCGGTGTCACCCAAAGCCTGGGCGTAGCATTCAACTCAACTTTTGTTGCCCTGCTCATCAGTATTCTAATCATGTTCCTGATGCATCAATTACAATTAGCCCAGGAGCGATCCGTTCTCAAAGCCGAGAATTACTGCGACGACCGATTGATACGATACCTTCAGGTTTAAGGAGATACCATGAGTCTGGCTTTAATTGAATTAAACGATGCGGAAATCACCGTCTCAATTGACGGCGACCTGGTCAGTCGCCATCCAGGAACTGCGGTGATACTGCCCCAAAACCTGATAACCGGGCAACAGGCACATAAGCTAGCGCGACTACAACCCCGACTTCGGAAGAATCGATTCTGGGACCAGCTTTCCACCGAACCCATGCCCGATGCGACCGCTCTGATACGCCATCATGCGGACCTTGCCTTCAAACAGTTAGAGGCGCTCTGGAACGAAGTAAGCCATCGTGCAGATGGGATTATCATTGCTTTACCTTCCAGTTTCTCAAAAGACGACCTTGGTTTAATTCTAGGCATGTGCCAGGCAGGGCAGATTCCGGTCCGTTCAATGGTTGACCTGGCCTTGTTGACCGCCAGTTCTGTACCCATTCATAACACAGCTTTTTATCTGGATATTTCCCTGCACCGGACGGTTCTCACGGAAATCAGAGCCGGCGTTGCGCTTACCAGAGGCGAGTCTCATGCCTTGAGTGACTCCGGTCTATTCCGAATTATGGAACGCTGTGCTAATGCCCTGGCAGATCAGTTCATTCAAACCAACCGTTTTGACCCTCTGCACGAGGCCAATACAGAGCAGGTTTTATTTGATCAGCTAGAGGGCTGGCTGAATGACCCTGATCGGAATACGGAACAACTCATCAGCGTTCAAATGCAGCAAACCAGCTATTCCTGCACCGCCACACTGGAACAACTCAGCACAGCCTGCAGTGACCTCTATCCAACTTTGATTCAAGGTATCAGAAACCTGAGCCAGGGTAACAATCAGCTGCTGGTAAGCCACCGCATGATGAGAGTGCCCGGTCTGGCAGCATCTCTGGCACTGCTCCCTGATACAGAGATTATCTACCTGGACGAAACGGCATCCCGCTCGAGTTTTGTAGCCATCGAAGAAGAAATTTTCAGAGACCAGGATAAAGTTAGCTTTGTAACCACGCTACCCGTACAACGTCGACAGATAAAGCGGCCTGAGGGTGCAGATGCAGCGCCGGGGGACAAGTCAGACCAAGCGACTCATATGCTTTCCGGGCATGTTGCATACTCTCTTGTCAAAAGCCTACCGCAATTAAAGAAATTACTGGGAACCCAGATCAACCTGGAGGTCACGGATCAAGGTGATGCCCGACTGACTCCTGTCCAAGGCACTGCAGTAAGGCTAAACAAGCAACCACTTATTACATCCAGTATTTTAAACGCAGGAGACATTGTCGAGACGAACGGTCAAACCTATATATTGATCACGGCGCGATAACAACCAATGGCTAAACGCAGAGAGTTCAATGTTTTCAGCCTGGCTTTCCTGGATATCATGTCGTGTGGCTTTGGCGCCGTAATCCTTATATATATCATTATCAATCATGGTACAGAAAACACCTCGCAGGAACTCAACATCACCCTGCTGGCACAGGTCAAGCTGATTGAGGAACGCGTCGAAAATGAGCAACAGGACCTGATTGTTCTCAGGAACACACTGGCCGAAGTGGATGAGACGATTGTTACCACCGCTAACGATATCATCGAACTGCTTGAAATGATTCGAGAACTGGAAACCTTGATAGCCCAGGCATCAGCCGATCAATCAATCAGTAACGAAAGCATCGAAGAACTAAAAACGGAATTGAAACGTCTGGAACAGGAGGCGATGAACCTGAAAGGTAGTGTTGCCGGTAATGAACAAAGTGGCAGCGCGCTGAGATCAGTTGTTGGCCAGGGTGACCGACAGTACTTAACGGGCCTGAAAATTGGCGGCCAGCGTATCCTCATCCTACTGGATGCCTCGGCCAGCATGCTAGATGAAACCATTGTTAATATTATCCGCCGTCGAAACCTGCCCACCGAACAACAGTTGGCTTCAGAAAAATGGCAGCGAGCCATTCGAACTGTGGAATGGATTACTGCCAATATGCCACAGGATGCCCAATTCCAGGTCATCACTTTTAATACCCAAAGCCAGTCGGCGATACCCAATAGCGCCTCAAAATGGCTTGCAGCCAACAACCCTGAACTTCTCAACAGCAGCATTGAAGGCATAAAATCGATCGTTCCAGCCGGTGGCACGAGCCTGCACGCTGCCTTTACAGCTGCCAGAACTCTTTCTCCGGAACCCGATAATATTTTCCTGATTGTCGATGGACTGCCAACCCAGGGAAAAGAAAAACCTCGAGGTTCGGTGGCCAGCAGTCGGGATCGCCTGGCAAACTTCAGTAGCGCCATTGAAGGCCTGCCCAACCTCAGCCCTATTAATATCATTCTCTTTCCAATGGAAGGTGATCCGGTCGCTGCACCCTCTTACTGGCGACTGGCCCAGATGACTGGCGGTTCCTTCCTGGCACCCTCACGGGACTGGCCATGAAACGAAAGCAACGGAATATAGAAGGCATCAGCCTTTCCTTTCTTGATGTCATCAGCTGTGGCTTTGGCGCACTCATTCTGTTGCTGGTGTTAACTAAAGTCTTTGAGCCAGTCACCCTTGAGAAAACCGCAGAGGACCTCGCCGGGTACCTGCTTGAACTGCAACAAACCCTTGAACAGATTCAGGGTGAAACCAGAAACCTGAACCGGGATGCCATCCGTAAGAAGGACCTGCAGACGTCTGAAATTCTGCGCCTGACCACGTTAAAAAAAGACTACTCGGAGCTTAAGACTACCCTCGATGCTGAAACCAATCAGAGCAAAATCAGTAATACCATAGAAAGCCAATTAGCACAGGCAAAGCAAAATCTGACCCAGGAAATGCAACGACTACTTAAGGAATATCAAAAGAGCAACGAGAATAATGCTGTTGGCGGTATTCCTGTGGACAGCGAATACATTATTTTTATCATTGATACGTCAGGTAGTATGTTCAATTACGCCTGGCCCCTGGTGCTTCAAAAAGTATCCGAGACCCTGCAGGTTTATCCCCAGCTGAAAGGCATCCAGGTGATGAATGATATGGGTAACTACATGTTCTCCCAATATGCCAATGCGTGGATCCCAGATACCCCGTCCAGAAGGAATGCCATACTGGATCGATTACAAAGCTGGAATGTATTCAGCAATTCAAGCCCGGTAGAAGGCATTACCAAGGCCATATCCACTTTCTATCGACCCGGTCGTAAAATTTCACTGTATGTGTTTGGTGATGAATTCAGCGGTAGATCCATCCAGCAGGTGGTCGAAATTATTGAACGAATCAATCGCCGAGATGAAAAAGGTAAAAGGCTGGTTCGAATTCATGGCGTGGGATTCCCAGTCCAATTTGCCAACCCGGCACAATATCAGGAAACAGGGATCAAATTTGCCATCCTGATGCGCGAACTCTGCGCCAGACATGATGGTACTTTTGTTGCCCTGAATGACTTTCGCTATTGATGCTCTGCTATCACAAGACAACCACGACGGTCATGGACTAATGCGTTACGGTGGATTGGGTGATTGCCTGATCCAGGCCACTTGATATAGCGTATTACCTTCGCGCCCTGACCTTATAGACCAGCTGATACTGCTTGCCAGCCTGAATGGTAAGCAGGTAGTTTAAGTTAAGATCATCGGAAGCTTCACTGGGCATACTTTCTTCGAGCAATTCCCAATCTCCAGCAAGCTGTTCCTGAACCTCTACCTGCACGGCTTTATGACTGGCATTATGAAACACCAGCGTGTTTTCTACTATAACGACCCTGTCGCTAATCCGCCGAAAATCCGTCTGCCAGCGTTTCGCGGTCACATCAAAAGCACGACCTACGGTCAGTTCTGCAGGAACATCTTCTGGAATTGAGGCGAGCCAATCCTCCCCCATGAAACGAATAGCACCTTGATCATCCCGATAATAGATTCGGGCTATTCCTCCTGGAATTGGTTCAACTGAGTCACCTACAGGTTGATGCTCGGTATTATTCAATCGAAGTAAGGTATTCACAGGTTGCCTGACAGGCTGCTGTGGATTGTTATACAGGGACACATTCGATCTCAATTGGTATACCAATTCTGACGGCAGCACACGTTGACCGATTAGAGGTAATCGCAGCGTCCCCTTACGGCGGATTCTGGCGGGTCTGTTATATTGATACTCATGATAAATCTTCAGACTCCGGTGCTCAGCGGACCCATCAGAACTCAGCCTATTCATGCTCGACTCCGCCATTACTGAACGCAGATTGCTTCCTGGCCCGGGTGAATTTGCCCTATTGAGGTCCCCGGCAACCAACGATAACGAATCCAATTTATATTCTTGGTCGGTTAGATTGACAATATCAGCCCAGGTCTTCAACGCAATGCTCGACTCGTCAAAATCCAGAACAAGATTGTGGTTGGCACTCCATGACAATCCAGCGGCCATGTAACTCACATCAATTGCGCGAGATTCAGAAAAATCTCCCTCTACCTGCCAGTACAGCGTTGGTGTGACAACAAAATCCTGCTTGGCAAATACCAATGTGCCCGGTGGCGTCAGTATCAAGGTCCCATCCACTTCCAGCAAGTCTGGATCCAATGAAAGTAGTCGCCCCGACAGCAGTGGTCCAAGCGGGTGATCACCCTCTATCTGATACTCAACTTCCTGACCCAGTAAAGCACTCTGCCAGGATTTCCTGTTTAACAGATCATTTTGATAACGAAGTTCTCTGACCGAGGTTTCTCCGGAATTATCGCTGAGCATTATGCTGTTGGCATCAATACTGGCAGGGACCTCTAAAGTCAGCTGCAAATTAGTTTCAGCCCGGACAGGTAACTGAAAGCGGGTTCGCACCTGGCCCAGATCGGCGTACAAAGTCAGATGCTGTCTATTCGTAACCGCCTCAAGAGGCAGTAGAAAATAGTCGGCAATCAAAGATAACGGGGAAAGTCCTAACGCGAGGACTAAGCAGATCCGGCAAAAACGGTTTTCCATGTTTTACTTCCCTGGTACGATAGCAGCCTGAAGTGACTCCTATTTCTAGCTATTTTTAGCTATCCCTATCCCTATGCTAACTCTCTACAATAGGTTCTTGCACTAGAAATAGCCGCAAATCTACTTGTAGAATCGATCACACTATCTGCGTCTGGGTGCCAGTTAATTCTGAATTACCGTCCATCTGATCACAATGGAGATCCAAGATTCCAGAAACCTTAGCGCGATCAACTGCCGTCAACCCAGCTAGTATAACCATACCGATGGTTGCAATTTATTTTGATCGAGGGGTACATTAACAATATGAAATACCTGCTGGCATCGATTCATAGTTAATTCAGTGGACTTATACAGGTTAATGAAGGAGGTAATTAATGAACAGATACGATCGCACAACGGGCGATGTTGGCAATATCATGTCCCTTGAACATGTCAATTTAACGGTTCCCAATCAAAATACTGCGCTCTCCTTTTACTGCAGGGCACTTGGCTTGACTCGAGATCCCATTATCGATTTTGGCACCCATAACCTCTGGATCAATGCCGGAGACGAGCAATTTCATCTACCAACGGGACCGGCCCAGATAATAAGAGGCGTAATTGGGCTGGTCGTTCCTGACTTAGCACAGTTGGCAGCGCGCCTAACCCGCGCTAAAAAAGGACTTGCTGATACAAAATTTGCTTTCAAGGTTCATGTAAACCACATTATGGTAACCTGCCCCTGGGGCAACCGCATCCGTTGCCATTCACCAGCAGGCTTTAACGGCATGAACCTGGGAATGCCCTATATCGAACTTGATGTTGCCAATGGCACAGCCAAAAGTATTTCAGACTTCTACTCGAGAGTATTCAAAGCACCAGTCATGGAACGCAAGGCAGCGTGCAGCATTCAGATCGGAACAAGGCAGACTATCACATTCAAAGAAAGTCGCCGCGAGCAGAAGCCTTATGATGGACACCACATTGCCATTTATCTCGCGGATTTTTCCGGGCCACATACTCAACTGGAAAAAATGAACTTAATTACTGAAGAATCAGATGCGAACCAATACAGATTCGAAATGATCTGTAACAGGAAAGGAAAACCTGTTTACCAGATTGAGCATGAAGTCCGCAGCCTGCACCATCCCCTGCATGGTCGGAGCCTGGTTAACAGAAATGCAAATCAATCCTTCTTCAACTATCGAAAAGGTTTTGACTTTCACAGCTGATATCTCTTTCATTGGCAAGAAAGACCCTGCTGTAACGGGCCCAAAATAACCTAAAGTACCATCCACAAACTGAATATTGAGCATCGATGAACGCCCTTGACCAAGCTACTGAAATTACTGAAGTACCGGCTCATCGCGATGACGATGCTTCAGATCAGGTTAAATTATATGACGTTACTATTTCATCTGACTGGAATGTCATGATTGGACCCAATGGCGGCTACATTGCAGCCATTTTGTTAAAGGCTATGAAAAGCAGCATAAACGCTAAACCGACCCGTTCTATCACAGTACATTTCCTGTCAGCATCGACGCCTGGCCGCGCGCAGCTAAGAATCGAAATCCTCAAGCAGGGCCGTTCTCTATCAACCTGCACGGGTCTCCTGACCCAAGGCAAGCGAACTATTGCAGTCGCAACTGCCACCTTTGCTGGACAACGTCTGGCTATTGATTTCTGCGATCTGCAGATGCCAGACGTACTGCCACCGGAGCAGATTCCAGTCATATCCAGAATGAATCCTGACTCGCCGCATTTTGTACCTTTTCGGAAGCACTACGACCAACGCCTTGCCGTAGGTGCCATCCCTCCGGATAACAATGGCAGTGGGTTAGTGGGTGGCTGGACTCGTTTCAAATACCCACGTGCCTTCGATGATCTCGCTATCCTGGCAATTTCTGATTCATGGTTTCCCAGTGTCAGCGCCAGGCATACATCCGAGAACCTGCAGGCACCCACCATCGATCACACCGTGCATATTCTTGCAGACCTACCGCTGGCTACCGTTAACGAGGATGACTTCTTACTGGTTGAATTTTCTACCCAGATTGCGGCACAAGGCTACCTGGTGGAGAACGGGCGTATCTGGGCACGGACCGGTCAATTATTGGCTACATCACGGCAACTGGCGGTCATGCTACCTCAGAATAATTAACCGAAAAAGACTGACTCTGATTTAACCCACCGGACTTTTCCACTGCGACTTCAACTTGCCTCCGATGCCGTTCTCGTGTTGATTTTTCGACGAATCCGGTCATGCTCGGTTGCATCCAGCGTGAACCTGGAAAATAAGATAGCACCAATGGTGTAACAAACCAGCGGTGACAGCCCATAAAGGCTTACCATGACCACTTGAACCGTCTGCGACTGCTGTACATTAGGTTCAAAGCCTGCAAACTGAAGAACATAACCGGTAACCAGTATCATCACGCCAATGGCACTTTTCTGAACAAAGTTGAAAGCAGCAAAATAGGAGCCTTCTTTTCGCTCACCCGTTAAATATTCGTCATAATCGATAATATCACTCTGCACTGAGGGCGCTATGGTTCCGCCGCAGCCCGCGGATAAACCTGCAAAGAAGGCGAGCACAAAAATCAATATCACTCGATGATCCATATTATCCAGGAAAGGTAATACAAACATGCCGCCAAAGGATAATCCTGTCAGCATCATCGAAAATATCCACAGGGGAATTTTCCCTACCTTTTTTGAAAGAGGGATCCATAGGGGCACGGAAAATGTCGAAGGGATCATATAGGACAAGATAATCAAGGGTGCCAGGGACGGCGCGCCGACAACATACTGAGCAACATAAAGCGTCAATATAGCAATCACGGCACTACCGATATTTTCGATAAAGGTGACAACAATGACGAGTTTTGCATGAGGGTTCTGCCAAACATCTTTAAACGCCCCAAAAGGCGTCTGGCCAATACGTCCCTGATATTCTGGCCTTTCGCGCAGCCGATAAACGGCAAAACCAATCAGCAACATAGTCACCAGGGCTGCGATGGCACTGAGTTGAAAAGCGACCGATCGAACGCTTTGTTCGCTCTCCTGTTCGGCATTAATTAGCAGTTGCATGCTGATCAGGGCAATAATCGAACCAATGGTATAGGCCCCATGACGTAGCCCATACAGGCGGCTCCGTTCATGGTAGTCATCCGTCAACTCAGCACCAAAAGACAGGTGCGGTACCATGAACAAAGTCATCGCCGAATAAAAACCAATCACGCCGATGCCCATCCACACCACCAAAGCACTCGCACTGAGGCTCGCCGGTGGAGAGAAAACCATTACAAAAAACACGCCTATGGGTAAAATACTTGCTAGCAGCCAGACCCGTCTTCGCCCCATGCTATGTCGAGTCTTATCACTGAAATAGCCCACCAGGGGATCAGATATGGCATCCCATACCCTTGATACCCCAAATATAGTGCCCATGACCGCCGGCGGAATCAGTAAAACATCTGTGGAGAACTTCATGATATATAGTCCTATCAACAGATACATGTAGCCGACACCAACGGTAGGTGTAGCATAGGATGCGATCAATCCCCAACTAAGCCTTGCTGTCGGCGGATTCTTGTTTCCAAACTGCTGCAATCGTTTCCCTAAGCTAAACTAATGACGCCCCCACTTTGTCAGGAAACGAATAACCATTCAAGAATTCTTTCATTTCAACTATGGATCAAATTTCGGTATCCTGTGTGCTTTGTTTTTTTGCTAGAATGGCGCGCCGGTGACCTGGTTCATACAAAGGAGCTTTACTCGATGACCATGCAACAAACTCCACTACTCATGTCTCGTATTGTTGGCAGGGGTGCACAAGTAGACCCGCAAGAAGAAATTGTCACTCTGATGGCAGAAGGAACACACAGGCAGACCTTGAAAACTACCTGGCAGCGGGCTAATCAATTAGCAGGCGCATTAGCAGCTCTGGGAATAAAGCCGGGAGATAGAGTTGCCAGCTTCATGTGGAACAATTATCGCCACCTGGAACTGTACCAGGCAGTGCCTTCGATGGGCGCAGTGTTGCATACGCTGAATATCAGGCTCGGTTCAACTGACCTGGATTACATCATCAATCATGCTCAGGACAAGGTCATCTTTATAGACGAAGACTTACTGCCATTGCTCAATCCTCTGCTGGACAAAATACCTTCAGTCAAGAAATTAGTCATCTGTCGCCATGGCGAAGGGGGTGAAACGACCTTTGCCGACACAGCCGACTATGAAGATTTCATTACAGGCCAGCCAATGACATATAACTGGCCAGACCTCGATGAAAACGCACCGATGGGCCTTTGCTATACCAGCGGCACCACAGGCAAACCCAAGGGCGTCATGTACACAAACCGTTCTACCTACCTGCATACAATGGCTCAAGCCATGACGGATTCCATGAGCCTGTCAGCTTTGGATGCAGTCTGCGGTATCGTGCCGATGTTTCACGCTATGGGATGGGGGATCCCCTTTACAGCCTCCATGCTCGGATGCAAACAGGTCATGCCGCACCGGTTCATGGATGCCGAACGTCTACTCACACTGATGTGCGAAGAAGAAGTGACCTTGTCTGCTGGTGTCCCCACCATCTGGCAGGGTATCAAGGCTGTTCTGGAAGCAAACCCAAGCAGATTTGACACTAACCATCTATCTCGACTGACCTGCGGCGGTTCGGCACCACCGGTATCGATGATGCGCTGGTACTCGGAAAAACACAGTATCGAAATGATTCAAGGCTGGGGAATGACCGAAACTAATCCTCTGGGAACACTCTCACGGAAAGTCGCAAAACGCTCCCATCTGAAACTCAGTGAAGACCAGCAGTTCGAAAACATTGCAAAAGCAGGACTATCAATTCCTGGTCTGGAAATTGAAATATTTGATGAGCACTGGAATCCTCTACCCCATGATGGGGAGGCCGTGGGCGAGCTTTTGATTCGCGGACCCTGGATCTGCTCCGAATATTATAATGATCCCCAGCCTGACAAATTCCACGAAGACTGGTTGATTACAGGCGATGTAGCAAAGATAGACCCGGAACAGTATCTGATTATTGCAGATCGATCCAAAGATCTCATAAAATCGGGAGGCGAGTGGATTTCATCGGTAGACTTGGAGAACCACATAGTTTCACTGGAAGGCGTGCAGCAAGCTGCCGTGGTTGCACAACCCCACCCTAAATGGGATGAACGCCCGGTGGCATTAGTGATTCTTGTCGAAGGCACTAATGTAACGAAAGACCTGATTTTAGAACACTGTTCAGAAATTTTTGCTAAGTGGCAGCTTCCAGATGATGTCATCTTTGTACATGAGATCCCACTGACCTCCACCGGTAAGATCAATAAAAAGAATATTCGCGCTGACCTCGAAGCAGAGGGCTATCAGCTACCGGATCTCAGGCCGGACTAGACGGCCACCGCTGCCGGGAATAAGTTTGTCGAACATTAATCATCGACCGAAGTCAGTAATTTCTGTATCGGGCGATTTTTAACGAGCCGAGAATCAGGCCTGCGGTTCGGCCTGACTACCCTGTATCACCTCTATCGGTGCCGTCGATCACTGCGGTGCCTTCGATGCCCCGATGCATGGACACGATGCCGTCGCCGTGCATCAGGCCCAATGTACCAGACCGTGTCAGAGCCACGGTAATATGAGTCCGGATAATAATAATCATCAAACTGTGAATGGTGGCCACCTCGGCCCTGCCTGTAACCTACTCGTACGACGATCGGACTGACCCAGCGCCGGTGGTTGCGATCATAACCACTGTAGTAATAAGACTGCGGTCGACCTGACTGGTACGCCCGTTGCGTTATGTGACTGCAGTAATGCTGTGTCTCACTAGGGTGGGTATCATATCGCCGAGTACCAAATCTTTTAGATCGTGATGCCATTATTTCGGCCGGTTCCACAACCCTGGGGCCAGCAGAGCCCTGTTCAGTCTCCGCTACCTGATCAGACACCAAGATCCGTTCCGCGTGGCTATCCACCGTAAACACAAATGCAACAAGAAGAAAAAACAATCCTATCCCTGATTTCATTACACTATCCTCGCTGAAGGAAATCCTAATGTAACCCCTGCTACTTGAATGGAAACTGAACGGGCGACGACAGGCACAAAATTTGATCTAATAGCAGCCTTGTCTGTGAGGTCATAAATGAGTAAAACTTTTAGCGTAGTCGCGTCTGTTGACGAAATACCAGAGGATGGACAACTCCGGGTTGTCATTGACGATATAGAAATATTAATCTGTCACCATGCCCAGAGGTTCTATGCACTGGCATATTACTGTAGTCATGAGAACCTACCCCTGGAAGATGGGATGCTTGAAAACGGTTGTATTATCTGCCCCTATCATGGAGCCGAATTTTGCCTGAAAGACGGCAGTGTGCAAGCTTCACCGGCTTATGAGAACCTTAAAACCTATCCTCTGAAAATTATAGAAAACACTATTGCGATTTCGATTTCAAACTAAAACAGCCTTTCAACCAGAAAAATGGGCGTTGAATTAGAAGCTAGAATCTGGTGACTGACGACTCAAATAAATCTTTTTCATGCCTTAAATAAAAACGCTTTTTTATGCTCTAAATAAAAATACCTTTTTATGCTCTAAATAAAAATACTTCCTACTCTCTCGTCTTTTGTGAGCGGATCCGGATGCCGCCTCTGCCGAGCCCTCATAAATCTGTGTATTCATCCTGAAGCGCTTTTTCCTGCTCAATATCAAGCGCACTTAGCGCCTCCATATGAGCTGCAATGAAGGCTTCAGTATTTTCATAACGAGCCACCACATTACCTCGCCATATCACTACCAGACTTTCCTTATCCGTGTCCTTGAATACGCCCGTTTTCAATCGCTCATCCATGCCAGTTCAGCCGAAACAAAGTCGGGTTAGTTTACCTACCAGCCACAGGGGTTTCCTTGAAACCCTTATGAATCAGTTTACCTAGAAACTACAGGGGTTTCCTTGAAACCCTTAGAAGTCAGTTTATCGACCAGCTACCAGGGGTTTCCTTGAAACCCTTAGAAGTCAGTTTACCGACCAGCCACCAAGGGTTTCAATGAAACCCTTAGAAGTCAGTTTACCGACCAGCCACCAAGGGTTTCAATGAAACCCTTATGTAGAAATTTCCTATCCAGTACTTTGTTGATGCAGACGGCAGTCATCAATGTCACAATAGCGCTTTTCTTAAAGGATTAGCCCGCTATGCAAATTGGACTCATGTTATCTGTTTCCGAAGATGTCAATGGTACTATTGAGAATGTTGTTGAAAATGCCAAGGCTGCGGAGTTAGAAGGCTTTTCCAGCCTGTGGATGGCTAATATCTTTGGTCTCGATGCCATCACTACACTGGCGCTTATCGGTCAGGCTACCAAATCAATCCTATTGGGAACAGCTGTTACACCCACTTATCCCAGACACCCCACAGCACTGGCGCAACAGGCCCTGACTACCGGCGCCGCCTGCCAAGGAAGATTCACGCTGGGCATTGGCCTGTCACATCAAGTGGTCATCGAGAATATGCTCGGACTCTCCTACAGCAAACCAGCCAGGCACATGAGGGAGTACCTGGCGGTCCTGTTGCCGCTGCTTCGAGGCGAGACAGTTTCTCACCAGGGCGAACTCTATCAGGTAAATCAGATCAAGCTAGCCATGCCGGGGCAAACCGAAGTACCCACTCTGGTTGCCGCCCTCGGCCCAGTCATGCTGAAACTTGCTGGCCAACAGGCTCAGGGAACTATCACCTGGATGACCGGACCAAAGACTCTGGAAGAACATATAATCCCAACCATCAATGCAGCAGCAGCGGCAGCAGGGAAACCCAACGCCAGGATCGCCGCTGGATTTCCGGTACTCATTACCAATAATGAAGCCGCTGCCCGAGAACAGATAGGGAAATCCCTGCAGATTTACGGCATGCTACCTTCTTATCGCGCCATGCTTGACAGAGAAGGTATTGCGGGGCCACAAGATCTAGCTCTGGTAGGCAGTGAAACTTCTGTAAGGGGTGCCATGGCAAGACTTCGGGATCTGGGTGTCACCGAATTCTGCGCAGCGATCAGTGCCGATAATGATGAAGAGCAGAATCGAACCCGGGCATTTCTGGCAAGCGAGTGCCATTAAGCAGCCGTCTCAATTTTCTGAAAATATCGGGATAACTTGCTCTATCAGACTCCGAGTCTGATACATGACATCCCGAGCACCCTCAGCGATAGGTATGAGCACGAATTTGGAGCACCCGGCGGCAATATACTCATTGATGCGGAAAATAATATCCTCTGCTTCACCGATGACCAGATAACGACTGGGATCCTGTTGGGTTCTTGCTGCCAGTCCCTTTATGGACTGTTGGGAGACCTGTTCATCGGCATTTCCAAAACGAAATGAAAAAGTAGCACCATAGTGATCATCATCAATACGCCGCCCGGTATCCAGTAAAGCTTCCTTGATACCCTTGATAACCCGGGCAGTCTGTTCCGGTGTATCAATACCTGCCAGCCAGCCGGTACCGATCCGGGCGGTTCGACGCATAGCTGCCTCACTTGCGCCACCTATCCAGAGTGGCAGTTTTGGGTTAGCCGGTTTAGGTGAAATAGAAGCCCGGTCATAATTGAAAAACTCACCAGCAAAACTGACTTCTTCCTCCTGCCATAGCCGTTGCACCAGAGTAAGCGCCTCGTCAGCTTTTTTTCCCCGCCTTTTTGTGGGGATCCCGGTTGAACGATAATCCATGCTGAGGGCACTGCCAATGCCGAATGCCGGTAGCAGCCTGCCATCACTCAAGCGATCAATGGTGGCGCACTGCTTTGCAGTCAGTAGCGGATCCCTCAATGCAATACTGGCAACATTCATTCCGAACCGAATTCTTTGTGTCGCCCCGGCAAGCGCAGCCATGGTTGACAGGGTCTCCAGGTTTGGTTCTCTTGATACCAATCGATCTGTTTGCCAGATAGAATCCAGCCCCCCTAATTCACACAATTCTGCCCATTGAAAATAGTCTTTACCCGTAGCAAAGGGAAATCGCGCTAATCCAATACCAATTCCAATTGTCATAGATGGTAGCCACCTCTGGTCCAACTTGCTCTTGAAAACAACTATATCTATTCCGAAAAATGCTAGCTGGCCGTTTTAACCAGTAACAAGGTCTATCTTGTTTCATAAACCCAGCCAGATGCAACTGGCATTATTATCCAAAACAATGTCAGGAAGAACAGCAACCGGCAATTACTTTTTCAGAGGCGTTTGCGTGGCAGGCTCATTATTAGGCCGATCCTGATCAAACCATCGGCCAGACAGGCCAAACTGAAAGTAACTATCAATTTGATCCTTCATAAGCCCTGCTGAGCGGTCACTATCACCGCGGTTAACTCAATCACTAAAGTCATGAATTCAGTGTATGCTCTGATATCATCAGGAGAGTGCGTCATTATTTAAAAGCCACCGCAAGAAAGTGGGCTTATTGTTTCAATCAAGACACATTAGATAGTCATAGACTCTATTATGTTCCTTAAAAAAGAACTGAACCTAATCCAGCCAATAAAAAGAGAGTATTCCCGTTGAAGGCAATTATCTGCAAAACCTTTCAGGCTCCAGAGAATCTTACGGTTACCGAGATAGCTGACCCAGTTCCAGAACCGCATGAGGTCCTGTTGAAAATCAGAGCCACTGGCCTCGGTTATGTCGATGCACTGACTGTGGCAGGTCTCTATCAGATAAAACCCGATCTGCCTTTTATTCCTGGCAACGAGATCGTTGGTAGCATCGAATCACTGGGAAGCCAGGTGAAGCACTTGAGAGTGGGTCAGCGAGTATTGGCGATGCCTGCCAGAGGTGGTTTAGCTGAGAAAGTATGCCTGCCTGAGGCGAGCTGCATATCCTTGCCTGACAGCATCACGAGCACTGCCGCTGCTTCATTTCTGATAAATTACTGCACCGCCTACCATGGCCTGATCACCCTTGGTGCAATTAAAAAAGGTGAAAATATATTGATTCTTGGCGCCAGTGGTGGCGTCGGCATGGCAGCAATTGATGTTGCTATATCTCAGGGCGCAATAGTCTACGCTGCAGCTTCCAGTGAGAAAAAACGCAAGGCCTGTCTTTTGGCAGGTGCCAAGGAAACAATCGATTACAGCCAACCGCAGTGGCGAGACGAACTTAAGGTAAAACTTGATGGCAAAGCCCTTAACCTCGTCTATGATCCTGTAGGAGGAGAATACGCCGAACCGGCACTACGATCATTAAGCCCTGAGGGTCGATTTCTGGTGGTCGGTTTCGCCAGTGGCAGTATCCCAAAACTGCCTCTTAATCTAACCTTGCTCAAGCGAATTTCGATCATCGGGGTTAATTGGGGAGGGTATATCGGTGCCCAACCCGGTGCATCCAGACCCGTGGTAAATGCTCTGATTCAATGGATTCATGAAGGCCATCTCCACCCGGATGCGGGAGAGACCTATCCCCTTGAACAATCAGGAATTGCCATGAAAAACATGTTGGACAGGAAAGCAATCGGTAAAACCATTATTTCTCTGGAGTGAAAGATATGAACACAGTATCCCCTTACATCATTGAAACGAGCGATCAGGAACTGGCTGACCTCAAACTGAGACTCGCCATGACCCGCTGGCCGGATAAAGAAACCCCCGCTGACTGGAGCCAGGGTATCCCTCTTGCCTACATGAAGGAATTAAAGGACTACTGGGAATCCGAGTATGACTGGCCAGCCAGGCTGGCTAAAATAAACCAGTGGCCCGGTTACAAGACTGAACTACAGGGACTTAACATACATTTTCAGCATATCAGCTCAAATGAAGCCAATGCCCGCCCGTTACTGATGACACATGGCTGGCCCGGATCGATCATTGAATTTCAAAAAGTAATTGGCCCCCTCACCGACCCAGTGAATCATGGCGGCAAAGCCGAGGATGCTTTTCATCTCGTCTTACCTTCGCTACCCGGATTCGGATTCTCAGATAAACCCCGTGAACCCGGTTGGGGCATTGACAAAATAGCGGCAGCCTGGGATGAACTGATGGTTCGGTTGGGTTACTCGCATTATTTAGCCCAGGGCGGTGACTGGGGCTCAATTGTCACGACTGCCATCGCCGTGCAAAACCTGGGGCACTGCCAGGGAATCCACGTAACCATGCCCATGGCTGCTCCCGACCCCGATACCATGAGCGATTTATCGGAGTTCGAACAGGAATGTCTAGCAGCCTACCAGTTTTACCAGGACAGTGACTCTGGCTATTCCAAGCAACAAAGTACCCGACCACAAACACTGGGCTATGGCCTTGCTGATTCACCTACTGGCCAGGCTGGCTGGATCATTGAAAAATTCTACCAATGGATGGACTGCCAGGGACACCCGGAAAACATCGTCACCAGAGATGAGTTGCTGGACAATGTGATGATGTACTGGCTACCCGATGCCGGCGCGTCCTCAGCGAGAATCTACTGGGAAAGCTTCGGAAGTAATTCTCTGGATCAACCTGCTGTTGAAATACCGTTCGGTACCAGTATTTTTCCAAAAGAAATTTTCAAGACCTCAGAGCGCTGGGCTAAAAAACGCTTTAAGCAGTTGGTCTACTTCAACGTGCTCAGCGAAGGTGGGCATTTTGCTGCCTTCGAGCAACCGGTAACTTTTGTTACCGAGCTGAGGAATTGCTTTGCCCAGATGAGATGATGCGAGCACTCCGGTGCTTCTCTGGAGCCTGACGCATCTTATGCAAGACAAGACCATGAAATTTCCATTTGCTATTTATTCAACAGACTATTCGGTTAGCCCAGGCCAACCAATGGCGCTGCCAGTACGCGGTTCAGTAGTTCAGCCAGGCGGATCCCAGCCAGCGCCAACCGTTGCTTAACGACAGGCCAGTTCTGAGTGTAATAATCTGCAGGTAATTGAAAGCGCCTGCTGGCTAACCGCTGGCATCCTGATTCGGTTATCTTGCAATAGCGGGTTCTGGGATGTCTGGCTATTGCAAAAGACTCATTGGCCCAAACAAGCGGGTCGAGCGTTGGTTTGACCTGTTGCGCTACTATATTGCTGGCAACACCCGAAAGTAATCGCTTTAAATCCTGTCGAGACATCTTGCTGCTAGCTATAAGGCAGTAATCCCAGACGCCATGCAGATTCTTACATTCTTCAAAACCACTGACCCGGACCTGATTGCCGCCTCGGTCATCTGCAAAACTGGCATGCAGAGGCTGATGTATATCACCCAGCCAATGGCCTAAGAACATCATTGCCTGCAGACGAGCCCAGTCACTTAAATGGCGATTCGACAAGATGGCCTCGTGCTGGTCAATTGCACTTAAGATACATCCAGTAACACAATAACTTCGATGCATGCTCGCATCACTCCTGTCAACATTGACGTAATGCCAGGTCGCCACAGCCTTATATTCTGACAAGCTTCTAATCTTGTCTGGCCAGGGGCACAAATCACCAAAATTCGGAACATCCTCCTCTGAAATCAATACCTTATGCTCATTGGGAAGTGCTTTGATCAAATCCTGGATAGTACCTTTTACGCCAGGATCGAGATGCTCATAAGCGATATCACAGACTAATTTATGCCCCATATCAGACCATCCATAGCTATCCAGGCCATAGCTGCCGATAATTATCAGACCGATCCATCTTACTAACATACTTAGCTCTCCCCTGGTTTCTGGTTACTCGTGCTCAATGAAGCGATAAAATGCCAACACATTCCCTGTGACCGAATCTGTCGGCCCCGAGAGCCTTATCATGGCGCATTGCCTGGCTAAGCAGCATTGACCAGCACTCATACAAGCGCGGCCAGAAAGGCCCTGGCTTGACCTGGAGAATCCAATCTGACTACCTTATATGGACTGCCTGCTTGATTATCGTAAATTCCTGCATAGCGTCTTTTTACTCCGTTGTAACTGGTCAGGGTCCAAAGCAAAACAGAGTCCTTTGATAAAAATGTTCTAGCCCATGCTTCTCGATTACCAGTACCCGCCCATATTTCCTGTTTTCGCCAGATGCGCAGCAATGCTCGACTCAGAGCCCGCTTAAAAATACAAAGAAAACTAAAATCCAACCAAATAATAGTTTCCACCCGAGACCATTTCAAATCTTTTGTCCGATGGTAGTTACCATCTAAAATCCATTTCTCACCACTCACCACTTTGCCCAGTTTGGTGATGAATTCAGACTCGGCCACCGGTGTCCAGTTTTGACTCCAGAACAAAGCATCCATTTCAATGACCGGTATCATCAACCGTTTTGCCAGCGCTCGTGCAAAAATCGATTTGCCCGAGCCACTGGCTCCTACCACATTGATCCGTCTCATAATTACCCCTGAACAAGGCTTGCAGTATTTTGCAACTAGTAAATCCAATCCCACACAAGCACATTGCAGTTCAGCCCATCGATGGTATCCCAGCGACCAAGGTTTTCATCCAACATAACGGTTTCCCCAGCCTGGCCTGAACGAGCTAAAAAATAATTTAGCGCCCAGTGCATACCCGTTCTTTGCCCCGATCACCAAATCAAGCCGGCTTAGTACTGCTGATCCGGCCTGGGCCAAAAAAAGCCGGCTACCTTCTTTTTCCGGCAAGATCTTGGTCAGAGAAAATTCACATCGGCTTATCAGTCCAAACCATCCGAGCACTGGATTTAGATGTCACTCGTGCCCAGCCTTAAAAGTGCCTCCCCAGCTCTTGCTGGAGCGCTAACTCGACTTTAATCAAAACCCTGGTCAACGCCCACTTTCTTAACGGCGCTTATCCAGCAAGTCTCTGAGCCAATCAATATGGCGGTTGATTCGGAAATCAGCCTGCACAGAAGTCGTAATAATCTGCTGCTGATCAATCAGAAAAGAAACTCTACGAACACCAATGCCAAGCGGGCCATTTACACCGTAGGATTTTATGACCTGTTTATCTGAATCGACAAGCAGAGGAAAGCTCAGTTTATGCTGAGCGCTGAATCGCTGATGGCTTTCTCTGCTCTGCGGACTGATACCGGCTATATGCAAGTCATGGTGACTCAAATCAGTGTGCATATCACGTATGCTACAGGCTTGTTTAGTTCATCCTGGGGTGAAATCTGCGGGATAAAAATAGAGCATCAAAGGGCCCATGCTGACAAGGTCTACTAACCGTATCAACTCTCCGTGCTGATCAGACAATTCAAAATCGGGTGCTTTACTGCCTACCTTCAACATGGGCCTTACTCGTAAGTGAATGTTCCCTGATCGATGACGATATCACCATTTTGATTACTGGTCCTGAAAATAACCCTATCAGCGTCGAGCCACATTGACACGGTTAATGCATCACCAGGGTAAACCGGTTTTGAGAAGCGCGCATTCATGGAACGAAATCGCCCTGCATCTCCAGCACAGAGTGCATGGAGTAGTCCTCGACCTGTAAACCCATAGGTACACAGACCGTGTAGAATTGGTTTTTCAAACCCACCCATCGCTGCGAAGCTTGGATCGGAATGCAATGGGTTGCGATCTCCTGACAATCGATAGGTTAAAGCCTGATCTTCCCGGGTCTGATAGGTTATTGCGTGGTCTGCCTCCCGATCCGGAAATTCAATTCTGTCGCTGGGGCCTCGATCACCTCCAAAGCCTCCCTCCCCTCGACAGAACAGGGTAGACTTCGTCCTCATCAAAACTTTACCCGTATTAACATCCGTGGATTCTGATGTAAAAGCAATAACACCCGCACTCCCTTTATCATACACCCCAACAATTTCGCCGGTGCTTTCAATCTCTCCCTGAACGGGTATCTCTGCCAGCAATTCAATGCCCTGCTCACCATGAACCATCATAGCTGGATTAAAAGACCCTGCCGCTTTCATGGGAACGCCTCCTCCACCAATTATTACCGCAAAGGTCGGAAAGACCTGTTGTTGGATATCCTTAGTATTCTCTGTTGCGTATTGCAGTTCCTCGGTTCCCGCGCCAATTCCCACCGCATATAGCAATGCATCTTTACCAGACCAACTGCGCCGCACGGGTGTCCCACGAGTACCTACGCTATCGGGATTGAGTGGCATGAAATTCTCCAAATAAACAATTGTAAGGCAGTATAGCACTGGGAAATCTGTTTCGTCTTGGGCGGATTAATCGATAAAAACGAACTATTAAACAATTATGCTGCCAAAACACAGCAAATCCAGCGATAATGGGCACCAGGTTATCCAGGGCTAAGTTGTAGATTCCGATAGGCGGTGGTACTGAACCGCAATTTATCAATCAACAATTCCAGCTGGCTTGACCCTTATGGCGCCTGCACTGTTTTCCCAGATGGAACAGTTCAGGCTATCCTTAGCAATCTCTGAAAAGGTCGTTCGATCAATGGTCCAAAACGAAGCAGTATTATTCGTCATAACATCCTTCTATCTTTTCGTGAAAATCGATGAACCAGTAAAACTGCAAAAAGCGTGTATCCAATTCATGCTCGAAAATCAGCTAAAAGGAACCATGCTGATTGCAACTGAAGGCTTAAACGCAACAGTTGCAGGCCAGCGTGAAAGCATTGATGCTCTGCATGACTGGCTTCATTTGGATATCAGGTTCACGCACCTCAAATATAAAAAATCCTATAGCAAAAACATGCCTTTCCTCAGGGCCAAAGTAAAGTTAAAAACAGAGATCGTGACCCTCGGGCAACCTGGTCTGGATCCAGGAAGACAGGCGGGAACTTATGTTAAACCCGAGGACTGGAACCAATTGATACAATCTCCCGACGTCACCCTGGTAGATACCAGGAATGACTATGAAGTACAGATAGGAACCTTTCAAAACGCCATCAATCCCAACACAGCTTCTTTCAGAGAATTTCCGGAATTTGCCAAGACCGAGCTCGATCCAAAAATACACAAGAAAGTCGCTATGTTTTGCACGGGCGGGATTCGTTGCGAGAAATCAACAGCTTATTTGAATTCATTGGGCTTTGAAGCGGTTTATCACCTGGATGGCGGAATTCTCCAGTACCTTGAAGATATACCTGAGAGCGAATCTCTCTGGCAGGGAGAATGTTTTGTTTTTGATGAACGCGTCGCTGTCAATCATCGCCTGCAACCCGGCGGCTACCAGCAGTGTCATGCCTGCCGCCTGCCACTGAATGAAACGGACCTGGGCAGTGCAGATTATGTAAAGGGTGTTTCGTGCCCTCACTGTGTCTCAAAAACCACCCAGGCACAAAGAGCACGATTCCTTGAACGAGAAAAGCAGGTGCAACTGGCCAACGCCAGAGGTCAGACTCATATCGGTTCTGAGGCGAAAATTCATCAGCAGCAAAACCGCATAACCAAACAGCAACTCAAATCCCAACAGCCATAGCACGGCTAAATTCCTATGGCCTGGCTTTAAGCCAAGAAACTGATTTTAACCTGGCCTTGGGTTATCCCTGGCAGACGCTGAGAGCTAAACACTAACCGCATACTGGTAGCCTTGACGATCCTTTAGTCGAGCAAAATATGCCTTAGTAGCTGGTAGATCTTCCGTTATCAGGCCAAATTTTTCCGCCAGCATAAGAGAATAACCCATCATGATATCTGCTGCTGTAAACCGCTCCAGCAGATAATGGCTATCCTGCATAGCTGCTTCAATCGCTTCAAGACAGATCCTTGACCGCTGCTGGCCATCAGCAACGACTGCCACGATTCGGTCTTTTTCCTCCCGCACCAGGGTGTGCTGCGCAATATCACCCAGTGGTCGCGCGAAGGTTGCCTCCGCAAACCAGCACCACTGCAGATATAAAGCCCCCTCAGCGGTACCAGCTTTGGGTTGCAATTGGCCCTTACCATAACGGTCCAATAGGTACTGTACCATGGCTCCAGACTCAAACATGGTTAACGCTCCATCATCCATCGCGGGCACTTTCCCGGTGGGAGATTTTGCCCGCCACCCTGGCGAAGCACGAAATTTCTTGGCAAAGTCAATGGTTTCTAACTTGCAGGGAATATCTAATTCATAGCACAACCAAATCACTCGCATAGAACGGGTTCCGCTGACATGATAAATCGTGATACTCATAATTTTGCGACCTCTCTCGCTCACAGGATTTAGCGCAGGGTTGCCCTGATCATATCAGGGAATTCTTCAAAGCGATGCTTGCAACAAAGCTTCGGAATATCTATCTCTATGTCGATCTTAATAACTATTTTAGTAGCTATCTTAGTAGTTAAATAAGTGCCTATATTACAATCTGCTTTTTTTGGTCAAGCCTGCAACGGCTTACGGATTAAGTTGACACAACCCTGCTAACCTCGCCACATCTTTTCAACTACTGGAAAAGACCGGGCATCACTGAAATGGTTACCCTGGGCTGTAAAGAAACCTAAATAGAAAAGAAGCCAGATGCTCAGAAAATCACCTTTTCCGTGTGGGTTTATTTTAAACTACTGCACATCACATCAAGGTCTAAGACCTTGAATAGAAGAAACCACAGCCAGGCACGGATAAACACATGGAGAAAGATCTAAAAAAAATAACAGCTCTGGAATCCTCAAGGGACTATGCCGCAGCAATTCAAGGCCTGTATTTAATGCTCGAACAAAGCCAGGAAGCGACAATTCGATTACGATTAGCCATGATGTTACTTAAAACCGGGCAAGTCGATTCTGCTCTTGAGCACTTTCAGTTGTGCAGCCAGGGAGATGAGGCTAATCATATTGTCACCCTCAATTACGGGCATACCCTTAAAGCAAAAGGGGAAAGCCAGCAGGCAGCGGAAAAATATATTCAATTAGCACACATGGATGATGACAAAATTTCGGCTATAGGCTACTGGAGCCTGGCCAATCTCAAAAGCTATGAGTTCCAACCTGAGGATGTCAGTGATATTGCCAGGCATCTCAAAAATGAGGCGACGCCACCCGGTTACAGGGGGCTATTATTGCTCGGTCTGGCGGAAGCAAAAGATCAACAGGGAAACACAGATGCAGCTTTTAGCGCGCTTCAGCAAGGCAACAACATCATTGCCCAGCAACGCCCGTTTAGGGGGGATCTATACCAGCAACTCATCCAGGCACTGATAAGTAATTTCAAACCATCGAAAAGGATCCGCGCTAGTGACCAGGATACACCCGTTTTCATCATCGGCATGCCGCGCTCAGGAAGTACACTGGTAGAACAAATCCTGGCAAATCATTCACTCGTCGAATCGACTGATGAACTGCTTTTCCTGGGAGATATCTCCATAGAACTGGAAAATAAGGGTAGCTATGCCAAGGGATTAAGCAATCTCTCCACCAACAAAGCCAACGCCTATGCAAATGAATATTTAACCAAAACGGCCATCTATCGCCATGCACCCAGTCCATACTTTATCGACAAAAATCCTAATAATTTCCTACATATTGGTCTAATCAAAACCCTCTTCCCGCAGGCCAAAATCATTAACATTGTTCGAGATCCTTTGGACAATGCGGTATCCGTTTTCCGTCAGTTTTTCAGCGAAGGCCATGAATACAGTTACGCTTTCGAGGGCATCGTCTTTTACTGGCAGGGCTATATTACATTAATGCAACATTGGCAAAGTCTTTTCCCCGATTCGATCTATAACATGTCCTATGAGCGACTGGCAAAAGAACCGCACATCAGTATCCAGTCTCTGCTTGATTATTGTCAGTTGGATTCAGAACCCGCCTGCTTTAGGCCCGAAACTTCCAGTCGACCAGTGCTGACCCCCAGTGCCGCACAGGTCAGAAAACCAATTTCGGTATCAGCCATTGGCAGTGGCCTTAAATACAAGAATCATTTAAAAGCACATCTACCTAAACTGGCCCTGATTCGAAAAAAAACAGAGGAAATCTTTGCCCTGTATCAATAGCCACTGAGAGGATCTCTGTCAACATCACGCCCTGCTGGAAGGGTCATATTAAGCGGCCATTTCTGCATTTTATCCGTCAAGTTTATACGCCCATACCTGGCCTCGTCTCAATCGCGACTTCACCCACCCGATAGCGAAATGTGTGTCAAACCTCTTATATTCTTGTAAAGTAATTAGATGACCTCGACCCAGCGCACCCTACAAGAAGTCGCCCAGCTGCAAGATGATCAGATCTCTCTGGAAAGAGCTGCACTGCTCATCGCAGCGGAAATTCAGACTGATCTTAATGTAGATGCCTACCTTACAACACTCGATGGCCTGGCCCTGACATTAAAAAAGAAAATTAGTAAGGACCCTTCCATAGCCGCTCAGCAACTCATTGATTTCATTTACAAAGATGAACAGTTCAAAGGTAATATCAAAAACTATTATGCTCCGGAAAACAGCTACTTGAATCGAGTTATTGATACCCGACAGGGCATTCCACTATCACTGGCATTAATTCACCTGGCGATCGGAAACCGACTGGATATCAATATTCAGGGAATCAATTTCCCAGGTCACTTCCTGATCCGTTATGAGGCACTTGAAAACGGTATTATTGATCCATTTACGGGCAGAACACTCAGCCAGAGCGACTGCGCTACCTTACTCAAGCAGGTAGTAGGTCCAGCAGCAGTCATGAATCCTGACCATTTACAGCAGGCAACCAATATAGGGATCCTGGCTAGGCTTATCGACAATCTGAAACAAATACACTGGCGAAACAAAAATTGGGAATCGGCAGGTCTTTGTCTGCAACAGCAGATCCTGCTGATGCCAGAACACCACGAATTTCGAATTCAGTTTGGTGCTATGCAGGAAATGAAGGGCGATCGAACAGGCGCACAACAAACATACCTCGCTATACTTCAAGAATCCAAAAGCCAGAAAATAAAGGAAACCGCGGCGCAGCGCCTGTTAAGCCTCGAAAAAAAACCGCAGATCCTTCACTGAACGGCTTACACTCATTCCCCTGAGAGTAATCCCCGCCGGAGCTTACGGGTAAACACAGATTAGCCAATGCGAAGCAAATCCATGGCCGCTTCAGCCCTGCGGGCGACACCATCCTTCTGTCGAGTCAAATCCACACCGTGATCCTCACCCATTGCGCCAACTAAATAGCGCTTGTACACACCCTGGCCAATGGCAGCAAGTCGCCAATGCTGAAAGGCTCGATAATAATTGATGTTACTGAGGTCTCTGCCAGTCCTGCTACTGTAAAGTTCACACAGCCGATCCCTTGAAGGATACCCTCCGACAGCAGTCGGCGGCTGATCGCCTTCATCAACACCCGCTACTTCATCAGCACCCAGCCAATTATTCAGAAGGTAACCAAGGTCAGCCAGCGGATCACCCAGGGTACACAGTTCCCAGTCAAGTATCGCCTGGACTCGATCGTTAGTGACTATCATATTTCCTAATCTGAAATCGCCATGCACAATACTGGCCCCGACCTGCAATGGCATACGCTCCATCAGCAAGGCAGAGCTAGCCTCCATTTCCGGTATTTCGTGCGTTTTAGATGCCTGCCACTGCTTGTTCCAGCGATTTAATTGACGGGCAAGATAAGCTTCCTTCCTGCCAAGCGTCGCCAATCCAATGGCATCCATGTCAACATCGTGGAGATCGCAAAGAATATCAATGACATGCTGACCCAAGTCCGGGCGATGCTCACCGGTAATACTTAATCCCGAGACGGCATCATTTAGCACTGTCCCTTCAACAAAATTCATTACATAAAAGTCAGCACCATTAATGCTGGCATCCTGGCATAAGCCAAGCGCCTCCGGGACGGGTACCTTGGTATCCCTCAAGGCATGAATAATCCGATATTCTCGACTCATATCGTGGGCACTTTCAAGCACATGACCCAAAGGTGGACGACGTAATACCACGGCCTTTCCAGTCACATCTTCACACTTAAAGGTCAGATTTGAATGCCCCCCAGTAATCAACTGGAACTGAATTGGACCGCGCAACCCGGGCACATGCTGTTCTAACCATTCAGAAACCTTTCCTTCTGATATTCCTTCAGGCATACATTTTCTCCTATAAATACTCAAAGTAGCTGAGCTGATACCATGCTCATGCGCCGTCTCCAGATAATAAAACCACTGCCCCGGACGGTTGACCCACCACAAGCCATTTTGCCTGAGGTTAGCAACTATGTGCTATCGTGTCTTGGCCCATTATACATCGCATATGAGGACAAACATGAAAATCAGAACGGCACGGTGTCACTACATCAGCGATGATATTAATACCCTGATACTGGACCATATCGAGATTGCGGACCCCCAGCCAGACCAGGTACAAATACGAATTAAAGCCTGTGCGGTAAATTTTCCCGATATTCTCATGATCCAGGGTAAATATCAGTTCAAACCCCTGCTGCCATTCGCGCCAGGGGGAGAATTTTCCGGCGATATCATCGCGGTCGGCAAGGACGTGACCAACTTTAAAGTGGGTGATCGGGTCGTTGGTTCCGACCGAAGCGGTGGTTTTTCAGAGGCCATCAATCTGCCATGCAGCCAGTTAAAACAAATACCAGGTGATCTTTCCTACGCAAAGGCAGCGACCTACTCAACAGCTTATCTAACAGCCTTTGTGGCATTAACCATTCGCGGTAGCCTGCAAGCCGGGGAAACACTGTTAGTGCATGGCGCTACCGGTGGTGTTGGCATGGCAGCCGTGGATCTCGGAAAGTTTCTCGGCGCGAAGGTAATCGCCACCGGTGGAACGGATGAAAAACTCGCCGTCGTAAAGTCTCGCGGTGCCGATCATGTTATTAATTACAGCCAGGTTGACGGTAGCCTAGGTGGCTTTCGAGATCAGGTAAAGGAACTTACCCAGGGTAATGGAGCCGATGTCATCTATGATCCCGTAGGCGGGTCTGTTTTTGATGAATCTATGCGCTGTATTAACTGGGGAGGCAGGATCCTGACTATCGGTTTCACCAGTGGTGTCTGGCCAAAAGCCGCGGTCAATCACATATTAATCAAACAAATAGCCGTTATAGGGGTCCGCGCCGGAGAAATTGGGCGTAGAGATCCCCAGTTAGGTCATCGATGCCGCCAGGAACTCTATCAACTGCTAACAGATGGTTTAATCGATCCCCATGTCTGTGCTGGATTCCCCCTGGAAAACGCAGTGGGCGGACTAAAAATGCTTGAACAGAGAAAAGTAGTGGGCAAATGCGTGATTACTATGAACGGTTATTCAGTCAAGTCATCACCGCTCTGAGCAACCACGATGCTACCGTTCTCGGCAAAAGCTGATATGGCCTCAGTGCTGTATCCCATCTCTTGAAGTATTCTGACAGAGTCCTGGCCAATCGCAGGAGGATCTCGCGGCGGCATTTTCGCTACCCCTTCCACCTGAATTGGATTTGCAACTGTCCACTGAAAATCCGGGTCTTTCGACTCGGTTTCGACTATCACGCCGTTTTCAATGAGTTGGGCATCGGTTATCACATCGGCAAGCTTTTCAACAACACTGTAGGTCAGGTTCTCAGCATCCAGAGCAGTGCATGCCTGGCTAACTGTCAAGGCTGAAAAAGCCTTACCAATCATCTCCCGGAGTTGATCTCGATGATGCATCAGATCTCTGATAGTCTTAAAACGCTCATCTTCGAGCCACTCGGGATGCCCAAGACAGCGAGCAACGCCTGGCCATTCTTTTTCTGGGTTCGGCAGCACCAGCACAAGATAACGGTTTTCCTTGGTCTGGTAGATCATCGAAAACGGTGACCTATAGCCTTTCGCATCCAACAGCTCAGACAAGTCAAAGCCAGCAATAGCACCCTGCAAATGCATGCCGTTTGACCAGCAGCCATTCGCTGTCAGCGAAGTCTGTACGTAGCCTCCCTCACCTGTCCTGTCTCGCTTATAGAGGGCCATCATTATCCCGGCAAAAAGCGTCATTGCAGAAGCATGATCGCCCACCCCGCCTAGTGGAACGGTGGGTGATCGTTGATGCGGCTTAAGTAAATCTGTAATCCCGGTTCTCGCCCACCAGGCGGTGGTATCATAACCACGGCGCTCCCGATCTGGGCCGCGTGTTCCAAATGCAGTCAATTGGGCAACGATCAATTCTGGATTTCGTTGCTTGAGCTCATCATACGTTAACTCGAACTGTTTTAACTGGTCTTCCCGAAAATTCAAGATCAACACGTCAGCTTGATCCAACAGGCGATGCATAATTGCCCTGCCTTCTTCCTGATACAGATCAATAGCAATATCCTGCTTGTTTCGAGAAGTCAGTGCCCAGTTGTAATCGCTTCTATGGCGGCCATGTAACAAACGGTAAGCATCGCCTGCTGGTGCTTCAACTTTGATGACCTTGGCACCAAAATCAGCAAAAATAGTGGCTGCTCCAGGGCCAGCAACAAAAGAGGCAGCATCGATCACAGTAAGATTTTCGAATAAATAGGTCATCGCCATTTGCATCAAGGGATCTTATTGCCTATCTTAGCGCAACTCGGTTTAGTGAGAGAACTTATTATTATGTACACAACGCTACAATCCGTCTGGGATGAACTATCCGCAGAGGGCGGGCCATTTGAAATAGAGGAGATCCTTGTTCGAGGATCGCCTATGAAAACATTCAAATCCGCACCACCCAGTTTACGGGAAATCTGGCTAGCATCTGCTATTCATGGGGATCGTGACTATCTGGTCTATGAGGACCAACGATGGTCCTATACTGAGGTCCACAGGATGGTAGGTTCCATTGCTGCATGGATGGCTAATGAGAACCTGGTTCAGGGCGACAGGGTTGCCATAGCCTTACGTAACTATCCGGAATGGATGATCTGTTATTGGGCTGCAGTCGCTTCTGGTCTCACCGTTGTTGGCATGAACGCCTGGTGGATCGAGAACGAATTAGATTATGCGATGCATGATGCTATGCCGAAGATCCTGTTCTGTGATGAACAGAGGCTAAACAGATTCAATGCTATTCGCGAAAATCATGCCCAGGTCAAGGTAGTTGGTATTCGCCTGACAGAACCTGCAGACCAGGTATTTAACTTTGCTGAAATCGCACTATTCCCTGGCGAACTGCCCGATACGGTTATCCAGCCCGATGAAGATGCGTGCATTTTCTACACCTCTGGAACAACAGGCAGACCTAAGGGTGCCCAGCAAACCCATCGCGGCTGCGTACACAACATTATGAATATGGGGTTCTGGGGCCAATGCCTCTCCCACACCATGTCTAAACTACATGGCAGAGCAAGGTTGGATCCGCAGCAAGCGCCACCGATTTCAGCACTGGTCACCACCCCTTTATTTCATGTCACTGCAAACAACTGCTTGGCTCAAGCATCGACTGTTGCGGGGGGGAAGCTGGTCCACATGTACAAATGGGATGCAACGGTTGCCCTGCAGCTCATCGAAAAGGAGAGAATTAGCAATCTTACCGGCGTACCCGTTATGAGTCGTGAGCTGATCAGTCATCCCGACTTCAGTCAATACGATACTTCCAGCCTGATTTCAGTGGGCGGAGGCGGTGCGCAGCTGCAACCTGACTTGGTATCTAAAATAGATAAGGCGATCAGTACTGCAAGACCAGGCACAGGCTATGGGATGACCGAGACTTGTGGGATTATCACCTCCATCGGTGGTGACTTTTTTATTGAAAACCCAGAAAGTTGCGGCAGGGCAATGCCCTCATTTGAAGTAAAGACCGTCGATAGTGATGGAAGCACAACTATGCCAGGTGAGCCAGGTGAACTCTGGGTAAGGGGTGCGGCAGTGATAAAAGGTTATCTTAATCAGGCAGAAGCGACATCAGAAAGTCTCACCGATGGCTGGTTACATACCGGTGACGTTGCCAGAATTGATGAAAATGACTTCATTTATATCGTTGACCGGGTCAAGGACATGGTACTCAGAGGCGGGGAGAACATCTATTGTTCAGAAGTAGAAACCGTCTTATTCCAGATGGATCAAATCGCCGAATGTAGCGTCTTCGGAATCGCCGATGATCGACTTGGTGAAGAAGTCGGCGTTGCCATATACTGCCGAGAGCAGCTGCCAACAACTGCTGAACAGGTTCGCGATTTCTGCAACACCAGGATGGCTAAACATAAAATTCCACGGTACATCTGGATGCTTGATGAACCGCTTCCTCGAAATGCCAGCGGTAAATTCCTGAAACGGGAATTGCAAGGCCAATTGCCTATTGACCAGGCACAATAGGTTCGGTGGCTAAGCTTAACCGGGCTTTCTTCGGTGTCTACCGGAACCCTTTTTAGTTAGATCGGGCAAACCTGAATGCTGGGTGCGGAAGGATCGCTTTGGCTTATGTAAGGTCGAATACTGCGTTCGCGGGACCAGGTGCGCGCGGCTGTTGCCAATCAGATCAGTGCGCCCCATGTGCCGCAGCGTGCGACGCAGTAACGGCCAGTTCAGTGGATCATGATATCGCAGAAAAGCCTTATGCAATCGTCGATTGACAGCGCCCTTGACCACCTCAACTTCACCTTTCTCGCGAGATACCCGCTGTAGTGGATTGCGCGCTGAATAATACATGGCTGTAGCGGTAGACATCGGTGAAGGGTAAAAACTCTGAACCTGATCCGCCTTGAAACCTTTTTCTTTAAGCCATAAGGCCAGGTTCAGCATATCCTCACTGCTGGTACCAGGATGTCCGGCAATAAAATAGGGGATAAGATACTGTTCCTTGCCGGCCTCCCTGGAAAATTTATCAAACATTTCCTTGAACTGATCGTAACTACCGATTCCCGGCTTCATCATTTTCGACAAAGGCCCTGCTTCGGTGTGCTCTGGAGCGATTTTCAAATAGCCGCCAACATGCTCCTTAACCAGCTCCTCCACATAGGCCGGGGTTTCCACGGCGAGATCATAGCGAACTCCCGATGCGATCAGCACTTTTTTAATGCCAGGTAGCTTGCGGGCTTTTCGATACAAATTAATCAACGGCGTCTGGTCAGTATTGAGGTTCTTGCAGATGCCCGGATAAACACAGGAGAGGCGCCGGCATTTTGATTCAGTTTCAGAATCCTTGCAGGCCAATCGCCACATATTGGCCGTAGGTCCACCCAGGTCCGAAATAATACCGGTAAAACCCGGTGTTCTATCCCGTATCCTTTCTATTTCATTAAGGATTGATTCTTCGCTACGGCTCTGTATAAGCCTGCCTTCATGTTCGGTAATGGAGCAAAAAGTGCATCCACCAAAACAACCCCGCATGATATTGACGGAAAAACGGATCATCTCGTAGGCCGGTATCTTTTTATTCCCATACATGGGGTGGGGTACCCGCTGATACGGAAGATCGAACACCGCGTCTATTTCCTGCGTTGAAAGAGGAATCGGTGGCGGATTCAGCCAGACCAGTTTATCACCGTGACCTTGAACCAGGGTTCGCGCATTGCCTGGGTTGGTTTCCCTGTGCAGGATTCTGGATGCCTTAGCGTACATCACCGGATCTTCAACAACCTGCTCAAAACTGGGTATGACAATACAGGTCTCGCCCTGATTATTGTTATCCAACGGTTGAGTAATTCGAACCGATTGCACTGAGACATCATCACTAAGCCTGGACTCATCCAGAATCTTTGTATTTTCAGGCAACTCACTCCTGACAAATGCGGTCCCTCTCACATCCCTGATAGTCTCAGGCAGTTCTCCTTTTGCAAGGCGATGTGTTATCTCCACTAAAGCGCGTTCAGCGTTACCGTATACCAGGATATCAGCCTTCGAATCGAGCAGTACTGAGCGGCGTACTTTTTCACTCCAATAGTCAAAATGGGCAATACGCCTCAAACTTGCCTCGATGCTGCCGATAATGATCGGTACCTGCTTATAGGCTTCTTGGCAGCGCTGAGCATAAACGATAACGGCCCTATCGGGTCTAAGCCCTGCCTGATTGTCAGGTGAGTAGGCATCTTCCCGGCGTACTTTCTTATCAGACGTATATCGATTGATCATCGAATCCATATTGCCGCTAGCAACACCAAAATAGAGATTCGGCCTCCCCAAGGCCTTAAAGGGCTCTACACTGGACCAGTCAGGCTGAGCAATTATACCCACTCGAAACCCCTGAGCTTCCAGTAAGCGGCCGATGACAGCCATTCCAAAACTGGGGTGATCGACATAGGCATCGCCGGTCACAATAATCACATCACAGCTGTCCCAGCCCAGAGCCTGCATTTCCTCACGGCAGGTCGGCAGGAAAGGCGCAGTTCCATAGCACTCCGCCCAGTATCTGGGGTAATTAAATAACGCCCTGGCTGCGGTTAACTGGCTCATAATCCTTAACTCACGAGAAAGCCGTCATTGTAGTGAAAAACAACCCAAGCTCAATCATTTACTTACCTGTTATATTAACAGCTGGTTTAACCTGCTAATGGTCAACAAGCAATTATTCTGATTTCTACCGGTCCGGTGAAGATGCTTACCTATCAAACAGGTTTATTTCCTTCATATTATCTTTAAAATTCTGCTTATTCCTGCTACCTTTCGCTTTTTCAAAAATTGCATGTTAGTACTGCCTGTCTAGTGTTTCTTTTTGCTTCAACTGCTCAACACAAAATGACAGAATAGTATGCAAAGACAATTTCTAAAGGTTGGTAGCGCCGTTAATTACTCTGTACAGTATATGAATCGAGATAGGTTATTCAGTTGGAACAAATACACATGATAAAACACAAGCGTTTGAACCACTGGATCCAGAATATTGAAGCACTGTGCAAGCCAGACAGTGTCGTGATATGCGATGGTAGCCGCTTGGAATTCGACAGCATGATGGACCTGCTGCAGGATGCAGGTGTTGCCAAACAACTCAATCCCAGTATCAGACCCAACAGCTATCTTGTAAGATCAGATCAAAAAGATGTTGCCAGGGTTGAGAGCAGAACGTTCATTTGCTCAGAACAACCCGAGGATGCCGGCCCCACAAACAACTGGGCCGACCCAGCTGAAATGAAATCAACCCTGGAAAATCTATTCAAAGGGTCTATGACGGGCAGAACCATGTACGTCATTCCATTCAGCATGGGACCAATTGGTTCTCCGATAGCGCATATTGGCGTAGAGATCACGGACTCTCCCTACGTTGTAGCCAGCATGCACATAATGACCAGGGTCAGCTCCGCTGTTTTGACCGAACTCGGAGAAGATGGCGACTATGTTCCCTGCATACACTCCGTGGGTAAACCTCTGGACAACCATAGCGATGATGTACCCTGGCCATGCAATCCAGATAATCTATATGTCGCACACTTCCCGAAAACGAGGGAAATATGGAGCTTTGGATCAGGCTATGGCGGCAACGCTCTATTAGGTAAAAAGTGTTTTGCGCTTAGGATAGCCTCTGCCATGGCACGCGAAGAAGGCTGGCTGGCCGAGCATATGCTAATTCTCAAACTCACCAACCCACAAGGGGTCGCTCGTTATATTGCTGGCGCTTTCCCCAGTGCTTGTGGCAAAACCAATCTGGCCATGCTGGTGCCATCAATGCCGGACTGGAAGGTTGAAACGGTAGGCGATGATATCTGCTGGATGAAATTTGGTGATGATGGCCAACTGTACGCCATAAACCCAGAAGCCGGTTTCTTTGGTGTTGCACCCGGTACTGGCATGGAGACTAACCCCAATGCCATGCTCAGCCTTAAGGAAAACTGCCTGTTTACCAACGTGGCCGAGACCGACGAGGGTGATATCTGGTGGGAGGGCATGACAGAAGAGGCTCCGGCACACCTAATCGACTGGCTCGGCCAAGACTGGACGCCCGAGAGCACGGAACCAGCAGCCCATCCTAATGCAAGATTTACAGTATCAGCGTCTCAATGCCCAGCAATCGCCCAGGAATGGCAGGACCTCCAGGGTGTTCCAATCAGTGCCATCCTGTTTGGCGGCAGACGAGCGACTGTTGTCCCGTTAGTCAATGAAGCCGATTCCTGGGAACAGGGCACCTTTTTCGGTTCTATCGTGTCCTCAGAAAAAACAGCTGCAGCGGCCGGTCGTATTGGCGAGCTGCGTAGAGACCCCATGGCCATGCTGCCTTTCTGTGGCTATAACATGGCCGACTACTGGCAGCACTGGATCCACCTGGGTCAGCAGCACAAAGATCAACTGCCAAAGATATTTTATGTTAACTGGTTCAGAAAGGACGCCCAGGGACGTTTTATGTGGCCAGGTTTCGGAGAAAATTCCCGGGTCTTAAAATGGATCTTCGAACGCTGCGAGGGAACAGCTGAGGCGTTATCCACACCTATCGGCAAATTACCAACGCTGGATAGCATCGACTTCAGCGGCTTGAACATGACAGATGAAGAAATAGCCTCCCTTTTACGCGTAGAGATCCAAGGCTGGCTGGAAGAACTGCCACTGATCCGGGACTACTACCAACAATTCGGTGATAAGCTGCCCACGGAGCTCAATCATCAACTGAACCAGATGCAGCAGAAGCTCGAAGCGGCAACTCAAAGTGCGAGCTAATACCTTCTATCGACAAGATCGGGCCTAATCACGGTATTCAACCCAGTTCTAACCTGACTGATTGTGGACATTATCTGAGCAGGTTAGGACCACTGATTTAGTATTTCTGGCTGCAGGGCCTAATCCAGTCGTTCGATAATTGTACCGGTGCCAATACCACCACCGCAGCACATTGCAATAAGCGCGTAACGGCCATCTGTCCGCTCGAGCTCGTGCAGCGCCGTCGTAATCAGGCGAGCGCCCGTACTACCGGTCGGATGTCCCAACGCAATGGCACCGCCATTCACGTTGACTTTACTGTGATCGACACCCAGGTCCTGCTCCCAGGCCAGCACGACAGAGGCAAAAGCCTCATTGACTTCAAATACATCAATGTCCTCAAGGGTCAGGCCAGCTCGTTTGAGCACCTTTCTGGTTGCCGGTATCGGACCCTTTAACATCGTCACCGGATCAACCCCAACTAAAGTCGTTGCTACAATTCTCGCCCGGGCCTTCAAACCGTGGGTTTTACAGGCCTTGTCGCTGGCCATAATAATCGCAGCAGCACCATCAGAGACCTGCGAGCTAGAACCGGCTGTATGTATGGATTGACCAGGTACCGGCTCAAGGCCAGCCAGCGCTTCAAGGCTCGTCTGCCTGAGACCTTCATCACGGTCAATGATCTGCGTTTTACCGGTCGCTTCAAACTTCTCGTTGAGTATGGGCGCTTCAACGGGCACAATTTCTCTTGAAAAGCGCCCCTCCTGCCATGCCTGAATCGCTTTCTGCTGACTTTCCAGTCCAAACTGATCAGTATGGCTGCGAGTAACCTGGTATTCTTCAGCAATCATAGACGCGCCCATAAACTGGCTTGTGGGCTGATAATGGCTGGCATAACTCTCACCCATGGGTGAACCGTCTTTCATATTCGAGCCCAGTGGTACCCGGCTCATCATTTCAACACCGCAGCTCATCACTATTTCTTCGAGTCCAGATGCGACCATTGATGCCGCCATGGAGGTAGCCTGCTGACTTGATCCACACTGGGAATCAACGGTTGTTGAAGCCACTTCAAGTGGTAATCCCTGCGACAACCAGGCTATTCGGGAGATATTAAATGATTGCTCGCCTACCTGGGACACGCATCCGCCAATGACCTGATCTATATGCTCTGGTGAAATTCCACTTCTATCGATAGCTGCTTTTTGAACCTTGCCAAGCAGATCGGCAGGTTTAAGACCCGCAAGACCCTTACCGCGTTTTCCAATGGCACTACGACAAGCCTCAACAATATAAACGTCACCCATATCCACACCCTTTCCCTGTAAATTAACAAACGCTCTAAGCATAAGGCCCTGACAACACCAAGGCAACCTGACCCATCAAAAATCAACTAGCTGACATCTTGTGAATGCTGCCCAGTGGAACTTCTCGCTACTTTTAAGCCAACCCCCCGACTCCAGAGATAAAAAGCCAAGCCGAGTATCGTTCCCGCCAATACCATTACCCATTCGTACGGCCAGAGTAACGCTGCCGGACTACCCGGCAGATAAAGACAGAACAGGCCACAGGACAGCAGCAATGCCGACCCACCTACCCAGTTGCCATGCCGGACCCGGAATGGCCGGGGCATTTCCGGTTCAGTCTTCCTTAATTTCAAAAAAGACCAGGTCACCATGATGTAGGCAATAACCACTGCAAAACTACCCGCATCCACCAGCCAGACCAGGACCGTTCTACCAAACAGGGGAGAAATACAACTGAGCAGGCCAATCAGCAATATACTGACGTAAGGCGTATTAAATCTTGGATGCAACTTCGCAAACACCGCCGGTATCATGCCGGATTCTGCCAGGGCATACAGTATTCTACTGCCCCCTATCACAAAAGCATTCCAGCTGGTTAAGATCCCGCCAATACCGGCAACCAACATAATGTTACCCATGGTCTGGCTTCCCCAGACTGTCGCCATGGCGTCGGCGGTGGCCATATCAGTGGAATGTAATGCCGCACCATCGAGTGCCCAGGCGACTGCCAGTGTAATCCCCATATACCATAACGCCGCTAACAGCACTGACCAGACCAGCAATTTGCCAATCAGTGCTGGGTCCAGTTTAATTTCCTCTGCCGACTGTGGTATGACATCAAATCCAACTAAAAGCGCCGGAACCATGACCAGAACACCCAGGACGCCAACGCCACCCTTAACAAACAAGGGGCCATCAAATGACGATTCATAGCTGAACACACCGGCTATGAAAGACAACCCCACCAGAAAAAACAACACTGTTATCAGGGTTTGAAGAAAAGCAGCAAATCGAATTCCTATAAAATTAATAAACGTCATCAACACAGATCCGGCCACGCCTACCAGCACCATAGTGAGGTACACGGCCTCACCCTGAACGGACCAAAGATAGACCAGACGAAAATCAGGAAACAGGTACTCGAGCGCCGTCGGCAAGGCCGCAGACTCGAACACACAAACGGTAACGTAGGCCATCATAATTGCCCAGCTGGCAACAAAAGCCGGGCCGTATCCCAGCGCCCGCAGAACATACACATGCTCTCCACCTGCTTTTGGCATGGCCGCCGCCAATTCAGCATAAGTCAGGCTGATTAACATGACCGCCACAGAACCAATCAGGAAGGCAACAACGGCACCCATGGCACCGGCCCGTAGTATCCATTCGCCGCTAAGCAGCACCCAACTCCAGCCAATCATTGCACCAAAAGCAAGGGCAACCACATCTCGCCGCAATAGCGATTTCCTAAAGCCTGTATTCAAACGCTAACGCTCCTCAAATCCATCGTTTTCATTATGCTTGGTGATGCTCAGACCTACAATACTGACTTCACCTTATCGAAGCTGACAGCCAATTATGTTATCTTTGCTTTGCTTAAACCAAGGGATCTGAAAATGACTGACTCACGCAAACGCCCCTATTCTTCGGTGGTCGTTGACGGCCTTGAAAAAGCGGCCGCCCGAGCTATGCTGCATGCCGTTGGCTTCAGCTCAGAGGACTTTCAGAAACCACAAATAGGGATTGCTTCTACCTGGAGCAATCTAACGCCCTGCAATATGCACATCAATGATCTGGCTGAAGCCGCCGCGATAGGCATCGAAGACCAGCAAAGCAAGGCCATTACCTTCAATACCATTACAGTCAGTGATGGCATTTCCATGGGTTCACCCGGCATGCGCTACTCTCTGGTTTCCAGAGAGGTAATTGCGGATTCCATTGAGACTGTGGTTGCCGGCCAGGGTTTCGACGGTTTTGTTGCCATTGGCGGCTGTGACAAAAACATGCCCGGCTGTGCTATGGCCATGGCCAGGCTTAATCGACCCAGCATATTTGTTTACGGGGGAACAATCCAACCAGGCAAAGATCGCAGAGATGTTATCTCGGTATTTGAAGCTGTTGGTCAATATGCCAGTGGCAATTTATCTGAAATCGATTTGAAGGAAATCGAAGCAACTGCGATTCCCGGTCCCGGTTCCTGTGGTGGCATGTATACCGCCAATACCATGGCATCGGCCATCGAGGCGCTGGGTTTGTCTCTGCCTAATTCTTCTGCGCAGGAAGCCATCTCTGACAACAAACGTCGAGACAGCCAGGCCGCGGGTGAAGCCGTAGTGAAACTAGTTGAACAAGACATAAAGCCTTCCGACATACTTTCCCGGGAAGCTTTTGAAAATGCTATTACTGTCACTATTGCATTGGAAGGTTCGACCAATGCCGTTCTTCACCTGCTGGCAATTGCTCATGCTGCAGACATACCCTTGACCATTGATGACTTCTCGCGGATAGGCAAGCAGGTTCCAGTACTGGCCGACATGAGGCCCGCAGGGCAGTACTCAATGAGCGAATTAATCCAGATCGGCGGTATTCAACCGCTTATGAAAACCTTGCTTGAGGCGGGCCTGCTGCACGGTCACTGCCTCACGGTAACGGGTAAGACTCTCGCCGAAAACCTGGCCGATGTTGCGCCTTATCCAACTGATCAGCAGGTGATCAGGCCCATGACAAATCCGATCAAAAAAGACAGTCATCTTGTCATTCTACGGGGGAATCTCGCTCCAGAAGGCGCTGTTGCTAAAATAACAGGCCACGAGGGCTTGCAATTCACTGGTACAGCAAAATGTTTCAAAGGCGAAGAAGCAGCACTGGAGGCCATTCTAGCAGGGAGCGTTGTTGCGGGTGACGTCATCGTAATACGCTACGAAGGGCCAAAGGGTGGTCCTGGCATGCGGGAAATGCTGTCCCCCACCAGCGCACTCAATGGTCGAGGCCTGTCCGCTGATGTGGCTCTCATTACCGACGGCCGATTCTCAGGTGGTTCACATGGCTTTGTCATAGGCCATATCACACCGGAAGCGTTTCTCGGAGGCCCCATTGCGCTGATCAAAGATGGAGACAACATCATCATCGATGCCCAGGAACAAACCATTACGGTCGAATTAGATCCCAAAGAACTGGTCAAGCGAAGAGTCGCTTGGATTAGACCTGACCCTTATACCGAAAGAGGTGTACTGGCAAAATATGCCAAACTGGTCAGCTCCGCATCTTTAGGAGCAGTGACTGACTAACTGTGACCCAATCTGGCTCACTCACCCGGCGCAGGCTTTTAGGGCAGGCTGGCAAGGCCATTAACCCCTGGATTAAAGCCTACACCTTGTTGAGCCAACCTTCAGCCGGATCCCAGCTAACTTTGCAACTAACTTTGCAACTAACTTTGTAACTGACACCCCGCTAGCTTTGAGCTAACTAAAGGCAGGGCTCAGCAGGTTACAGCGAGCCACGGCAACCGGCTTGTCAGCATTTGATTGCCAGATAGTGGCCTGGATATTCGATATTCTCCGACCCTGGCGAATAATAACCGCCCTACCAAATGTGTCCTGCATCCTGCCCGATCGAAGATAATCTACGGAAAAACTGGTGGTTCTGGGTAGATCCTGTTCACCTGTCCTGAACAACCATTCACTTAAGGCAGTCAGTTCCAGAAAACTACCAATGACACCACCATGCAAGGCCGGTAAATTCGGGTTACCCGTCAACTTTTCCTGTGCGGGCAAACAGGTCATCAGTTGCCCAGACTCTATCTTGATCTTCATTCCCAGGAAGCGAGCATAGGGCATCTTCGCCATTATCCGTATGGTTCTCTCCCCATAGTCCTGCAGCGCCCTCTGGCTCACTCGATCATCCTGGTTGTACCCAGTGTATCCAGCATAAATGTAGCCAGTGATTTAGCGACCGGGTCATGCATTGACGTCTGGTAGGCAACCGCCTTGACATAGGCCATATTTTGCTGGATAGCGTAGCATTCAGCCATCACCATAATATCCAATTCTGGAACTGCAGGTCTGATAAAGTCGACCCTTAAATCCAGGGTTGCCATTGAAGTGCCATTTTCATACTGCGAATGAGTACGAATGCACCAGCCACAGGCATTATCCAGCGTTGCGGTAATAGCGCCGCCATGCACACAGCTAGCTTGCGTATCCTGCAGGATATGCTCTGAGATCCTGAGCCTTACCCACAACTTAGATCCTTCTTCCCGGACGTACTCCATGCCCAGAACAACAGCGAAGGGTGGCAATTGCCTGATTTCCCCGTCAAACACGCTCTATCCCCGTCTCTTTTGGCTCATTTTTCACAGACCCTAGAAAATCAACGTTGCCGGCAGAATCAAATCGCGCGGCGTGTATCGCATGCGGTTAGGTGTGTACATTCGCGTATACACACACGCTGCAGATTCCCCAGGGCTGTTAATGGCAGTGTACTCTTACAGGTAATTCGGTAATCCCCCTGACGAAGCTAGAACGCACGCGTGTGGGCGGCCCACACACTTCGACGAAACTAAATCTTTTCATAATTTCCTGCCATACAATTCTCAACTGCATTTCAGCCAGCCGGTTACCCATGCATCTATGAATACCAAAACCGAAAGCCAAATGGTGCCTTGCCGATGGCCTGTCTATCAGGAATTGATCTGCATTAGTGATGGCCTCTTCGTCTCGATTGCCGGAGATATACCACATAATGACCTGGTCACCCGCCTTAATCTGCTTTCCGCGTAATTCAAAATCAACATTAGCGGTCCGGCGCATATAGGGAAGAGGCGTCTGCCATCGGATAATTTCGGAGACCATATTTGGAATCAAAGAAGGCTTTGATCTTAGTTTTTCGTACTCGTGCGGGTTTTCATTGAGCGCCAGCACGCCACCACTGATGGAATTCCGGGTCGTGTCATTTCCACCGACGATTAATAAAATCAGGTTTCCCAGAAACTCGAAAGGCGCCATATCTCGAGTATCCTTACCATGAGCGAGCATGGATATTAAATCATTGCCCGGTTCTTTTGCCGCCCTTTCATTCCACAATCGGGTAAAATACTCCAAGCACTCCAGCATTTCAGTTCTTCTCTGCTGCTCAGATTCAATGACGCCATCTCCCGGATTGGCCGTGGCAATATCAGACCATCGGGTCAGTTTACGCCTGTCCTCGAACGGAAAATCAAACAGCGTGGCCAGCATCTGGGTGGTCAACTCAATCGAAACCCGATCTACCCAATTGAAGGTCTCACCCACCGGTAAGCTATCCAGAATACTGCCAGCCCGTTGCCTGATTAAGGGCTCTAGTTCTGCCAGATTCCGAGGCGCAACGACGCCACTGACAGTTGCCCGCTGCAGGTCATGCTTAGGCGGATCCATGGCTATAAACATGGATAAATTCATGTCTTCCGGGTTCGGCTCACTATCCACCGGAGGCCCCAGCGCGATGCCATGCGCAGAAGAAAACAGCTCATGGTGCTTGTCAATAAACAGAATATCCTCGAATTTGGTGATCGACCAGTAACGGCCTGTTTCAGGATGTTCATTCAGGTGTACCGGGTCTTCTTTTCGAAGCCTTTCAAAAAACTCAAACTGTCGGTTTTCCTCAAAAATACGGCCATCCACCATATTGATTTCCGCTAAGGGAACTGCGTAGGGATCAGTCACCACAGGCGGTGGCTCAGCACTAAATATTGACGACTTCTGTTCGGATGCAATAGAGGTTTGCTCACTCATGACTAAAAGGACTTGTTCAAATATGAGCTTTTATATAACACGAATAGGTATAGAAGACACCCTATTCGACTTACCTGGTTGTCGATCATGGCCACTACCGGCATATCATTCACCAACACCGAGCATGGAGAATAATGAGTCTGTTAGCCCATGACCCAGTGACCTTGGCCAACCAGTCGTACCTGACCACCCACCTCAATATTAAAATGCCTGTCATTCTTGGTCGCAGCTACATGGATGTGTGAAGGTCGACCCATCTCAAAACCCTGCCCGATCAATATAGTCACCTGCTTTGAACCAAAATATTCATATTCCACCAGATACCCGCCGAGCGCACAGCAGGCACTTCCTGTTGCAGCATCCTCCTCGACCCCCAGACCAGGTGCAAACATCCGGGCACGAATATGTTCCGCCATGTCTGCATCGGCCGGAGCAAACAAGAATACGGGCTGCTGACAATTCACCTGACTACTGTCAAACCTTCGTAAAGCGGCCACGCTCAGCAGAGGAATAATAACAAACCCTAATCCTGCTGAGGCCCAGCAACAGGGATAGCGGCTATCAATATCTTCCGATTTCAAACCTATTTCTTCGATTAAACCGGTTAAATCCTCAACCTCGGCTATCTGCATTTCATTTCTGGTAAAGAACTGAAACCCCGGTTCCTTAAAACTAACCGGTACCTTACCCCCTTCCAGGTTGAGTTCCACCTGAGAACTAGACTGCAGGCCAAAGGCCTTTCTAACAACAAAAGCCGAGCCCAGGACGGGATGACCGGCAAAGGGCACCTCCTCGTAGGGCGTAAATATTCGGGTATCAAAGCCCTGGCCGATGCTGCCACCCGTTACAAAACTGGTCTCAGAAAAATTAATTTCTCTGGCTATAGTCTGCATGACGCTATCGGACAATGGCTCGGACGGGATTAAAGTGGCCAGTTGATTGCCGCTATAAGGCCCCAGAGCAAAAACATCGGTAAAATAAAACGGACAGTCAGGCATGCTTAAAATGGCCTGTCGCCCTGCACGGTAACCCGTGTACCACTTCGCGTATTCGGAAAATAATCCCACACGGCAAGATGTTGAGTACACCGATTATCCCAGATCGCCACGGCGTTTTCGGTCCAGCGGAAACGGCAATGAAATGCCGGATGCTTTACGTGTTGAAACAGGAATTGAAGCAATGCACTACTCTCTTCACGGGACAGCCCCAGTATTGCCTTAGTAAACCCCTGATTGACGAAAAGAGCTTTCCTACCCGTTTCCGGATGAGTACGAATGACCGGATGATTGGCATGAGGGTTAGCGCGTTGCGGCTTGTGATCACCATAGAATCCAGAATAATTCGCTTCATGACGAGCTGATAAGGGTTCCAGCATTTCCTGTATCGGGCTTGACAGCGCCTCATAAGCAGCATACATGTTCGCCCAGAGCGTATCTCCTCCAGTAGCCGGCACGGTCTGTAAATACAAGATACTGGCTTTAGGCGGCTGTTCATCTGCGGATACATCAGAATGCCAGACCTCACCATTATTACGATGTGAATCAGCGTCCGTATGGATGGCCATCAGTGCTGGATTGTCATGTCGATAAGGTGCTGCTGGGTGTATGTGCAATTCACCAAAGTCCCTGCCCAGCGACAGATGCTGTTCTGCTGTCAACTCCTGATCTCTGAAAAAAACCACAAGATGCTTAAGCCAGGCATGCTGTATCTCGGCCTTTACGGGTTCAGACAGTTTATCCGCCAGATTAACTCCACCGATCACTGCACCAATAGACGCTGTCAACGGCTCAACATTGATTAGCTGATATTGCATAGTATCTCCTTATGGCACGATTAAAAGGCACGACTAAAAGGCGCAACGAATGTTTTTACAACTAATTCAACTGGAAAACCAGATGGCCTGCCCACGCACCGCCCAGCAAGACACGCGGATTATGCATAACAAGTATATCCCGTCCGCACCATTTACGGGTAGATTAGACAGCGCTCGCTGGTCAGCAGTATAGATGTCAGACAGGACTTCCCTGGCAAAGCAAATCAGCTCTTTCTTTCCCAGTGAGCAGCAGATATGTTAATGCCTTAAACAACCGGACTGACAACATGAATCCATCAATGAATGAAATTGGCTTCTACGGCCTGGCAGGTGCACCTAAAAGCCCTCGCGATCTCATTGAGGAAATCGTTACCGCAGAAAACATGGGCCTTGGCAGCTGTTTCCTGTCGGAACGTTTTAACATAAAGGAAATCGCCACCCTGTCTGGAATCGCGGGTGCTAGCTCAAAAAACATCGGCATTGTTACCGCAGCCACCAACCAAAACACTCGCCATCCCATTGTCACCGCTGCATTCGCGTCAACGATGCATTTCCTGACTCAAGGTCGATTCAGTCTCGGATTAGGCAGAGGCATTGATCCTTTATTCAAGGCCCTCGGATTATCAAACCTGACCACAGCCATGATGGAGGATTTTGCCGGACTGATGCGACGACTTCACCAGGGTGAAACAATCATCAATCATAGTGGTCCTGCTGGAAGCTGGCCAGTTTTACGTCTGGACCCCGATTTCAATGAAACCATTCCATTGACTCTGATGGCATTCGGTCCCAATTCTTTAGAACTGGCCGGACGCTGCTACGATGCGGTAGTACTCCATACCTTCTTTACCGATGAAACCACCAGCAGAGCGGTCAAAACCGTAAAGCAGGCAGCGGCAAAGGCAGGTAAAAATCCCCAGAACGTACGTGTCTGGTCCTGTCTGGCAACCGTGGGTGATCATCTCGACTACCCGGTTCGATTAAAGAAAACAGTTGGTAGGATGGGAACTTACCTGCAAGCCTATGGTGACCTGATGGTCAATACCAATCAGTGGGACCCGAAAGTTCTGGAAAATTTCAGGCGTCATAAATTGATCAAAAATTTTAACGGTTCGCTGGATCAAAAAGCCACTACCTCTGAATTAGAGCAAGTCGCTGAACTGATTCCACAGACCTGGCTGGCAAATGCGGCAACCGGAACACCGGAAAATTGTGTCGCAGCAATACAACACCAATTTGAACTCGGTGTGGATGGGGTCATACTACACGGCGCATCCCCTGATGAACTGGCCCCTGTTATCGAAGAATATCGCCGCCAAAGAAGTCCCGGGAGTTTTGATCACCTGCCAGCAAACCCAGCGCTGCCACCCTTTAAAACTTAACCCGGCAGCAAAGTCAGAAGGTTTCAAGGTCGCGGCACATGGTCGCACTGCGGGTCGCCATTGCCATGAACATATCATTGCCTCGTGGGGTTTCACCCACGATCATCGAGGCAATAACAGCCATTATCATTCCAGCCGGTGCATAATTCCGGTAATAACGAAAACAATCATCCAGCCCCAGTTCAACGCGATAACTCTTTAATACATCCAGATAAAACCCCAGCAGTGCACGCTCTTCCTTTGCTCGAACTTCGGGCAAAAGAGACGTTCCCAGGAAATAACTCACATCTGCTAGCGGACAACCTGTGCTGAGCGATTGCCAGTCAACCACGGTAAGAGGATAAGGACCACCAAACATCATATTATCGAGCCGGTAATCGACATGGATCAGTACCGGCGGTTCATTGCCGTAGATGGCTTGATAACTAGGCAGAAACGCAGACAAACGATCGGTCGCTGTCAAATCCCACTGCGACAATCGATGTGCATAACGCTGCAGATAGCCAGGCTTAACACCGTCATAAAACTGGACCAGCAAGTTTTCATCGGCACCCGAATCAGGCTCACCGCCCAGCATGGGATGGCTGGCCAGGTTAACGTCTCCCCACCGAGGCCCCTGCAACCGGGCAAGTTGTTCCAGTGCCAGAGCAGCCTGATCAGGAGAACACCCGTTAAGTTGGTCTCCCTGCTCACCCGGCGCCAGATCTTCCATCAATATTACAAAATCGTGGGTTGCTTCTTCGATCGCTGCAAAAAATACCACCGGCGTCTGGATATCCACCGTAGCCTGGATTTCCCGATAGAAGAAAACCTCTTTCAAATAATTTCCCTGAGCAATTCCGGTCTGCCTGCTGACTGGATCCAGTGAAGGAAACTTACCAACGACACTGTCCGGCACATCGGCACCGGTGAGCTTAAAACGAACGTTTTCCCCTACCTGCCCCGTGCCAATTGACTCGCTGGAGAAATCGGTAACACGGCCTAAGCCGTTTGAGGAAAATACCGAATTCAGCCAGGCGACACTGATATCATCGGGGTTAGATATTATGGGAATGGTCATAGCCGGGCCTCTTTAATAGCAATGTCTTGACTGTTCCAGACTCGGACTAGCTTGTAAAGCAATCGATACTGTATTAGCTGCCCTTGTTGAATCTGGCAAAGAGCCCCCCCAGGTTCCTGATCAGTCTGCGGGGCTGAAACTGACTGAGCATCACAGCAGCCTCATTAACCAAACCCGGTATATGAACGACCTGCTCATCCATCATGGCATCAAAACCTGCCTGGGCCACCCCTTCTGCTGTTGAAACCAGCGTTTCCGGCAATTGAGAAACAGTTGTACCCGATACCATCTGCGTTAAGGTAACCCCTGGACACAGTGCAGTTACGGTAATACCGGTACCGCGTAATTCTTCCGCAAGCGCTTCAGAAAGAGATAATACATAAGCCTTACTCGCAGCGTATTGAGCCAGACTCGGTACCGGGTGGAAAGCGGCAACTGAAGCCACGTTAAGGATTTTACCTAACCTCCGTTTTTTCATTCCAGGAAGGAAATACCGGGTCAGCTGAGTTAACGATCTAATATTCAAAACCAGCAATTCATCCAGATCATCCTCGGATGTGTCAATGAACGAGCTCTGTCCTGAAACTGCCGCATTATTGACGAGGATATCAACTGTCACATTAAGATCCTCAACGGCCTTGATTAACCTTTCTGCGCCCGCTTTATCCGATAGATCACAGTTGATGATGTCTACCCTGATGGGCCCTGCCAGTTCCTGTGCTATCACCTGCAGCCGATCCTGCCGTCGAGCCGTAAGAATAAGGTTAATCCCCTTGGTCGCCAACAACCTGGCAAAGGCTTCGCCGATACCCGATGATGCGCCCGTTACCAGGGCTGTTCCTTTCTGTGACTGCAGGCTCATATTTTATTTCCCGTGGGTGCCAGCCTAATCATTCAGATCCCTTTACCTTCTGGTCTTCTCATTCTCATTCTCTTTTTCTTTCTCATTGTCAAGCTGGTAATGCGGCGCCACTGAACAAAGATAGAGGGCTAGCTGGTCCAGGCCCAGAGCTGACATTCCACGCAATAATAGAGTTAGAAATTGATTTTACAGCGCAGAAAAATCTGCAGGGCGCTTTTCCAGAAAAGCTTTAACTGCTTCGCGGTTAGCCGCACCTCCAGACAGACTGGCCAGGGCTTGACTTTCTGCCGCCACCGCTGCCTTCATTGAATCACGAAGCGGCTTCATCATCAGGGTCTTTGTCTGCATAAGCGAGGTCAGGGGCAATTCAGCAATAATGCGCGCTTTATCCATCACCTGCTGCATAAAAACGTCATCGGAAAAAATCTCCATAACCAAACCAATATCAAGGGCTTGGGTTGCTGAAACCCACTCTGAGGACAGCAAAATCCAACTGGCTTTCTGGTGACCCAGCAATCGCCCAAAAGTAAACGTACTGGCTGCTTCAGCCGTTAACCCAAGTGATGAAAATGGGCACCGAAAGCGAGCACTGTGCGCTGCAAAAGCCATATCTGCCAATCCTAAAATGGTGCAACCAATGCCAACGCCCAAACCATTTGCTGCAACTATAAAGGGCTTTGGGAAATCAATTATTGCATCAAGCATGCCGTTCAAACCATGCTTTGGCACAGCCTGTGCCGGCCCCATAGCCTTCAGGTCAGCACCCGCACTAAAAGCACGTCCAGCACCTGTAAGTACCAGGACCTTGGTTGTCACATCTGCTGCCGCATCCAAAAAAATATCGCATAGCTCGTCCATCATGGCACTGTTAAACGCATTTAACGCGTCTGCGCGGTCCAGCTTGACCAACCTGACACCCTCTTCAACCTGTGAACTGATTACCGCCATCGGACCCTCCTGATCTCTGCTTATTGCTGTCACACACCTTTGCCCCATCTTGGTCTGGAAACCGACTCAATCGCCCATTGTAGTTTCTCGGACAATTCACTGCTACTTGTCCCGTTACATCTGCTCTCTAGGTCTTTCGGAAAGGTGAATACTGCTCTATATAATCGATCTCTTCGGTGACATGGATTCTTTCTTCCTTTAAAAAACGATCCACTGCCTCCTTGAAACCCGAGTGAGCTATCCAGTGCGCACTATAGGTTTGGGTTGGCAGGTAACCTCGAGCCAGCTTATGCTCACCCTGCGCACCCGCCTCAACCCGAGCCAGTTTGTGATCAATAGCATACTCTATTGCCTGGTAGTAGCAGACTTCGAAATGAAGGAAAGGGTGATCTTCAATACAGCCCCAGTTTCGGCCAAACAAACAGCTATCGCCAATAAAATTAATAGCCCCAGCCACATACGATCCAGCCCTTTTACACATGACCAACAAAATCCGCTCAGCCATGTGCTGGCCAACCAGAGAGAAGAATTCACGCGTCAGGTAAGGTCGGCCCCACTTCCTGTTACCCGTATCGATGTAGAACTGATAAAAGGAATCCCAATGATGTTCTCTGATGTCAGAACCTGTTACCAATTCAATTTCTATATCATTAGCTCGCGCGTCCCTGCGTTCCCGCCGAATGTTCTTTCGCTTTTTGGAAGACAGATAGGAGAGAAAATCTTCAAAGTCAGTATAGCCCTGGTTAAGCCAATGATATTGCTTATGCGTTCGCTGCAACCAGCCTTGCTTGCCCAGCGCCTGCCACTGTTCCTGGTCGACAAAATTAAGGTGAACCGATGACACGCCGAGTTCTTCAGAAACAGTCCGCAAACCTTCACTAAGATAATCATTCAACTCATTAGAACGGCTTAGCAGGCGGCGACCAGTGGCCGGTGTAAACGGAATTGCACTGAGAAACTTAGGGTAATAGCTACCGCCAGCTCGCTCAAATGCATCGGCCCAGCTGTAATCAAAAATATATTCGCCCTGGGAATGGCTCTTCAGATACAGCGGCATGACCGCGACAGTCTCCTCTGCCTCGGACTCCAAAACAAGATGATAAGGTGCCCACCCGGTTTCAGCCGCCACTGAGCCACTTTGCTCCAGGGCATTGAGAAATGCAAAACCGACAAATGGATCAACCTCGGTGCCTGTGGGGTGGGCGCAACTGTCCCACACCTGCTGGCCAATTTCCTGAATGCTTGCAACTGCCTTTACGGTGTAGCTCATCGAGCCCTATAAAATTTCAGACGCGATCAGTTCGAGAGCAGCGGGCTGCCCAGCACCAATTAACATGCTGCCGACAAAACCAGAGCTGCCCGCCTTTTTCCAGGCTTTGAGTTGCTCCTTAATATGTTCGGCTGGACCCACCAGATGACAGGCATCTACCAGTTCATCCGGCACCGCCGCCATGGCTTTATCTTTCTGCCCCGTCAGATACAGATCCTGAATCTTGACCGCAGCATCTGCAAAGCCCAGCGCTTTCGCATAGTCATTATAAAAATTCTTATCGCGGGCCCCCATTCCACCAATATACAGCGCCATACTGCCTTTTATCGGCATTCGGCAGGCATCTATGTCATCCCCCATAATGCAGGTGATAAACGGCGCCACATCATAGTCCAACATCGATCTTCCCGACTTTGCAAGGCCTTTTTCTATACTGGGCATCAACACCCCTGGATTGGTGGGATCCATCCAGATCGGAAATACACCATCGGCCACTTCGGCACTGCCAACTAACCCATTCGGCGTAATTGACGCTGTATAAATGGGGATGGAAGTATCGGCCTGAAGAATACTTTTTAAGGGTTTACCGAGTCCGGTCCCGTCGTCGCCCTCATAAGGCATACTATAATGAAAGCCTTGATGTTCAACAGGACCCTGTCGGGCAAAGATTTGTTTCATAATACTGACATATTCTTTTATTCGTGTAACCGGCTTGCCATAAGCCACGCCATGCCAGCCTTCCACTACCTGCGGGCCTGAAGCACCCAGACCAACAAGGAATCGACCATTTGAGAGTTGGTTCAATGTCATGGCTGTCATCGCTGTGCAAGCGGGAGACCTTGCCGGCATCTGCATAATGGCGGTACCCACTTTTATCTTTTCTGTTTGCGCCAGAATCCAGGCGGCTGGGGTCACTGCATCTGAACCATAAGCCTCAGCAGTCCATATGGAGTCGTAACCGAGATCTTCTGCGAATTTAATCCTGTCGATATCAATGTTCATCATTTTGCCGCCGTATCCGGCAATCATGCCTAATTTCATAGTCTCTAATCTCTTATTAAATGTGTTCTCATTAACGGCTCTGGTAAGCTTCAAAACCGCCGTTATGCTATGCCATCAACCTCGCCAGCAGGGCCTTTGCATGCTGCTCATCCCTGGACGGAAAACCAGCCATGGTCCGATCAATCAATGATCCAAAACGACTCTTGAACAGATCAACAGCCTGCTCTGGTTCTCCAATAACAGCAAACTCGCCTAATATATCATCGCTAATCAAGCCACCCATGTCATCCCAGCGACCCTGCTTGGACAAGCGATTCAGTTCAGGTTGCAAATCACCCCAGCCATGTATACCAAGCACAGGGGCGTAGGCTGGAGTCGATCCATAAAAAGCAATCTGCTTACAGACCGCTGCTTTGGTCGACTCAAATTCTTCTTCGGTATTACCGCTGACAACAAAGCCTGGGTACGAGATCTCAAAGTCCTGCCTTTTTTTACCAGCCCGGGCAAGGCCCTTCTGCACGGCGGGCAGGGTCACTTCACGAATGTATTTCTCGGTAGTAAAACCATGAATAATAATGCCATCGGCCACTTCACCGGCAACCTCCGTCATCAAGGGTCCTACTGCTGCCAGTAATACTTTCGGGGCACCATATTGAACATCTTGCGGTGTAAACATCGGTGTCATCAAAGAATGTGTATAAAAATCACCCTCAAAATGAAGTGTTTCCCCGTTATGCCAGCAATTCCAGATCGCCCTCATGGCCATAATAAATTCCCGCATCCGCGCAGCCGGTTTCGACCAGGGCATACTGAAGCGTTTGGTTATATGGGGTCGAATCTGGGACCCGAGCCCCAGCACAAACCTGCCTTTCGAAAAACTATTCAGATCATGTCCTATATTCGCCAGGTTCATAGGCGTGCGCGAAAATGCCACAGCTATCGATGTCACCAATTCGATCTGTTCGGTTTCCTTTGCAGCCAGCAGCAATGGGAAAAAAGGGTCATGGGCGGTTTCTGCTGTTACCGCGCCATCATAGCCCATTGCCTCCAGTCGCCTGGCACGGCCAGATACGCCATCCAGTCCCGCCATTAATCCGCCATCAATCCGCATCATTTCCTCCTAAAAACTGAACTCATTGCCAGTGAATGCCTGGTAGGTAGCCTGTGTATCTTTAGGCGAGACGCAGGATATAATATGCGTGGTTATACCACCTGCGGCATATTCCCTTATCCTGTCCTGGCACGCCTGTTTACTACCGATAATCGCTATGTCGTCAACTAGCTGATCATCCAGGGCCCCGGTTGTTTTTTCACGATCTTTCTGAGCCCAGCCCTCCCTGATGGTCGACGCGACCCCCTCGTAACCTGCCCAGCTCAGAAACGCATTATAAACAGGGGTTGCATAATAGGGCGCGAACCCAGCTCGTATCATATCTCTCGAAGATGCCACATCATCACTCACCACAACCTGATGCCGGCACACAATTTCGATGTCTTCTAACCGCTTTCCTGCTCGCTCCGCACCCACTTTAATATGCTGCATCATTTTTGGCAGTGCATCTTTTGGGAACAGGTTCAAAATGACACCATCACTGAATTCTGCTGCAGCTTCCAGCATTTTTCCCCTCAGGGCCGCCATATAGACCGGTTGAGCCGAATCTTCAAGAGGCAACTGACGATAACCCCTGCTTTTTACCGTGACCCCGTTAAAGTCTGATTTTTCACCTCTCAACATGCTCTGTATTAACTGCACGGTCTCTTTTACACGGGTAAGCGGTTTCTCAAAGTGTAAACCATGCCAGTTTTCCATCATGGTCTGACTCGACGATCCCAAGCCCAGTATGAACCTTCCCTCGGACAGTTTATGCAGCACGTGGGCCGTGGATGCCAGCACCGCCGGTGTTCTTGAAAAGACCGGAATAATGGCCGTACCAATACGGCAGCGCTGCGTATTTAATGCAACTGCTGCTGCAGTGGTCAGGGCGTCAACGCCAGAACTGTCAGCAAACCAAAGGTCATCATATCCTTCCGCTTCAGCCCACTTAGCGGTTTCTATTGTTGCCTCAACACCCCGCGGGTCAGGCAGGGTTAACGCTGTTCTCTGCGGTACCGCCATTTGGTCTACTCCTCATTTATCTTATAGATCCTATTCAACGCTGCATCAGCCGTGATTAACACTGCTACCGACAATCTACTCGAAGCGGCGGACTGCTGCGATCGAAACCAAGTGCGCCGACACCTTCGAGCTCTTATATTATATCAGCACCGCTGATCACCTCGGTTGTATCAACGCTCGATCTGACCAGAACCACTTTTGTTCTTTTACCTCTTTCATAGCGCTTTGCAGAGGTATAGACAGGTTCTATCAGCGTAGTGGCCCCAAAGGATTTCTGCTTCTGCAATTCAGATACTTCGCCGTAAGTGGTCGTGCGCTGCCTCGGTGTTCGACCAGACGCCACTATCAATTCTTCCATTGCTTCCGGGGCCGTCTCCTGACCATGACTGGCACCCGCTGCCCGGGTAATGGTTTCATTCATCAAGGTGCCGCCAAGGTCATTCACCCCCGCCTGCAGACAGGCTTTGACACCTTGATGCCCTAATTTGGTCCATGATGCCTGGATATTCTTAAATACCGGATTCAGCGCCAGACGTGACACCGCATGAATCAGCACCGCTTCCCTAAAGGTAGGACCTTTCCTTGCATGCCCTTTCAGATACAGTGGTGCCTCCATATGAATAAATGGCAGGATGACAAATTCGGTGAACCCTTGTGTCCGCTCCTGCAGTTGTCTCACTCGCAGCAGGTGCCTGGCAACATGGTGATAACCTTCGATATGGCCATACATAATAGTGGCAGTGGTATTAAAACCTTCAGCATGGGCCGCCTCCATGACCTCCAGCCACTGACTGGTATTGATTTTATCCGGGCAGAGGGTTGCTCGAACCTCATCATCAAGGATTTCGGCGGCCGTCCCTGGAAGCGTGTCTAAACCAGCTTCCTTTAGCTGTTTCAGGAAGTCACCTATGGGTAGATTCAGGGTCTGAGCACCCTGCCATACCTCCAGGGGTGAGAATGCATGAATATGCATGTCCGGCACGACCTGTTTTATAGAATGGCAGATATCGATATAGGTCTGACCAGTATATTCCGGATGAATACCACCCTGAAGGCAAACCTCCGATGCACCTCGATCATAGGCTTCCCTGGTTCGGCGCATCAGCTCTTCAGGTGACAGGTCATAAGGTCGACCGCGTAGGTTTTCACTCATCTTCCCTTTTGAAAAAGCACAGAACTGGCATTTGAAATAGCACACGTTGGTGTAATTAATATTTCTATTAACGCAATAGGTCACCTCATCACCACAGAGATTTCTGCGAACCTGGTCCGCCGCCTGACAGACATGCGTAAAATCATCACCGCGTGCCTGAAGCAGCCTGACAATTTCAGTTTCCTGAAGTTTTTCTCCTGCACTGGCTTTTGCCAAAATCAGTTTTAAGTCTGATCCGGGGCCAATCCTAGGAATCTGGGTCACTCGTGCCAATTCAACCTTCGGTGGCTGCGGTGTCTCACCCGCTGCCCAGGTTTCATCTCTTGCAAAACCCTGGCCATCTACTGCGCCCAGCACCTGAGCCACCAGGCCAGCATCCACCCATCGATCAAGATCCTGCACATGCGAAGGGTACAAAGCCAAACGCTCTAATAGTATTTTTCCTTCACTGGCAGTTTCAGCAGCAAGATTCTTTAGATGCGGCCATGGCGCTTCAGGATTTACAAAATCGGGTGTCACAGGCGATACACCCCCCCAATCATTAATACCTGCATTAATAATCTGATTAAACACACCAGGACTTAAATTTGGGGGCGCTTGTATATTCATCTGTGGGCCAAAAATCAGCCTGGCCATGGCGATAGTCCATAACAATTCATCTACATCCGGCTCTTCTGCATTAGCCATAAGCGTCCCAGGCTTGGCCCGGAAATTTTGAATAATAATTTCCTGTATATGACCGAAAGGTTCATTGGCGGACCTCAACGCCAAAAGAGAAGTGATTCTTTCCCGTCTTGTTTCACCTATTCCAATCAGGATGCCCGAGGTAAAAGGGACATTGGCTTCCCCCGCCAATCGAATGGTTTCCAGCCGTCTGGCCGGAACCTTATCCGGTGAACCATAATGCGGCATACCCTTTTCTGTGAGTCGATCTGATGCTGACTCAAGCATGATCCCCATGGATATAGATACCTTGCGCAGTTCCTTGAATTCGCTAAGCGTCAACAAACCAGGATTCAGATGAGGAAACAATCCAGTCTCATCAAATACCAACTCGGCCATATCCCTCAGGTAAGACAGGGTTGAATCCTGCCCTAGTTGCTTAAGACCTTGACGCGCTGCTGAATATCGCGCTTCAGGTTTATCTCCAAGGGTGAACAAAGCTTCCTTACAGCCGGCCCGGGCCCCGTCTTGAGCTATCTTGAGAACTTCATCCGGGGTTAAATAGGGTGCCTTAAGTTTTCTCGGGACCTTCGCAAAAGTACAATAGTGACAGACATCCCGGCAAAGATGGGTCAGAGGAATGAATACTTTCCTGGAGTAGGATATTGAATTCTGATGGGCCTGGTCCCGCAAAGAAGCCGCCACAGCCATCAGCGCCTGGTTATCCGTCGCCGCACTCAAAATGAGTGCTTCTTCATCAGATAATCCATTGCCACGACTGACCTGATCTAACAATTCTTGGTTCTTCACCTTCATTTCTCCCCCGAAAAGAACGCTCTAAGTCTTTCCTCAACAGCCAATTCCTGGCAGCAAAGGTAAGTATGGGACCCTACGCCCGTTAAAGCCAGTCGATCTAACATTCGCCACAGGTCCTCAGGTGTATCAATATCCAGCCCAATCCCAGGAAGTTTCAATATGACCGGCTCTATCTCATTATCTCGAGCCATGCGTAAATGTCGACGAAAACTATCTTTGCCAAAACCAAAAGGTAAACAGTCCGGCGGGGAACAAACCACGCAGTTAGAACCTCCCAGGTCTTCAGCCGGGACAATACAAACCCCCGGTTTTTCCCGGATCGTAATACCATCTAAAACAATATCCAGTTCTTCTGTTGATACCAGCGGCAAATCACCCGGTAGAAAAACCAGGTTCTCTACACCTCTCCCTGCCAGTAACTCTGCAGCATACGTCATAGCGGCTATTAAGCCCGCATCCTCAGGTTCAGGAAGGATGGTCACTGCATAGGGTTGGCACAATTCAGCAACTGCAGAATCTCCGGTAACGACACATATTTCATCAATATAAGAACAAGCTTCGACAGCGGTAAGAACATCTTTTACCATGCTCTTGAACAATGTCTGTCGTTCACCGGGCTCAAGCACACTGGCCAGTCGTTGCTTGGCACCGGCCAGCTGCTTAATCGGAATGACAGCCACGGTACTCATGCTTGGCAAAGCTCACTGGCGAATTTCAATACATCCTTTGCCAGTTGTTGCCTATCTGGCAGGGATGTCATCACTGTTTTGACAACCAACGGCACCATACCCAGCGCCTGTACTGCTATCGCTTCACTGGCATCTGCGAGATCTAAAACAAAGCCATCAAGCAACCCAGGATACCGATCTGCATAATACTCGGCCACACCCAACGCAGAACTGGGCATGTTTAATTCTGCCATCATTTTCGCAGCAGGTCCCTTCAGGGCAACACCTGCCACTATCGGAGACACGGCAATAACCGGTGCAGCATGTTCCGTCATCAATTCAGCTGTATCGTCCAGATCCAGTACCGGCGCCACACTGACGAACGGATTAGACGGACAAATGATAATAGCGCCCAGATCGGGATCCTGCAGGGCACGGCTAAACCCGGGACACCGGTTCGCACTGTCAATTCCAGAAAACGAGTAACCGCTGATAGCAGGCTCACAGTGATCACGAACAAAATAATGCTGGAAGGCCAGCACTTCACCGGATTGACAGTGAATAAGCGTCGCAACCCGGTCATCGGTCATAGGCACAAGCTTATGTTTTATGTTCAGCGACTGGCAAAGATCATGGGTAACCTGTGACAGTAATTTGCCTTTGTTCAGCTCACTCGACCTAACAACATGTGTTGCCAGGTCTTTATCACCCAACTGGAACCAGGTGTCACCCCCCAGCTGCTCCAGCGCGCTTAGGAATTGCCAGGTTTCTCCTGTCTGACCCCAGCCACTTTCACGGTCAGCAAGGTCGGCCAGGGTATACATTACAGTATCCAGGTCCGGACAAATGGTAAAACCCAGATGATCAAAGTCATCGCCTGTATTAGCCACTATAGTAAGCTTGTCTGCCTGCAACTGACAAGAAAGTCCAAGCACCAGTTTGGCACCGCCAACACCACCTGAAATGGCTAAGCAACTTTTTGTTGCGGCAATCATGGCATCCCCTACCTGAACATATCCAGCTGTTTTGGCCTCAGAAGTGGTTGTACACCCTGCAGTTCAGCATCCTCTGGCTCGACTGGGCAATAACCCCGGGCGATGACTACTGGCGTTTTTTCAGTCGTCTGCCCCATTATCAAAGAGGCCGCTGCCGCTAGCTCATCCGCTGCGGCAACCTGGGTAACCAGCAATTCTCTGCCATATAAATCGGTACCCCCGATATAGTCCTCCAGCGCGGTAAAACCAGAAACGCCGATAGCCAGACCAACAGTACCCATGCGCCAGGCTCGACCGACCGAATCGTTAATGATCACGCCGACGTCAATACCGTATTTAGCGCTAACAGCCCTGCGTAGACGAGCCGCACTGGCATCTGGATCGATTGGCAATAACAGTAGCAGGTCATCACCATCCACGCCCTCTACATTGATATTAGACTGGTCTATTCCTGCATTAGCCTGAACGAAGCCCAGATTCTGCTCAACGATAAGAACCCCCGGTCGTTTTCGAACAACCTCATTAGATTCATTCAAGATGACCTGGACCTTTCTTGGATCCTTGTCTACTTCCAGGGCCAGCGAACGGGCGTCAGCTGAGGGTGAAACTGTGTTTAGGTCGACATACCGGTCCTCGGCCTTGGAAACAATTTTCTGCGCTAACAGAATCACATCATCGACCTGCAATGATTCGTTGATACTCGACAAACCTGCATCAATCAGGTCCAGCAGATTATCTCCCGGCTCAACCATGGGTATATTCGGGACGCCAAATAAAGTTAGATTCATGTTGTAACCGGCTCACCTGTTATGACAATACCCGCCCCATCTATCTTATGGTGTCGATTAATGGAAATCAGCACGGATGTCATCGCTTCTGCTGCTGCCGCATTTGCCAGAGGTCCTGCATGCCAGCCTTTGAGCCCAAGGGCTTGCACCAGATCAATTACTGTCTGGCGAGCAGCCCGCTTATTACCGGTTACCAGCACATCACAGGCAATTGCATGATCTTCCTGCAGGTGCATAGCGCCTACATTCTGGAAGGCAGACACGACGCTGACATTATCGCCTAAATGCTGCTGGGCCTGCTCGGCTGCAGACCCGGCTTCCGGTAACTGTACCGTACCCACTTTGGGAGGTACCAAAGGAACGGTGACATCAATCAGAACCTTGCCATCAAGTGCCTGGCTGACTGAATCAAGGGTGCTGAGCTGGTGTGCAAAGGGCACCGTCAGGACCACTAGGTCAGCGAGTTGTGCAGCACTAACATTATCGTGACCGGTAACATTAAGATCTGGAAATTCAGTGACCAGCTTATTGGCCGCCGCCAGACCTTTATCCAGGGTACGTGAACCAATGTGTATTTGGAACCCTGCTCGCGACCACTGTCTGGCAAGCCCTCCACCTAAATCTCCAGTACCACCTAAAATGGCAATGGATCGAATCTTATCGGTCATATCCTCACTTTCCTGTAATTAAATAAAAAAAGTTAACTCGTTTATCTGATCCTTGCCCTGCAGACGAGATCCACGCAAGGCGCTGCATTATTCCCTAAGTATCCCCCGGGAACAACTTAGGGGACAATCGCCGGTCAGTCATATCCCTACTTTCCTGTAAGCCCAAGGATCAAACTTATTGGGCTTATGGTGCATAGTTTGGCGAAAAATCCCGCATTAACAACCAGACCACCGAACATTCACGAATCACCGAGAAATCCCTATCCAATCTAAAACGGGCAGCCGACCCGCTGCTGCAACCATACTAAACCAACTTTGCTACTGGAGTAAAAAACACATGCTTTCGAATTCACAACTCAACGCAACCATCGAACAATCGGGATAAACCCGAACAGCCTTGAAGTCGAGCAGCAGTCTGACAACATCCGTACCGCTACGGCATCAGGCAAAGCCCCTAATCCGGTGATTCTACCAATTGGTGGAGCAAGGTAATGCACTGGGACGCAAACAAAAGTGTTGCACCGAGTGAAACCGTTTTGACACCCTGCCTTTTCATCGAATTGAAGGATTTCCTTGGCATAGGGACATGATCTGAAAGAATAAATACACTATCAGCACAGAGCTCAGTGCCAGAGGCCGGCTCACCCTTGTGATCCAACAAATAACAGCTGCCCTCAGCAGCCAGCCTTTTTACCAACCACTCAAAGCTAATGGCTTCAACTTCAATACCATTTGCCGCAGTAATCATCTGGCCCTTATGGAGCTGACTCGCCTCCTCTAATGCCACTGCACAGGCTGAAAGCAGAGCATATTCATGCAACCCGCCTAAATTTCCTATCCTTGATCCATCGATCAGTAAGGTCCGTGAATAATCCTTACTATCTTCCATCACCAAGTACAAACGAGTATCGCGGCGATGACCTTTAGAAATAAACAAAGCGTTAGTAATAATCCCGGCAATAAATTCAACATGCCCTGGGCTGCCAATAGATGCCAAAAACCGCTTGGGCTCAACAGGGGCACTATGACAACGGACAACAAAAGAAGGCAAGTTCAACTCTCCGGAAGGCCTGTTAACAGGTACGGCATTATGGCTGTTTCTTGAATAAACGGAAAACAAAATAACAATCTTTCAGATTAACCCCTACGGCAGGCAAATAAGTTATCATGCTTAAGTGACTTCTTCAGCAACAAACTCTGACGCAGCCGGCAATTACCACCTGACCTGGTACAATCTCAGCAATGCCCTGTGGATGGGTAGCTTCAGCATCCAACAACTGCTGGTTATCTGGATTCTTGTGGGTGTACTCGAGCAATCCCCCGAAACTGTCGGCCTGGTACAGTTATTGATCGGTATTCCCGGATTAGTATTCATGCTATGGGGTGGCTTCATCGGCGATCGGGTAGACGGCAGACAACTCCTGATCCAGACGCATCTGCTCAGCGCCATTCCACCACTATGCCTTGTCGTCATCATCTCTTATGGCCAGTTAGGATTAGCCAGCGTCATCGTATTTGCGCTAAGCGCTAATCTTCTCAACAGCGCGTCTAACCCGGCCCGAAATACCATATTGAATAGGGTCGCAAAGTCCAGGCTTCAATATGCTATCGGTCTTTCTACTGGAATAGGATCGGTAGCAACTATGATCGGTACCCGGGTTGCAGGAGAGATAGAAAGCGTGGGTTTATTCAATATTCTAATCTTCCAGGCAGTCTTTTTTGTCATTGGTGCCATTGCTCTCCTGGGCTTACCCAAATACCCCGTTGTCAAACAAAGCAGCAAAGCCGAGACGACCCAGCATCTGGATGAGGCGCCTACAGCGTCTATGCTGTCTACCATCAAAAATGGTCTACTCTATACCTGGCGCTTCAAATTGGCCAGAGACCTGGTCGCTCTCAACTTTTTTTCCAGTTTCTTTAATGCAGGTGCCTGGCTGGTCGCCATTCCTTTTATCATCAGTCGGGTATACCAGGGTGATGCCCTGCTCTTGGCAAACATCACGGTCATCTTCTACTTTGGTTCGCTGATTGCAAATTTTGGACTGCTGCGATTTATGCCATTGGCCAGGCCAGGAAGACTCTATTTAATCATGCAACTCAGTAGAATCTTTGTACTTCTGCTCATTTGGATCCAACCTCATATCAGCGTATTCTGGTTCGCCGCTGCTTACTGGGGCTTTAATATGGGTGTAACAAACACCACATCGCGGCTGATGGTGCAAGAAATTGCCCTGCCTGAATACCGTTCCCGGTTGATGTCGGTTTATACTCTGGGCCTGATGAGTGCAGCACCGGTTGGCTCTCTCGTGCTCGGTTTTGTGATTGGCCAGTTTGGTTCACTAAATGCCCTGATACCGGGCATGATTTCATCCGTTATCATCTTCTGGATCGGTTATCACTATACTGCGATATGGCAGTATAAAAGCCCAACTGAACCGCTTTATGAATAAAAATGTTAGTGATCACCAACTTGTAATAGCCCTATACTTGTACATTTAAAGATTAGATTAATGTTTTCCACAAAATCTGTGGATAACTCTGGTGATAACTTCTCTAATACACGCCAAACCCTGCAACAATCCTGCTATTATGTTATTGATCAAATTTTAACCAATTTATAATAAATTATTAAAAATCAATAACTTATATAGACTCCTAAGTTTGATTTATGAACTTATTCAGATTCTTTCAATATATGGGGTCAGATGTGCATAACTTAACAGTAATCCTTTGAATATCCACACATAATAAGTGAAAATGACTTCTCGGGCTCGAATTTCGACCACTGACCCCAACCTATTTTTCAATAAGATGACTAAAATCAGAGGATTACGGTAGATAATTTTTAGTCATGCTTTTTTAAAAATAAAGCCCTGAAATGCCTTCCGTGCGCTAACCCGTGAAAGACCACCTGATTTACGATGCCACCCTGCTCAGATAGCTGAGTCCAACCAGATAATTCAGCATCAGCCCGGGTTTTATGCCAGATTGTTCACTTTTACTTAACCTAGGATAAGGATAGAATCCAGCGCTTACTGCACTTGCACTAAGTCATTTCCTTATCTGGGATTTCCTTTTTATACGGATACAGGCACTAGCGAAGCGTTATCAGTCAACTACCCCTTAAGAAAATTCGAGAGTGCCATGTTTCACGCCAATTCAGCGCCAGCATCACAAACCTACTACTCGCAGAGATTACGGATGCATTACCTGGATTGGGGCAATCCTGCTAAGCCAACTGTTCTACTCGTTCACGGTATTCAGGATCACTGCCACAACTGGGATTGGACGGCTGAAGTCTTAAAGACGGATTATCATGTGGTCACACCTGACCTGCGTGGCCATGGCGATTCCGAATGGAATCGGGGATCAGCCTACAACCTCCTGGATTATGTTTTCGACATTGCCCAATTAGTGGATCAGCGAGGCTTGTCCCCTTGCCATATTGTTGGCCATTCCATGGGGGGTACGGTGGCCAGTATATTTGCCAGTTTGTTCCCAGAGAAAACCTTAAGTCTGACTTCCATTGAAGGTGTCGGAATCTATTGGCAGAATTTACCGCAGCCGGGTTCCATTTCAGCTACGCTGCGGCAGTGGGCTCAAGACACTCGTAGTCTCGCCGGTAGAATACCGAAACGCTATCCAGACTTTGCCTCTGCTTTGCAAAGACTGATGACATCTAACCCGCATTTATCTGAACAACGAGCGCACCACCTGACCGCCCACGGCACCAATCAAAATGAAGACGGTAGTTTCAGTTGGAAGTTTGATAACTATACTCATTCGCAGCCATCAAGCCGGTTATCTACCCATGACATGATCGAGCTTTGGCAACAAATAAATTGTCCTGCTCTGCTCATGAATGCCAGGCAAGGTTTTGAACATCGTATCGGACAAGATGAAACAGCGAGTCATTTTAAGCATTTAACGGCCCTTAATATTGATCAGGCTGGCCACTGGCTTCATCACGATCAGTTTGATCAATTTATCCAGGAACTGAAACGATTTCTGGCAAACTCAACCTGAAAGGCAGCTTCAATTACTAACGCTAGACTGCAGGCTACTGCATTCGGCAGGCAAGCAGTATACAGGTGAGCGAAACAAGGTGAGCAGGCAGGCATCAACCTGGTTTATTTGCCACTGAGCTTCACCAGCCGTTTCTGGTTTGCTTCAACACACCCACTACTATCAATAAAAAGTCCGTTACCCGGCGGCTATTGTAAGTCACCAGCATCCCGGTGGTGCTCTCGAATTTAACCCAATTCCTTGATTGCCCTGTGGGCCATCATCATGGCGTATATCGCATCAGAACCCGCGGCTGAGTCAGTATTGGCTACGGTAATACGGCCAAATGGCTGCCGCCCTATTCTTGTTGAGTCTCCAGGTCCAGCAATAGTGTAGCCATGCGCCCATCGATTGACGGTAATACTCGCAACATCCCTGTCAAAATCAAACAATGCCCTCGGCAACATACCATGCAGGTGAGCCCTGATCTCCAGCTCATAATCTTTGAATTTCAAACCCAGCATTTTGAATCTAGCTTCACGAAACTGCTCAAGCCTGGGGGCGCCAACAGTTTCGCCATAGGGGCAGCTGATCATCTGAATGACGCAAGGGTCATCAGGGGTCCTGGTGTACTCATAGCCACCCATGCTAACCGGGAAGTCCATCAAAACTGCCTGATGCATATTACCAGGTGACATGGCCATGCCAATTTCCATTTCCTTAATAGCCCTCCAATTTCTTAAACCCACTGTAGTGTATTGCAATGGACTCTTAGACTGCAGCCTTAGCGCCGCAGCTTGATCTTCTGGAAGATCGGAAACAATATGCGGAATAATCATGTTGTAACAGGCCATCACCACACCGGCGGCTTTTACCTGGTACGAGCGGTTGTCATTGATGTAATTGACAACAACATCGCTCGAATTTTCCGGCTCACCCCCATGGTAGATGTCAACTGCAGTGCTGTTTAACCTCACCCGCACTGCGTTGCTGGATTTATCCAGTTCTGCATAATTAAACTTTGATAATACAAGCGCTTCAGCGCTATGGCCTGTACCTATATCAGGAATCATTTTTTTCACCAAAGCACGTGCAATACTGGCATTGCCATCGGGGAAATGATGAATGTAGGGGTTGTCTTTATCGTATACCGCTTTCTTCACAAAACCCATCGCCCCACTGCGTTTAGCATCGCCAATACTCATGAGATCTGCGCCCGAACTTGCCCAGTCCAGGCCTGAATGTCGGGCCATTCTCAACACGCCGGGGTCATCAACACCCAGGGTATTCTTCAGGTAATCAAAGTAGGAGTGAGTCTCAATGTAGTTCTTTAATTTCTCTTTTGGCACTTTTATGGCCTGCACTGAGCCATTCAGCACACGAACTAACTGTTTTCTGCCTGCATCGCTTAACGGCGCCTGCTGTGCAGCTTCCTCGTTGGATATCTTTGCACCCAATAACCCCTCAACGTAATTTGGATAATTGCAAAAAGGGTGCCTGACGACCTTATCCTGACCAAATATTTCTTTATTAAAGTAAGTAACCGCACCCAGATTATTCCTTTCATAGAAACCAGTGTCATAGGCTGTTTTAAAGCGATTCAGATCGACACCAATATCTTTCAGCAGATTATGGACTACTTTATCCGCATGCAGGGGTTCGACCAGTGTCTGTGAACCGCCATAGCTTAAGCGTAACTGACCATTAATCACGTGTTCATTACGCTTTGCATGCCCGCCAAAATCATCATGATTATCGAGGATTAGCACCCGCTTGTCTTTGCCATACTTCTGCTGATAGAAATAAGCCGCTGATAAGCCGCTGATTCCTCCACCAACAACAACCAGATCGTAGGTTTCTCTCAACCTGGTGGTGGCGCCCCAGTTCGAGCGTTGATTCCAGGCCCGGGCGTGGGCGGATTCATTTGATCCGGGGTGACTCCCCCTGAGACCTGTGAGCGCAGGAGGGTAGTAGGATGAATCCAGGGTGGCCATAGCAAATTGGCTGGTCGCAGCAAAGGGCAGCACAGAAGTTCCAGCAGCTAGCAGCGTTCCGTTGACAAAATCTCGTCTGGTGATCTCACCCATGGACCCTTCCCCTACGTTGTATAGTCACAGCTAACCCGCAACCCTGGGATCCATTCTAGGCCATTAGCCGAAACTGGCAAGTCAAAGAAAGTTAGTAAAATCCTTTCCGATAGCCCTTTACAATCACCCTGCTCCAATCTGAAAACGCTCTCATCACCGCTTGTTTTCGATAAATGTCTATGCCCACCGTCATCCGCGGGAGTGGCATTGGTAGTACCTCACAACACCCTATATCCGGTCACTGCTGGCTGGCCTGGCTCCAGGTGGGGCAAAGGTTAATGGCCATCGATCGTTGCCAGCTAAAATTATTCTCCGGATTCTAAATGGGGCCGGAAGGTGTTATGTCACCACACCTTCAGGCCGTCACCTGGTGTCATAACAGGTTGACTCGCGTGACCATCCCCCGGCAAGCTACGACCTCCATCAGTGAGGCTTTTGACAATGACAGCACTCGAGGAATTCCGCACAAAGGCAAGAGCATGGCTGGACCAAAACTGCCCACAAAGCATCAAGGGGCCCGGGGGTGTTCCGGTTGGCGGCAAGAAGTTAGCTGTCAAGGATGTGGACGCAAAGCGCTGGCTCGATCTGTGCGCAGGAAAAGGCTATACAGTACCAATGTGGCCGAAGCAGTATGGGGGTGCCGGTCTCAGCAAAGACGAATACCTGATCCTGCTCGAAGAAATGCGCCGCATCAATGCGAGATCCCCTCTGCAAGGCATGGGCATCGGCCTGATCGGACCCACACTCAACGAATTCGGCACAGCTGATCAAAAACAACGCCACCTGCCACCTATCGCTCGCGGTGAAATACGCTGGTGTCAGGGTTACAGTGAACCCAACGCTGGTTCAGATCTGGCCAGCCTGCAGACCCGTGCTGTTGCAGATAAGGATAATTTTATTATCAATGGTCAGAAAATCTGGACCTCCGGTGCTGATCGTTCGGACTGGATGTTCTGTCTGGCCAGGACCGACCCCAATGCGCCTAAGCATGAAGGCATCAGCCTGCTGCTGCTTGATATGGACCAGCCCGGTGTAACGACACGCCCTATTCGCTTAATCAGCGGTGACTCTCCTTTCTGTGAAACATTCTTCGACAATGCCATCGCACGAAAGGACGACCTTGTTGGCCCAAAGAACCGTGGCTGGGCAATCGGTAAGAGGCTGTTACAACATGAACGCTCGGGTATAAGGATACTGATGGGAGGAGCGGTTAAAACCGCCCCATTGAAAAATCCTTTTCTGCAACTCATCAAGACTTACGGCGCCGACAGCGCTCTTACCAACCAGATTATCCTTCATGAGATGCGCGACAAGGCCTACCGCCTGACCCAGAGCCGTATAGTCGCTGAATCAGTAGACGGTCAAACACCCGGTCCACAAAGCTCCATCATGGAACTGGTGACAGCCGAATTGGAAAAGGAAGATGCCAACATCAAGGCCTTGCTTCGCGGATTTCAGGGACTCGGCTGGGAAGGTGAAGGCTTTACAGAAGCAGAAATCGCAGCAACACGCCACTATTTCAGCGTCAAGCGGCGCTCTATCGCTCGCGGTTCCAACGAGGTGCAACGTAATATCATCGCTAAACGTGTCCTTGGTTTACCGGATTGATCGGCTAGGCCACTTCTGCCCGGTTTTACCAAGCATGCACTTTCAAGTCCCTCCAGAATAGTGCCCGGGCGACGCTTGAAACGAGTGTTCTCATTCAATCGGTTGTAATACCAGCAAGTGCAGCTTCTGTCCTGATCCTAAATACCTCCACCACGCTGACTGGACGAACGTTCTTGCATCAATTCAGTCAGGGAAGTCTTTGCCAGACCATTGGCATCAAAATTATCAGCGTGTAACCAGGTTTCAAAATTACCACGTACTTCTGGCCATTCATCATCAAGAATCGAGTACCAGGCGGTATCCCGACTCTTGCCTTTGAAAATCATATGATTGTAAAAAACACCTTCGAAGCGAAATCCGAGGCGACGGGCGGCATGCCGTGATTTTTCATTTAGAGCATTGCAACGCCAGTGTATACGCCGATAATCAAGATCATCCATCGCATGACTAATCATCAGGTAAAGCGCCTCGGTTGCCGCTCGAGTTCGCTGCAGCGTTGGCGCAAACCAGATATGGCCAATTTCGATCACACCCATTAGCGGGTTGATATCGAGAAAACCGGCCTGACCACTATATCGACCTGAATCCAATGCCCGTATGGCATAAAAAATGGTTTCAAAACTAGCCGATTGCTGGCGCATATTGACTTTAAACGAGTCCTCGTCCGGCCAGGGTCCGTAGACCATGTAGTCCCAGATACGTAAGCCTGCATCAGAGTCATGCGATGCATGATACAGATCACTGGCGTGTACGGCTGCATTTTGGGGTTCGAGTACAACATACCTTCCTTTAAGGGATGAGCGCGAAGGTACCAATGCCGATGGCATTTGATTTACCTCGTCACCCGTTAAGGGCCTGGGATAGATTTTTTCGAATGTATTGCTGTCCGACATTGCTTTTTATGCTCTTCAAACAGTTTTAATAAATTGTAGTTCCGGGTAAATATGGCTATGTCACAATATCCAACTAACATCGACCCACACAGACCCTCGTGGCGATCCACACAAGAACAGCATTTTCAATGCCGAGCAATGCTTTCCCGTGTTGTCTGGCTAGTGTCTCGATCAGCTAGCGCGATGTCAATGGGCCCTGGCTGCGAGATCAACGCAATCAATTAATCCTGGAACTGAAACTATCGCTGGTAACCTTAACCTGAAAAGAACGCCTGAACTTTACAACCACACCGGGCAGGCTTAACAACAGCAAGGGATAACCCTATATTTTTAGGCTTGACCATAAAATTCTCATATACTGGCGCCAGATATGATTGAACTCTACACGTCTGCTACGCCCAATGGCCACAAAGTTGTCGTTACGCTGGAAGAACTTGACACCCCTTACGAGGTATTCCCCACGAACCTATCTGCTAATGATCAGAAAACACCGCAGTTTCTGGCCATGAACCCTAATGATAAAATTCCTGTCATTAAGGACAGTGAAAATGATGATCTAACAGTCTTTGAATCTGGCGCAATCATGATTTATTTAACCGAAAAGACAGGGCGGCTGCTTCCCAGCTCTGGGCCAGCCAGACATAGCGTAATGCAATGGCTGATGTTTCAAATGGCGGGGATTGGACCCATGATGAGCCAGGCCAACGTTTTCTTCAGATACTTCCCGGAAAAATACAACCTGCAATCGACCGGTACTAGCATAAAACCCGGCGCCTGTTTGAGGTGCTTGATCAAGGCCTGGAGGACAGGCAATGGCTTGTAGAGGAATACTCGATTGCTGATCACGCTAACTGGTGCTGGGTCAGAACATACCGCTGATCCGGGGTATCACGCGATGGTCTGGAAAACCTGGAAAACTGGCTGGGGCAGATGAAAACAGGTCCTGCCTGTCAGAATGGCATTAAAGTACCTGCACCCCCTAAGACGATGCTCGAAGGAGAAGAACAGAAATCATTCGTAAAAGGAGCCCAGCCCATAGTGCAGCGCTAAAAGATCGAAAATAATTCCTCAAAGGCGATCATCTGGCCCCCATTAGCTGACGAAGGGACCAGAATCGGCGTCTTAATACCGGCATCAAACCAGGCTTCCAGGCCATCCCGAACCTGGGTTGCACTACCAAACAAAGTGGTATCTGCCAGCCATCTATCGGTCAGAAAGTGGGGAATCTTGTCGCGGTCTCCAGCCTCCAACGCTTTTTCTATTCCGTTCATCTCGTCAACGTAACCGGCTTCTTTCCAGTAATTGCGGTAATTTGGCAGCATCGCATAGGAAGTCAAGGTTCTTCTATTGATCGCTTTGGCCGCTTCAATATCGTCGTTGATACAAGTAGGAATCATATCACCTATAAAGAAATCACTACTGCGTGTTGACTCTGATATGACTGAAAGAGACTGCGCCATATGTGACCTTACACCATTGGCGAATACCATCCCTCCGGCTATTTCTTCCGCTAAAGCAATCATCTTCGTTCTTAATGTTGCCAGAACAATAGGCGGTAACTCACCCGCCCGGGGCACCTCTTTCAACTGGGCCACAAATTCCCGGGTATCCGATAACGGCTTACCCCCATCCAAGCCACGCTGCTTTAGCGCTGGCGCATGGCTGACACCAATTCCGAACTTGAACCGTCCGCCTGATACCTCATGTATAAACGACACGGTACTCGCAAAATCGACCAGTTGCCTGAAATAAATTGGCATAATGCTGGTACCAAATTCAATCTCGTTGGTGGCATGGGCCAGGGCCTGGCAAAGCGCCAGGGAATCGCCAAGGCTGGGGCCAAAAATACCCGAGAAACCTCTTTTTTCTATTTCCTGCGCTAATGCTATCGTTGCAAGACGCCTTCCGGGTACTGCAGCCAAACTAAGTGCTGGCATTCTAGTCATAATTTTTCCTTAATGTGTAGCACCAAGTGAACCCCACTTGACACTAGAACGAATTTAAATTTCAAGCAACGCCATTAACCCATGCATATGGATCAAGGAAATGCGCTGAATTAGCTAAACTGGTACTATATGAAATCGAAGCGCTGCCAGTAGATCCTCTTGTTTTTTCTGCCAGGCCTGGGCAACGCTGGCTTCCCAGATATCTCCTGCACCCTCTTTTACTGAAGCAACTACAGCGGTAAGGAGATCCGGGTACATATCCTCTTTTACAAAATACGAATCGGCGTGGGTCTTTGTCTCAAATCGCAGGTAGTCTGCTTCTTGGTGATAATCCTCAACAAAGAGTAACCTGATAATTTCAGCAACCATTTTACCTCTTACAATATCATCTAAATGTGACATGAGATCTTCTGCATCAGGTTGCAGATCAAAGTATCGCTTGTAGACAGCCCCTGAAAAATCATCCATGACTTCGGCTGCCCGTTCCAGAGATTGTTCAATTATATCTTGGTTCTTAGCTAATACTTCCATTGATTCTTCCTCTAACTATAGCCAAATCATATGCCACTGTGACTATAATCAAAAGACAGGTTCAGGACAATTACTATGGCAAAACGATCTTCGTTCTTACGCAAACAGAAACTTGCTGCACTAAGCATCGGTCTGGCGGCTCTGGGGAGCCTAGTATATCTATTAGTCTTGAGCACCACAGATGAATCAGCCCAGGGTATTTTCACAGAGGGCAAACATTACTCTGTGGTAGAAAGTCCACGACGAATAAGAGGTGAAAGAGTTGAGGTAATGGAGTTTTTCTCATACGGCTGCATCCATTGCTATAACTTCGATGACACCCTGGCAGACTGGGTAAAAGATCGAAAAGACCAGGTCCGGTTCATTAGATCACCGTTAGTGGGTAACGAAAACTGGCGACTGTTAGGCAAGCATTACTACACCCTGGAACAACTCAAGCAAACAGAGCAGCGACACAGGTCATCGTTTGTCGCCATCCACGACAAGGGTAAAATTTTCAATCGTGTTGAAAGCCTGGCCGACTATTTTGCTGACGATGACTTACCTCACCAGACTTACACCAGCACCTTTAATTCACCTGCTGTCAGTGGCCAAGTAGGTCTGGCAGACCAACTGTCAAGACGGTTTAAGATATCATCTGTACCAACTCTGGTGGTCCACGGAAAATATAAAGTAGGCATGACGGTCGACGTCGGGCCCAATCGTATGCTTGAAGTGGTTGATCACCTGATTGAAAAAATCAGGTCAGAAAAAGGCCCCTGAAACCTGCCGTTCAAAGAAAAAAACGGCCTGGCAGAAACCATCAAGGCCAGACTAAGAACCAAACCTATAGCGTAATTTCATTACAAGTGCATCGGTTACCGGATTATGATAACTACGTTGGAAAATCTCTGAATAATCCTGCTCACCTAACAACCCTGCCATATTCGATTGCCGGGTGTAAACCAGGAATAGATCAGAAAGCGGTGCTATTTCCCATCGATAACGTAGTTGCAAACTGACCTGAGAAACCGAAAAATCGTGATTAGATCCATTTGTCTGTTCAACCGGCAGCAGATGACCAGCCACTTCCGGTATCCGGTAATGATCTTTTCCCCAGGCCTTTATACCAACCCCCTGAATCACAAACTTCAATTGCTGTTTAGCACTGATAAAATACTCTAACGAAATGCCAGGCAAGATTTGATCAGCGGTAAAGGTCGCCATATTCCTGCCATCCTGATGCAATAGCCAGCCATCTCTATCGAGAACATGAAACATCAGGTCGAAAGCGAGCCGATCGTCCGGGCGCCATGACATATAAGCATTGTAGGAGTAGCTGTTACCGCCCAGTTCCTCACTCATAGAGCCCACACTGCCGCCGAAGCTGAAGGGTTTAGACCGATCTGATGCCCAACCCAGACTCAAATGAGTTCGATCTTTTATTCGATAAGCGCCATTGCCAAAACTATTAAGGTCATCAAAACTTTTGAAGAATTGGCTAATCCGCAGTACTACCTGATTCAAGTTATGCAATACACTGCGATTCGACACATGCATGCTGCCACCGGTAAACAAACCAGCACTGTTTTTCTGTACAAAGCCTCGTACATCAAACTGGTTGGACCTAGCCCAACTTAAATTTGATGAAGTTCGAGTATGCGCGGTCCTTATTCGAAAGCTGTCATTTCTTTCCAGATAACCCAGATCATTAACATCGATGTGCTCATCAAAATACTCAATACCTAAACGCTGATTAAGACCCTGGCGGAACGCGTACTCAAAATCGATAAATCCACCATAACCTCGTTTAACACCATCCTTGTCAGAGCTGAATACCTGGCCATCTACTTTTAGTTTGCCATTGCTGGTCATGTAGTGACCATCCACACCGTGCACCACCGCATCGCCATCATCATGCAGCACTGCGGTCGAAAGTATGCCCACGGCCTTGTATGCGCCCCCTGGATCATCTTCGATCAATAGCCTGGCAATTCCGTATTGGCTGCCAGTACCGCCGACGACGTAATCTTCAACTCCAGCTGAAACTAAAAACGTGGGATCATCTTCAAATGCTGCTAAAACGCCATAACGAATATTGCCATTTTGCCCTGTTAACTTTACTGCCCCAAGAAGTTCATTCGGCTCAATGAGGTCCTTCGTTCTTATGGCACTACCCAGCTCAACGTCTGGCGCAACAGGTTTGCCACCAATTCGACGTGTATTGACCAGCGTATAGGGTGCTCCTGTAGTGCCCACACCTTGGCCTCGCGTATCTGCCCGGGGGGAAGCTGTGAAGATCTGTTGCCCTTCAAGAAAAAACAATCGCTTTTCAGGGAAAAAAGTTTCTGTTGCAGATAAATTGATGACCACATCATCCGATTCTGCTGCCCCAAAATCTGGGTAGATCGTCGCTGTCAACTGAAGATTGGTTAATGGCCTCCAGAAAAAATCAGAGCCAAACCGATAATCCATTTCATCATCTATACCATCAGCTGTAATCGCAACAAACGGGAAAATACTGTATTGCTGCTTGGGTGCCACATCATTGACTTCCAGACTTTGCAATTCCGAGATGAATTTGGGTACCGTATAAGGCAATCCAGGCCAGCTCCAACGCTCATCCAAATAAGCAACTGCTCGCTCCAGTGACATCCCTAGGCGACGTTCTCCATCAACTTTTGGCATCGACACGATGCCCCAGGGTATGTGGAATTCAGCCGACCAGCCATGCTGAGTTTTCTGTGTTGCCCCCTGCCACGCGCCGTCCCAGTCGCTGGAAAACTGTTTTTCAGGCAGCAGCGTGCCATCCATCTGAGAGTCACCCAAACCCATTCCAAACCAATAGCCGTATCGGCCTTCCCCAGATGTATCCAGAACTATACCAACCCGATCACGCTTTATCTGCCGATCATCTCTGCCTGATAACCTGGCCAGTAAAGTATCCACGGGCTGATTTAGCTGAATACCGAAATAAAGCCCGGATTCATCATAGAACATCTTGACCAGAGTGGCGTGCTTAGGCTGGCCCAGGGTATCAGGGTCAGTAATAACAAATTCGTCGTAAGATGGCAGGTGTTTCCAGGCTTCGTCATCCAGGAACCCATCAATTTTAATCTGGGCTTCTAGCCTTTGTAAGGTGATTGTCTGTCCTTCGGCAATATCAACCAGCAATGCCTTAACCGGAGTCACCCCAAAAAAAACGATCAGCAACAGGCAGCACAGTTTCCAGGTTACCTTTTTCACCAACTCTTACTCCTATGATCAAGCACAAGCTCTTCTATCAACGTGTTCGCACTTGCTTATCCAGGAATCAACCATTAAACCGTTCCTGTCCGGCAATATAACATTTAATGTTTTTTTCAACGATGACATTAATATGCTTAATGCCAGAGCCTAAAAATGCTGAATAGCCTGCTTCTGAAATCCTGACCAAAAACCGTAAAAGGTGAATCCCTGTATTGTATTATATTGTCTTCTCATTCATTCAAACTGCAGCTGGTCCAGGAAACTGCTCTCTCAGGATTCGCTTCAAGACCTTACCATTGGCATTACGGGGAAGCTCATCAATAAACACGACTGCCTTAGGTAACTTAAAACGAGCCAGTTTACCATCACAGTGCGCCAAAACGTTTTCCTCGCTCAGACCCTGGTCGCCTTTAACCACCACTGCCAGTGGAGATTCGCCCCAGCGCTCACTGGGCTGACCAATCACAGCAACCTCGGATACAAAGGGGTGGGTCAAAACCACATTTTCAATTTCAGCTGGATAAACGTTTTCCCCGCCGGAGATAATCATATCCTTGATTCGATCCTGGATATAAACAAAGCCCTCCTCATCCACTGTAGCAATATCGCCTGTCCGCAGCCAACCGTCCTGGGTGATGGTTTCTGAGGTTGCCTCAGGCCGGTTCCAATAGCGCAACATGACATGGCCGCCACGAACCCAGACTTCACCCTGTGCATCCGGGACACAATCCTCTCCCTGTTCATCTACGACTCGAACGTCACTGTGAAAGAAAGCTTTACCGGTTGAGCCCACTTTTTTGAGGGCATGCTCAGCGCTGATTACACAGGCAGGACCACAGGTCTCAGTCAAGCCATAAATCTGGTGGATTTCAATTCCGAGATCTGCATAACCCTGAATCAGACTAACCGGCAAAGGAGAGGCACCGCTTTGAATCCATCTGATAGATTCATAGTTCAATTCCTGAAAAGGCACCTGGATCATAAAATTCAGCATCGCAGGAACCAGCAATGACGTGGTTACCTTTTCATCGGCGATTAGCTGCCAGGCATTCAGGGGGTCAAATTCGCGCATGACAATGCTGGTAACACCACGATACAGGTTCAATGTGATCGGTATTAGTGAGCCCACATGGAACAGCGGCAGGGCGGCAAGATAGCGATCAGACTCACGCAAATCACAACTTGCAGCAAACGTCAGCAAGGCCCAGAACGAGGTGGTATGGCTATGCACTACCCCTTTGGGTAGTCCGGTCGTACCAGATGTATACATAATGTAGAGTAGATCATCGCCACTGGCATTTTCCTTGGGTTCCTCAGTGACACCCTGTTCTCTGAATATCGAGTAATCCTGAGCGAATTCCGCTAGCCCCCTAGAATCGCCAACCTGCAGCCAATCCCTGACATCAGTTCTGTCTCCGCGTCCATGTAACGCCGTTACCACATCCAGGAATTCTTCACCATAAATCAATGTTCTGGTACCACTATCCTTAATAATAAATTCCAGTTCATCTGCTACCAGACGCCAGTTTAACGGCACCACTACACCGCCAATCTTGACAATTGCTATATAGGACTCGATAAATTCAGGACTATTCATCAACGCCAGCGCCACCCGCTCGCCTTTCTTAATACCCATTAGCAGCAACTGATTAGCCAATTGATTTGACCTGAGGTTAAGTTCTCGAAAGGTCAACCGGACACCCGAGTTACCATCAACATAAGCTTCTCGTTCTGGGTTCAATGCCGCTCTGCGGGTCAACAAATTTCCAATATTTACATTCACGTGATTTTCCTTACTTATTTCAGATACCGAGGCAAGTGGTCCTGTTTCAGATCGACTAACCTGTCTCGGCTTTGCTCCGGTTATCGTTATTCTGCGTCATTGAACACCCCTTTTCAGAGGCAGGGAACTCTATCGCACATCGACGATACTTCTGGATATCAATTCCTTCATGATTTCCGACGTTCCCCCATAAATGCGTTGAATACGCGCATCCACATAGGCTCTGGAAATACGATATTCCTTCATATAACCATAGCCCCCAAACATCTGAAGACATTGATCGACCACATCACCTTGCATTTCGCTAGCAGCCAGCTTGAGCATTGATGCTTCGGCGGAAGTCAGTTCTCCTTTAATAAACTGCTGGATATATTTTTCAGATAGTGCCCGATTGAGCTCTATACTGGTTTTTAGCTCTGCTAACTTATAGCGGGTATTCTGGAAGGAAGCAATTGCCTGCCCAAAAACCTGACGCTGAGACACATAGTCAACAGCCAAGTCAAAAGCACCCTGGGCTGCGCCGACACAACCGACCCCCAAGATCAATCGTTCACGAGGCAACTCATTCATCATATTGCTGAACCCTTTGCCTTCGCCGCCTAAAATATCTTCTCCGGAAACCAGAACGTCGTCAACAAACAGCTCCGATGTATCTCCGCTATGAAGCCCCATTTTCTCCAGGTTTCGGCCTCTGTTAAACCCTGGCTTATTACAGTCGACGATAAACAGGGTCATACCTCTGGCGCCAAGATTCGCATCTGTCTTGGTTGCCAGAATGATCATATCGCAATGCTGACCATTAGAGATGAAAGTCTTCTGACCATTAATTCGATAGCCATCACCATCCTTTGATGCCGTCATTTTTATGCTTTGCAGGTCGCTGCCAGCACCTGGTTCAGTCATACCAATGGCACCTATCACTTCCCCTGTAGCCATTTTAGGCAGCCACGTCTGCTTCTGGCTCTCCGTTCCCAGATTGAGAATATAAGGCGCGACAATATCGGAGTGGACCGAAATAGAACTAGCCAGAGCGGCAAAACCCGCTCTGGACACCTCATCTACAATAGCGCAACTGAGTTCAAACGAGACACCAAAGCCACCATATTCAGTCGCCTGGTCTACACACAAAAAGCCGTTCTCGCCCAGTTTATGCCATAGGCTTCGAGGCCAAATACCGGCCTCTTCCCACGCATCATAATAAGGAGAAACCTCGGCTTCGAGGAACCTCCTGAGTGTGTCAACAAACAGCTGCCTTTCTGCTGAAGCCAATAGAACCTGTTCTGCCATACTACCCTCGAAAATTCAATTTCTGCCGCCAATTGTAAGGGGTTATCAGGATAAGGTCGAATCCATGCCAACGATTATCATCTCCAGTTGCCATTGCGATCAGATCGGCGCTCGAGCATTTGAGAAGAAAATGCATACCCCTTAACCCACTCTCTGGCTGCGTTTTACCTGCCCTTTTTTGAGAATCACTTAATCAGTACAATCAACCCTAATAAGAGTATGAAATTATGATCGCAGAAAAACTATCTACACCTGCATCTGGCTGCCGACTGATGCAGTGTGCAAACCAGAACATTCTGTTCGGGTAGCCCCGAGGAATCCTTAAGGGGGTTCTTCGATCCGGTATTACCGAATTTCATACCCTGGTTTTACTCGACAGTAAGGAAAAAGACGGTTCATTAATTAACCACATTGAATTTCCCCTTTATTACTTAATGTTTGGGATAGGTGGACTTACTAAAAACAAACTCAACCTTGTCGGTGAGCGTGATGTTGTAGAACAAATGCTCCGCCTGATGAACATAGCACTACTGGTCCCTGACCGGGCCGAATTTGAAGCCTGGGATTGATTTTGGCTGGCGACCTTTTTTAGCATCGAATACCGCCCCCATTCGCTGCACTACCGACTGTACCTTCTTAATCTTTGAAAAAAGTAAGATTGACCAGCTACGCCTGGAAACACCCCAGTTAATTACATTCTGAGGAAATCAACAGTGACCTCTGACCCCACCCATGCAACCTGGCTGACGGAAAATCCCAGCATTAATCTCGAACCCTAGACCTGCATCTAAGGACAAAACTGACTGCCCGCTACGATGCATTAGTCCTACCTATTGGCATTTCGTAGGTGTTCATTCTTCGCTCTTCACTTAGCAGCGTTGTTGAAACTGATCCAGGTAACGTCAATACCCACTTGGCCCGCCTGTAAGAGCCCAGTCATACCCCTCAGCCATGCAATATCCTGGTGCACAGCCAGTCAATCCTGGTCCTCTGTGAAAACGCTGCACTTGATTTACTGACCCACTCTCTCTAGATTGTCTGCATGAGGATATCAGGATTGGCAAGATCATGAAGCACGAACAGGCGTATTACGACGAAATCAAACAGAAGTTTGCAGATGAACGCGACCTTAGATTGAAATTAAGGCCAGAGGGCACGTCCCAATTTACCTCCGACCTTTCTGGGGATCTGGAAAAGTATGCTGAGGACCCCTATGTCACAAAAATTAGTGACCGAGCACCGATCAACGACTCTGTAGAAGTTCTTTTCATTGGCGGCGGATTTTCTGCCCTGCTAACTTCTGCTCGATTGCGGGAACGCGGTATTGAAAGTGTCCGAATTGTCGAACGTGGCTCAGATGTAGGTGGCACCTGGTACTGGAATCGATACCCTGGGGTCGCCTGCGATGTCGTTTCCTATGATTATCTGCCGTTGCTAGATGAACTTGATTATGTTCCCAAGCATCACTATTCCCGAGGTGATGAAATCCTTAATCATTGCAAGGCAATAGCCAAAAAATACAACCTTTATGATTTAGCCGTTTTTCAAACAACGGTGATTTCCACCACCTGGCTTGAAGACGAGAAAACATGGTGTCTGAAAACAGACCAGGGCGACACCATGAAAGCAAAATTTGTGATTTGCGCAAACGGAACACTTTCCAAGCCGAAGTTGGCCCGAATTGAGGGCATAGAATCCTATCAGGGCCACTCGTTCCACACCTCTCGCTGGGACTACGACTATACCGGTCAAGATCTTGCCAACCTGAATGATAAGGTTGTCGGTATCATTGGCACCGGCGCAACAGCAGTTCAGGCAGTTCCTGCGTTGGGCAAACAATCGAAAGAACTTTATATATTCCAGCGCACGCCTTCTTCCATCGATATCAGAGACGACTGGCAGACAGATCAGGCATGGGCAAACAGTTTACTTCCAGGCTGGCAGACTGAACGACGAAATAAAGCTATCCGCCGCTCTCAGCCAACTGAACAACAACTGCACGAACGTAGGAAATATACGCAAGCAGAAAAAATTCAGCATCAGGAAAACAACAACATTGACTACATGATGCGAATTCACCGCAGGATTGATAAAGAAGTTGACGACCCAGTGGTAGCAGATGCACTCAAACCCTGGTACATGTTTATGTGCAAACGACCCTGTTTTCATAACGAATACCTGGCAACTTATAATCGCCAGAACGTACATCTGGTCGACACTCATGGTGAGGGCATTACTCAGATTACTGCCCAGGGACCCGTCTTCAAAGACCAGCAATTCAAGCTCGATCTATTGATTTTCGCGACCGGTTTTGAGGTTCAGAAAACAGGGATATACAACAAAATCACAGGTAAAGGCGGTCTCGACCTGGAGCATAAATATAGCAACGGTATACGAACTTTATTTGGTATTCATTCCGTAGATTATCCCAACCTGTTTATCATGGGCGGCTATCAGGCCTCCTTCCAGTTTAATCTTACCTATATGCTGCAAACCCAGGGCGACCATATTGCCGATTGCATTGCCCATACTAGAGAAAATGGTTTTGACATGATTGAACCTTATGAAGAGGCCGAGCAATGGTGGGTTCAGGAAGTAATCGATCATCGAGGCAAGACCACTCGAAACGAAGACTGTACCCCCGGATACTATAATTTCGAAGGAGAAAGCCAACGAAGACAGGATGGTAATTACAACGGCGGTATCACCCGTTATCTGGACCATATGGAATCATCCCGTGCGGACATGACCAAACATTACCGATTCTCTTAACCAGCGCCACTGCACTATCTGGTAAAATCGGACTTTTCAGTAAAAAAATCAGGCGCTCCAGAGCAAAGCCTGCAAACCTGATAGCCGAATGGTATTAACAGGGTGTCGAATGATACCCCTCGCACCCATGACCTGTTCACAGGAGGATCTGCAGACCCTGATAGAGTAATGGACCTCGCTGCAGGGATTGCCCGATGCTTTATGGGTACATGGCAGGTGGGCTCAGGACTAGCCTACAGGCGTACCGTCGATATAATGAGAACACCCGTGGTCGTTATTAACCGACTAAAAGGCAGACATTCATTACAACTATAGCGAGGAAAAAATGGCTAGACTAAAACAATTTATGCTGGTGTCGATTGGCGCTTTAGTTTTTTCATTTGGCTCAGTCATAGCGTCAGAAAAACCGCTCGGTGGCGGCCCATGGACTGACCCCGATGTAATAAAGGCGGCCATTGCTATCGATATGACAGCAGAACAAAGCGCAGCATTCCGCTCTTCTGTAGGGATTTTCATAGATGGCGTGATGCGGCAATCGATGAGTCTAATCAAACGGCAGAAACCTGACCTGAAGAGAGAATTGAAGCGGGTTTATCGCAAACACGGCAATCGAATGGATAAGAATATGCAGACTGTTTTCACCGAAGAAGCGCAATATGCCCGTTACGAGGCCTATCGGGATCTGCTGCTTTCAAAAATGAAGAAAATGGGCTCGCGGCGCTGACGATAACGGGAAGTTAAATTCGCGGGTACAACTCTAAATCGTTTGAAACAGCGTCTCTGCGCGGCTTGAGGCACGACGGATCAGTTCAGATACGGCTGTCATCGCCTGAACGTCAACAGTTAATAACGCTTCTAAAATGGCACGATCGTTTTCAGCCGTTCCTGTTCGGGCCATTTTAGCCAGGCGAACTAACGCACAGTTGAAATGGATAAGGCGTGCTTAATGACTTTGTTAGCCGTTGCGGGAGCACCCCACAATGTAGAAGGCAATACCCTGACTCCTTGGGCTGCGACTTGACCCGCTAACCCTGTAACGAGAATAAACGAAGACCTTGATTCACCCGATCCGCAACAGGCTACCCGTCTGGTCAGGCCCGTCGCCCTGTATTTGTGTTCAGCGAATGCGCCTAACGGCAAATTTTTCAGGCAGGCAGGCGCGTTTGGAGCAGCTGCGGTCTTCAGCAAAGGCACCGCTAACCAAGGAACTGAAGCTGATCCTGGAAGCTTTAAAGGAAGTAAGGCTGCTATAATCGATCTAAATGATGCTCTGCAAGACTGGCCCAGGCACTCACCGGCAGGTCAGCTTACTGCAAAGACTTGCTAACAATCCAAGGATATAACTATGGCAGATGAGGCTTCACCACCGGCGCTAGCCGAGCCGCGACTAACTAACCGCGAGGCCCAGGATAAATGGGCCATCGATGTCTCAGTAGATCCGTATGACATCCCGCTGGAACAACTCGATCCATCACACCCGGCTCTATTTGAGCACAACCGTTTCGCTCCCTATTTTCAGCGACTGCGTAACGAAGATCCTGTTCATTTCAGCAAAGATAGTATGTTTGGGCCCTACTGGTCGATTACCCGCTATCAGGACATTATGGCAGTAGATGCCAATCACAAGGTGTTTTCCTCGGACATAAACAATGGCGGCATTCGCATGGGGGGGCAACCCACAGAACAACCTGTTGAAGATTCTCCGTTTTATCTGCCAATGTTTATCATGCAGGACCCGCCAAAGCACGATGCTCAAAGAAGTGTGGTATCACCCTCGTTTACGCCCGGAAAACTGCAAGAAATGAGGGAACTGATATCACAAAGGGCAAAAACCATCATCAGCAACTTACCTGAAAACGAACCTTTCAACTGGGTCAGATCTGTCTCTGTGGAATTAACCGGGCAGATGCTGGCATCTGTTTTTGATGTTCCCCAGGAAGACCGGCACAAACTCATTCACTGGTCCGATACCGTTGAAAATCTCGGCAATCCTGACTTTTTCGAGACGCCCGAGGAAGGCTTCCAGGAGCTATGGAAATGCTTTACCTATTTCAATGAAATCTGGCAGCAACGACAAGCCAGCAAGACGCCGGGAGATGACCTTATTTCCATTCTGGCCCATAACGATGCCACCCGAAACATGACCCCCAACGAATTTCTGGGGAACATGTTACTGCTCATTGTTGGTGGCAATGACACGACTCGAAACTCCATTACCGGCGGCGTATTAGCACTGCATGATAACCCGGATGAATATCAAAAACTAAAACTTAACCCGTCTCTGGTTCGCTCGCTGGTACCCGAGGTAATCCGCTGGCAGTCACCCGTTGCGCACATGGCCAGAACCGCTATGACAGATATCGAACTTGGCGGCAAGCACATCAAAAAACTGGATAAGGTGGTAATGTGGTACATCTCAGGGAACCGAGATGAATCCGAGATCGATTCCGCCGATCGTTTTATTATTGATCGTGCTAATCCCAGAAAGCACCTTTCCTTTGGATTCGGAATTCATCGTTGCCTGGGTAACCGCCTCGCGGAAATGCAATTAACTATCCTCTGGGAAGAAATACTCAGACAGAAATTACACATTGAGGTCGTAGCAGAACCGGTATTTCTTCGCTCAAACTTCATTCATGGTATCCGCGATTTACCGGTCGTCGTAACAAGAGGGTAGCTATTGTTTTAGTATACCGGAGAGATAACACCATCGACCCTGCTCTCGTACAAATTCACTGACCTCATGCAATGTTTCGACTTTGCCTGAAACTTTAAAGGTCGCCACGAATTCTACGCTACCGCTACCATCTCCAAGACGACCCTGGTTGACTGCCAGTATCTTCAGGCCAAGCCACTGCTGGTTCAAAATGCTTTCAAACTGCGACGGGCATGACAGTGGATGCCAAGAATCGATCAGAAAACCATCTTCGCCTTCAACGTAAGCTGAATATCTCGCCCGCATCAGAGCCTCAGCCGTTTCGGGCCATTGCTCTCCGCTTAGAAACCGGCCGCAACAGGCTTGATAACTTGAACCAGAACCACAGTGACAATTCATGAGCTTTCACCACCTAACGACAGGGTCAATTGAATACTGGGGATAATATCCTGATCATGATGGTTCACATACAAAACAGTGGTGCAGCCACTCTGGCAAATTCTTTCGATCAAACTGAGGACCAGTTGCCTGTTTAAACTGTCCAAACCAACACAGGGCTCATCCAGTATCAGTAGTGAAGGTCGTTTTACCATTGCTCTTGCGATTAACAGCAGCCTCTGGTCGCCATACGAGAACTGCTTCAGAGGTGCCTGCCATCTTTGTTCCAGGCCCAGCAACGCCAGCCACTGACGGGCTATTGCGCGCTGCTGAGTGGATGCTTTCACATACAATCCAATGCTATCGAAAAACCCTGAAAGAATCACATTTTCAGCACTGATGCTGACCCTATATTCCCATTGCAGCGCGCTGGACACATAACCTATGTGTCGTTTGACATCCCATATACTCTCTCCATGACCACGTCGATATCCGAATACAAAGATGTCATTCTGGTAGCACTGAGGGTTATCACCGGTGATCAAGGTCAACAGAGAAGTTTTGCCCGAGCCATTGGGGCCTGTTAGTTGCCAGTGCTGACCTTGCTCAATCTGCCAATCGAGTTTCTCAAATAATACCCTGCCCGCATACTGAACCTTTGCATTTCGCATGGTCACCAGCGGTAAAGCAGGATCCAGCCCAGCCGATGCTTCCTGTTCTGCACCGACAGGCAAATCGATATCTGCCATGTGCAGATGATTCAATCTTTGCAGCAAGTCGACAAGGTCAGCTTCATTGAGCGCACCCTGGGAAAGCAAATGGCCGTTTTCCAGATAACCATAATGACTGATAAATGCCGGCACTGAAGGCATACGATTCATCACCAGTACAATCGCTTTATGCAAGGCGACCCTGCCGAGTTCCGCCATCAGCAGCGCTCTAGCCGAAGCATCCAATCCTTCGAACGGTTCGTCCAGGATTATTAGACCGGAATCTGAAGCAAGTGCTTTAACCAGCAGCGCCTTTCTGGTTTCACCCGTGGACAGCTTCCTGAATCCGGTAGCGAGCAATGGCGCTAGACCGAATAGCTGTATGAGATTTTCTAATCGATCGGGATCGGGATCGTCTTCAGATAGTATCCGGCTGAGAGGCGTGCCCTGGAAAACCTCATCGGTGAGGTCACTATCATCCCGTAGTCGCTCACGCTCAATAAGTTCTTCCTGGGCCAGCAGGGATACAATCGCCGGCCTGTCCTGAAAGCAGCAGCGTTCACCGGATATGAGAACGCCCCCGCCGATCATCGCCGAAACCAGAGCGGATTTACCTGAACCATTAGAGCCAAGCAGCAACCACGACTCAGATTGACTTATCTGCCAGTTTATATCGACCAGTTGGAACTGATCATTGAACTCGATGCAGGCTCGCTCAAATGCAATCAGGGTCTTACCCACGGCATTACCAGACCCAGCCGACTTGATTCCTGGCATTTACCCAACAGGCTTCATAGCCGTCATATAGCCCCGCAATGTCCGCCCGATTTGCTCGACCGGATGGGATCGAATCTCTGCATTAATCTCGATCAGTTGCTGGTTATCAACCCCCAGATCGTTCAGCCCGAGGCCGCGACCAATCAAATCACTGTTAACATCAGACATGAACTCAGTTAACAATGGCAGACAAGCATGGTTATAAAGATAGCAGCCATATTCGGCCGTATCTGAGATGGTGTTATTCATTTCAAACAGTTTCTTCCTGGCGATGGTATTGGCAATCAGGGGCACCTCATGAAGGCTTTCATAATACGCCGATTCAGCCTTGATCCCTGCCGCCGTCATCGTTTCAAAAGCCAGTTCCACTCCTGCTTTGACCATGGCTACCATCAAAATACCATGGTCGAAATACTCCTGTTCCGATATTTCCACATCTGCCACTACCGTATTTTCAAACTCAGTTTCCCCGGTCTGTTTCCTCCAGGACAGTAATTTATGATCATCATCGTGCCAATCCTGCATCATTCCGGAACTGAAATCGCCGGTCATGATATCGTCCATATGTTTCAGGTAGAGCGGCCTGAGGATAATCTTCATCTGCTCAGACAGCGCGAATGCCTTAAGTTTTGCCGGGTTTGACAACCGATCCATCATATTAGTAATACCGCCATGTTTCAGCGCCTCGGTCACGGTTTCCCAACCGTATTGAACCAGCTTGGCGGCATAAGCCGGCGCCACCCCCTGTTCCACCATTTTATCAAAACAAAGTAATGACCCTGTCTGCAGCATGCCACACAGAATAGTCTGTTCACCCATTAAGTCAGACTTGACCTCAGCAACAAATGACGACATCAGCACGCCTGCCCTGTGACCACCGGTTCCAGCAGCGTAGGCTTTAGCAATAGCCAGTCCCTCGCCACGCGGATCATTGTCAGCATGCACTGCGATCAGCGTTGGTACGCCGAAGCCTCGCTTGTACTCTTCGCGCACTTCTGTACCCGGGCATTTGGGTGCAACCATTATCACGGTCAGGTCGTCACGAATCTGCTGACCTTCCTCAACAATATTAAAACCATGAGAATAAGCCAGGCAGGCATTATGTTTCATCAGAGGAACCACCTCTTCCACCACACTGCCATGCTGCTTATCGGGTGTTAGATTCAACACCAGGTCGGCTGTCGGAATGAGTTCCTTATAGGTGCCAACGGTAAAGCCATTTTCAGTGGCATTTAGGTAGGACTGTCGCTGTTCCTTGATTGCCGACTCGCGCAATGTATAAGCCACATCTAAGCCACTATCCCGAAGGTTCAACCCCTGATTAAGGCCCTGAGAACCGCAACCGATAACAACGACCTGTTTCCCTCTAAGGCAATCAACGCCCTCCGAAAATTCACTGGGATCCATAAAATCACAGGCTCCCAGCTGAGCCAGTTGTTCTCTTAGTGTCAATGAATTGAAATAATTAGCCATCACAGCCCCTCTGATCAAACTGAAGGGCGTAACTCTAAGGGAAATCGCGCTGAAGGTAAAATTTTATCGCGCTTACAACTAAATTCAGCATCCCGTTTTAAGTAAAGGGTCTAGGACACAAGCCCTGAGCCTTGTAAAGGCCCGCCTTCTATGGTGGTCCGATGCATAATTCGCCGATGCCCCTGATAATCATTCTGAGCAAAATGCCAGGTCGCACGATTATCCCAAAAAACAACTGAACCAGGCAGCCAGTGGAAGTGTGTAATATACGCTTCCTGGATTGCAGCGGCATAAAGCATTTCCAGTAAAGGCGCTGATTCGGCCTCGGTCCAACCTTCAAATCGTCGTGTAAATGCCCTGTTAACATAAAGCGCCTTACGACCACTTAAGGGGTGCGTAATCACCACAGGATGGACCGGGTCTTCCAGTGCATCCGCCGCCGCTTGACTATGAAAACGTGCCTCAACAGTTTCATCAACGCGCTTTGGCTGCTGCGTACCGAAAACGTGTTTTGCCGAATGCACTGCCCGCAGACTGCCAAGAAATTCCTGCAACCCTGTCGAAAGACCTTCGTAGGCCTTATACATACTGGAAAACCAGGTATCCCCGCCCAATGGCGGCAATTGTCTTGCCACCAGGATAGAACCCAATGCCGGGTGTTTATCGTAGGAGTGATCGGTATGCCAGGCACCGCCGATGTTACCCGTCTGCTCGGGTTCCTTGGCTACCACCGCGATTTCCGGGTAATCAGGGTGGGCACCAAAAAATCGATTTACATTGATATCACCCCACAAGCGGGAAAAACGAAGGTGGCCCTGTTCATCAATATCCTGGTCTCTGAAGAACAGTAGTCCATACTCAGCAAAAGCGGCCCTGATATCGACTTGCTCTGGGCCAGAAAGTTGGTTCAGGTCAATCTCAGCAACCTCAGCGCCTACGCCTTGTAAAGCTTTAACTCTCATTCTCGCCGACTCCTGAACAAATGTTGACCGAGCGCACATTACTATCAGCTCAGATGAAATTCAATCCTTGCTTGCTGTGCAGAGCGGCTTGGCAACCAGCCCCTTAATTAGAGGATGCTGTTGCAATAAAGGCTAACCAAAGACAGGCCACGGATGAACACTTCAGCCTTCATCCAGGCCGTCCAAGTGGTTAAACCTGATCATCTCGATCAATTCATCCACATACAGCTGCCCCCTTTCAGAATACCTCAGCAATCCAGATGCTAACTTCACGCCACTGAGCGTTACCTGCCTTTGTCTTAACCCAGCTCGTAATTTGCGAAGTTCAAGGTACGCAGGATGGCTATTGAGATTCAATAAATAGTATTCAATGCAGGCCTGCACCGATTCAAATGCTGCAACCTGGTGGGTAGCCCCTTCGGCTCGATGTTTCGGTATCACGCCACAATTCTCGGTGTAACACCAGATGCCAAACAGGTTCAGCTGATTCCTTGCAAAAGAAGAGGTACCCCAGGCAGATTCATTGGCTGCTTGCGCCAGAACCAGGGAGGCTGGTATTTCATCCACTCTGATCAGCAGTTGATCCAGTAGTTCAAGTGAATTCAGGTCATCTCGATCCGGCACACGATAACGAGACGCTAATTGCCTTAGGTAGGCTGTGGGCTGTTCACTTAGATCACCAGGTGATCCAGTTCCGCTTTGCAGTGCTTGTTTAAGCGCAACTAATTTTAGCCGCTCGGATCGAAGTTGTTGATTTGCCTTGTTCACCCTGGGTTGCAAATAATTGAAAAAAGCCTGCTTCTTCTCGCCAACCTGGCTGTAGCTGGCAAAATCTGGTAATGCCTCTCGGCCATCAAACAGTTTCTGCTGCCACATAACAACAATCGCTATTATGCCGAGTGCAACCCCACCTATAATTAACTGTCTACCAGTCATCTCTATTTAATTCTCCCAAAACAGATCTTTCCATTTACTCAATCAGGCCTACCTGGCATCCTTGCTGGCCTATACTAGTCGTCCCAGCACTACAGTGACAAATGGTCTCTTTGCTTGCAAACAATAAGCTTGCAAACAATAAGCCTGCAAACAACAGAGCCAACCCCGCCACAGCCATTCGACCCTGTCATTCCACCCGCCTTCCTCATGCCAGGCGCTATTGGTAATTAGCACAACTCGACATACCAGTTGGACTCAGGGCAGGCTCAGTTTAGCTGATCTTCACCCTATATCGCTCTGGTAATGAAGTCCAGATCGTCAATTCATTTAACCGGTCCAACTGACTTGGCTAGACACCGACTTCATGTCAGTATTAAAAGACGAAAAGCTTGGATTGCAATTTTGCCAGCGACCCATTCAACGGTCAAGATTCAAGCAGAAGACGATTTTGACTAACGCACTAATTCATAAGAGTTGAGGAACCCACTATGACGGAATGGCATTTCGCTACCGCCTACGAAAGAATAGCCGACACAATCGGAGACCAGGCAGCATTAATATCAGGTGATCAAACATCCACGTGGACTGAATACGACGATAAATCTGCTCGCATAGCTAATATTCTTCATCAGCACGGCCTGGGCACCGATAGCAAAGTGGGTATCTACCTCCATAATAGTAATGAGTATCTGGAAGCTCATCACGGCATTATGAAATTACGAGCCTGCCCTATCAACGTCAATTACCGCTATCAGGAAGAGGAGCTTATCTATCTTCTCAACAATGCCGATGCTGAGGCAATTATCTTTCAGTCAGCCTATGCTCAAAGAATAGAAGCCATCAAGGATAGACTGGATCAGGTTAAGTGCTTCATTCAGGTTGCAGATCAGACTGACAATAGCCTCATCAATGGCGCCCTTGATTATGAGTCCGTTATCAAATCAGCCGATCCCATGGCCCGTATCGAAAGGAAGGCCAGCGACCTATACATGCTCTATACCGGAGGAACAACCGGCATGCCTAAAGGGGTAATGTACGCAAATGGCGAACACTGTGCCGGCCTGGCTGCCTTTGGCGCGACCCTGGGTATTAAGCCAGTTGAAAGCGTTAACGACCTCCCAGCTGCCATAAGCCAGGCAAGAGATCTTAATATGCTTCCCAGAGGCATGATCTGCTGCCCACTGATGCATGGTACTGGAATATGGATCGGAGCCATGATTTCGCATCTGGCCGGAGGCGCTGCTATTACGGTTGATAAACTCGGACTAGACCCTCACTTACTGTGGAGTGAAGTACAAAGACATGGCGCCACATTCATGACCATCGTGGGTGATGCCTTCGCAAGGCCTTTACTCAATGCTCTAGAAGAGGCCAGCCTCAAGCAGACACCGTACAATCTAAGTAGCCTGGGGCTGATTATCTCTTCAGGAGTCATGTGGTCACAGGAAGTCAAGGATGGCCTTCTGGCTCAACATGAGATGACCCTCATTGATGCAATAGGATCAAGCGAAGGCGGTATGGGCAGTTCGGTGTCCACTCGAGGAACTTCTTCCAAAACGGCCAAGTTTGAACTCAGCCCGGGTGTTCAGGTATTTACAGATGACAATCAGGTCGTACAACCGGGCTCAGGTGACATGGGTATGATCGCCACCCAAAGCGCCATGCGCGGCTATTACAAGGATCAGGAAAAAACATTAGAAACCGTGCGGGAAATTGCTGGTAACCGATGGGTTTTCCCAGGCGACTATGCCACAGTTGAAGCTGATGGACGTATCAACCTGCTCGGTCGCGGCTCAATGTGCATTAATACTGCAGGTGAGAAAGTTTTCCCTGAGGAAGTCGAAGAAGTGGTAAAGAGACATGCCCATACCGAAGATTGCCTTGTCGTGGGCATGCCCGACCCACGCTTCGGTGAAAGAATAGTTGCCGTGGTTTCTCGCACCAATGACGATCTTAGTGACACAGCGCTGATAGAACACTGCCGTGAGTTACTGGCTGGTTTTAAATTGCCTAAACAGATCATCTTTGTCGATCTGGTACAACGAGCTGCCAACGGCAAAGCAGACTACCAATGGGCTAAGCAGACCGCCGAGGCAGCATTGGCACAATAACCTCCTTCTAGGTGATGCGGAGCCTTTCCTAGGGCAATTGCCTGAATGGAACCAGCAAGCCGCTATCCAGAACAGACCTGGAACCGAGCTCAATTACTATGGCAGGCCCTGAGGAAATGTATTTAACGTCCGTATAACCTAGAATAAAATTATTACGCCCGCCAGCTTCTACTAACTGCGAAATCATTCGATAGGCCACCGCTCTCCCCAAAAGGCGACGCCCCATAATATGATTTCGTGTTTAAACTAGCGATCACAATTTATTTCAACAGATTCGACGCAAGGCTTGCTCGCCCTTGTCGCAATACTGGTTGGACTGAATTTACTTAAAGGAACTGCGTCAGACCAAAAGTCTTCATATAAATCAACAATAACAAAACCAGCTTTAAGTTGGCCGCCAATTTGTGTTTGCAATGAGTGACTAAACTCAAGGGCACGGCCGCTTTCTTCCAGTTCCTTAAGGCCAACTTGGTCAAGGCTATCGGGTTCTGCATAAGGCAGTTTGTACTTCACCTCAGTTTTACCAGTACGCACGCTTTCGTCGTGGTCAAAAAGAAACAAGCTTGGATTCATAAAACCTGCCAGCAGGCCACCTTTAGGTTTTAGTACGCGATAACATTGCTGCCATACGATTTCAACATCGGGTACAAATACATTAGAAACCGGGTGAAAAATCAGGTCAAAGCTTTCCACAGCGAATTGCGAAAGGTCGGCCATATCACCACGTATACAGGTAATGTCCAGTTTGTCACGGTCAGCAAGCTTGCGATCTTTTGCCAACTGCACATCGGAAAGATCAAAGCTAACAACGCTAGCACCTGCCGCTGCAAGCACAGGCGCTTGCTGCCCGCCACCAGAAGCAAGGCAAAGTATTTTTTTACCGTGAAGGTTTCCAAACCATGATTTGGGTACTGGCTTTATTGGCGTAAGAATCACCTGCCAGGCACCGTTTCTGGCTGCGCTGATAATTTCTTCAGAGACAGGCACAGACCACTCGCCATCATTTAATGATTCGCGGTTCCAGGCCTGCCGGTTGTATTCAAGAATATCCATGATTCATTATATACGTTTTAGTGGTGTAGACAGATAGGAACAATCAAGGCTCGGCCTGGGCTATTACCTATCTTCAAGAGTCGCGAAAATCTTCCGGTCTGTTATTGCCAGCATCAGCGCCATGTGGTTTTCGAGACGCAGAGAATTTCGTGCCGATGAGGCAGGTGCTGCACTTGCCGGCAAGGCCAAGATGATCTCGGTTCTGAAAAGTCTTACCCGCAATTCAGATCAAGAAGCCCTGTCGGGTGAGTTTACCGCTTTTGGTATTTCGGGAAAATAATCAGCCGGGTTCAGCAGATTGTTTCTCTCCCACCCGCTCCTGAATGAGAGAATCAGGTCGCTGCAGCAGAAAAAAATTCAATCATAGTGAACTGCTTGTATAGTCGTATTATCAGGACGCTGGTTGATGCAGATAAAGGCAGGTAATCATTGTGTTATGGTAGCAAAGCTGGCATCACGCTGAACGCTAAAACAATCATCTTAATCGACTCCCGCTAACGAGATATTACATGCCTGAATCAAATGACATCCTCGAAATAAGACAATCCGTCAGGCAGCTATGTGCCAAGTATGGCGAGGATTACTGGCTCCAACTGGATCGGGAAAGGGGTTTCCCCACAGAGTTCGTCAGCGAACTCACCACATCAGGCTTTCTGACCGTGCTGATTCCCGAAGAATACGGCGGCGCTGGATTAGGCGTCTATGAAGCATCGATTATTATGGAGGAAGTATGCAGGTCAGGCGCCCATGCAGGTGCCTGTCATGCGCAAATGTATGTCATGGGGTCTGTCCTGCGACATGGTAGTGATGCCCAGAAAAAAGCTTACCTTCCCAAGATCGCCGCAGGAGAGCTGAGGTTGCAGAGCTTTGCGGTCACAGAACCCACAACCGGAACGGATACTACCAGCCTGAAGACGGTCGCTCGGCGGGATGGTGACAATTATATTATTAATGGCCAGAAGGTTTGGATCAGTCGAATCGAGCATTCAGACCTGATGGTGTTGCTGGCCAGAACAACCGCTAAAAATGAGGTCACAAAAAAAACCGATGGCCTTTCTGCATTTATTGTTGACGTTGGTGAAGCGGTAGGCAAGGGCCTGGAAATCCGACCCATTGAATCTATGATTAATCACCATTCCTGCGAACTGTTTTTTGATGACCTCGTCCTCCCCAAAGAAAGTCTGCTGGGAGAAGAAGGCAAGGGCTTTAAAGTAATTCTGGACGGGATGAACGCCGAGAGAATTCTGATCGGTGCAGAGTGTGTCGGTGACGGCCGATACTTTATTGATAAAGCAACAGCCTACGCCCGTGACCGATCAGTTTTCGGCCGGCCCATCGGGCAGAATCAAGGGGTTCAGTTCCCCATCGCGCGCTGTTATGCAGAAGTTGAAGCCGCCTGGCTCATGGTTGAAAAAGCGGCAAACATGTTCGACGCAGCTGAACCTTGCGGCGCAGAGGCCAATATGTCAAAGATGCTGGCATCGGAAGCATCCTGGCATGCCGGTGATGTCTGCATGCAAACTCACGGTGGTTTTGCCTTTGCCAAGGAATACCATATCGAACGAAAATTTAGAGAAACCAGGCTGTATCAGATTGCGCCAATATCGACCAACTTAATCCTTAGTTTCATAGGCGAACACGTCCTGGACCTACCGCGATCATTCTAGCGAGTCCTCAACTGAGTCGGCCAGAATAACCTGGTCTCCCACCGAGATAGCGCCATTTCCAGAACCCGCAAGATAAGTGCCAAACATGACACCGCCTGCATAATCATTTTCACGGCGCCGGTAACGACTTAAAGTCCGCAATGGTTCCTTACTGGCAACGTCAGTTTCCTGAGAGAAAGTCGTGACCTTACAACGTTCACAGGCCACCATTGCCTCCAGACGCAGGGTTGGCAAAACCAAGTGTCGAATCTGATCTTCCTGATAGGGTTGCAGGCCACTTACCACCAGATTCGGCCTAAACCGGTTCATTAAAACAGGTTCAGACAGACGGGTGTTCAGATCAAGCAAGGATGCCTCATTGGTTAGAAGCACAGGCGCAATATCCACAAACTTGGATTGTTTTAGTCCGTCGATAAGCTTAAATTCTGCTAACGAAATAGGTAATGGTTCTGGTCCCTGGGCTTTTACCAAGCGCACAGTCGCCTGTAAGCAGCGACTTAACCAACTCGCCACCGCATCACCCATATCAAGCGTTGCGATGGTCCGCGTTATAGACATCAACGGTTCACCCGGACTACTCGAGTCAACCGCCAACAGAAAAGCCTTCTCGCCCGGATAATTTAATTCCAGCCCTTGTTTGCACCTGGTCACACGCAAGTACTTTATTGCCGGAATCTTCCTCTGAGCCATTCTCTTACCATCGCGGGTTATCGTAAACACACGGTCTCCGACAAGTCCCTCTGTGGTAAACTCTGCCGATTTTACGGATACTCCCTGAGCGCCTTTGATAGGGTAAATCAATATATCTGATACAGTAATTTCCGACATCACTCTGCCCTGTCACCATCAATTCCTCAGTATAGCGACTATTTAACATGACCAGCAAAGAAAACCAGATCATCATCGCCAAACGGTTTCGTGGTCCTCCACAATCCGGTAACGGCGGTCTGGTTAGTGGCGTGTTCGCAAATTTAATAAATCCTGAGCACAACGCTGGCGTAGAAGTTACCCTAAGATCGCCCACGCCACTGGATCAGCCGATGCGTACCAACGTCAATCCACCAGGTTCTGCCGTTGTCCATCAGGACAGCACTATTATTGCGGCTATAAAACCGGCACATTTAGCAATGAGCGTCATGAAGCCACCCAGCAGATCCCTGATAAAACGAGCGGCCCCGACTTCCTATTCTCTGCTTAAGAACTTAAACCCGCGCTTCCCCAGCGGAACAGGGTTTCATCCGGGTTGCTTCTGCTGCGGCGCTGACCGAACCACGGGGCTGGGTGTTTTCGCGGCACCAGTCGATGATCAGGTAGCGGCATTATGGCCGACTAAGCCTGCCTGGGCCGATGACGGCGGCTTTTTGCCACGAGAATTCCTATGGGCGGCAATGGACTGTCCTGGCCAGTTTGCTTTCCTGGCCAGAGGCATCAAAACAGGAATGCTGGGTCGAATGACAGCTCAGTTGTACACCCTGCCAAAGGCTGGAGACGAGTTAATCATCACAGCATGGCCAATAAAGATAGAAGGCAAGAAACATTTCTCGGGTTCAGCTATCTTTAACAGTAACCAGGAACTAATAGCCCGAGCTGTAACGGTCTGGGTCGGCCTGATGAATCTAACGCCTACTTCCTAGTGACTCTGGACTGGGGAGCTTACTTCTGAGATCTGTATCAGGGCAGCACTACAAATTCGAGCTGCAGACCGGGCAAACAATACCAGTAGAAAAAAAGCCACCACAATATCGGGTAACCCAGACTGACTCATCCAAACGGCTAGTGCGGTCACAATGACAGCCAGCCCTTCAAAGACATCGTTTCTGGAGCACTCCCATACTGACGCCATATTTAAGTCATCATTCCGGAATGGAGTCAATAAAAACAGGCAATATATATTAGCTAGCAGGTTCAGACAGGCCGCTATCCCCATGGTTTCTGAAATGGGTACCTCCAGATTGAAACATCGATAAAGAATCTGCACTGCCACCAGTCCCGCAGCCAGGCTGATAAGCACGCCTTTAAACAGGGCAGCGCGCGCTTTTATCAACAAACCCGCGCCGACCACTGCAAAGCTGACAGCGTAGGCTAGCGCATCACCCAAATTATCAAGAGTACCTGATAACAAAGCAGAGGATTGCGATTGATAAGACGCCAGCACCATCATGCAGAAAGTACCCAGGTTAATCAGCATCACGCTGACCAGTACTTTTTTCTGTTTGCCTTCGATCGCTGAGAAATCAGAATCGTTTTCGCAGGCGCACCCAGACATTTGTCATCCCCCACAGAGAAGGCATAAGCATACGGAATTCACCAATAAAACCCAACTAAAACAATAACGATCAAACTCTGAACAAGTCCAGTTGTCACTTTGCAGCTAAGGCCTTATCGCCTAGTCTGAGCCATGCACTTGCCCGGGTTGCTCAAAGTTATTTAACCAGGCAGTGCTTACATACCCCTGAGGGCCACAGTGATAGGCAGCCTTGCGGCAGTAATAGAAGGGAATAGCCCGCCCACTAATCCCAACACACAGGACCAGCCAATACCCTGCAAGATGAGTTCAGCCGTCACCGCAAAGTCAAATGACACCTGTGAAAAGGTCGATCCCATCGTCGAAGCGGTGTAGCCATTAAAAAAAACATACGCCAGGCCGCTGCCCAGCAAGCCGCCTATTAACGCCAGTATAGTCGATTCCACCAGTACCGACATGACAACGGGTATGGGACTAAATCCCAATGCTCGCAAGGTCGCAATTTCTACTGAGCGAGTAGAAACAGCTGAATACATGGTATTAAGTGCGCCGAAGATAGCGCCTATCGCCATAATCAAAGCCACACTGTATCCAAAATTAGTTATCAGCGCAGTAACGCCGGTAGACTGCTCACTGTAATAGGACGACTCTGTCACCGCTTTTGTTTCAAGTTGAGGATCATCCGCCATTGCTTTGCCAAACACCTCTAGATCCAGCGGTGATTCGAGCCTTACGATCATGGAACTGTACCCCCAGCCCCGATTGAGCTCCGCAGCCAGTACCGCATGGTCAACCCAGACTTCAGATTCATGAATGGAACCACCACTTTCAAACAAGCCAACAACCTGCCATTTAGCACCTCTTATTTCCAGTTGCGAGTCAAGATCAATACCCTGAAACTGATTTGCTGCCTTAACACCTGCGATCAGTTCGAACTTGCCGAATTCAAAATTTCTTCCTGCAACTATTTTCACTTCATCTCTGACTCTGAAAGACATGGGTTCAACACCTCGCATAGGCATATTCGCATCAGAATTATTGGCGCGCTTCCTGATATCTGCTATTACATAGGTTTCCCCGGCTGCCAGCGCATTACCTTCAATGCGAGCAAGCCCGGGCAGGGTCTCTATAAGCCTTGCGGCTTCGATTACGACACTGCTGCCCATCTCTGAGTCTGAACCTGCTCTCATAACAATCGCTCGATCAGACCTGCCTGCGCCACGCAGCGTCGCCTCAAATCCTTGAGCCATGGAAAGAATTGCAATCAACACGGTAACAACACCCGCAATACCCACTACAATCACCAGGGACGAACCCTTTCTCCCCGGCAAATTCCTCAGATTCATCAAAGTTATGGCCACCACCTGATTCAGCGTATTCAAAGGTGATCCCCCAGTGCATCTACTATATTCAAGCGCATGGCACGCAACGCTGGCGGTAGGCCTACTACAAAGGCCATCAGACAGGCCAGGCCCAGTCCCTGTGCCAGTATTAACCCGGATAGCTCAACACCATTAAAGAGTGAAACCGATTCCCGCAAACCCTCCAGTAAAAAGCCAGCCAGTAAAAGCCCAGGCAAACTACCCACCAGGACTATCAGCAGTGATTCTGACAGGACAATCATCAGCACACTCATATTACTAAAACCGATAGTCTTCAAGATTGCCAGTTCAGGAATTCGCTCGCGAATAGCCTGTGCCATAGTATTACCCGTCAGCAGCAAAATGGTAAAGAACACGGCCGATAGAATTCCGGTCATGATCAGGCCAATATCACCAACCTGTTTTGCGAACATCTGATTATAGGCCTTCTCTGTGGTAGTTTTGGTTTCGGCTGGACTGTTGGCAAATAACCTGTCGATTTCAGCTGCAATGGCTGCACTCTGATCCGGGTCATTAATCTTAACTACAATCGTCCCTACTGTACCCTGACCCCACTGACGGTACTCGTCAAAGAATTCGAAATTAATAAACATCTGTTCAGAATCAACCGAACTATCTGCAACGTCATAGATCCCAACCAGGTCGAACTCCCAGCCCACATTATCCTTGTTGGGCCAGATATCAGCGATCAGAGGTATCTTGTCGCCCAGCTTCAGGTTATACGCTTCAGCAAGCGGCCTGCCAAGAACAGCTCCTGTCCTGGTATTAATGAACGCCTGCTTTTCCGTGTCCGACAATAGATATTCTGGGTAGATAGCAAGAAAACTTTCCACTGGCACCGGCCAACGAGGGAAGAACTGGCTACTATCCTGGTAAACGCCGCCAAACCAGGAGCGATGGGCTACCCGCTCAACTCCGCTAACAGCTTGTACTGCGAAAACATGTTTTTCAGGTAGGGGGTCAATAATTGAATATTTGGGCGCAACAATCAAACGATCTACCCCAGAAAAATCGATACCTTGTGAAAATGCAACCGAGACTGATTGCAGCATGCCAAAGAGCAAAAAGGCCACAAAAATACTGGCCAGAGTGAGTAAACTCCGCAATGGTTTTCGATATAGAGCAGCCCAGATAAGGCCGAGATACTTCATAGTGCCTGACTACCGGTAAGACTGCCTTTATCCAGATAAAGGCAGTGGTTTGCATGATCAGCCGCTTTGGGATCATGGGTTACCATGACGATGGTCTTGCCATAATCACGATTTAGCAACTGTAACAGCTCAAGGATTTCATCGGCTGTAGTCCGATCAAGGTCACCGGTAGGCTCATCACAAACCAGCAATCCAGGATCGGACACAATAGCTCGGGCTATGGCCACTCTTTGTTCCTGACCACCTGATAACTCTGTTGGACGATGGCTGGCCCGGTCCTGCAAACCAACTACAGCCAGAGCAGCCAAGGCTCGCTTTTTACGTTCTCTCCGGGATAAATTAGTCAATAACAGTGGCAGCTCAACATTTTTCTCCGCGCTAAGTACCGGTAGCAGATTATAAAATTGGAAAACAAAACCTACATTCCTGGATCGCCAGGTGGCGAGTTGCCCCTGGCCGAGCTTGTCAATCCTCTCACCGCCAACAGATATACTCCCCAAGGTGGGTGTGTCCAATCCTCCGATCAGATTAAGTAAAGTGGTTTTTCCTGATCCGGAAGGGCCCATAAGTGCCAGGAAATCTCCCTGCTCAATCTGCAAGCTAATATCACTCAGGACCGGAATCACGACCTTACCTCTATAATAATCCTTAGCTAGTGTTTCAATCTCAATTAACGTCCCGGTCACAATAGACCTCCTAAATAGCGACCACCTGTCGGCCATCAACCAGAGCCTCACTGAGCTCCGGGGTTACCTTTCTCACCACCCATTCTCCTGCTTCAACACCGGAGCGGATATTTCTCTGACTACCCTGTTTTAAACCTATCGATATCTGCCGTATTTCGACCCGTGCGTCTTTTACTACAAACACAACATTTTCATTTTCGCGCGTCACGATAGCACTGCTAGGTATAAACACACCTTTGAATTCGGTGGCCACTTGCGCTGCAACCGGGCGATCCTCCATAAAAGACACTTTCACGCCCATATCCGGCAGAATTCTGACATCACTTTCAAGAAAGGCTATCCGCACTCTGACGGTAGCCTTATTCCTATCCGCCGTAGGAATAATGGTAATAACCTTGGCAGCAATTTTCCAGTCAGGATAAGAATTCAGCGTGGCAGTCACCAATTGTTCTGACTTTACGCGATTAATATAAGACTCATTAACATCCACTTCGATTTCAAGCGATTGCATATCCACTATGGTACAGATCCCTGTACGGGTAAAACCCCCGCCGGCAGATATCGGCGATATCATCTCACCAGGCTGGGCCGACTTAGCAATTACCACGCCAGCAAAAGGCGCCCTGATTTCAGTATCATCAAGCCGTTGCTGCTGGACCTGAACGCTGCTTTCTCCTACCTCTATGTCAATCCGCAGAGACGCCAGTCTGGCTTCCAGGCGCTTTACCAAAAGCTCAGCCTGGTCAAGTTCAGATTGGCTGGCCAGTTGCCTGGCCGAGAGTTGTACCGTTCGGGTTAACTGCAGTTCAGCTTCTTTGAGTTGCACTTCAACCTCCAGTAGCCTGGACTGACTGGCTTTCAATTGGGCCTTTATCAGATTGTACTGGGCCAGTTGAGAGCTATTATCCAGTTTTGCAAGCAACTGATTGGCTTCAACGTGAACGCCTTCTTCGATGAAGACTTCGATTACTTTACCGGTGAACTTTGACGACACAGTGGCCTGACGTCTAGCCGTCACATAACCACTGGCGTCCAGCACAGTCTCGCCACGAGGCTTCTCCTGACCAACTGCAGGCTTGGCTTTGACCAGATCGACCAATACCGGTTCAACTGCTGAAACAAACCAGAACCAACCAGACACGGCAAGTGCGACGGCAACGGTAGCAAACACTATCCAACGCGCCAGAGGATTGCTGGTATCACGTTGAGTATCATCAATACTCAATTCCCCTAACAGGGCTTTTTTATCATTCACGGTCTACTCCGGAGAAGCACTCAACATACTCACGAAATTCAAACCCACCAAACAATTCACTGTTAACAACCAATCTAAAATAGATTTATAGCCGACCTCTGATCGAGGCTACATGGTACCAGATATCGGATACCTAGCGCCTGTTATCTGACATACTGCACCCGCCATAAGGCCTTAAATTCAAAGCCTGAAACAGAACCTTAAATTAATGGCCAGGTCAGGCAAACAATCACCTTAATCAAAATCATGTCTATTCTGACATTCTTAGCATTAATTTGGACTACCCCTGTCGCCTTATAATCAGTCCTGTTAATTTACAGGGCCCTTGACCCTAATCTCGCTTGATGTGAATATTGGAATTTACTGTTCAGTGAAGTACAAGCGACCCTCAGCATGCCCGAATCCGTAAACGACTACAAAGCGATACTCTGGAACATCATCTTTTTATGAATAATCTATCCCAACCAGCTGACCATTCTGATTCGCTTGCAGTCAGTGAAAAACAAACCATTGCCATTGTAGGAGCTGGTATATGTGGCCTCTGCTGCGGCCTGGCACTGGCCAAACACGGTTATCAGGTCACGCTTTATGAACGTGATGCCCCCCTACCAGACGGAAACCCAGATGACATATTTTTTAACTGGGTACGCAGAGGCGCTGCACAATTCAAACACCCTCACGCTTTCCTGGCCGTCATGAGTAATCTGCTCGAGGAGTTATTCCCTGATCTGATGCCAGATTTCTTCGAAGCGGGCGCTCGTAAAATTACCTTCCAGGATATGTTATCTCCAAAATTAAAATCAAAATACCGCTCCAAGACCGGAGATGAAAAACTGTGGCTACTCATGTGCAGAAGGGCCACTATGGAAATGGTCCTGCGCCGATATGCTGGCAAACAATCTAACCTCCAGATCCGGTCATCTACACGCGTCAACGCAATGATAGCGAACCCGCTCAAGGGCAGCATACAGCTGACCGGGTTGAAAATTCAGAGCACGAGTTCAGGAGCCGAGGAAGAAGAAATATTCGCCGACATCATCATAGATGCGGGCGGTCGAAACAGTCAATTCAAGCAATGGTTCAGACTGGCTGGCGTACCCGTTCTGTCTGAACAGGATGATGCAGAAATTGTTTACTACACCAGGCACTACCAGTTTCTACCCGGCATAGACGAACCGCAGCGATCCGGCAATACCCGTTCAGCGGGCGACCTGGGATATCTTAAGTATGGCGTTTTTCCCGGCGATGGAGGCCATTTCGCAGTCATTATCTGCGTTCCTCTACATGAGCAGGCCCTGCACAGTTACGTAAAAAAGGGTGACGAATTCGACCGGATCTGTGGACATATTCCTGGTCTTAAGCCTTGGGTAGACCCCACTAAATCCAAGTCAACAACCTCTTCCTTTGGCATGGGAAATATTAAGGCTGTCTGGAATCACTTTGTCCAGAATGGAGCGCCACTGGCGCAAAACTATTTTGCTGTGGGCGATGCCGCCCTTTACACCAATCCTCTCTATGGCCGAGGTTGCAGTACTGGCATTATCCATAGCCACCTGTTAACCCGCATACTTAGAGATTATCAGGACCCAGTACAAAGGGCCCTGGTTTTCGATCAATGGACCGAGCAGGAGCTTCGTCCTATTTTTAAAACAAGCCTCAATGAAGATAAAAACGGGATCAAACGGGCCCGAGCCGTCCTTGCGGGGAAAACCCTGAACAAGGCCCAAGGATTTAAAAAACGGTTAATCCTGGCATTCGGCGATGCCTTGGGCAGGGCTTCTCAGGAGCATATTCACGTCCTGAGAGGAGTCCTGAAAACTTTCAACCTCATGGAAAAACCAGGCGAATTCCTCAAGAACTGGCGTATTCGACTGACCATCTTTAGGTACATGCTCAGTGGTAGAAAGAAAAATGCCGCTGCCCGCATCGTGCCCGGCCCCTCACGCACGGAGATGTTGGCCTTTATGGATGGTCAACACGTACCCTGAGACACGCCGATACTCCTTTTATGTAGCGCATCTAGTAAGTACTTCTAAGTACTTCTAGGTACTTCTAAGTAATTCTAAGTAATTCTAAGTAACTCTAAGTAACGCTAAGTAATTCTGGACACTCCTTTAGTCCCCAAAAAAGAGCCCGGGTAGGTTTTAAGCTTTAGTCCTTTTAGCGGGCCAGAACAATGCTATTATCGATACAGGCCCTATTGAGTTTGCTCTGGCTCATTAACGCTGCATCGATAACAACAATTTACAACAACAATTAATAGCAACAATTGATAGCAACAATTGATCACAACAATAAATAACAACAAGTGATCACAACGGATAACAACAAAAGAACCACATCCACCGAGCTAAGCGAGAACATACACCATGAGCTTGAAGATAAACCCCATTACACCCACTATCGGTGCGGAGATAAGTGATCTAAATCTGGCCGAACCTTTACCACTTGAGACACTCAAGGCGGTTCAGGGAGCATTTAGCAAGTATCATGTTCTGGTCTTTCGCAGGCAAACACTGACTCGGGACCAACACAAACAGTTTGCTCGCCAGTTCGGCGCACTGCATATTCATCCTTCAAAGCGCAACGGATTAAATAAAGATGACCCGGAAACCTTCATAATAGATATCAAACCCGCTGCAATTCAGTCTAACGGTGAACCCTGGCATTCAGATGTTTCCTGCGACTCCATGCCGCCCTCCGCTTCCATCTTATATATCACTGAAATTCCCGAAAATGAAGGTGGTGACACCCAGTTTATGAATATGCACGCCGCCTTCGATAGTCTGTCTCCTGACCTACAGACCCTGCTTGTGGATAGGACTGCCTTTCACGATGGAGAGCACGACTTAAAGCACTATGGGATCAAACTACGACCTGACCAGGAATATCCCGCTAACAGCCATCCCATGGTGACTGCCCATCCCAGCACCGGCAGGCCAACCTTGTTTGTTAACCCAGGCTTCACCACCCATATCGAGGATATGCCAAAATGGGAGAGTAAAATGCTGCTAGATGGCCTGTTTGCCTATACCGCCAGTAACCCTCGCCTGCAATGCAGGGTGAAGTGGGCACCGGGGACAGTAACCATGTGGGACAACCATAGCGTTCAACATCAAGCGATCTTTGATTACGCCGGCTGGTCTCGATATGGAGAACGGATGACAGTAGCGTCCGATCAAGCACCCGCCCCTTACAAACCATAGTTTCAATCTTGAATGGAAAATGGCTTGATCCGTGCCCGGTACCGCGCTAACGCAACTGCCAGTCTCTTTTTCAGCTCAGCAGCTGATACACGATCACCGTTAGTAAAGCGTTTCCATTCTCCTGTTTCCTGATACGACTGCCAGCGCTGTTGTTTTGTCATGCTGTCCCTGTCATCCCTGCAACCGTCAGGGTCCCCGAATTTGGCGAAGTTGGCCCAATAAACACGTAGCTTACGAGACAGTTCGGCTGACTTCGAATCACCGTCTTCAGCTGCAGAAAATAATAACCAGGCATCAAGGCCATGCGGACTACCCGCCATCTGGCCTACCATAGCTGGAGGTAAATAATCAATAAAATATAACCAGCTTTGACCGCCTACTTTTTCCATGGATTCTGCCAGTAATAGCGCAGACAACAAGTATCTCTCATCTCCAAATAATCGTTTTCGGGCTAATTTTGAACTTTTCTGGAAATCTCGCTGGTAAGCCATGGGCCAATGAGGATCGAATAAATTCCAGACCTGTTCATATACTTCCGGGTCGATCTGGTAACTCGGCATGATGGTTCCCTCGTAACTGTTTCCTCCTGCAAGGTAAGGAATAGCGTGCTGGGCACCTGCCTGAAAACGAATACCGGGTTCTTCGGCTACCACTGAACCATCGACAATGGGTAATTGAAAGCCAGTCTGGGCATCCACCAACTGCCTGGCTGGAATCGCCTGCAGGGACTTTAGGTTCACGCCTACCTGACCAGTCCGCTGAATAATCATTTCAGCATCGTACTCAGCGGCGTCGGGGGCGTCCATAAGCAAGTTGGCTGGCCCAGGCGTTTGTGCCAGGCGGCTACGCAGCAGCGGCCAGGTGCCATAACCACTCTGCGCGATCGCACCCTGGAACAAGCCTCTGGCCGCATCCGATGCCATGAGTAAATTAACAGCAGCCGCGCCAGCGGAGATGCCAAAGATAGTAACCCTGCCGGGATCACCACCAAAGGCCCTAATGTTATTTCGGATCCATGTTAACCCTTCGATGAGATCCAACAGGCCAAAATTAAAATCAGAGCCCTCAATAAAAGGATGAGCAAAAAAACCAAGCGCACCCAGGCGGTAATTTAATGAAACGACCACCACGTTTTGCTCAGCCAGCACTTCTCCCTGGATACGATTAGAGCCCCCCCTGAACCCGCCACCATGGATCCATACCATGACCGCCTGCTTGTTTTGAGGATTCCCCGTCCAGACATTGAGATTGAGGCAATCTTCAGACATGAGCGACTCAGGTCGATCAGGTGAGATCGGCTGAGGGCAGATGTATCCAAAGCGGCTGGCATCAATCAACCTGCCTGGATGGTATTCAGGTTGTGGGGCCTGCCATCGTAGCGCCCCGATCGGCGCAGCAGCGTAAGAAATTCCCTTGAAAGATGAAACAACACCAACCCTTTCACCTACCACAAGACCACTACTGGTCTGCACCTGTGGCCGATTATCACTGTAATCTAAAGACACCGTATACTCCCCTGACTAACTCGGTCTGCACTACCCGCAGGGTATGACAGCCTATCAGGGGAATCAACTTCACGACACTTCACGAAACAATGGCAGGCCAGCAAACGCCCTGCAGTTATCTGCTATCGGGCGATAGCATGACGTTAGCGATATCCGCCAGTAAGCGCGCGCGGCAGCTTCTCCGGCACACCCTGCTTATCGTGGTGATTTACCCAGCCAGTCAGATTATTGCTTAGGTACCCAACCTGCACACCAACCCGCTCCGACTACCAGACGATTCTGGAATAGCATGCAAGGGCCCAGTGCGGCATCGCTACTGGAAACAGTATAAAACTGACAATTTGAACAGAGCTGGTCAGCAGCGGCAACGCCCATCTTGTCAGATCGAACGGCCTGTGCTGCATCTTCAGCATATCTTAACGCCTTGGCTGCAGGGTCATCTACAGTTACCTGTTCAGCGCCCTGTGACAACATAGATACCGGTAAAAGCGGAATCAGACCTAACGCGGCGGTTGTCTTAATGAAATTTCGTCTGGTTGTCATAATTGCTTCTCCTGAGCATATCTATAGACCCTAATTTTAAG
>DUBB01000044.1:0-13579 GCA_012960535.1 Gammaproteobacteria bacterium
ACGAAAAGCTTGGCTTCGAGGTTATGGGAACTGAGATGCGGCAGATGTTCAAAAAAAGACTTACCTGACAACACATCGACACACCGAAGCCCCCCGGCGGTTCGACCCCTAATGCGAGGTAGAGTCCTTGATGCTATTAATGAAGAGTGCCCGCCGTCAGACCATTTGGGGCCACTGACAGCAAAGCCTAAGAGGCACTTTCCTGCCTTTGATTGTTCCAGCTCTATGCAACAGCTGTTAATTTCTGACTTCTAGTCAACCCATCCAGCCTGCTTAAAGGCTTCTGCTGACTTACAGATCTCAGCTAAATGACGGATTTATTCAGCTGAAAGCCCATCCCATAAACATAATCCGTTCTTACACATTTTCCCATTGTCGGGACTAGTCCACCTTCATGAATATGAGCGCCCGTATACACCGCGTCAAAACTGATATGGCTCATGTCTTCATTTGCCTAAATTGACTTGGTTTGGTAACCAGCATTGGGCCTATACGCATAGAAGCCTTGCATCCAGTTTGCAAAGCCCTTTAACAAACAGCGATAGGTGGTGCCATAGGGGCTGAGGAAACCTAGATAACAGTACTTTGTAACGGTTCTAAGAGTTTAATACGCCATGAATGCAGGCAAACAATCGCTTTTAAAGAATAGCGCTATAAAAACAGCTTTATTAAGAACAGCTTTTTACTGACATGGAGAACCATCGTGTTTAATCTTGCGAATCGCCGTGCTTTGGTCACTGGCGCAGGACAGGGTATGAGCGCAAGTATCGCAGCCGCACTGGCCGGTCATGGAGCCAGCGCTAAGTCGCTCGGAGTCTAAACCCTGGAGGGCGTGATCTTAAATCGATATGGGCCAATCAAGATGAGATTACCCAGCCCTTCACGTCTAAACCTCGGCTGCCTGTTTATATTAAAGATTATTCATGATCAACTGTCGGCTAACGGTTGGTTTTTGAGCGGTTCTGATTACAATCAGGTACTGGCTTAACACAAGCGCCTTCAAGCCCGTGCACATAATAACGACAGGCCCCAGCCTGGAGGTCGGGAATGCACCATTTTATGCGGTTCTTGGTAATTACAGCACTACTCATGCTGATGGCCTGTGATACAGACAGCCCCGAAGCCCAGGGTGGGCCAGTGGCAATGCGGCGGCTAACCGAGCAGCAGTATCACAATGCCATTGCTGACACCTTCGATAGCCAAATCCTCGTGGCCGGTCGCTTCGAACCTGATAGCAGGCGTTTGGGGCTCAATGCGGTCGGTGCATCCCTCGTCTCTGTTACCCCCAGTGGCTTCGAGCAATACGAGGCTATGGCGCTGTACATTGTTGGCCAGGTTACTTCCCCACAGCACCGACAACGTTTATTGCGTTGTCAGCCACAGGATGCAGCCAGGGCCGATGATGATTGCAGTAGGCTGATGCTCGGCCAGTGGGGCCGCAGTCTGTTTCGTCGCCCCCTTACCCAGGCCGAATTACAATCTCGAGCCCGTATAGCCAGTGAAACTGCAACGGCGAGTTCTGACTTCTACGTCGGTCTCGGTCTCGCCCTGAGTAGCTTGTTAGTTTCCCCGGACTTTCTATTCAGGATAGAAATATTAGAGGCAGCAGCCACTGCGGAGCAAGCTGAACCATTGCAGCTATCCAGCTTGAGCCTGGCAACGCGGCTCAGTTATTTTCTCTGGAATCGCGGGCCTGATGAGGCCTTAATAGCGGCCGCACAGAACGGGGAGCTGACCAGCAAAGAAGGTCTTAAGCGCGAGATAGACCGTATGCTGGCTTCAGCATACCTTGCTGGTGGGGTACGCGCTTTTTTTGAGGATGTGTTTACCTTCGATCAATTTACTGAGCTTTCCAAGGATGTGGCCCGCTATCCACTTTTCAGTAGTGACATTGGCGAGCTGGCCAGAGAGCAGACCCTGCGTTATGTGGTTGATCACTTTGTATTCCAGGAGAAGGATTACCCGTCCCTGTTTACTTCCAGGCAGCTGCCAATGACCGCCCAACTGGGACCGCTGTATGGCCTTCCGGTCCGTTCCGGTCAAAACTGGGAAACCCTCACTTTGCCCGCTAGCTACCCTAGAGCAGGTTTGCTATCACAGGTGAGCTTTTCAATGTTATTCGCTCACCCCGGGCGTAGCTCGCCAACGCTGCGAGGGGTATTTATGCGCGAAGCTCTGCTTTGTCAGACTATCCCTGAGGCACCGGCCGATGTCGATTTCACCCTGTTTGCAGACGACCAGCAGGCGAAGTACAAAACCGCTCGAGAACGATTGACCCAGCATGCGACAGACGGTAGTTGTATCAAATGCCACCAGTTCACAGACCCGATTGGCCTTGGACTTGAGGTGTTCGATGGCATAGGCAAGTTTCGCAATACTGAGAATGGTGCTCCAATTGACACATCGGGTGATTTGGATGGTCGCAGCTTTGCTAACCCGATTGAGCTGGGACAGGCCTTCGCCCGGAGTCCGCTGGTCGGAGCCTGCCTGGTCGAGAATCTTTATCGCTATGCAGTAGGGCGCGAAGAAGTTAACACTGAGCGCCGTCTGTTACGTTATCTCGAGGTTCAGTTTGAACAGTCTGGTTACCACTTGACAGAATTGCTGCGAGAGATAGCCAGCAGCGAGGGATTTCGCACCGCTACGCGAGGGGACGGCCAGCTAGCGTCGCCGTCGGGCGTTATAGCGACTAACTCGGTTGGAAAAGCCCCAACAGTATCAATGCCTGCAACGACTAGAAGAAGGGAGAGTCTATGAACCTTAAACGAAAAATTCATCGCAGGGGTTTTCTGTGCGGTAGTTTGCAGGGGGTTGCGATCAGTGTAGGCCTGCCTTTTCTGGATCTCTTCCTTAACAGCAATGGCGATGCCTTGGCGGCAACCGGTGCGCCTTTGCCCAGGCGTTTTGGAACCTGGTTCTTTGGCTGTGGTATGAACCCGCAGCGTTGGAACCCGGTTACCGAAGGGCGCGATTGGGAATTGACCCCCGAATTAGTGCCCGTTGCAGATATTCGCGACAAGATGAATGTATTGAGCGGTTTCAGCGTAAAAATGGCCGGGGAATCCAACCAGGTCCACCGTACGGGTGTGTTCGGTACACTATGTGGCGGTGCGCCCAAGACTGCCGAGAGTATTGAAGGGCCGAGCCTTGATGTGCTGATCTCCGATCATGTAGGTATGCGTACTCGTTTCCGGTCACTGGAAATGGCGGCGATGGGTGATCCCAGGCACAGTAATAGCCTGCGGGATGTCAGTAGTGTAAACCCAGCAGAGCCCAGTCCTCTCTCACTGTATTCCCGGGTGTTTGGCCTGGGCTTCTCTGATCCTAATGCAGCGGAGTTTAGCCCTGACCCGCGCCTGTTGCTTCGTCAGAGTGCCTTGTCAATTGTTGCTGTAGACCGCAAGCGACTGGAACGCATATTGGGACATAATGATCGCCAGCGGCTGGATCAGTACTTTACCTCAGTTCGTCAGTTGGAACAGCAAATAGCCTTACAGCTTGAGGAACCAGAACCCCTGGCCGCTTGCAGAATACCCGATTCTCCTGCGCAAATCCCGATCGATAGTGAAGTTGATCATGTAGTGGCAAACCATGCCCTGATGGCTGAAACGCTGGCGCTGGCGCTGGCCTGCGACCAGACTCGGGTTTTCAACATGACCTTTTCTAATCGGGCCTCGGGATTGCGTATGCCGGGAAGCGCCGATACCCACCACACCCTGACCCATGAAGAGGCCAGGGATAAGACGCTGGGTTACCAGCCCCGGGCCACAGCCTTTGTGTTGAGAACCATGCAGGCCTGGACCAGTTTTGTAAAGACGCTGGATGCTGTCCCCGAAGGTAGCGGTAGCCTGCTGGACAATTGCCTGGTGATGGCTCATTCAGAAACCTCCGAGGCGAATACACACAGTGTGATGGGCTTGCCTTTTATGACGGCAGGCAGTGCAGGCGGAAAAATACGCACCGGCTTACATGTTAGTGGAGTAGGTGATTCAACGAGCCGCGTCGGACTTACTATGCAACAGGCGATGGGCCTCAATATCGGCAGTTGGGGAACAGACCAGAACCAGACTTCGCGACCGATCACCGAGATATTGGTGTAATAACAAGCCATTAAAGGGGAAGCAAATGCGTATTCAACTATTGATAGTCAGCATTCTAGGCCTGCTGGTTGCCTGTGGAGATGATTCGGCAACAACGGCTCCCTCTGCGGATATTTTAGCGGCAGCGGAAGGCGGGGAAATACATGGATATGTTTTCAGCCAATGGGCTTACGCAATTCCCAAAGTGGATCCCGGTGTATGCCCTGAAGGTCTGAACATCACTGAGCCGGAATACTTGTCCGATGAGTATGCCAAGGTCAGTGAAGAGTCGAAGCGCCGTTACAAAGCAGGAGATGTAAAGGGAGCCATCAGTATCTTGCCTGCCGATGCTTGTAAGGACCCGAGTGTCAGGCCAGACCCTGGGCACATTACCCTGGATGGCCCGGCGACCATAGTCGGCCTTGATCTTGATGGGCAACATTCCAAGCTATCGGCAGGGGGGCAGTGCGCCCATGAGGATTTTGTTGGCCCACAGGGGGAGTCGGGTATAGATAACCAGTATTGGCGCTTGATGGGTTGCGTGACAGGGTTTCGGCCTGATGGTTTGTTTGACCGACTGTTTGCGACAAATAATTCAATTCTTGAAAACGGTTATGCAACTTTACTGGAAGTTCAGTTAGTCGAGGGCACAATGGAGTCTGGTCGAGTAGAAGCTCGCTTGTTCACCAGTGCCGGACCGGTATCAAAAGATGCCAATGGACAGGTGATCCGCGATATGAGCCAGCAGGTTCATGATGACCCGATGTATCACAGCGCTGTGTTTGAAGGGGAGATCACGGATGGTATCTTTAATGCAGGCCCTGTGGACGCAAAACTGCGTTTCAAGGTGCAGGCACTGGATAATCACTACGAATTTAAGGACCTGCGACTGCGTGCTGAGATGCAAGCTGACGGCAGTATGAAAGGCGTGCTTGCCGCCTATTGGGATATCACGAATATGTTCGATTTCCTGACAGAAGTTTACATTGGACCGATTCACCTGGGCCGCGCTGCGGCTAATAACATCGGTTATATGTGTGCCGGCGTCTACCATGCCATGCCTCGGGTTGCCGATGGGCACCCGGACCCCGAGACGGGGCAGTGTACCTCCATTTCTACTGTTATCCAGTTCGCTGCAGTACCGGCATTTGTGATCAAACCGGAAAAGATAACCCTGGCTCAGTAGCATGAAGACTCGCTATACTCGCCGACAATGCCTGCAGTGTGCCGCAGTCATGTCATTGCTGGCTTCCCCACTGTTACACAGCTGTAAGCAATCCGGCCAGTCCTGTATGGATCCGGAACTACTCAGTACAGGTGAAAAACACCTGCGTAAACAACTTGCCTACGTTGAACTCAGCGAAGAACTGTCCCGGCCATGTGGTCTTTGCCACTTCTACCATGCCAGTGAGAGTGGTGATTGTGGTGAATGTACGCTACTTGATGGCAGCGTCAACAGGCAAGGTTCATGTACGTCCTGGGCTAGCGAGACAAGGAGGGAAAGTTGATCGAGTTACTATACGAGCCTGCCTACAGGCATGTGTTATTTAATCATGTGCCCATTATCGGCTTGCTGATGTCCTGCGTGGTTTTATTGGCTGGCTTGGCGATGCGACAGGTAGCAGTACTGAGACTGGCACTGCTGATGATAGCAGCGACAGCGGGCGCCAGCATTCCTGTGGCTGGTTTTGGCGACCAGGCTTACCCCGAAATCTTTGGCAAGCTCGATGGAACGGGGCGTGAATGGCTGGATTACCACATTTATCTAGCCGATACCTGGTTGCCCCTGCTCTACCTCAACAGCCTGTTAGCAATAGCCGCCTTTATCGGGGGCTACTGGCGGCGACCTTTCTTAATCCCGATGGCGGCCGTGGTTGCGGTGGTGACATTGCCGGCGATTGTCATGGCGAGTTGGATTGGCTATGCGGGCGGAAAAATCAAACACCCTGAATTTCGCTACGAGAATCCTCCAGTCTTTGAGTCCTCCAGGCGATTGCCTTAAGCCCGGGCATAATCATTGAGCCGGTTTTATAGTCAACACTGCAGTAGGTAATAAATCGCAATCGACACCGTTCAAACCTGCACCAGTCATTCAATCTTAAAACTTGCTTGGATTAACAGGCCTAAATCATCCTGGCCAACCTAAACATCTTCGCAATGATCAACCCTGCCGCTGTCAGGCCCGAAGATCAGCATCACTACAGCCATTGACCACCTGAGGGCACACAACGCCACGGGTCCTATATTGGAATGAAAATCTGCAATTACCTTACTTGACCGTTGTTTCGAAAATATGGTTAATTTGCCTTGTCCTCAGTAGGAAAATTAGTAATGGATGCAGGGAAGCTACAAGAATGGATGCAAATCGTCGGCCTATTCTCGCTGGTAGGTTCTCTTATTTTTGTTGGTCTGCAGTTAAAGCAGTCGCATGAGATCGCACTCGCCAATCAATATCAGGCGCGAGCCGCGGCGACCCAAGACATGTTCATGTCCATGCAGGAGAGCGGGATCAATATGGGCCTGCTCGGAAAGCCGTTTGACGAAATGTCGCCATTAGAAGCGGCCGCCAAACACAATATGGCTGCTTGGGCGTGGATTCAGTATGACAACCATTTCTACCAATATAATGCCGGATTTCTCGACGAAGAATCTTGGCAGGGCCTCAGTGCGCGTATTCGAACTAGGTACAATCGTTGTGATACGAGATACGTATGGGAATCTGTCAGACAGTTTTTTCGACCATCATTCGTGCGCTATATCGAATCACTTGATGATACCTGTGAAACTTCAAGTTGATTTAGCGATCAGTGTCAAGGCACACAAAGCGACGGCGCCCTATATTGGAATGAAAATCTGCAATTACCTTACTTGACCGTTGTTCCGAAAATATGGTTAATTTGCCTTGTCCTCATTATTGAGAGAATTTAAAGCAACCATGGATTTCCTGACCGGCTTACCTTATTGGGGAATCATTGTGATTGTGGTTCTAAATGCAATCATGGTCAGCCAAATGGATATCTCGATTGATGACCGGGATGAATAGTTAGTGAACGATTTATCACTACACTGGCTTTCACAGCACTGGCCTGTGCTACTGCTGACGTCAATCTACCTGGCATTCTGCCTTGGGGTCGGCTGGTACTTCAAAGAAAAGGCGACCTCTGGCGTCGAGTCCTTCTATATTGCAAAAAGAGACATCCCCGGCTGGGTAGTGTCGTTAGCTTTCTTTTCAACCTTTGCCAGCACAAACACCTATATCGGACAGGCCGGCAAGTCATTCCAATTTGGTCTGTCCTGGGCCTGGGTGGGCCTGTTCTGGTCGATATTCTGCGTCATATCCTGGCTAGTTCTCGGACCGAGGATGAGACGTCAGACAGCAATACTGGGCTCCATGACCATACCAGATTATTTTTTCTTTCGTTACAGGAGCAATTTCGCACTGAGCATTCGTTTGCTCAGCGCCTTTGTCATCCTTTTTGCAACACTCTGGTATATGACCGGCATTACCAAAGGACTGGGGCACGTCATTGCATCTGTTCTTGACATCCCCTATGCCATTGGCACCTTTGCGATGGTATCGATTACCTGTGCTTATACCATCTGGGGAGGCATGTATAGCGTTCTCTGGACCGATGCGATCCAGGGCATCATGATGATTGCGGTCGCGATTATTATGGTGATGTTGCCTTTTATCTACGTGGGAGGTGTCGATGAAATGTTCGTCAGGCTGGCTGATACACAGCATCTTGATCGATCAGGCGAACCTATGGGCAATGGCCTTGTGACTTTTGGCTCTTTGGTGTCCTTCTTCTACATCCTCGGTATTGGACTTGCAGTTGGTATGAAGCAGATCGCTGAACCACGATGCCTGATCCGGTTTTATTCAATCGACAATGCCAAGAGCATGCGTTTTGCGATGATATGGACGCCAATTTTCCTGGGCATCTCACTGATCTGTGTGATGGGGTTGGGTGCACTAGTACACGGAATGGCCACTGACAACGAGGCTGCCTATCTGATTCAAAACACGGACGAAGTCGTAGGCTTTATGCTTTCAAAATTTGACAATCCGCTAATCAGCGGGATCTGTATCGCAGGTTTGTTTGCCGCTGGTATGTCTTCTCTGGCTTCTGTCATGCTGATTGTCGGGACTGCATTCGTGCAGGACATGTGGCACCTGGTCAAACCTATGGACGAAAAGAAGATCGTGCCCAGAACCCGGTGGGCCATTCTTTTCTACTGTGCAGTGCTCTACGTGGTTACCCTCTTTCCGCCAGCTGGTATTGTTGAGATGACAGCCTTCTCAGGTGCTGTATTTGCTGCCAGCTTCTTCCCGGCAATATTCGGCGGACTCTACCTGCGTTGGGGAACAGATGCCGGTGCCCTGGTATCGATGCTCACAGGTATATTGTGTTGCATCATCTGGCGGTTTGGTTTTCGATTTCGCTTTGAAGGATTAAGTGATATTCACGAGATAATACCCGCGTTTATTCTGTCCATGGCGGTCTATTTGGTCGTTTCAAACATGACATCAAAACGCATTCCTGATAGCAATCACCTTGATCGTCTTTTCGTCTGACATAAGACTGATATGTTTTCTAGGAACACAGGGACACTGATCAGTGAATAACTTAAGCTAAAGTCGCACGCCTAGCGGTACAAAGCCTGAAGGGACAACTAGCCAAAATTCTGTATACAAGCAGTACAGCCCTTCGGGCAATATCGCACGTTACCTAGTCGCAAGAACTGGTCGTGCCAGGGCTTGGTCGTTTACATATTCTTGAGGGGTGTTACCACATTATGGAGCGCATGAGCAGTTGTCTAAAGATCGAAAGTGAATAGCCCATTTAACGATATCAGAGTTGGGAATTACGTCCTTTGAGGTAGAGCAGATTCTAGATGTTAGCTAGCCCGGGGGTTCGAGGTTGCGATTTAAAGGGTGCCCGCTATCTGTAGTTGAAGGAATTACCTTGATGGGGCTTGCGGCGGCTATGTTGTTATGTCATTAACAACAGCAGTGCCCCGCCTTTGTTTGTTAATGCTGACTATCCGACGGCAATGATGTCCGGCCCACTGTTGCGAGGTGTTGAGTCATCGCAGTTTCTAACGGTATCTGCGACCCGGAACATGGGTTCTTTCAGCATGGCTTTGAGTTCATTGGATGCGCCAACCCGGTTCAGTGCCTCGTCCATGCAGGCAAGCCATTGATCGCGTTCAGCAGGGCCGATACGAAAGGGCTCGTGGGGATCGGTAAGGCAGACAGTCCCTTTGATTGCCTGGTACACAGGCGGTCCGCCCATCCATCCAGTCAGGTACGCGGAAAACATACGTTTAATCTGATCCAGATTCTTTGCATGCATCGCGCGAATATCAGCTGCCTGGGGCAACTCATCCATGACTTCATAGAAGGTAGTGGCTAGATCCTTGACACCTTGCTCACCAAGGATCTCGTAGGGCGTTAATGGCCGTTCCTGTTCAGACATATCAACTACTCAATGTTTCTCTATCCATTCGCTTTGCAGTTTATGGAAATACTTTGGATTTGTCTCCACCTAGTTGTCAAAGATCACCGCAAGCACGCACATGGATTTCAACCCATGCTGGGGCAGGACATGCCATCAAGCAATCACCCTATTTTGTATGCCCAACCTAAATATCATGGGGTTTAGTCAAAAGCATTTTGAAGATAAATGCTAACGAACCGTACAAGGCGCAGGATAGATCTACGCGACAAGTCAGCACGAGGGTCTAGAGCAAAAACATTCCTAGATTTTGTCGAATTCGATTTCAATTCCAACAGGCGCATGCAGTAACATCGACGGATGGAACTTCAATTCGGTCGAAGTTTTGAACTGAGTCATTCGTTCCAATACCACCTGCCAGCCAACCTCAAGTTCCTGTCGAGCCAAAGGAGCGCCGAGACAATGATGGACACCCTGGCCAAATGCGAGGTGTTTCTTACTGTTCTCACGTTTTACGTCAAAACGATCACCATCGGGGTAAAATGCTTCATCCCGGTTAGCTGAAATCCACTTCACCATTACCGTTGCACCCGCGGGAATAGCTGTGCCACCAAGCTCTGTGTCAGTTTTAACAATTCTCCACATCTGCGCAGATGGTGTGCAAAACCGCAGCATTTCTTCCACCATGTTCGGAATAAGCGTTACATCTTCCTGCACCATGGCTAACTGGTCGGGATTCTTGATTAGCAGATACATTCCCTCAGCGAAAACCGCTGTAGTGGTTTCGTTCCCGGCGACCAACAATTGGGCTATGACCGAAATGCATTCTGCGACGTTCATTGGTTCCTCACCATCGATGCCTGAGTTAACGATGTCTGACAAGACATCATCGGTGGCCTGCTTTTGCCTATCCTCGATTTTCTTCGCGAAATAGTGCTGAGAATCCACGACAAGCTGCGCACTGCGCAACAACTCCGCTCGGGTCTGACCAGCTGCAAATTGATACACATTGGCGTCCGACCAGACTTTGAACAGATCCATATCCTTAAGCGGTACACCGAGTATCTTCGCAATCATATTAACAGCAAAAGGGACGCAAAAATCGTCCATCCAATTACACTTGCCTTCATCAATGAAGACATCGATGAGATCATTCGCCAGAAACTTCAGATAGGGCCTCAGCTTCTTAACACTGCTTACCGAAAATGGTTTCTGGCACAAGGATCGATAACGTCTCTGCTCAGGTGGGTCCTGCGTCAGCATCGTGTCAATACGCGGAAATCCCTGGCTTTGAATGGCCAGTAACTCCTCATCCCTAGCCTGATCACCTTTCATCATCGTGGAGAACTTACTGGAATAAACCTTCTCATTCTTGGCAACTTCCATAACAAGGTCATAGGTTGAGACGAAGTAAATTCCAGTTTTCTGACAATGGTAAACTGGCGCCTCCTCCCTCAAACATCTATTGTACGTGTGAGGAACCATCAGCACAGAAGGATCAAAAGGGTTTGTTTTCGTTAATTTTGCCATAAGAATACCGCACTTCCCTATTTGTTGACGTAGAGATCCTCACCACTTAGCTGACGCTCGATTATGTAATCCACAGCTATCCCGATCGTTCCTAACAGCAAGCCCAAAGTATAAAGGCTCCATCAAAGCAAGGTTTTGATCTGTGTCAAAGAAACAGAAGAGCGGTTCTTATTGGTGTAGCCCTAATCCGAAAAGCGGGCGCAAAATTTTGTTCAGGACAGGCTGATACCCATAGCACCTGGTTTCCATACCTTGACGACCATGTATCGCCCAGCTTCGTCCACATTTTTCAGGGAGAAAGCCGATTAACGACCCACTCATTGTCATCTGCTGATACGTAACGGAAACGGTCATGCAATCTATGATCACCACCCTGCCAAAATTCCCAACTACTTGGGGCAATACGAAAACCACCCCAAAAAGAGGGTAAGGGAATGATGCCGTTAGAGAACTTTTCTTTTAGCCTGTGAAACTCGTTTTCAAAGACAGTCCGGCTGCTTATGGGTTGGCTTTGGTGCGACGCCCAGGCCGCTAGTTGGCTTTCTCGTGGCCGACCGCTAAAGTATTTCAAAACAGAAGTAAGCCCAAGCTTAAAGGCGCGACCTTCAACACTGACCTGGCGGTTTAACGGTAACCAGGCAAAGTGGGTTGAAACGACCTGATTGGTTAAGATCTCGTGTGCTTTGCGACTACCCAAGTTCGTAAAAAATACAAGTCCTGTTTCATCAAACTGCTTGAGCAAGACGATTCTTTGAGACGGGCGTCCTTGATCATCCACAGTTGCCAGACACATTGCTGTCGGGTCTTGCATATTGGCATCAATCGCAACTTGCAGCCACTTTCTGAACTGGTCAAAAGGTGATACTTCAAGGCTTTCGGGTGTGAGAGCAACGCCCTGATACTCCCGGCGCATCGAATCTAGATCCATGTTGCCTCCTATAAAGACATTATCCTGTCAATCAGCTGCCTTGCGGTCTGATGTAGATCAAATTACGTCGTAGTATCCTAATTGCTGAGGTTCATCCAAATTTGATCCAACCTGAAACTTGGAACAGAGGGACACTGATGAGTTAATGACTTAAGCTACAGCCGCACGCCTAGCGGAACAAAGCCTGAATCGATAATAGACCAAATTCTTTGTACAAGCAGTACAGCCCTTCAGGCACTATCTCACTATACTGATTCGCAGGTCTGGTCGTGCCAGGGTTCGGTCGTTTACATGTTCTTGAGGGGTGTTACCACGTTATGGGCCGTATGAGCAGTTTGTTTAAAGCTCGAAAATTTATCGCCCATTTCACGGTATCAGAGATGGGGATTGCGTCCTTTGAGGTAGAACAGATTCCAGATGTTACTCAGCCTGGATTTCGAGATTACGATTCAAAGGATGCCAACTATCCGTAATTGAAGTGATTACGCTGGCAGAGCTGACGGCTATGTTGATAAGTCATCAGTGTCCCCCTTTACGCTCGGCACTGACAGCTAGTCTACTCATAACTCGGGGACTTCCATGGCTCGGGTAACTTCTACCTCCACCGCGAGATCGGATACCTTTGCCGGTGCCGGATCACGAACTGCGTGAGTTAAGTGCCGTTGGATTTCTTTAGTCGGTTGCATCTGCAGTGTGCTCTATAATGAACACAACGGTTTGGTGAGTAAATTTCAGTATGCTCTTTTCTTCGCGCACACCTAAGCCTGTCTGATCACTAACCACACTCTGTTTAAATCTCGATCGAATCTCTTCTTTTTGAACTTCGTTTGGCCCACCATGAATCATCCATTGTTCTACTTCATAGTCCATAGAGCCGAATCGACTGCTGGTGGCATCTAGCCCTGTTGCACCAAATAGCGTTTGAAAGCCAGTTTTTGACAAACAGCGCACGTGGGTTGGGTCACAAAGTTGTTCGAGCGCATCGTGATGCGCTGCCTTCGTGGCATCTTCGTTGCCTAGAATATCTGCAATCAGAATTTCACCGCAAGGTTTTAGTACCCGTGCCATTTCTTTTAACACTTGTTCTGGCGCTGCAAAGTGATGAAAGGCAGCTCGACAACTCACGGTATCAAAGGTCTTGCTATCAAATGGGATCTCTAACGCAGAGCCATAAGTGAACACAATGTTATCTATTTCTAGTTTCGCGGCCTCTGTGCGGCCGATACTAAGCAGGTTCTCTGTTACATCCAGGCCTGTTGCCTGTTTGGCCTGATTGGCGAATGCCATCGTCAATCGACCAGGGCCGCATGCCACGTCCAAGGTATGACTTGATTTGTTGGTTTTGGTCAGTCGAACCAAACCCATCATTGCACGCACATCTTTTGCCTGGTTGGTCTGGGCATAGTCCTTGGCCTGACGGTTAAATTGCTTTTGAATTTCCTTTGTGTGTGGGTCGAATGAACTCATGTGGATTCCTTGCTGTCAGGCTTCTGCTAGTTGCACGATTCTGTGTGTCATTCTGCTTAGTTGGTTTTTTAATGTTTACTTTGTCCACCGCATTATATATCGCGCGTCGCCGG
>DUBB01000044.1:13657-13991 GCA_012960535.1 Gammaproteobacteria bacterium
GTCACTCAGGAGGTAAGCAATCAGGCGATAAGTCGCGTTAGCTACACTTTTGCTTGGTCAGCCAAGTAACCGAGTACACCAACCCCGTAAAATTCGAGTTTGAGCACAGTTCTCAGTTGAAATCTGGTGACTTTTGGCGAACTAAAGGAACTGACTACCTCACTCGACTTCGCCCGATTGTCGCTTGCCGGGACGGCCTGCAAGATCACAATGGCCAACTGCGAACCACTACCGCAGACACTGTTATCGTAACATTGGGAGGCCCCTGGATTTAAGTCTGACTGAAGAATTGTCATCATTGGCTATAGCGATGCTTAGCGCTGGGGATTGTAAT
>DUBB01000045.1 GCA_012960535.1 Gammaproteobacteria bacterium
TCTATCAAATAATGCGTGCAGCCGCTCCCAGTGGCGCTCTGCGCTTGCTTTGTGATAAATATCGCCCCTGCCTGGAAAAGCGAAGCCGTGTTCCGCACCTGGGTACCACTCAAGTCGATAATTGATGTTAGTTTGATCGAGTTGATGCAGCAATTGTTCTATAGTTTCTTTGGGCGCATAAGAATCTATTTCGGCACAGGCGAAATACATCTCGCCGGTAATACGTTCGGCACTCAGGTGAGGGGAATCGGATCGGCTGGTGACCAGGTTAGCACCGTAGATGGAGGCAGCGCATTGAATGCGGTCATTATACACAGCCGCTGCCTTAAAAACGAAAGGCCCACTCATGCAGTAACCCACCGCTCCGATCCGAGATGCATCTGCCTGCTCCAGCTGATCTGCATAGTCCAGCAAAGCCTGTGTGTCTGCCATTATCAGCTCGAGCGACAGGTGCCGGGTCATCTCAAACATTGTCTTCATGCCGGATTCCGTTCTCTCAAAGGTGAATTCTCTGGTTTTTCGGTAGTAGAGGTTGGGTAAGATCACGCAGTAACCGGTAGTGGCTATTCGCCGCGCCATATCGTGCAGTTCTTCTCTTTTACCGGGCGCATCCATGTAAAACAAAACGGTGGGGAAGGGGCCGTTTTCTTCAGGATGGGTGACAAAGGTATTCATATCACCGTGCTGGGTTTTGATATCGATGTGATGTTCTATCATTTGCAGTAGCCTTAATTTTAGTAGCCTTAATGAATTGGGTTTGTCGCTAAAAATAGCTAACCAAGCAGCACTTTCAGAAGTGCATAGAAATCTGCTCCTCGGGTATTTATCGGTTCAATTGTCTTATTCCTGTGGCTCAGAATTGTCGAATTCGCCGGCAGACAGTCTTTGTATGTAGCGATGATATTCTTTTATGGCCTTGTAACCGAATAGCAGGGTGATCGACAGGCCGCTGATTAGAACCAGCCCGGTTCCCGTAGTTGTCACCGCATCGAGTTGTCTGTCAGTGGTAATAAAACCAAAAGTGGCGACAAAGGTAGCAAAGCAATAGGTTAATTTAAAGCTTAAAATCCCCTTACCTTTAAACAGGAAATAGACTGCTTGCTCGCCGTAGTAACCTTGTGCAATGATGGTCGAAATCGCAAAAAACCAGGCTGCTATTGTCACCAGGTAGATCCCTAACCAATCGTGGGTCTGATTAAAGGCATGCGCTGTCAGTGTGGCGCCGTTGTAGGATTTGAAAACGCCATTATCTCTAAAGCTGGGCGGGTGAAGGCTGGTTACGTTATTAAAAAGGGCTCTATGTCCGTCAGCATCGGCGACGATTTCTCCGTGAACTCGAATTAATTCTCCATCATCGATGGTGACAGCGATAAACACGGGGGTGATGTTCTGTTCTGAGGAAAAATTAGCGATAGGAACAGGCGGAAGCTGCCATTGCGTGGTTGAAATTTCTTCGAATTCAGGCAATTCATTGATTAGTCCGTCCGCTGACTGGTTCCAGACACCCGAAGACAGAATGATCAGGCCAGTGATGGTGCACACAACCAAGGTGTCTATGAAAGGCTCCAGGCCAGCAACGATGCCTTCTCGAACCGGTTCGTCAGTTTTCGCTGCGCTGTGGGCGATAGCAGAGGAGCCCAGCCCGGCCTCAGAAGAGTATAAAGCTCGTTTCATGCCCCACAGCATTGCAGAGCCCATAGTACCACCCACGAAAGCACCACTTGCCTGGGTTGGATTGAACGCAGAAGCGATAATCATAGAAAAAATGGAAGGCAGCGACGCTATATTCAGCACCAGAACGTAGGCGCCTGCAAGGAGATACATGACGCACATAACGGGTACGATGATCGATGTAACCTTGCCGATTCGCTTAATACCACCGATGATGACTAAGCCAACGGTGATTGACAGTATCGCCCCGACTAGCAGTCTCGGCCAACCAAAAAACGTATGGGTTACGTCGGCTACATTCCAAGCCTGGAACATATTACCACCAGTGAACGAACCAATAATCGTTGCCAGGCAATATAGTGAACCGATCAGAAGCCCTAGCCTGGGAAGGCCTAGCTCTGCGAAAGCATGTTTAGAGACCCACATGGGCCCGCCCCTGGGGTTGGTCGGGTCGTCCAGGTTGCGATACATCATTGCCAAGGTCACCTCGATAACCTTGAGTGCCATTCCGAAAACACCAACAACCCACATCCAGAATAATGCCCCTGGGCCGCCAAGGGAAATTGCGATGGCGACGCCGCCTATATTGCCCAGGCCGACCGTTGATGACATTGCTGTAGAAAGTGCCTGGAAGTGGTTAATCGCGCCGGGATCACTGGGGTTATCGTAACGTCCCAGGGTAACCGGTAAACCATGGGTCAGGGCCCGGTACTGACATAAGCCGCTCCAGACCGTAAAAAGAATACCTGCTGCCAGAACAACGTAGAGCACATTGTCGTTCCACAGAAAACTATTGATGTTCTGAATTAGCTCCATTTGCTGCAATTTCCATACATTAGTGCATAGCCAGTGTAACAGTAATCTCCTTTATTCATGGTGACTGAGAGATGTTAATGGCGGTATGTTTTTTGCCAAAAAAGGCTAAATGAGTTTTTGTGCGATGATGAAGGTATTCATAATAAACCATGTGCAGGAGAAGCATTGTGAGACTTGAAAATAAAGTGGCCATTGTCACCGGTGCGGGCCAGACGGCGGGGACAACCATTGGCAATGGTCGCGCGACTGCTATTTTGTTTGCCCGGCAGGGCGCAAAAGTGATGTTGGTGGATAGAGATGATGTCAGTGTTGAAGAAACCGCCGATCTGATTCGGGCCGAAGGCGGTGATTGCCTAACTAAGAGCATGGATGTAACCGATGCAAAAGCTTGCAAGGAGATGGCTGAGCATTGCCTTGCCTATTTTGGCCGTGTAGATATTCTGCATAATAATGTGGGTATTGGCGCGGGAGATCGTGGCGTGACCCATCTCAGCGAGGAAAACTGGGATAGAATCATGGACGTTAATCTGAAAAGCATGTTTTTGACAGCCAAGTATTGCATTCCAGTCATGCGGGACCAGCAGTCGGGGGTAGTGATTAATATCTCTTCAGTCGCGGCTATTGCAGCGACCAGTATGCTGGCCTACAAAACCTCAAAAGCTGGGGTCGTTGCTTTGACCCAGCAGATTGCCAGTGCTAATGCTCGTTTTGGTATCCGGGCAAACTGTATTTTACCGGGCCTGATGAATACACCTATGGCGATAGAGGGCTATTCTGCGCTGCGCGGAGTACCCAGAGAACAGGTTATTGCCGAAAGAGATGCCAGGGTGCCCCTGGGCGGGAAAATGGGCTCTGCCTGGGATGTGGCCCATGCCGCTTTATTCCTGGCCAGTGAAGAGGCAAGCTTCATTACCGGCGTTAATCTGCCAGTAGATGGCGGGCAAAGCATTAAAGTGGGTTAGTTCCAATGAGCGGTTTCATCCCGGACTGCAGTCGCTGCAGATTACCGGTTACTATCGGTGCTGAATTAAATTGAACTTTGATTGCGTGTGTGGCCGGTTAGAATTGATTGATATCGTCCTGCCCAGGCGACAGTCAGTGATTGTAGATGCTATGGCAGTCTCGCGGCGTCGAATTTGCTGTTGGTTGAAAATATGCGAAGATCGATGAATTACCGTTCAAGGGAGTTGGCATGTCTACATCAGAAAGCTTCAAAGGCTTTGAGATTGACAAGCAAGGTAGGGCCTACGGCCATCCAATAGCCACAAGCGATGAGGAGTTGGTGCGGGTCGGGCCAGGTACCAAAGGTGGAGAATTGCTACGCCGTTATTGGCAACCTTTTGCATTGGCAGAGGAAGCCACCTCCAAGCCAAAACACGTGAAGATTTTGAGTGAGAACCTCATTCTTTTTCGTGACGGGGATGGCGAAGCTGGACTGCTATACCCTCGCTGTATGCATCGTGGTACAGACCTGATTTACGGGAAAGTTGAACAGCAGGGTATTCGTTGCTGCTATCACGGCTGGTTATTTGGTGTGCAGGGCCATTGCCTGGAAATACCCACAGAGAAGAATGAAAAACTTCGCAGCAACATACGTCAGCCATGGTATCCGGTAAGGGAAGAGTTTGGTTTGTTGTTTACCTACATGGGACCACCGGACCGGGAGCCGTTATTTCCAACTTTCTCTATTGCGGAAAATCTTGGGCCCAGTGAAACAGTAACAGCCTTTCGCTCAGATTCAGGACCGAATGGTCCACATCCAAAAATTGCCGCCAGCAGTGATTACAACTGGTGGCAGATGTATGACAACTGGATGGATCCGTTTCACGTTTGTGTGCTACATTTTTCGATTAATGGGCCGCAGTTTTCGCCAAACCTGGGCATTATCCCCGAGGTGAAATTCGTGCAGACTAACGATGGTGTGATATCGATTCAAAAACGGCGTATCCCAAATGGCCCGGTGCAGCAGCGCATCAGCCAGGTGATTATGCCGAACATGAATTGTACCGCTGGTGTGACTGACGAAGACCTCGGCCCAGCCGGTATTAGCTGGACTTTGCCTTTAGATGACACCAGTTATGTTCTTTTCGGCCTGACACGCATTGACAGGGACAACCCGCCTAAGAGGCCTGCCATTCCAATGCTTGAGGACCATTGGGGGCCTGACCATGGCAAGCCATTTAGTGAATGGTCACTTGAGGATCACCAGGTATGGCAGACAGATTATGTCGCTCAGAAAGGCCAGGGAGATATCAGCCTGCATAGTGAAGAGCATCTTATGGCCGGAGACAAGGGAACAGCGCTCTCGCGGCGTATGTTTAGGCAACTCGCAGAGCGGGTTGCCGAGGGTGAAGACCCGTTCGGCGCTGGAGCGAATGAGCCGTACCGAGTGGAAATTCTGGCAGGAAATGCATTGCTGGATCCAGAAACGGGAGAATGTATTGCCGGCTATGCATCACGTACCTGATCTCTGGCAGTGCTAAAGGCAGCAATCGATGGCCTACCCGGCTGATCACTGTTGGGCAGGGTGTAGTTGAGGCGAGGGTGTCTTGCTTGCAGCTTTGGTTGATTCTTCATTCCGGTCGAAAACAAAAATGGGGCCATCCTGGTTGAGCGCAATTCGATCGCTCTTATTGGGTGGGTAGAACCTGGCTCTATTGGTGTTTAAAAAAATACTTTGTGATTCTTTCCTATCGAGCAGCCTTAGTTCAAGTTGTAGTACCCATATAAGATCTTTTAAAGCACGGGTGACTGATCGTGATCTGGTTCAGTAACCGCCTCAAAATCTTATTGGATGATGGTCGCGAGGTGATCCCGAGCTGGGAAAAGAGTAAGATACTCAAGCAAGTATTTAAGGTTTAGCGACCCTTGTTCGGCATTAAAAAAAAGGATGATAGACAGATTATATAGATTCCTATCTCAACCTTTTATAGTAATAATTGTAATGATTATTGCACCAATATTATCTATTGCTGATAGAAATTTTGGGTATTTTTTTGGTCTTTTTATAGCATTATTTCTGCTATGGAAAAGTGGATGGAACTGGACAAAATTTGGGTTTGGGAAAAAGATAAGTTTAAGCACAATATTAAAAGGTCTATTACTTGCGATTATCATATTTGTTATTGTTGACATCTGTATTCAACCATTCTTGGAAATCTATTTTGGTGAAATTGATTTAAGTTCGATAGATGATGTAAGAGGAGATTTTGCCAGCTTTTTTATTTTATTCTTAATAATGTGGGTATTTGCCGCATTTGGAGAAGAATTTTTATTCAGCGGTTACTATATGAAACATTTAGCTGAATTTATGGGGAATACTGACAAAACGTGGTTCGTATCAGCTATTGTACTATCTGTTTATTTTGGAGTTTCACACAACTATCAAGGAACATCTGGAATGATTGCTGTGGGATTAGCAAGTATTATATTCTTCTTTACATTTTACAGAAATAGAACAAATCTCGCTTTACTTGTTTTTAGTCACGGATTTTATGACACGATTGGTTTAACTCTAATCTATCTAAATAAAGACCGGACATTTTATAATTGGGCTTTGAAACTTATAAGTAACTGATAAAAAAACGCCACACAACTATGGCTTTAAATAATTGCTCGTTCTCGCCTACTTCTGAAAATCTTCGTGGATTTTCAGTTTGATGTGTACTAGCGAAGTTAAGTGCTAGCCCACGCAACTACTCATAGCCGAACCGCTAAAACTTCATAGCACAAGATTACAGTACGAGTACAAGGCTGTTTGCCGCCGCGAGGATGGTGTTAAAACGCAGTTATATTTCTGACCCAGAAAGACTCAAAGCCTTACCCAGCCTCCAGCGTAAAGGATTATGCATCGTTAAATTTAAAGCTGAAAATAAAGGTCGAAAGTGAACCCACCAGCACCTTTTCATGCTGGAAGATACCGTTAAAGAGTTAAAGGCCGATGGCGTCCCAATAAAACCAGCGGTCTCTAAAGTCCCAATAGAAGATTGGGTCGATCTGCTTGAAGCTGGTTGGAGGCCTATCAAAGAAACCCAGTTCTCTTACATTAAGGTGTCAACATCTTATAAGTATCCTATAGGATCATGACACCATAGTGGGTCTAAGGTAGGTGGGAGGCGTCCTGTTTTTACTCGGAACGATTGTGGTATCTTTAGCAATGACACCCCTCCCATTTTTATAATTCTACATGAAAAGAATGTAGACCATAGCTATGACACTACACAGCTTTCCAAAGCTGATACAGCCTGTTGTTTCATTGCTGCGTTACAACTCAAAAACTGCTCAAAATGTTAGAGGACGTGTATATATGGGGGTACGCAGGTGACCATGGGCCCCCTTGTACACTTATAGAGGTGGTCAAACATTTTGATGTCTTTTCAGGTTGTATAGTTGATGGGGATTTTGAAGGCACCTTAAGCAGACCGTGAATTCAGCAGCACCGAGGTTAGGCCAAATCCCATCAATGCCCAGACGATAACGGCGCCAGAAGGGAGATCCACCAGGGCGGATAATGCAAGGCCAAAGCCGTATCCCAGCAGGCCTATCGCAAAGGCAGCAACGAGTTTTTTCTTTCCTTTAAGTAACCGAGTCGCGAGCGCGGGAATAATGAGGCTGGCAAAAACCAGATAGATGCCAACTAGCTGAACTGACGCCGTCACGACGATGGCAAATAGTACGTAGAACCAGACCGTACCACGCTCGCGGGCATATCCAAACCATAACCCAAGCACCAGAGCGTACAGCAGAGCAACCGGTAAGAGTTGCTCGAATGTTACGAAGAGTATCTGCCCAACCAGAAGATCTCGCAAGTGTTCACCGCCGTGTGGATTACCAGCCAGCGCAATGACGCTTGCCGTGGCAGCCAGAACGAACAGTACCCCAATTAAAGCCTCCTGAATCTCAGCATATCTATGTTCCAGAGAATTCAGCATGAGGGCCGCCAGGATTGCTGCCCCTGTTGCGGCGAACTGGGTCGTCAATCCATGCATTGGCAGATCGAAATTTGCGGCGAGAATAACGCCAAAACCGGCGACCTGAGCTACCGCTAGATCGATGAAGATGATGCCACGTTCCAGCACGCGCTGACCTAAAGGAATGTGGGTACTAAGCACCAGCAAACCAGCACAAAAGGCGGGCATCAATATGGATGCACTGAGCGACGCCCAATTCAAGTGGAAACCTTCAGCAGCATCTCTATGGTGCGATCGAAGACTTCGAACAGATCAGCAGTTCCACCTCCACCGACGGTGTAAGGTAGCTCGAGCATACGCGAGTTCAATCGTTGGGCCAGCCACTTTGAAGATCTGGCGCTTGAATAGGGTGTGCGCAATATAGCTATGGGCGGATTCACTGAATAAGCAGAAAGTAAACTAGCAAGATGGGCTGCGCTGGGTGGCAGGCCAGGCTTCGGTTCGAGGTCGGCAAGGCGATTTAACTTTAACCAGTCAATCAGGTACGAAAACGAAGTGTGATGAACCATGACCCGGATCCCTGTAAGGGGTTTTGCTGCCATACGCCATCGGGCTGATGCTTTATCCCAGCGACTCAAAAAATCAGTTTGGTAAATGTTATAGTCGTTACTGTTGGCGGGATCCAGTTGAGCAAGTCGATCACCTAGTACCTGCGCTATGCGGCGCACATTGGCCGGGTTTAAATGTACATGAGGATTGCCTTCAGGGTGAATATCACCTTGACGACGGTCAACGCTTTGCGGCACTTCGATTCTTCTAACGAGCATCGCCGCAAGAACGTGTCCTGGGCTACCGGGCTGAATCGCAGCATTGCCGGATCGTCGCAACAAAAGTGGTAACCAACCGACTTCGAGTTGGGCACCTGAACACACGAGTAGATCAGCATCCCTAATGGCAGCGATCAGACTAGGCTTTGCTTGCAGGTAATGGGGATCCTGTGCTGCGGTGGATGCTGTGGTAATGCGAAGGTGTGAGCCACCAAGTTCAGACAACAAAGATTGCCATTCTGGTTCGCATACAAAAACATTCAGATCAGCCAATGCACCCTGACAAAGCAGCAGCGTCATGAGAAAACTGCAAGTGATTTTCATGTCTAGCACCTAAAATCGATGAGCGCCGTGAGCGCCGATGTTGATGATATATTCCAGAGACAACAGATCCTCGTCAAATGCAGACTTGTCCCTACTGTACTGCAGGCGGACTCGACTGAATTCGCTGTTAAGCCATTCCATCACAATGCTGTTACGGTACAAATCTCGCCCCATCGGATCCAGTTCGGTGTCGGTCACTCCGGTGTTATCTGCCTTGAGCTGGTCATAACGATATCCGAACTGCCAGCCCGTTCTAAACTGATAAATTCCCTGCAGGTACCAGCCAACCTGATCACCGCGATATTCGCTGCCATCGAACACACCTTTTTCATCGCGCGAGAAATACTCTCCCTGCAACTTAAAATTTCGTTGCCTAGGGTTTCCCAGGGGCGCCCATTTGATGACAAAGTCGAAACCAAACAGGTCACTGTCGCCATAAAATTCACCCGAACTTATGTTTGATACCCGACCTACAACGTCCGTGCTTAGGTATGATACCCCGGCCTGCCACGAAGTGCTTATACCCATGTCGCCGCCGATCTTGCTGAACAAAGTCCAGGCGCCTTGCCCGTTTGCTGCACCGGCAGATGGAAAATGATTCCCGCGCAGTAGTTCACCGCCTACTTCTAGATAGAAAGCTGTTGGTGCTAACCAACTGAGTTTAAAACCGTCATCCAGATACTGGCCACCAAGAAAAACCTCGTAAGCTATTGGACGATCCACGAATTCGTCACTATGGCTGTGAAAACTATTCAAGTATCCCACGCTTGAGAAGAACCGACCTGCTGTCACGGTAAGTTGACGTGGTAAGGCGAGACTTTGGATATAAGCTTCTTCCAGTTCGATTGCTACTTCTCCGTCTTCAAGGCCAAGCGCAACGGTTAGATTTGCAAAGAACTTATCGTCAGCATTGGCATTGAAGTTTATCTCTGTCTCGCCGAGCGCGAGGCCGTCATTAGATGGACCGCTTGCCTCACCCAGCTGAAACCCGGGTAGCGAATAGGTCCCAACCGAACCGAAATCGTGATAGCCACCGACTAAGGCTACTCCGATGGACGGATTGAAATCACTCAATGCTGACGGAGAGTTTGACCCAGGGGCGGTTGCAACGTCCTCGGAAATCGTGATTGCTCTGCCAGCAATATCAGTTGCTTGTTGAACCTGTAATTCAGCTAATATGAGGCGTTTTTCAAGTTCTCCTATCCTGGCTTCATACTCGAGGCGCAACGCCAGTAGCTCTGACTTTATCTGCAGGAGCGCCGTCGAGTTGTCCGCGGCATAGGTAGAGCTCCAGCTAAGACAACTGATCACAATCATTAAACTATGTAGGTTTTTCATCCTCTCCTCCCATGTAATAATCAGCTGATCGTAAAGAATCAGCATCGTAAAGGTCCATCTAGGGAGTTGTCGGAGGCCCTCTACTGGGTGGCGATGGAGGAAAAGCATCAACTGTTCGGCGAACTGCTATGTTGGGTAGCGTCGGTGATGTTCGCTCAGCTCTGAAGTGAGATCGAATAGCTGGGTCCAGAGGCGTGTCAAAGGTATTTGATGCAATGCAAACAGTGCAAACTTTCGCCTCAGCAGACCAGGCGTGATTATCTATGTGAGCAAAGGCAATACTTTGGGCCAGCATCAATGCTAGAACCAACAGTCTAGTTTGATGTGCTTTTACACGAGCGAATCGATCCATATCATTCGATAAAATTGAGGAAACCACAATATACCATAGACTAGGAATCAATATGAATGGTTCGCAGTCCGTGCGCAACAAAAGGGCAAACAAATGGGAGTCGACCTGGGTTGAATAGGTAAGACGACAAAGGATGCTGAACATCAACAACCAGATCATCTACAAGCAAGCCAACGGCTTCTGAAAGCCTCATCCCAGTGTCGCTGATCAAAGCCACCAGCCAACGAATATCGTCATCTAAACGAACACATTCCTTTTGCAGCTGTTTTAGTTTTGCATTCTTTATAGGAAGTCGTTTTTTGTTAACTTCAGAGGGCAGATAAACGCCAGCAAATGCGTTCTTACACTCTAAACCCTGTTCTTTGATACTGAAATTAACAACCGCTTTTACAACGCCAAAGATCCTTTGCAATGATGTGTTACTTAATCCTTTATCAATTAACCACTGTCTGAATTTAGCCGCATCAGCGGTGCTATAACAATCCAAAGGCCGTGAACCCAGACAGGAAACAAGATAACAAATATTTCTTTTAGAGTGGCTAAAGAAGAGCTTTCCTTTTCCTTGGCCTTTAACCGATAGGTATAGGTCTAACGCCTCATCTATGGTTGGTGACTGTGAATCAAGCTGCTTTCTAGGAACTATTAACAGATGGGCTGCTGGAACATCAACACGTTGTAACCGCAAACCCAACCAGTAGTCTTCGAGCTTTGCTGATAATGACCTTGAAGCGATCTTTGCCCGATGGGCTGACTTTGTACGCAGTGACTTAATAATCCTTGGTCTAGCGTAATAACTAGCTAAATCTTGGGGGATTGCTTTAGAAAAGTAATAAACACCACCTTTACGGTAGGTGTAAGAAGGATGTTTGAGTGTCTTCAGTTTTGTCTACTCCAAATGGCCAGTTTCGGAAAATTCCTAGACTTTTCAAGGCAGTAAACAGTTTTAACAGTTGAATATGGTGGGCCCAGAAGGACTCGAACCTTCGACCAATGGATTATGAGTCCACTGCTCTAACCAACTGAGCTATAGGCCCGAGACACGCATTCTACCGAAATTCAGCCAGGAATGAAGATTTTTTTGGAAGAACTGTCTTCAAGGTTGATCTGATCGAGCAACTTTCTTAACATCCCAGTTCTCGACTGAAGCAGTTTGCCAGGTACGGGTAATTTTCGAAGTTAATGCATTATCAAAGGACTTGATCCTGTGAGGACAGGTACCATGAGAAATAACGCTGCCGCCGGCGTATCTTTTACTTTCCGTCTGGTGCGGGACCTAACAGCTTCACTCTGGCTGTTTCCCTGGAGTCAGGCCGGTAAATTCAGGGGGCTGCAGGGAATACTGGAGACTCGTTGTTGCCTCGGACCAGCTGATTCCCCCAATAAAAACTATCTTGATTATCTTCTGAGTGGCCATCCATGGACTCATTTGCTGTTATGTCGCCATTTATCATTCTCGCCTGTATGCCGGCACGGCGGTCAGCATGATGCCGTTATCCTGGAGGGGATAAAGAATTTTACGGTCAAGCAGAGCTTGTTGCTGATTGGGTATGGTGATCTGCCGGGGGCTTACAATAGCCGCACATTTAACCGCTTGGAATTACTGGCCAGGCGGTTTGTCAGTGAACCGGCTCCGCGGGTAAAACACTTTGTAAAACAGGTAATAGGGAGGTGATGTCATGATATTGTGCCTTGATGTCGGAAATACGCAGGTCTTTGGTGGGGTTTTTGATTCCGGTAATCTCATTTTTCAATTTCGGCGTACATCCCAGTTACGCAGCACGTCTGATGAGCTTGGCGTCTTTTTTCGGAGTGTACTGCGGGAAAATGAAGTAGAGCCTGCTGACCTTACCCAGATAGTCATTTGCTGCGTGGTGCCTGATCTCTTGTATTCCCTGCGTGCCTGCGCGCAGAAATATTTTCGCATTGAACCGCTGGTTCTGCGCCCTGGGGTTAAGACGGGGTTGAAGATTCAGTATCGTGACCCGAAGGAAGTGGGCGCTGACCGAATTGCTGATGCGGTCGGTGCGATCACTTTATTTCCTGATCGCAATTTAATTGTCGCTGACTTTGGTACCGCGACAACCGTTTGTGCAATCAGTAAAAACAAAGTTTTTATGGGCGGGAATATCCTGCCGGGCGTTCGTTTATCCATGGAAGCTCTGCAAATGCACACCGCACAGTTACCTTCTGTAGAAATTAAGCCGGTGCGTACAGCGTTGGGCACCAGCACTGTCGAGAGTATTCAGTCCGGGTTGTATTGGTCAAATGTGGGCATGCTCAAGGAAATAGTTTCAAAAATCACAGAACAGGAATTTTCCACCGAGTTGCCGCTCGTGGTGGGTACCGGCGGTTTTGTTCATCTTTTTGATCGTCAGAAGATCTTTGACCATGTTGTGGATGACTTAATCTTAGTGGGTTTGCTGGAAATCAACAGGTTAAACGCTCGATGATCAGGAATAAGTAGGTTGCAACTCGAAGCAGAGTGCAACAGATTGCACGCGTTTTGAAGGAGCTTGTAACCGAGTGAATCAGCTTTGAAGTAGGATGCAAGATCATTACACTGTGAGTCAGGAGCAAATCCACCTGAGGTGAGGGCTGAATCCCTAGCCGACGCCGCTGCCGTAAACGGCTGGCACCATCTGTAGGTAGGGGTATCTGATTTGCTCAACGCGAAAATTTTCAGACGAAAAAGGAAATACCCGTGCTGTTGAGAAATGTAAAAATTTGGGATGGGGTCTCCGAAGAAATTTCCTCGGATTATGATGCGATCCTGATTGAAAACGGCAGAGTCAAGCGACTCACCTCGGCAGATGAAAAAATCGCGGCTGTCGTCAGTCGAGACTATCAAGGTGCTTTTGTCGTGCCTGGGCTCATTGACGCGCATATCCATCTTTGTCTTGATCCAGCGGTCCAGGATCCTTTTGCCCACGGTAAAGTACCTGTTGAAGCACAGCTCCAGCATATGGCTGATCGTGCTGGGCAAATGGTCAGGGCTGGAATTACCTCCGCTCGTGATCTTGGTGGCGGCCGCTGGCTGGAATTGAAAATAAGAGATCGTATTAACAGGGGTGAAATCCAGGGTCCTCGACTTCTGTGCGCGGGTCAGCCGATAACTTCAGTGCAGGGGCATTGCCACTTCTGGGGTGGAGAATGTTCAGACGTTGCGTCGGCTCAAACCGTGATTGATCGCCAGATTGAGGCAGGTGCAGACTTGATAAAAATTATGGCGACGGGTGGTAACATTACCCCAGACAGTAGGCCGGTAGATGCTCAATTTGATGAGCCAACTATGGTGGCCATTGTGGACAAGGCAAAAGCGAAGGGATTTCTGGTGGCTGCACACTGCCATGGGGTCGATGGAATACATCATGCGGCTGTGGCCGGAGTCAATACAATAGAGCACTGTTCCTGGGTAGGGGGCAATGGTTGGGGCGCTAACTATGACGAAGGTGTCGCAGAGCTGATTGCCCAAAAGGGGATATGGGTATCGCCTACAGTTAATACCGGCTGGCGCAGGCACATAGGCAATGTGCGTACGGAGAAGGCGTTAAAAGAACGTTTTACGAAGATGCGACTAGCAGGATGCCGCTTGATTGCATCTACCGATGCGGGAATTCCAAACGTGTGGCACCATCAGCTGAGTTCTGCAATGGCGGTTTTTGCGGTCGTTGCTGGATTAACCCCTGCTGAGACGCTGCGGGCTGCCACCAGTGATTGTGCAGATGCTATTGGCTTGAAAAATGAAACGGGACAGATCAGAGCAGGCCTGTCTGCTGACCTGCTTTTGTGTGATGGCAATCCCTTGCTCGACTTGACCACCTTGCAGCAGCCGGTGGAAGTATTTAGCCAGGGTATTGCACAACTGAGCTAAGGGCGTGCGGCAAGCAGATACGGTTCACCAATAGGCGACCCCTATTGATTATAGAAGCCGCAGGCCAATTGAGTTAGACCTGCTGCTGGCTCCTGAAATAAGAGGGCTTTTTAAGTCGTATTTATTGTTTATGGCCAATACTTGAAACTAGTGAAAACCCTGCTCTGTTGGCTGTTACTGGACTGGGAATTTGGATGTGGCCAAAAGGGCAGGCCATGAGAGATTTCAGGCAAAGGTTTACTGGAAACCCTGTTTTCCGAAAACTTAAGCAGTTACCGTATGTTGCCTGATGCTATCCACAGTATAATCAGCCAGGTATTGGTTGTGCGTCAAGGCCTGTTAAGGCGTTTGGAAACCGGTGTGCACAGAATTATCTGATTTAAATGGGGAAAAGGTGGGTTATGAATGAAAGTAAAACAAGCAGCAAAGTTCTGCTGTTAACGGCTGTTTGCATGGTGATTATTATGGTTTTCAGTCCGCTTAGTTACCGGTTTGGGTGGGTGCCGTTGATTCCGTCTCTGGGTAGTCTGATGGTCGCTGTGCTCGGTTCGGCCCTGGTGTGGTTGTCTGGTCTGATATTGGTTTTTACAGCGGTGCGTCAAAAGCGAGCCTCGGATCGTAAGCTTTTGCTTCTCTCTATGGTGGTGGCAGCTGTACCCTTCGTCATTATGATTCCGCAGCTGGTGAAGGTGGGGGATGTTCCTCCCATACATGATATAACCACCGATACGGTGGAACCGCCTGAATTTAACCTGATGGTCAAGCGGCGTGTACATGCCATGAATGATCTTGTCTATGCTGATGCCGATCACACAGCAGAGGAAATGGCGGAATTGCAGATGGCATATTACCCGGATGTTCAGACTCTGGTCAGTGACCTGACGGCGATGCAAGCCCAGGCCAAAGCGCGAGCCGTTCTGGAGGCTATGGGCCTGGATATTGTATCTGCGCGAAGCGATAGTCTGATTGAGGCAACAGCAACGACTTTCTGGTTTGGCTTTAAAGATGATGTGGTGGTTCGCATTCGCGAAGAAGGCGCCAGATCAATTGTTGATGTGCGGTCGGTGTCAAGGGTGGGGCAGAGCGATCTGGGCGTCAATGCTGCTCGTATAATAGATTTTCTGGAGGCGTTTGGGGATGGCAAGTAGCGCCTGGCCTTTTATCAAGGCACAGATTATCAAGGCACAGTCAGACGGTTTCCTGGAGCAGTCGCTTGATGATGTTATTAACCTCTTGAGGATTGGCCTTGCCTTGGGTCTGTTTCATGACCTGACCTACGAAAAACCCCATTAATTTATCCTTGCCGGATCGAAGTTGCTCCAGTTGCTTTGGGTTTGCCTTCAGGATATCAAAAATGAGGGGTTCGAGCGCTGACGGGTCGGATAGCTGATGCAGGTCATGCTGCTCAATATAGGTTGCTGCTGAACTAGTTTCGCCGGTCCATAAAGCTGCGAAGACGTCCTTGGCTATTTTACCGGAGATGGTCCCGGCCTGAATCAGGGCCACCAGGTCACCTAGCTGAATTGCTGAAACTGGCGAGTCCGTAATACTGACAGCGTCTCTGTTCAGATGGCCGAGAAGTTCTACCTTTATCCAGTTTGCAGAAAGAATCGGATCCTGTGAATTTTTTATCGTTGCTTCAAAGTAGTCAGCCAGATTGCGGTCATTAGCTAATAAAGCAGCATCAGTCGCCGCAAGGTTAAAATCTTCAATAAATCGCTGCTGCCTTTGTGTGGGTAGCTCCGGCATCTCAGCTTTTATTTTTGCAATGGTTTCATCGGTAATGATAACGGGTAGCAGATCAGGCTCAGGAAAATAACGGTAATCTGTTGCTGTTTCCTTGCTGCGCATGGGTCTTGTTTCATCTTTGTTGTGGTCGTAAAGACGCGTTTCCTGCGCTACGCTCCGGCCTGCTTCAAGTCGATCTATCTGGCGGACAGTTTCATAGTAAATAGCTCGTTCCAGAAAACGAAACGAATTTAAATTCTTTGTTTCGGTTCTCACTCCCAGGGTGTCTGAATCTTCCCGTCGAACTGAAACATTGGCATCGAATCGAAGGGATCCTTGGGACATGTCACCATCGCATATATTCAGATAGGTGACTAATTGATGTATTTTTCTGGCGTAGGCGACTGCTTCAAAAGCTGATTTTATATCCGGCTCAGAGACTATTTCTAAAAGGGGCGTGCCTGCACGGTTAAGATCTATACCTGTATATCGATCAAAAGCTTCGTGGAGTGACTTGCCAGCATCTTCTTCCAGGTGAGCTCTGGTAATTCGAATTCGTTTTTCGGTACTATCCTCTAGGAGAATATCAATGTGACCACCAGACACAATGGGCAGGTCCATTTGCGTGATCTGGTATCCTTTGGGCAGGTCAGGATAGAAATAGTTTTTTCGATCAAAAGCCGAAACTCGGGATATGTCGGCTGAAACGCCCAGGCCAAACCGGACTGCCTTGGCGTAGACGGCTTCATTGACAACCGGCAAGACGCCAGGGAGTGCCAGGTCAACTGCGCTGGCCTGGCTATTGGGTTCGCTGCCGAAAAGGGTGCTGGCGCCGGAAAATATTTTGCTTTTAGTATTTAGCTGGGCATGAATTTCCAGGCCAATATCAATCTGCCATCCAGTGGGAATATTCATAACAGGTTGCTCTGTGGCTGCTGTTGGTGCCAGTTAGTCTGTTGCTGAAACTGGTGAGCCACGCGGAGAAGTTTAGCTTCTTCCAGATAGTTGCCAATGAGTTGCAGTCCGACAGGCATGCCTTTGCTCAAGCCCACAGGAATGCTGATAGCAGGTACACCTGCAAGGCTGGCGGCAATGGTATAAATGTCCTGGAGGTACATGGAGACAGGGTCGTTTGTTTTTGCTCCCAGTGGGAAAGCGGTTCCTGGCGCAGTGGGTCCAACGATGACATCCACCTGCTCGAATGCCGATACGAAGTCATTTTTGATCAGTCGCCTGAGTTGTTGAGCCTTGCGATAATAGGCATCGTAATACCCTGCACTGAGAGCAAAAGCGCCCACCATAATCCTCTTTTTCACTTCGCTGCCAAAGCCCTCGCTGCGTGATCTCTTGTAGAGGTCTTCCAGATTCTCAGGGTCTTTGCAGCGATAACCATACCTGACACCATCATAGCGGGATAAATTGGCAGAACATTCGGCCGGTGCGATGACATAATAAGCGCTGAGACTGAACTTAGTGTGAGGCAGCTCAATTTCTACAACTTCGGCACCCATCTTTGCTAGTTCTTTGATGCCATCCATAACCAGATTTTCGACTTCTGGTTCTAGCCCTTCTTTGAAATAGTCAGAGCAGATACCGACTTTCAGCCCGGCCAACGGCTCAGAAAGCGCAGCTGTAAACTCTGGCACAGCAAGATTCAGGCTGGTTGAATCCTTACTATCATGACCTGCCATGTGTTCTAGCAAAATGGCTGCATCTTCAGCTGTCCGTGTAAAGCATCCAGCCTGATCCAGGCTGGATGCAAAGGCAATCATTCCCCATCTTGATATTCGTCCATAGGTTGGCTTTAGGCCGGTTAGTCCACACATGGATGCAGGCTGCCGAATGGATCCCCCTGTGTCTGTTCCAGTGCTGGCTACACACAAACAAGCAGCCAGACTTGCAGCTGATCCGCCTGAAGATCCGCCGGGTACCTTCGTTTTATCCCAGGGGTTGTGCACCGGGCCAAAATAACTGGACTCATTGGAGGAGCCCATGGCAAATTCATCCATGTTAGTCTTGCCCAGTGTTACAGTGCCCGCGTGACGCAGTTTTTCTATGCAGGTGGATGTATAAGGTGCGATAAAGTTGGCTAACATCTTCGAACCTGCCGTGGTGCGGATATCTTCGATACAGAAAATATCTTTATGGGCCATGGGGATGCCAGTCAGCATGGTATGCTGTCCTTTAGCCAGCACTAGATCAGCGGCTTTGGCTTCCTCTATCGCGACTTCAGGCGTGATAGTGATAAAGCTATTGATCTCGCTGTCGTTCTCAGCAATTCTACTGAGGAAGTGCTGGGTTAACTCTGTTGCGGAAATCGCCTTATCCGTCAGCAGCTTATGTAGTTCCGTGATGGTGGCGTTATTTAGGTTCACTCGATAACCTTCGGTACCAGATAAAGGCCTTCTTTAAATAGAGGTGCTGCCTGACTGAACTTGGCTACCTGGTTGACCTCGGTGACTTTATCCGAGCGCAGCAGTTGTTCAGCTTCAAGTGGATGGGCTAACGGTTTTACGCCTTCACATTCAGCTGTATTCATGATTGCCACAAGTTCGAGAACTTCATTGATTGCCCGCAGCGTGCTGTCCCGGCTTTCTGGATCCAGAGACAGCTGCGCTAAGTCGCCTAGGACGCCAAGCTCTTGCTTAGTTATCATAGATAAAATCCCAGATTTTGGTGGTTTAAAAACGTGAAATGCTAATGCTTCTGGAAAGGATCTGCAAATCAAAGCCCTAATATTAGCGTTATTATAAACTAGTCTGGCTTCAGAACATCTGGGATTGTCCGTATTTGACTAAAAATATCTTCAATAACAGTGTCTTAAGGATGGTTTCCCTTGTACCTGGCGGCCTGTAAATGATACAGTTCACTGCGAAGCAAGGCCGTTTTTGTAGTGGCTCTGCAGTAATTATCTAAGCTTGTTAATCGCCGTTTCTTCATTCGAGTTGTTTCATGTTTAAAAAAATCCGTGGGCTATTTTCAAATGACCTCTCCATAGATCTGGGTACAGCTAATACCCTTATTTATGCTCGTGAGCGAGGCATCGTACTCGACGAGCCTTCGGTGGTGGCGATAAGGCTGCACAATAACCAGAAATCGGTGGCAGCGGTGGGCAATGATGCCAAAAGAATGCTGGGTCGAACGCCTGGCAATATTACCGCGATCAGGCCTTTGAAAGATGGTGTTATTGCAGATTTTCAAGTCACGGAAAAAATGCTGCAGCACTTCATCAGAAAAGTGCACGAAAACAGCTTTATCAAGCCTAGTCCCAGGGTGCTGGTCTGCGTTCCCTGTCAGGCGACAGAGGTTGAAAGGCGGGCTATCAGGGAATCCGTTATAAGTGCGGGTGCCAGAGAGGTGAGGCTGATAGAAGAGCCCATGGCAGCAGCGATAGGCGCCGGTCTACCTGTTAATGAAGCGGTAGGCACCATGGTAGTTGATATTGGCGGTGGTACCACTGAAATAGCGGTAATATCTCTTAATGGTATAGTCTATTCTCAATCAGTAAGAGTGGGTGGAGACAGGTTCGATGAGGCTATCACAGCTTATGTCAGGAGAACCCAGGGCAGCCTGGTGGGTGATGCAACTGCAGAACGCATTAAGCAGGAAATTGGTACTGCCTTTCCAGCTTCAGAAGTCAGGGAAATTGACGTTACTGGGCGTAATTTAGCAGAAGGGATTCCCAGAAGTTTTACGCTGAATAGCAATGAAATCCTCGAGGCATTGCAGGAACCTCTGCACCTCATTGTCCAGGCAGTCAAGACTGCACTTGAGCAAACACCACCAGAACTTGCATCGGATATAGCCGAATCTGGTCTGGTTCTGACTGGTGGCGGTTCGTTACTCAGAGAGATGGACCGACTGCTCTCACATGAAACCGGTTTGCCCGTGATTGTGGCAGAAAACCCCCTGGCTTGCGTAGCCATAGGAGGTGGGAAAGCTCTGGAAATCATGGATGACCTGGGCGTGAGTGATATCTTTGCAGTATAGATAATAGTTCCCTTGACATCGCTCGAGGCTCATATGATTAAGGCTTTTCTCAAGCTGAAACAGGTAGGGCGATGAAACCTCTTTTTCAGAAACGCGTTGGTATTGGCGTTAAAGCCAGTGGGCTTATTTTTGCCTGCGTAATCCTTGTCAGTGTGGATGCTTCCACATTGTGGCTGAAATCCTTCAAGACGCTGGCAGGTACCGCATTGGAACCAGTGTTGATGATATCTCAGTGGCCGAATCAGGCAGCGGATAGTTTTTCTGTCTTTTTCACGACTCGAAAGACGTTTAGGGATGAAATCGAGAGATTGAATTTACAGATATTAACGATGCGGACAAGCACCCAGAAAATGGCTGCACTATTGCAGGAAAATAATCGCCTAAGGCAACTACTGGGTTCGTCTGAGCGAATTCAGGAAGCGGTCCTGATTACAGAAGTTATTGGGGTTGATCCTAACCCAAATCATGCTCGGATCACCGTTGATAAAGGTACCAGCGACAACGTTGCCATTGGTCAGGCAGTTATTGATGACAGAGGTCTAGTAGGCAAGGTCGTAGCATCGACCCTGGGTACCAGCACCATTTTACTGATCACGGACCAAACGCAGGCAGTGCCGGTCAGGTCTCTGAGAAGTGGTCTGCAATTGATTGTTGAAGGTGGCGGTGGGTTTGCCGATCTAGTGGGAAGACATGTGCCCGGTACGGCTGATTTAAGGGTGGGTGACACTTTGGTGACATCCGGCTTGGGACAGGTATTTCCCAATGGCTATCCAGTGGCTGTAGTGAGCCAGTTTGAACAGTCACAGGGTAATCCCTTCGCAACTATTCAGGCGAAACCATTAGCACATCTTTCTGCCAGGAGTCATGTGCTGATTCTATTCTCGACCGCAGTAATGCCTGAAAATTATTCGAATGGAGCCGCCATCAATGGCCAGTGAGGCTTCAAGCAAGGGCAGTTGGGTCATATTGAGCAGCCTCTTCATGGCGTTGATACTTACTATCCTGCCTTTGCCAGAGGGTGTGCCTATGGAAATGGGTTATCTCAGACCTGATTGGCTGGCTCTGGTGATAGTGTACTGGACGCTGGCGCTGCCAGACAGGGTTGGTCTGTTGACTGCTTTTTTTGTCGGCCTGCTAGCGGATGTCATCAGTGGTTCACTGCTGGGTTTGCATGCTATGGGTTTGGTCATGGTGGCCAGTTTTGCTCTGGCCGCTTACCAGCGAATTCGAATGTTGGCAGTATGGCAACAGGCGACCATAGTCTTTCTTATTCTGACATTGCTTCAGATCGTTAGTGTGTTAATAACCGTACAGTTATCGGGCAGGGCGTTCAGTTGGCTGACCTTTCTGATTCCGCTGGTCAGTGCCCTCGTTTGGCCCTGGATCTTCCTAGGATTGAGAGCATTGCGAAGACGCTTTATTAACTGAATCTATTGATCAAGTGCTACACATGGTTTTTTCAGCATGGTCATCGGTTATCCTGTCCTTTAGAGAGCAAGAGAATATGGTGGAATTAATACTGGCATCGGCTTCACCGCGACGCGCGGAACTCTTACAGCAAATTGGAATCAAATTCAGGGTTGAAGCAGCGGCTATAGATGAATCCAGAAATGTTCAAGAGCAACCATTTGATCTAGTGACGAGACTGGCCGGCGAGAAAGCAAAAAGCAAATTGCCTTGTAATGGTGTCGTGCTGGCGGCTGATACCATTGTACTCGACGATGATGCTATTTTGGGTAAACCGACGGACAGAGATCATGCTGTTGATATGCTGAGAAGATTAGCGAACAGGACCCACAGAGTGGTAACAGCAATCTGTCTAACCGATAACTCTCGTACAGTTACAGACGTAGTATCGACGCTTGTAACTCTGAGGCCCATTACTCAGGCTGAAGCCGAATTCTACTGGGAGTCAGGTGAGCCACTGGATAAGGCTGGAGGGTTTGCAATTCAGGGGCTCGGGGCTGTTTTTGTGAAGAATATCCAGGGAAGTTACAGTAATGTGGTTGGTCTGCCATTGTTCGAAACGGCTGCAATGCTGGATAGTTTTGGAATTCAGACACTCAATGCCACACTATAGAAAAGAAAAAGAAAGAAAGAGAGAAAGAGAAAGAGAAAGAAGTAAGATTCGCTCTGGCGGTATGCCCGAGTTCTTGTAGACAGATATTGTAGGCTGGTCTCTGGGTTAACAAAATGGTCATGCTATGACGAAAGAAATACTCATAAATTCCTCGCCGGCAGAGTGCCGTATCGCGCTAGTTGAAGATCGTGTGCTTCAGGAGGTATTGATTGAGAGGCGTCATGTTGAATCGATGGTGGGTAATATATATAAAGGCACGGTTCAGCGGGTTATCAGGGGAATGCAGAGTGCTTTTGTATCGATTGAAGCGAATCGAAATGCGTTTCTTCATGTAACCGATATTGCCATGGAATTGGATCCGGACCAGAATGCTGACCGGTTGGATGGCCGCATAGAGGAGAGAACCAGGCAGGGGGAACAGTTGCTGTTACAGGTAACCAAGGAGCCCACGGACAGTAAAGCAGCAAGAGTGACCACGCGTATCACGCTGGCATCGCGTTATCTGGTGATGACAACGGGAACAACACAAGTTCGCGTATCTCTCAAGATTGAAGATGAAAATGAGCGAGAGCGTCTCAAAGATCTTATAACGATTTGCCAAGGTGACTTTTCTGCCGGGTTTATTGCCCGGACCGCCGCAGACGGCGTTGAACTGGATAGTTTGCAACGGGATGCGGGTTTATTGAAAGCCAGATGGCAAGATATTACGCGACGGTTCCGTCTCGAATCGTCAGGTTCCTTACTTCATCGGGAGTTACCAGTTCTGCTGAAAGTACTGCGCGATATTGTCTCCGACGATCTAACGAGCATAACAGTTGATGATGATCGGGCACTGGTGGAAGTGCAGGATTTTTTGGCTGATTTTTTACCAGATCAACTGGGTTGCCTAACACGAGCCACTTCAGGACAGAATCTTTTCGATCGATATGGCCTGGAAGCGCAAATTCAAGCCGCATTAGAACCGCGGGTGGCTTTGAATTCAGGTGGTTATCTGGTTATCGAGCAGACAGAGGCCATGACCACAATAGATGTCAATACGGGATCTTACCTTGGAAGCAGGCATCTGTCAGAAACCATTTTCCGGACCAATCTGGAAGCCGCCGAGGCTATACCAAAGCAGCTTAGATTACGAAACGTAGGTGGCATTGTTGTTGTCGATTTTATTGACATGAAGACAGAGGATGACAAGCAGGAATTACTTGACTGCCTTCATGCCGGGTTATTAGAAGACCCTATTCCTTGTGGCCTTTCGCCGGTTTCAACCCTGGGTCTGGTAGAAATTACTAGGAAGAGGTCAGGTAAAAGTCTACAGATGATGCTTTCCCAGCCTTGCTTGCATTGTCACGGGCTGGGTCTCGTTAATTCAACTGATGCCCTTGCAGCAGCGGTGTTTCGTGAGGTTTACCTGCGAAGGCGTGAATTTGAAAACTCAAGTTGTTTGGTCTTAGCAGGACAGAAATTAGTCGATAGGCTACACACTGGCTACCACAAGGAAGTGCAGGCGATGCACCGGGATCATGCTGTTGTTTTGAAGTTAAGCGTGAGCTCTGAGCTGTGCGAGGATGAGTTCCGGTTAATCCAGTCTGCAGAGGTGCAATAGGCCTTTATGACCAGACAAGTTTTTTCCAGATTATTCCAGGTCCTGGCCTTTTCGGTACTGCTTTTGTTGGCTTCCTACGTCACGCTGGGAAGGCTTGCCATAGGTTTGGTGAGTTACTTTCAAGTCGAAGTGGAGGATCAGATTTCAAAGACTCTGGGTGTGGGTTTTAGAACACGATCCATAACGGGGCAGTGGAACATACTGGACCCTACCATCGTACTGGTGGGGCTTTCTCTGGGCGGGGCTGAAAATGCGGCTATTTCGGCGCAGCGTGTAGAGTTGAAGTTAAGTTCGTGGCGGTCGTTAACAGAATTTTTCCCTGTACTCAGTAGAGTGGTAGTCAACGCTGTTTCATTGCAGATAAGCAGGAAGGAAGATGGTTCCTGGGGTATCTCGGGAATCCAGGGAACTCGCTCCCAGGGTTTGTCCGATTTTACGAGGTTGCTGTCTTATGCAGATGTCCTGCAGATATCAGACCTGGAAGTTAAGATTGATACGGGCCAGGGTATTTTCTTGTTTACCACTGCTGGGTCGAAAACAGGTATTGAAATCAGTGCAGATGAAGACGGCGGTGTATTTGATGCAGCGCTGCAACTGGCAAACGAGGCAGCATCAGGACAGCGCGGGCCACCGGCGAAGATGTTTTTGTCAGGTTCCTTCCAGGGTGAACTGAGCCCGATCAGTTCTGCTTCAGTGAGCGCTTTTGTCAGCCTTGAAAATCTAAGACTGGCAACGGCTTATAGCAGCTTCAGAGAAGATAACAGGACGGCAGATGCCGTGTTAGCAGGTCAGGCCTGGTTGCAATTAGATAAAGGCGGCATTGCATCACAGGTTAAACTTTCCGTAACGGACCTGAACCTGACAGGTAAGGGAAGTTCTGTGCTTTCGACTGGGTTTGCAGTATCGGGCAATATGGCAGATGGAACTGCCTCGGTCCTGGTTCCGGAAATGTCTGTTATTGGTTCTGGTGAGGCGATTAGAATAAAAGGATTGTCCCTGGCCGTTGAGGAAACATCTCAGGGAAGTTTTGAAGTTGCTGCAGTCCTGCCTTCTCTGAGGCTGGATAATCGCATTTTACCGCTGCTATTTGATTTGCAGTCTGAAGAGGGTAACCAGAGTCAATCCGGTAACCGGTTAAGTGCTATGGAGCCTGTTGCTTTATTAACTGACCTGGGTCTTTTTGTTGATTCCGGAAGCATCAAGAACTCACTCAGGTTTATGGCAAATGTGGATAACCTGCAGCTGAGACCTGAGTACGGCGTGCCTGGGTTACAGGGAATTAAAGGTTTTGTGAGTTTGGGCCTGGAATCAGGTTTCTTTGACTTGCAGAGTGGCCAGAGCCAGATTCATTTTCCGACTGTTTATGAACTGCCCTGGCAACTGGATACCAGTTCTGGGCGGTTAGCTTATCGTATTCATGATCACGGCATGCAGATTGTTTCCGGACCACTGACAGTGACATCGGGTGAACTGGTGGCCAGGGGTAAGTTATTGATCGATATGCAGCAAGAGAAATTGATGCGGACCTGGGGCCTGTCAGTGGGACTGCAGGATGCCAGTTTAATAGGGCTGGAGCCCTTCATTCCGCTTACTGTTCCGGAAGAAACAAGAAATTGGATATCGACCGCTATTCGTTCTGGTGTGGCTGGTAAGGCCGGCTTGGTGATTCATGGTTCGATTGACAGATCTGCTGCTAAAGTAGAAAAGAGCTATGAAATCCAGTTTGAAACAATGGATGCCGTGCTCAAATATCAGCCTCTCTGGCCAGAAATCGCAGGGCTCCAGGGAACCGTGTATATCAGTAATCGAGGCGTTTTTGCTGACGGGCTTAAAGGAGAGGTATTCAATACAGCAGTTAAGGATCTGTCATTGAGAATCCACCAGGGGGATGATAACCCGCCAGAATGGGTTGAAATATCTGCCGATTTATATGGACCTTTTGCCGACCTTTTTAAGGCTTTTCAGGAGACACCGCTTCGAGATAGCATTTCACGGGCTGCTGATAATTGGACCGGTCATGGTTTCATGAAAGCCGGCATTGAGGTCTCAGTCGGCATAGGTGCATCCGCAGGGGCGCCGCCTCGGGTTGATACAGTAGTTGAACTCGCCGAAGTTCAGTTCGACTTAACCGATATTGACCTTGTTATTGAGGATTTGAGTGGCTCGTTCAGATATCAGTCAGATGCTGGATTAACCAGTGAATACTTCTCTTGCGACTTGTTTGATGGACCTGCGACAGGTCATATTGGAACTAATCAGTTGGGTCAGTCCGGTGCTTTTCTGGTTTCCCTAGGCGGGTCTTCAGAGGTTGTGCAAATAAATAAGTGGCTCGAGTTGCCGCTGCTCAAGTTCATTCAGGGCACCACTGATTACCAGGCCATATTGACGCTGCCGTATGGTGGCAGGGATAACAGGCCGATGATTGAGGTATCAAGCCAATTAGTGGGTATTAACATTGACATGCCGCCACCTATTGGCAAGATCACAGCTGATACGCAACGTGAATTTAAGTATCAACAGGTGCTTGGCCCTGATCCGTTAATAGCTAGTTTTTCGTTGGAGCAAAGTGTGACCGGTAACCTGAAATTGATGAACGGATCTGTGGTTGGTGGTCGCATTAATCTGGGTGAGTTCAAGAATGAAGCCAGTGCTTTTGATGCGATTCGAGTGACCGGTTCTTTGCCCTTTCTATCCTTGTCGGAGTGGGATCTTTTTTTTGAGGAATTGGAAAAGAAAACGGATCTGTCGGTACAGTCAGAAATAAGAAGCCATTTGAAGTCCATCGATGTAATGGTCGATAAATTAAATATCTATGAATTTGAGTTAGATAATATTGCGGTAAAGATCACACCGCTTGAAGAGGCCTGGAGGGTCACGCTGGAGAACGAACAGATACTCGGTGAATTCGTCGATTTTGATGATGAACTGGAACCGTTGGATGTCCGGCTCAGTTACTTGCGCCTTCAATCAGACCCAGCGGATGCCGGCCTGGATCCATTATCATCGGTTTCACCGGAAATGTTTGTTCCACTTCGTTTTCAGTCCGAACAGGTGGTTTATGATAATGAAGATTATGGGTCCTGGTCTTTTTTATTTTCTCCCAGCGAAACCGGTGGGGATATAAAGGAATTAAGCGCGCGGGTTAAAGGTATGGAAATTGATTTACCTGAAACCTTTCAATGGACCAATATTCCTGGCCAGGAAACCACCACTTTTATTGGGGATATTCGAGTTCCTGAACTCGGTGACAGTCTTGAAGCATGGGGTTATGCGGCAGGATTAGAAGGTCAGGGGTTTAATTTTCAATCCAGATTGAAATGGCCGGGTTCGCCATTAAATGTGGGTATTGAGAATTTGGGTGGGCAATTGAGCTTCAAGGGGGGTAAAGGTCGTATTGTCCAGGTTGAAGCCAACAGCGGTCCCCTTAAATTACTGGGCATATTCGATTTTGCTGAAATAGCGAAAAGATTCAGGCTGGATTTTACTGGATTGTTGGCTGAGGGCCATTCCTTTAATTCCGTTGCCGGTGGGGTAACTTTGTATGATGGCAGTATTGATGTAACAGAACCGATTGTCATTGTAGGTGCAGGCAGTCAATTTACGCTGGCGGGGAATCTGGACCTGGTCAGTGAAAAGATTGACACCGATCTGATCGTAACATTACCGGTGAACAAGAATCTTCCCTGGTACGCGGCTTATACCGCTTTTGCAACAGGCCCTATTACTGCCGCAGGTGTTTTTTTGGCCCAGAAAATTTTCAAGAAACAGATTCGGGACATGACCAGTTTAAAATACGAAATCTTGGGGACCTTGGAGGAACCCGAGGTGAATTTCGTATCGATGTTCGATGCCTCAGTTCGAGCATTGCCTGAGCAGAGCGCGGAAACCCAACAGTGAGCCTTTCGCGCATAGCAGTAGTGCAGATGACCAGCAGTATTGAGGTAGAAACCAATTTACAGAAACTGGTTGTGTTGTTTGAAGCGTTGCAAGGAGAGTCGGTGGTCGCTGTTTTTTTGCCCGAGAACTTTGCGGCTCTGGGTACAACTCAGGCATTAGAAATTGGCCTCGGTGAACAGTCAGGGAATAGCCGAATCCGGACTTTCCTTGCAGATCAGGCAATTGCTCTGGACTCGTGGATATTCGCTGGAACAATCCCCATGGCGAGTCGACCCGATGGCGAGCCAGTAGGTGAGGGCCGGGTTAGAGCTGCATCCCTGGTAATTGATCAATGCGGACAGCAGATTGCGCGTTACGACAAAATTCATATGTTTGATGTTGATGTTGACGATAAGCAACGTCGATATCGAGAATCGGATCGTTTTGAACCCGGTGATGCACTCGAAGTTGTCAATTCCCCTCTCGGCCAGGTTGGATTGAGTGTTTGTTACGATGTTCGTTTCCCTGAAATGTATCGTCGGCTAGTCCTGGCAGGGGCAGAAATTCTTGCCGTGCCCTCTGCCTTCACCCGGGTAACCGGCCAAGCTCATTATCGGGTGCTGATGCAGGCCAGGGCGATAGAGAACTTCTGTTTTGTGGTGGCGGCATGCCAGGTTGGTTATCACGATTCTGGAAGGGAAACATATGGCCATAGCATGGTCGTTAATCCCTGGGGTAAGGTTATTGCGGAACTGCAGGACCAGGAAGGTATTTTATTTGCCGATATTGATCTGGAAGAAGTAAATGATTCAAGGATGCAGGTGCCAGCCTGGCATATGAGAACGCCTTAAGCCAAGTCATCCAAAGTTTTCAGGTATTGAAATATTTTCCTGAATGAGGAGGGAGGTATGGCGGGATCTGTTTCGCGCAGCAGTGCTTCTCTGCCAGCTTCTTGGACCAGGCGCCGAAGTGCCTGTCTATCGAAATTTGGATAGTCCACAGCGATCTGAGCAAGGGTCGCTGTTTCATCACTGAGCAGTCCATCGCGCCAGGATTCAAGCCGTTTCATTTTGAGTAAATGAGACCGGCTAGAACTGTCATAACGTTCGATAATGCGGATAACAGGGTCAAGGTCGACATTACGGAGTTGCTTACCAATATACTGAAGCTGCCTTTTCCGGGCATTACCCTTAGTGATTTTCCGATATTCTTTGATTGCGGTGAGTAATGCCGGGTAACGTAGCGGAATGAGTTGCTCATCTGTAAGTTCACATAGTTTTTCACCCAGAGATCGAATTTTTCCAACTTCTTTTTTTCGCTGGGTCTTGCTCGTTAAGGATTCTTCGTGGTTGGCTTCTGGTCTATTGTTTTTTTTACGCATAAAAGTAAGTCGCTAGACCAAGGAAGGATAATAAGCCGACGACATCGGTGATCGTTGTTAAAACCACTGTGCCGGCTATGGCGGGGTCAATACCTAGAGACTTTAGAATACCGGGTAATAATGCACCGCTCAGAGCCGCTACCACGAGATTAATGACAAGGGCGAAAGCAATGATGGCGCCGAGCCTAATATCGTCAAAAACACTAGCGGTTACTATGGCCACGAGTAGGGACCAGAACAAGCCATTTAGACCGGCTACTGCCAATTCTCTGCGTAGTAACCAAGCGGTGTTGCTCGCATTCAGCGTGCCCTGTGCCATATTGCGAATAACCAGCGTTAGCGTCTGGCTACCGGCAACCCCCCCCATGCTGGCAACAATTGGCATCAGGATTGCCAGGGCAATTACCTTTTGTATGGTATCTTCAAATAGATTGATCACTGCAGACGCGATAAAAGCAGTGATCAGATTGGCGCCCAGCCAGAGCGCTCGGCTGCGAGTGGTCTTCATAATTGGGGCAAAAGGATCGCTGTCTTCGTTCAGACCTGCCCTGCCAAGAATGGAATGGTCAGCTTCGTCGAGGATAACATCGACGATGTCATCGATGGTGATACGACCCACCAATAGACCCTGTTGGTTGATCACTGCCGCAGATATTAGATCATATCTTTCAAATAGCCGGGCTACGTCTGTTTCAGACATATCAGCGGGGATGCCGTCTACAGATGTTTTCATGCAGTCTGCAACGGAAGTCGCAGGATCGGATATTAATACGGTAGTGAGCGGAAGAACGCCGATATACTTTCCTTGATTGTCAACAACGAAAACCTTGTCAGTGGTGTGCGGCAGGATATCGTGTCGTCTTAGATATCGAAGGACTACGTCGATCGTCACCCGCGGGCGAACCGATATAACCTGGGTATCCATGAGGCCGCCAGCGGTGTCTTCATCATAAATGAGAAGGTTCTCGACTCTTTCCCGGTCCAGGCTATCGAGCACCTTGAGGACTTCTAAGGTCAATCGATCTGGCAGACCCTGAATAATATCGGTTAAATCATCGTCAGCGCTGACTCTTTCTATAACATGTGCAATTTCTTCGGCTGTTTTGTCTGCGAGAAGATCAGCCAGAATTTCCTGATCAAAGTAGCGTATGATTTCGCCCTGTAGCGTTTCATCGAAAAACTCCCAGAGTACGCGTCGCTCCTTGGGTGGTGAGGATGACAGAAGTGTGGCTACATCTGCAGCGGGAAGAGACTCTACTAGGCCTCTGATTTTATAGAGAGTGCCGCTTTCTATGAAGTCGTGGAGTAGCTCGGCGGGTAAATAGGGGGAAGTAGTCACGACGCTATTCTTCTTCTTCCCCAAATCCGTTTTCGACCAGACAAACAATGGTTTTCATCGCCAGTACTTCATCTTCACCAGAAACCTGGACATTTATCTTGCTGTGGAACGAAGCCTGTAGCAGGAGCAGTGACATAATATTTTTGCCATTTGCTTTAGCATATTGACTTGTAATACGGATATCAGACTGGAATTTCGATGCTGTTTTAGCCAATACTGAGGCCGATCTGGCATGGAGTCCTCGTCGGTTGGCGATGGTGACGGATCTGTTAAGCATTGGCTTCATTAGTAATTGCCTCTTCAGGCTTTAATTCTCGGTGCCTTACTTGCGCCTGCTTTTTGTTCTGGCTGAAGTGAGCGTGTAATTTTTCAGCGATATAGACACTGCGATGCTGTCCTCCTGTGCAGCCGATAGCGATGGTCAGATAGCTTCTGTTGCTTGCTTCCAGGCTCGGCAGCCAGGTGCTAACAAAACCTTGAATATCGCCTGTCATCTTTACGACATCTTCTTGCTGATCCAAAAATTTGATAACTTCCTGGTCTAGACCCGTCAATGCACGCAGGTGTGGAACCCAATGAGGATTGGGCAGGCACCGAACGTCAAATACGAAATCTGCGTCTATTGGAACACCTGACTTAAAGGCAAAAGACTGAAAGGACATCTCGAATGTATGATCGGAAAAGGCGACCCGAGAACTGACCAGGTCGCGAAGTTCATGAATGGTCATGTTGGTGGTGTCGATTTTTAGTGAAGCCAGGGAAGAGATGCCATCTAACAGTTGACTCTCAAGTTCCAGTGCTTCGCGTAAGCCGGTTTTGCCGGAGGTCAAAGGGTGTTTTCTTCGGGTCTCACTAAACCTTTTGACCAGTGTTGGGCTGTCAGAATCGAGATAGATCACTTTCGCTGTTATCCCCGCAGTGCGCAGCTGATCAAACTTAGTAGGAAACTCCTGCAGATCGGCTGCAATATTGCGGGCATCGATGCTTACCGCAATATTGGTCGTTTTGCCCAGTCCTGCGGCCTTACCAACTAATTCCGGGATGAGAGAAGCTGGCAGGTTATCGATACAATAATAGTCGAGATCTTCCAGAATATGCAGTGCTGTACTTTTTCCAGACCCTGAACGACCACTGATAATAATAAAACTAGCCATGAGCGGATACCAATTAGGTCCCGGTATATTATAGTTGGGATTCTCGTGTCAATACTACTTTTGTTTTTGATCGCCTGATTTCAGGTATTTGAGGCGGCTTTAGATGGGTCAGATATGGCTGCTAAGTAAAGACTTTCTGAATCACTGGCGGCGAGGATTCGTGAGTGAAATGATGGATTCTCGAAATTCTGAACTAGCATGGAAAGAACTTCCAAGTGCACTTTAGTTTCATGTTCTGGAACAATTAACACGAATAACGCAGACACTGGTAGGCCATCTATGGCGTCGAATTCTATGGGCGACTGCAAGGTAATCAGCGAGCCAATAATTGCATTACAGCCTGTCATCCTACAGTGTGGAATAGCAATTCCTTTCCCCAATCCTGTAGGACTGACTTTTTCTCTGGCAATGAGTTGGCTATAGAGCGCACTTTCTTCCAGTCTGGGATCATTACTGGCGATGAGTTCTGCTGCTTTTTCAATTGCCCTTTTCTTGCTGCTCACTGCTATGCGGCAATGAGTTCTAGAAGGCGATAATATCGACGCTATTTTCATGCTAGCGTGAGGCTGAACCTGAATGTAGAGAATTAACAGTATATCAACCCTGTTGCTGAGTTACAGCCCAAGCTGAGATAATTTGTTAACGAAACGTTAAAAATTGTACTTTCCTGGTTTGCTGGCAGACGTCTTCGGGTAAACCACGATACTTTGAATGCTTTACCATTGGGGGGGCATCGGCAGGCTTAATAGTGAACTTTTTAGTTAAATAGCCTGTTAGTTAAGTAGTCTGGTCATTGTTACCACACCCAGGAATTGTCCGAGATGTCTTTGTCAGAGCAGGGTATTCGGCAACCTCAGTTAATTGCGCAGGTGTCGCTTACCGATTTTCTTGTCTCTCAGTTTAATGATTTGCCGGTCCAGTTTTGCGATCATCAGATCGATGGATTTGTATAGATTCTTGGATTCCGCTTCGGCATATATTTCACCGCCGGATATGTGGACCTTTGTTTCTGCCTTTTGTCGCCCCTTTTCGACGCTGAGAATTACCACGGTATTAATAATGTTCTGAAAGTGGTGTTCCAGTTTGAGAAGTTTTGTTTTTACATAGAGTTCCAGCGAATCACTGATTTGGAGATGATGACCACTGACATGGATCTGCATAAAGACCTCCTTTGCAAGATATTCCAGGCCCGTTTGACGTTTCAGGCCGTCAAATGGTTTGACTCCATAATAAGTCGTTAGTTCCAGAAGCGGGCTAAATTATTGAAACGATACGGATCGTAATCAGACTAATTGTTTGCGTTCGTTGGATGGTGGAATCATTAAAGACTCGCGATATTTGGCGATGGTACGGCGAGCCACTTTTACATTTTTCTGTGACAGCAGGTTTGCAATTTTGCTGTCTGAAAGTGGTTTTCTGACGCTCTCGTCGGCGATCAGACGCTTAATGAGTGCTCTGATTGCAGTTGAAGAAACTTCCCCGCCAGAGTTCGTGCTGACGTGAGATGAAAAAAAGTACTTAAGCTCGAAGACCCCGAGTGGAGTGTCTATATATTTTTGGGTTGTTACTCGAGAAATGGTGGATTCATGGAGTCCTACTTCTTCTGCAATATCATGTAAAACCAGAGGTTTCATGGCTTCTTCTCCATGTTCCAGAAACCCCCTTTGTACCTCAACAATTTTAGTGGCCACTCGGAGCAAGGTATCGTTACGTTGCTGCAGGCTTTTGATGAACCATTTAGCTTCTTGCATCTGGTCTTTTAAATAATGTTGATCTGGGCTGTTGTCGCTTCTTTTAATCAGAGCTGAATACTCAGGATTAACTCGGATCCGTGGGTTTATCGACGGATTGAGTTCAACGGTCCAGCGACCGTTTATTTTTCGGACCATTACATCCGGAATGACATACTGCACTTCTCTTGCCGTGAAACCTGCACCAGGTTTGGGGTTCAGCGACTGGATCAGTTTGATGACTGCCTGCAATTCAGTTTCTGTTAAATGGGCTTTTTTTGACAGTAGGGTGAAATCCCTTGAAGCAAGGCTGGTTATATATTCGTTAACAATAACGATAGCGTCGCTTTTCATCGGTGTTGATTCGGGTAAGGCCCTTAGTTGTATCAGTAGGCATTCCTGCAAATTTGCGGCAGCAATACCCAGTGGGTCAAGGTGTTGGATCAGGTGAAGCACGGCTTCAATCTGGTCAAGCTCGAGCCCCCATTGGGGTGGTGCACTTTCCAAAATTTCCAGCAGGTCCAGCTCAAGCATGCCTTCTTCGTCCAGACCGTCGACCAGGTGATGCGCAATAAAAAGGTCCTGGTCTGTCAAGTTGAGGAGGTTGATCTGTTCCATTAGGTGACTGTGAATAGTTTCACCACTGGAATTTCTCGATGCAAAATCATCGTCTTCGTTGCTGTAATAGGTTTCGCCGCTGCCAATTGGTAATTGATCGTAGATATCTTCCCATACGCTATCGATGGGCAGGTCGTCAGTTAACACTTCGCTGGTGAGTTCCTCGGAAGTATCTGAAACCAGGTCGCCATCAGTTTCTGAATTATGTGTTTCGACGGGCTCATCGGCTGTCTGAGGGTTACTATCATCTGCTTTGACTAGACCCACTTCAGCATTAGCGTTTTCTTCAGCTGAGATGGTAGGAGGTTCCAGTTGTGGGGTCTCATCCTTAGCATCATCATGACTATCGTCTATTTCTTCGAGCATGAGATTGGAATCCAGCGCTTCCTGAATTTCCTGTTGGAGGTCCAGGGTAGACAGTTGCAGTAATTTTATCGCTTGCTGCAGCTGGGGTGTCATTCTCAGTTGCTGGCCAAGTCTCAGTGCAAGAGTGGGTTTCATAGACATGAATTAATGATACTTGTCTCATTGTTGGAATGAAACTTGCTTTATTAGTTTTTTTGCTGGTTATTGGCCGCATTGTCGTGTTATGAGGTAACCCATAACCTGATATGTTCAAGCCTTTAGCTGGATTGTCCAGATGCGTTTAACTGTGCCAGGAAAGCCTGGCTAGCCAATACTAGGATTTTTTATGGATTGTGGAATGTAGATGAATTTAGCTGGCAGAGCGATTTGGATTTAGAACGGGTTTTATCAGAACCTAAAATTTTCCCCTAGATATACCGCTTTCACCAGATCATTTTCGAGTACTTGTTGACTGCTGCCTTCTGCAATGATGGTTCCTTCATTAACAATAAAAGCCCGGCTACATATATCCAGAGTTTCTCTTACGTTGTGGTCAGTGATTAAAATTCCAATATTTTGAACAGCTAGATAGTTGATTATTGACTTAATGTCGTTCACCGAAATCGGATCGACACCAGCAAAAGGTTCATCCAGAAGCACAAACTTTGGCTCGGTGGCCAGTGCCCTGGCAATCTCAACACGTCGCCGCTCTCCGCCGCTGAGAGACAGTCCTATGCTGTCTCTTACGTGTTCCAGGTTAAATTCTGTCAGCAGCGATTCTGTTTTGTCCAGACGTGCTGATTTTGTTAAGTCGGTTACCGCTTCCAGAATAGCCAGAATATTCTCGCAGACGGATAACTTCCGGAAGATACTGGCTTCCTGGGGCAGGTACCCTAAGCCGGCCTTTGCTCGCCTGTGCATAGGTAAGGTTGATATATCACTGCCGTTAAGGTGAATGGAACCATGGTCTGACTGAATTAATCCGGCAATCATATAAAAACAGGTAGTTTTGCCAGCACCATTTGGTCCCAGTAAGCCGACTACCTCACCAGATTTTACTGAAAGGGAGATATCTCTAACTGCCACTTTACTTTGGTATTGCTTTCTAAGATTTTTGGCAATGAGGTATTGATCAGGAGGCAATTAGGGCTTTCCGGGTTTAGGATTTATAGTCAGGTTTATTCTACTGTCTGCGCCGTCTTTGCTATGAACCGCAAGCAAGCCTTTGGGCAGGTCGTAGGATAGATTATCACCCTCGTATCGGTCCAGTCCCTGGGTGAGTGACGCCTGGCCGCTTATTTCCAGTTTTTCCAGGTTTACGTTATAGCGGATCAACTCGCCCTGGGCCAATATGTTGCCTTTTGTACCCTGAGTTGCCTGTTCAAACCGGGCATGACCTGTCGTTTCATCGATGGATTTTGCAACGATGGTTGAAGGCCTCAGCGCTTGGCTTTCGATGAGAATTTCATCTGCGGTTATTCTTAAACTACCTTGTTCTATAATGACATTACCTCGGTAAACTGATGTTCCTTCCAATTCACTGACAGTGGCGCTATCGGCTTGTATGGTGATTGGTAGGTCAGTTTCCTGGCGGGCATGTAGGCTCACTGTGGCAAACAGTACGCAAAAGGCTGACAATGTTCGAAGAGATTTAGGTTGCATTATCTTCACTGTAGATTAGGCCCTAAGAGTTTAACATGTTATACAATAAATGCGGTGGTGGCTGCGGTCTCGCCAAAATAACAGTATAGCCTAATCGTGCAGGAACAGATGACCCGGTAGGGTTTTGATCGGTGTAACTTGTGTCGGATAATCAGGTTTCGTTTGAAACAGCAGCGGCGAAGATCGTCGTCACCACTCTTTGATTCTGCGACGACTGTAACTTGAAAAGACCGATATCAAAACGTGCTTGCATTCCGCCCGCAGTAGTCTCACTGTTTGCATTAGATATAACGACTTTCTGATCACATTCTACCAGGTGCTGGCCTGGATATACGATCAGATTCTCAGTCTTGAAACTTAGAGTTTGATGGTTCCCACCAAACCTTTCTGCCTGAACCCCATCCCACAATTCAACGACTTCTTCACGATATTTTGAAAGAGACAGGAGTCGGCCATTTTCTGAAGCTATGTTCCAGGGCTGGCTGTTATGCAGGGAATAAAGCCTAACATTAGGTTGTTTCAAGGTCGTGACATCGGTGAGAGGATAGTGAGTGAATTTATCTGCGGCTATAACAGAGTCGAGGTTCCCCTGATGGTTGAATTGGCTTATAGACGCATTGAGAAGGTATAAGTCGGGTTGATTACCAAAAACCAGTTCACGCTCCCTTGACTGGTCTTCTGAATTTAGTATCCAGTGTAGAAGTAGACCCGAAGTGAGTACAAAGGCACTAAAAAGCAGGCCACTGCCTAGTTTGATTTTCTGTATTATACCCCTCAGCCCCGGCATCGAGGGTGACTGCAGCAGGTCAGGTTGCTCGTTGCGTTGACGTTGTGGTTGGTTGATGTTGTTAGCCTCAAAGGAGCTGTGTCAGTTAGTCCTGTTATGATAAAGCGCTTACCACCTTGGCTGCAAGGTAAGGCGCGAATGCGGAGATCCCTGGTTTTCCGACCTTTTCCGGATATTTTCGGCGGGTCACCGTGCTATCATAGGGCTTTGCCCTGATAAGACACGTTATGATCATAGATATAGTAAGAACGCGGCTGGAGAGTGAACTGGCACCCGAACGCCTCGATATTGAAATAGAGGGTAACAGGCTCTCGATAGTCATTGTTTCGGCGTGCTTTGAAGCGCTTAACAGAGTCAAACGGCAGCAGAAAGTTTATGCCGCCCTGGATAGCTATATAACGTCTGGTGAAATTCACGCGGTGATCATGAAAACCTACACTCCGGGTGAGATCAGCTCCTGATGGAGCAGCTTCGAATAAGCGGTGGTGCACGGATCTCAGGGGAATTAAGAGCATCCGGGGCAAAGAACTCGGCTTTGAAGTTGTTTGCCGGGGCGCTGCTGGCCAATGAGCCGGTCACAATATCCAATGTCCCTCATCTGAGGGACGTTACCACTATGATTGAATTATTGGGGACTCTCGGAGTGGAGGTGGTTGTCGATGAACGAATGAATGTAGAGATTCACGCGAACACGATAAATTGTTTTAAGGCACCTTATGATCTTGTTAAAACCATGCGGGCATCCTTCAATGTGCTTGGCCCCATGTTGGCTCGCTATGGTCGTGCTGAGGTGTCTTTACCCGGGGGGTGCGCTATCGGTTCCCGCCCGGTCGATCAGCACTTAAAGGGCCTTAAGGCCATGGGTGCTAAGATAGATATGCAGCAAGGATATGTAAAAGCATCCGCTAAGGGCAGGCTTAAAGGTGCAGATATTGTTTTTGATTTCAATACGGTTGGTGGCACAGAGCACCTCATGATGACTGCAACATTAGCAGAAGGAACAACCCTTTTAGCGAATTGTGCGCAGGAGCCTGAGATTGTCGACCTTGCTGAATTCCTGAATAGCCTGGGAGCAAACATCAGTGGTGCGGGAACGAGTACTATCGTGATTGAGGGGGTAAAGGAACTTTCTGGCGGGCAGCATACCGTTATTTCAGACCGGATAGAGTGTGGCACCTACCTGATAGCGGCAGCAGCAACGGGAGGACACATAAAAATAAATGGTGCCGCACCATCATTGAATACGGCCCTGCTACAGAAACTAGAAGAGGCGGGGGCCGACCTGAATCTCACTGATGACAGCATTGAACTGGATATGCATGGTGCCCGGCCCAAGGCAGTAAGTATCGTTACCGCGCCGTTTCCAGGGTTTCCTACAGACCTTCAGGCACAGATAATGGCGATGAACTGCATTGCCGACGGGGCTGCCATGATTCAGGAGACCATATTTGAGAACCGATTCATGCACGTTCAGGAACTCAAGAGAATGAATGCTGATATTTCACTGGATGGGAATCATACGACAGCGGTAGTTAATGGTGTTGCCAGCCTTGTTGGCGCGCCGGTGATGGCAACAGACCTGAGAGCGTCGGTCAGTTTGGTGATCGCAGGGTTGGTTGCAGAGGGTATAACAATAGTTGATCGGATCTATCACATTGATCGCGGTTACCAGCAGATAGAGGAAAAACTAAAGAATCTAGGGGCTGAAATCAGCAGGCATAGCTACTAGGTAAGCATTGAACTCATGAAGAAACCCATTGTAATTGCTCTGACCAAAGGTCGCCCTTTGCAGCAACTCATCGACTTGTTAGCTCGGTTGGATATTCGCTCTGAATATGACCTGAGTCAGTCTCGTAAGCTGGTTTTTCCAACCAATGATCGCCATGTTCAGTTGATGGTGTTGCGCGGTATGGATGTTGCGACTTATGTGCAACATGGTATTGCTGACGTTGGTATGCTGGGCAAGGATGTCCTGTTGGAATATGGTGGTGATGGTTTTTATGAACCGATCGATCTTGATATCGTGAAATGTAGGATCGTGGTTGCCGGTTTGGTTGAGGAGCAGCCTCTACCTCGCAGAATTAAGGTTGCAACCAAGTTTGTCGAGGTAACAAAGCGGTTTTATGCTCAAAAGGGTGTGCAAGCCGATATCATCAAACTGTCGGGGGCAATGGAGCTGGCGCCGTTGATGGGGCTTGCTCATCGAATCGTCGATATCGTTGAGACGGGAGATACATTGCGAGCCAATGGATTGGAAGAAAAGGAATTGGTTACCGAGGTTTCCGCGAGATTAATCGTTAATAAAGGCTCATTGAAAACCAAGTATCGGGATGTTCAGGGTATCATTCAGCGATTAGCTGAGCTGAGCTCATGATATCGATATTGAAAAGCAGCAGTTCTGAATTCATGGCAAGACTTGACGCTTATTTAGCGTTGCCGAGCAAGGATACTGACCAGGTGCAATCCCAGGTTCGCGATATTATCAGCGACGTTGAAAAACACGGTGATGATGCTCTGCTGAAATACACTCGGAAATACGATGGTCTCGAGGTTGGTTCCGCCAAGGAGCTGATTGTTTCTGATGAGGCTATCAGGGCAGCCCCGGCACAGCTTGAAAGAGAAGTTAGCCAGGCTTTGCAACGAAGTATCGAAAGAGTAAGGGAATACCATCTAAGACAAAAGGCAGTGCTGGCAGATACAGACTGGAGTTACCAGGACTCGTTTGGCAATCAGTTGGGTCAGCGCGTGCGCCCCATCAGGAAAGTCGGCATCTATGCACCGGGAGGTAAAGCGGCTTACCCATCAACTATTATTATGACAGCCATTCCTGCAATGGTAGCAGGGGTCAAGGAAATTTGTCTTGCAGTACCATCGCGAACAGGCACGCTGGACCCCATTTTGCTGGCCGCAGCTCATTACACCGGTATTTCGCGGGTCTACACAATGGGAGGTGCTCAGGCTATAGCGGCGCTGGCGTATGGAACTAGCACTATTTCAAAAGTCGATAAAATATGTGGGCCCGGTAATCTCTATGTAGCGACGGCCAAACAACAGGTTTTTGGGCAGGTTGGTATCGATATGATTGCCGGCCCTTCCGAAGTTTTGATTGTGGCAGATGAAACAGCCAATGTAGACTGGCTGGTGGCTGATATGCTTGCCCAGGCCGAACATGATGAATTGGCCCAAGCCATCGTTGTATCTCAGTCTGAGAAGGTTCTCACTGAAATTAATGCTCGCTTATCGGCTGCCATAGCTCAATCTCAACGGATGGCTATTGTCCAGACCTCTATCCGTAATCGGGGTTTACTAATTCACGCCCAGTCTGCCAGTGAACTCTCTGACATCGTTAATAAAATAGCACCTGAGCATCTTGAACTGGCGGTAAGTCAGCCAGAACAGTTGCTGCAATCAATTGACAATGCCGGTGCTGTATTTGTTGGCCAGTATAGTCCTGAGGTAGTGGGTGATTATGCTGCGGGTCCCAGTCATGTTTTACCGACCGGGGGCACGGCACGGTTTGCTTCTGTGCTCGGTGTTTATGATTTTCAAGTCAGAAGCTCGCTGATTCATTGCTCGCCATCGGGTGTGCTGCCCCTGGCAAAAGATGCCGCTATTCTTGCTGAACAAGAAGGCCTGTTTGGCCATGCGAAATCCGCCCACATCAGACTTCAGGGCTAGTTTGTAATAGTCATGCAAGATGGCTTGATAAAGCAATACAGGCGTGCGACCGCTTCAGGTTATTTGCAACCGGACCCGGCCCAGTTGGCGGTAGTTAAAAGGTTGCAGTCGTTGACAGAGACATTTCTGGCGTCACTTGTGCCTATTCCTTTCTATAAACGCTGGCCCGGCCAAGCCAGGGCCCGTGTGCATGGAATTTATCTATGGGGTGGTGTTGGTTGCGGCAAGACGTTTCTTATGGATATGTTTTTTGAACAATTGCCGTACCGAAAGAAGATTCGAACCCATTTTTATCGTTTCATGAAGCGAATTCATCAGGAACTAACCCGCCTCCAGGGCGTTGTAAATCCACTGGATAAAGTGGCCTCCGAACTGGCATTGGAATATGAAATAATATGTTTCGACGAATTCTTTGTAAGTGATATCACGGACGCAATGATACTAGCAGGTATTCTTGAGGGGCTTTTTAGTCGCGGTGTTGTTCTGGTAGCGACTTCTAATGTCGCCCCGGCAGCGTTGTATCAGGAAGGATTGCAGAGGGGTAAGTTTTTACCGGCGATCGCGCTGCTCGAGAAGTATACCGAGGTAGTGAACCTCGATAGCGTCATAGACTACCGGCTGAGGGCATTACAGAGTGCTTCATTATACCATTCGCCTTTGGGCGCGGATTCAGAAAGTCGTTTGACTAAAGCATTTCAGTCTTTGAGCCCGGATCGGGTGACCCCTGGCGCCGAAATTGAAATTGAAGGCAGGGCCATAAAAACAAGATCTTTGGCAGCCAATATGGTTTGGTTCGATTTTGCCGAATTGTGTGACGGCCCTAGAAGTACTCGAGACTACGTTGAATTATCAAAGCTGTTTCAAACAGTTCTGATCAGCAACGTGCCTGTTTTTGGGTTGAAAATGGAAGATCAGGCGCGCCGGTTTATCGGCCTAATAGATGAGTTTTATGATCGCAATGTGAAGCTGGTTTTATCAGCCGAGCAGCCCATTGTGAACCTGTATCAGGGTAGTCGGTTAGCATTTGAATTTCGCCGAACTGAAAGTCGATTGCAGGAGATGCAATCAACTGCCTATTTGAGTAGGGAACATCGGGCCTGATTGATTGTGCATCGAATATTTTATCTGTAATCGGTTACCCTCGGCTCTTGCTAAAAATGGCTTGTTTGGGTAGAATTCGCGTCTCGAAAATTCCGACTACCCGGCCGGATAAAGCAAGAAGGCAACAGCATGAAAACGGTCAGTGCAAACAAACAAACGGTCTCCAGAAAATGGTACATCGTCGATGCAGAAGATAAGACATTGGGTCGTATGAGCACGGAGATAGCCAATCGGTTAAGGGGCAAACACAAAGCTGAATATACGCCTCATGTTGATACGGGTGATTACGTGATCGTTGTCAATGCAGAGAAGGTAAAGGTAACAGGCAATAAATTTACTGATAAGACTTATTACCATCATAGTGGTTTCCCTGGTGGCATAAAGTCCATTACTTTCGAAAAGTTAATCGATAGAGCGCCGGAAAGAATTATTGAAATGGCAGTAAAAGGTATGATGCCGTCAAACAAATTAAGCAGGGCGATGTTAACAAAGCTGAAAGTGTATGCTGGATCAACTCATCCACACGAAGCTCAGCAACCACAAACACTCGAAATATAACGGATAAGAGATGAATCAATACTACGGAACGGGTCGACGCAAAACTGCTCAAGCACGGGTTTTTATGACTTCTGGAAAGGGTGGTATAGAAGTGAATAATAAATCACTGGACCAGTATTTCGGGCGTGAAACCGCTCGCATGGTAGTCAGGCAGCCACTAGAGTTAGTTGATCTGATGGATAAATTTACTATCAGAGTAACCGTAAAAGGTGGCGGCGGATTTGGTCAGGCAGGTGCTATACGACATGGTATTACGCGGGCTTTACTCGACTATGATGAGACACTGAGACCAACTCTAAGAAAGGCAGGTTTTGTAACACGAGATGCTCGAATGGTGGAAAGGAAGAAAGTGGGGCTGCGAAAAGCACGCAAGCGGCCACAGTACTCCAAGCGCTAATCTGGTTGTTAGGTTGACTAAAAGCGAGGATATTTTCCTCGCTTTGTCACATCTGGATGCCAAGTTTGTAATTGTTGAAAGCCATTTTTTAATGGCTGTGGTAGAATCGGCGAGCCTGTCAGATGTGGTTGGTGTTGAGCAATAATGATAGATCATACCTTTGTGAAATTAACGATGGAGAGCTGTTGTGAGTGATAACGAGGTCAACCCGGCGAGGAGAAATTTTCTGTTAAAAGTGACCGGCGTTGTCGGCGCTGGCGGGGTGGCGGGCCTGGCTGTTCCTTTCGTTGGTTCCTGGAACCCAAGTGCTAAGGCGTTGGCAGCCGGTGCACCCGTTAAGATAGATATTAGTAAGCTGTCCGTCGGAGAAATTCTAGGCCCGATTCCTGCCTGGAGGGACAAACCGATATTTATAGTAAAACGTTCTGAGCAGATGTTGGAAAAACTCAATGCTAAAAACGAACGTTTAGCCGATCCTTCATCGGAGAGAGTGCAACAACCTACTTACGCTAAGAATGAAACCAGATCTATCAGGCCGGATGTCTTAGTGCTGGTTGGGCTTTGCACCCATCTAAGCTGTTCCCCAAAATTCAGGCCTGCTATTGCCCCACAGGAATTTGATCCGGAATGGGTGGGGGGGTTTTACTGTCCCTGCCATGGCTCCAAGTTTGATCTGGCGGGTCGAGTTTATGCCGGCGTGCCTGCGCCGTCTAACCTGGAGGTGCCTCCGCATTTTTACGAATCGGACGAGGTAGTGGTAATTGGTATTGATGAGGAGGTTGTCTGATGTCAGCAATTCAGGAGTCATTCAGGAATGTTATGTCCTGGATAGATGATCGCTTACCGGTAACCGAAGCTTACGAAAAGCACCTTGCCAAGTACTATGCGCCAAAGAATTTAAATCTCTGGTATTACTTTGGCATTTTCGCGTTTGTGATACTGGCGAATCAACTTCTAACGGGCATCTGGCTCACCATGAGTTACGTCCCTACCGGGGACGGTGCTTTTGCATCGATTGAATATATAATGCGCGACGTGGAGTATGGCTGGATGCTTCGCTATATGCACTCTACTGGAGCGTCGGCATTTTTTGTCGTTGTTTATCTGCATATGTTCAGAGGGTTGATGTACGGCTCTTATCAGAACCCGCGCGAATTAATCTGGATTCTCGGGATGCTGGTTTATGTGGCGCTGATGGCTGAGGGTTTCTTCGGGTATATCCTACCCTGGGGCAATATGTCTTTTTGGGGAGGGCAGGTCATTGTTTCATTGGTCGGAGCCATCCCCATTATTGGTGATAGCCTGGCTGTATGGGTTCGAGGCGATTTTAACATGTCTGGGGTAACCCTGAGCCGGTTTTTTGCGCTGCATGTGGTTTTAGTACCACTGCTGCTTTTAGTGCTTGTTGTATTACACGTGCTGGCCCTCCATGAAATAGGATCAAATAATCCTGATGGCGTAGATATCAAAGCTAAAACAGATGACCAGGGAAAACCACTGGATGGCATACCTTTTCATCCTTATCTGACGGTCGGTAAGTTACCGCAGATCATTATATTCCTGTTTCTGTTTGCTGCGGTTATCTTCTTTTATCCTGATGGTGGGGGTTATCTGATAGAACACCCTAATTACGAACCTGCAAATCCGTTGAAAACGCCGGAACTGATAGCGCCGGTGTGGTACTACACACCGTTTTACTCGATGCTTAGAGCGGCAACGTATCCGCTATTTGGTATGGACGCGAAGTTCTGGGGGATGGTGACTATGTTTGGCGCTATTGTCGTTCCCTTCATTCTTCCCTGGCTTGATAAATCACCGGTCAAGTCGATTCGTTATAAAGGCCTGGGGAGTAAACTATTCCTGGCCTTTTTCGTTATTGCGTTTTGCATCCTGGGTTATTTAGGCACAGTACACCCAACCCCCGTTAAGACATTGATGGCGCAGGCATGCACGGCTATCTATTTTTCTTATTTTCTTCTTATGCCATGGTATACAAGCGTAGAGAAAACAAAACCTGTACCAGAACGAGTGCCCCACTAATGCGTTTTCTAAAGATATTTTTGCTACTGCTTTTCCCGATTACAGTAGCGGCTTCTGAAGCCGGCTTTCCGCTTTACGAAATGGTGCCGGACCTGCGGGATAAGGCATCCTTGCAGCGTGGAGCGAAAACCTTCATGAACTATTGTATTGGTTGTCATACTCTGAAATACCAGAGATATAAGAGGACAGCAGAAGATCTTGGCATTTCGGAATCATTGATGTTGGAGCACCTCGTTTTTGATCCTAATACCAGGATAGGTGATTTGATAGTCAACCCGCTGAGCACGGATAACGCCAAGAGCTGGTTCGGTGCCATTCCACCCGATCTCACCTTATATACAAAATTGAAAGGCTCACCGAATTACCTATATACCTATTTACTGACTTTCTATGAGGATCCTTCTCGACCTTTTGGCGCCAACAATCTGGTATACGAGAATGTAGGGATGCCCCATGCGCTATTGGAATTGCAAGGCGTTCAGCAACGTAAGGATTGTAAGGAAGTAGCCAGGTTCAACCCAAACGGTAGCGCAATGCGAAACCCGGTGACTTTTGAATACCTTACCCGTACGTTATGCGGGGATGAGCTGATTGAAAGCGGAATAAGCCCGCTTGAATTGGTGCAGGGTAGTGGCGAGCTTTCTGATGAAGCCTATCGGAAGGTGATTTACGATTTAACTAATTTCCTATATTACATGGGAGACCCCTCGCAGCTGGAACGCGAAAGAATTGGCGGCTGGGTCTTGTTATTTTTAGCGTTCTTTTTCGTGCCAGCTTATCTTTTAGGGCGTGAATATAAAAAAGCATTTCACTAAATTCAGCGCGTAATACAATAGGGAGAGAGCATGGGCGTTATTGCGAAACATTCATCGATGGTTTTTTATTCCGATGGAAACGATCACTACAGTCAGAGGGTCCGGTTGGTACTTGCAGAGAAGGGTGTTGCTGTTGATGTGATCAATGTTGATAAAGGTAATGTCCCGGAAGACCTGATTGACTTAAATCCTTACAATACTTTGCCTACCCTGGTCGATAGAGAACTTGTGCTTTATGAAAGTATGGTCATTATGGAGTATCTGGATGAGCGGTTCCCGCATCCACCGTTATTGCCGGTTTACCCAGTGGCTAGAGCTCAGAGTCGATTATACGTTTATCGAATAGAAAAAGATTGGTGCGGGTTAGCCGATACTATTATCGCAAAAAGATCAAAAGACTCTGTAATCGATCGTGCCCGAAAAGAGCTAAGGGAGGGGTTGATTACAATCGCGCCTATTTTCTCTGAGAAAGAATATTTCATGAGTGATGAGTTTACGCTGGTAGACTGCTGTTTTGTGCCTTTACTGTGGAGATTGCCTTTGCTGGGAATCGAACTGCCACCCAAAATGGGTAAACCGTTAACGGACTATATGAATAGAATGTTCAAGCGAGAAGCCTTTCAGGAAAGTCTGTCCGAGGCCGAAATGGATATGCGCGACTAGGCGCTTTTATGAAAATAAGTTCACGGGTTCCTTATCTGTTGCAACCATTGCAGGAATGGTTGCTCGATAATGACATGACGCCCTATTTGATTGTAAACACCCTTATTCCTGAAGTCATTTTCCCTGCAGGATTTGCCCAACCGGATGGCAGGATTATTTTCAACGTTAGTCCGAATGCCGTTCGAAATCTCACTATTGAGAAGGACTATGTTTTGTTTGATAGCCGCTTTTCAGGTTCTCCATTTGAGGTATACGTGCCCATGAGGGCTGTTCTGGCCCTGGTTAGTAAAGAGACTGGAGATGGCATGTGGTTCCCTGAAAACGACTATTCGCCTGATGCTCAAAAGCAGTCAGAAACATCTGATACACAGCCCGAGATTAAGCCCGAGATTAAGCCCGAGATTAAGAAAGATGGGGCAGCACAAAAGGGCAAGAAGCCAACCTTTACCATTGTTAAGTAGGTTAGTTCAGGTATTCGAACGCCTGGACAATTTTTTGTACGCCAAAGGATTCCCGGGTTAAATCTATGGCAAGTTTGGCTTCATCTCGGGTGAGTAAGCCCATCAGATAAACAACACCATTTTCTACTACTACTTTGATTCTGTTTGCATCGACCTGGTTGTCGAAAGTCATTTTAGTTTTAATCTTGGTTTTCAGAAGTGAGTCGCTGGTCCTTACCAGTAACGACGTCGGCCCTGCGATCTGCAACTCATTGTGTACCTTTGAGACATGCCGAATCTGGTTGGCTATCTTGCTGGCCTGGTCGAACAACGCCTGGTTGTCAATTTGTCCCGTTAGAAGAGCGACACCGTTAAAGACGCTGATTTCAATATGCGCTTTTCCAAAAGCTTCATTTGCAGCATTCAGGTTCTTTTTGATGAGGACGGCCGTATTGCGATCATCAAGTTTAGTACCGAACGTCCTTTTGCCGGTATCATCTTGTGCTGGCCCAACGCTTGAGCAGGCACTGACAAGCATCAGTGAAAACAGCAACAAAATATTCCGCATTGTTTAACCCTCCAGAAATGTCTATCTTGCCAGTCCTCAGCCGAGAATCAAGCTTTCGCCGTTGAAACTGTTTTTCATCCAGCTTATTTGTTTGCTGATGCTGATGATATCAAACCGAACTGGCGCAGTCTGGTAGCAGGGGTGTTCTTGTAGGAATTGTGTTGCAGTGGTTAGGATTTTTCGAACTTTGTGAGGAGTGACTGCTTCCGCGGGTTTTCCGTAGCGATTGGTTGTTCGAGATTTAACCTCAGCAAAAACCAGGGTGTCATGATCAAAGTAGATTAAGTCAATCTCGCCGAAACGGCGACGATAATTTCGACAGATTATTTTGCAGCCGTGGTCGAGAAGATAGTTTTCTGCTTTAGCTTCGCCTATATCCCCCAGGGTCTTTGTGTTAACGCTCAAATAGGGTCCGTGACCATGGGAAGGGCAGACACTTTACCGTTAGCATATTGACCCCACATCAGCTCTCGAACGAAGTTTTGTTTTTTTATGGTGAGTTTGCCCGTGCCTCCGAAAAATGCCGAATTCGGCAGGTCTCTTAGTTGTTTGAGTCGGGGGAGAACGTTATAGGCATCAACACCAAGCGCATAGATCGATGAGAGCTGCTGGGCTGACTGGGGCCACAGGGTCTGAATTCTATCTCGGAAAGCATCAGCAGGGGCTAATTTCCAGGGGATGTCGCAGAATCTAATGCCGTTTAAGTCGATATTGTTAATGCGATTGTCACCCGATTCATAAGTCAGCGAGGTACCGTATACCGGCAGGTCGTCAGCATAATAAAATGCCAGGGATGGATTAATCTGCCTGGCCTGCTTGGAGTTGGCCAGTAGTATCACCACATCTATGTCTTGTCGCCTCTGTGGCTTGAATTCGAAACTACTACCAATGATCCTTTTTAACTCAGCCGCTCTGTTCATGCTTTGATCAACTAACAGTAATCCCTGAATAAATTTGTTGTAATTCTCATCTTCGGCGAATCGGGACTCTCCTGCTATCAGGCCATTGTTTTGTGTCCAGGTCTCCTTGAAAGCACGAGCTGTTCGATCACCCCATTCGTTGTTCGGTGCAATAATGAGAGCATGCCGGTGTCCTTCAAGCCTGCTCTGCTTTGCTATTTGAATGGCTTCGTCTTCAGGCGCCAGAGACAGATGGTATAGGTTCGGGTTTGTCACGGAGTTGCCAGTCCGGTTTAAACGATTCAGGGCCAGCACTGGCACAGGGAGTCTTAGCTTATTCAGTGAGGCGACTTTTTGTTTGTTGAGGGGCCCTATAATCAGGTCAGCACCCTCCCGCGCGACTCTGTTGATCAGCGCCTGGATCGACTCTCCTTTTTCAGTGTCATATATTCTTATCTTGGACCTGGATTGCTGCTCATAGTGGGCAGCCAGAATGCCATTTTGAATGGCCTGGCCGATACTTCTTAATCTGCCGCTTTGAGGCAGCAATACAGCTATTTCATCCGGCTGACCAGCAACCACAGTATCGAGAAGCTTTAGACTTTCGGGCATGGTTTGTGCTGCCGGATGCCCAGCCCATAATTTTCGCCAGTCTGTGAGTGCTCTTAGCTGCTGGGATGGTTTGTTCTGGAACTGTTTGGTCATTGCGGCCAGAGACAGCCAGCCACGAAGTTCGTTACTGACAGCTTTTTTTGCGTAGGCAACCAGTAAGGGCGCGGGTAGTTCGATCAATGTACTGAATATCTTTTCCCGGTTTACCTTGCTTTGGGTTTTGCTAAGGAGATGATCAATGAGAACTCTTTCCCTAGCACTGGCAATGAGACGCTGGTTTGCAGCATAGGCATCGGCTCTCAGTGTGCTAATTTTGATTTGATTATCTAGATCAAGAGTTATGCCGCGGAAACTGTTTTTATTGAGCAGGTTGAGGGCGTCGTTTGGGCTGCCATTGAGTAATAGCAATTGACTTTTGGTGAGCAGATAATCAACCCTGGACTGGCCGGTCAACCTTGGTACCAGAATGGAGGCTATTATTCTTCTTGCCTGTTCGAGGTCGCCGGTATTAATTGCTAGTCTTGCTGCTGTTGCCCTTAGCTGACTGGCTTCAGGTTCCTGGGCGATGTTAGCGCGCCTGAGTGCTTCTGAGACATTTTTTATGGGCGCTTTTCGCTGCCCCTCGACTGTTTTTGGGCGCTGATCTGGCAGACCGGTTGGTGGTGTGCTCTCACAGGCAGATAGCAGTATTAAAAAACAGCCTAGGATTGCCCAGAGCGCACAGGCGGGTGTGTCCGAAAAGTGGGCTGTTAACTGTTCGGGCGTACGCGCTACGGCCTTGGTCTGGGTATTATTCAACAATTGATGCTCAATTACTTTGCTGTTAGAGCTAATAGTATTTCATATGGATGGCCGGTTCACCTTTAATCATTTAACCTAGCAGGTGGTCAGTGAAAACTGAACTTGTCCGAAGTTATCTCTATACGGGTGAAATGTCTATGAGCAAGCTCTATATAGTAGCCACGCCGATCGGTAATCTTAAAGATATGACTGAACGTGCCATTGAAACCTTACGATCGGTGGATTGGATTGCGGCTGAAGATACAAGACGCAGTAAAAAATTATTAGTGCACTTTGATCTAAAGGCACGAATGCGCTCTTATCATGATCACAATGAACGACAAGTTTCAGAACAACTGGTTGCAAAAATGCTCGCCGGTGAATCGGTTGCTTTGGTTTCAGATGCTGGCACGCCTTTGATCTCAGATCCAGGTTATCGAATTGTTCGTTTGGCTCGAGAGGCAGGTATTGACGTGATTCCGATACCGGGAGCATCAGCCATGCTAGCGGCTTTATCGGTATCAGGGCTCGCTACTGATCGTTTTGTGTTTATGGGGTTTCTTAAGAAGAAGGCCCGGAAAAAACAATTGCAGTCTTTGCTGCGAGAGTCAGGGACGGTCATTATCTATGAAGCACCCCATCGAGTGAGCGAGTTGATGGACGATATGCTGGCAGTCCTAGGCGCTGACAGAACCGTCGTGGTTGCCAGGGAGTTGACCAAGCGCTATGAACAGGTAATTTCCGGGAGCGTGGCTGAACAAAGGGCTAATTTAAAGGACGGTACCATTCCTGAAAAGGGCGAGTTTGTGATATTACTCGAAGGCATGACCGTGGATTATGATGAGCATCGTGCTGATGAAGTATTGCAGTTCTTGTTAAAGGAAGTCGCCGTCAGTAAAGCCGTTATGCTTGCGGCAAAAGTGACCGGGGTATCGAAGAATGAGCTTTATCAAAGGGCGCTTGCAATCAAAGATGTTTCTTGAGTCGCTAGTCGCTAGGCGCTAAGCTTGTTAATGGGAGTTAGCCAGGTAATCGCTGCTTAGGCAGAGGAAAGTCCGGGCTCCACAGGGCAGGGTGCCAGGTAACGCCTGGGAGGCGCGAGCCTATGGCAAGTGCAGCAGAAAGTATACCGCCTGCGAGAGCAGGTAAGGGTGAAATGGTGTGGTAAGAGCGCACCGCATCGTTGGCAACAGCGGTGGCAAGGTAAACCCCACCTGGAGCAAGACCAAATAGGAACCCAGATGCTGCTGCCCGTAGTTGGGTTCGGGTAGGTCGCTATAGGTGCTTGGTGACAAGCATCACAGATGAATGATTACCCTAGACAGAACCCGGCTTACTGCTAACTCCCGGTTTTTAAAATATTTTTTTTATAACTAAATAGTCTAAAAACTCTCTCTTCTAACAAATCACATTAACTACGCCTATCATCTCTCTGTTAATCAATGGGATAGTTGATTAACGAGCGTCATCCTAAAGCATCCATCGCTAAGCCATTGTGAAATATAGACAAATTCTTTAATTCCCTGCTTGACATAGTTCCGTCCCGTTTTTAAGGTTCGTTGTGAGGAAATGTGGGTAAAAGTGGATAAATGTGGGGTTATTCTTTCATCGTGTGTGAAAAATTCGATGGCTAAGAAGACTGTGACTAAGGAAGCCGTGTGTTTAGAGGTGTAAATCAAGTCAATATGGATGCGAAGGGACGCCTGACCATTCCTACTCGTTATCGGGAGCAGATTCTGCAGTCCTGTAATGGCGAGATTGTGGTCACGATTGATACCGAGGAGAAGTGTCTGTTGATCTATCCACAACCGGCCTGGGAAGACATTCAGAGAAAGGTAGAATCTTTGCCCAGTTTCAATGTGGCAGGCAGACGGGTACAACGCCTCCTGATTGGCCACGCCACTGATATACCGATGGATGGCAGCGGCAGAATACTGATTACACCACCGTTACGAGAATATGCCCGACTGGAAAAAAAAACGGTGCTGCTCGGTCAGGGTAATAAACTGGAATTATGGGATGAACAGATTTGGGCAGAACGCCGAGATGCCTGGTTGGAAGCTCAGCCTGAGCAGGATGTTCCTGATGAATTACTGACGTTGTCTCTGTAAAAGGTGAGGTTATGGAGCATGTACCTGTTCTATTAACGGAGGCGGTCGAGGCGTTGGTGCAGGATGCAGATGGAACTTATGTGGACTGTACCTTTGGCCGAGGAGGCCATAGCGCAAGGATAATTGAGCAGTTATCCAACAAAGGGCGATTGATGGTTTTAGATAAAGATCCAGATGCTATTGCCGTAGCGCATCAACTCTATGCTGATGATTCCCGGGTGTCTGTTGTACACGGGGCTTTTGCTGAACTGGGCAGCTTGCTCGCGGTCAGCGGGTTTGGGCCAGTGGATGGAATTTTGATGGATTTGGGGGTTTCCTCAGTCCAATTGGATTCGCCGCGAAGAGGGTTTAGTTTTCAAAAGGATGGGCCGCTGGATATGCGGATGGATAATTCAAAGGGAGAAAGTGCAGCTAAATGGCTGAATGCAGCTTCTCTAAATGAAATAGCAAAAGTACTCAAAACGCTTGGAGAGGAAAGGTTTGCCAGGAAAATAGCGGCAGCAATTGTCAGGCAGCGAGCGGTTAAACCACTTGAAACCACCCTCGAATTGGCGGATCTTGTCGCCTCTACAATTCCCAGAAGAGAGAAAAACAAACATCCTGCGACGCGGACTTTTCAGGCCATTCGCCTCCAGGTTAATCAGGAGTTGGCGGAATTGCAGGCCTGCCTTGGTCAGGTACTTGAACTACTGTGCGAAAAAGGTCGGCTTGTGGTAATCAGCTTTCATTCCTTGGAAGACAGAATTGTAAAGCGATTCATTCGAGATCTCGAGAAAAACGACCCCTATCCAAGTCGCCTGCCGATAACCAGTGACCAGATAGTCAAGCCCGTTAGGTCGTTGGGCAAAAGCGTTGCTAAACAGGCCGAAATACTGGTCAATCCACGGTCCAGGAGCGCCGTCATGCGAGTGATGGAAAAAATCATATGAAAGAGCCCGTATCCGCTACTGTATTTTTTCGCTGGCTGGTCGGTGCTGCACAGATACGTATTTTGGCTATCACCTTCATAGCCCTTTTTTCAAGCTTCGCAGTGATTTACGTATCTCACCAGACAAGGGCTCTCTATGGCGCGCTGCAGGTGGGGCAGGACACTGCAGACGATCTGGATAGCGAATACGAGCAGCTTCTGTTAGAGCAAAGTGCCTGGGCAGGGTACAACCGAATCGATCAGCTAGCCAGGGAAGAGTTAGGCATGTCGTCGCCGGGCAGAGGTAGGCTCGTTTTAATGCGCAGCGCCTATGACATTTTTTCCGTAGAAGAAGACAGGCCGTGAATAGCAGCCTTCGAATTCATATCGCCATTATAGTTTTTGGTCTATTGGTGGCAGTGGTTGGCGCTAAGCTGATTTATCTGGAAGTAACGCAGAGAGATTTTCTACAAGACGAAGGGGATGCCAGAACCGTAAGAATGGAAAGGATCAATGCCCATAGAGGCATGATTCTGGATCGTCGTGGCAGCCCTCTTGCAGTGAGTTCTCCTGTTGTGTCGCTATGGGCTAATCCATCGGAATTACCCGAGGAGGCAGCTGCTCTAGCGCAGTTAGCAGAGGGTCTTGGCGTTTCTGTGGAGCGATTTCAAGAGAAAATGAACCGTGCTAAGGATAGGAATTTTGTCTATCTACGACGTCACGCTCGGCCTCAGAAAGCGGATGCAATCCTGAATTTGGGCTTGTCCGGAGTCTATAGTGAAAAAGAATATCATCGATTCTATCCTTCGGGAGAAGTGACGGCGCATGTGGTTGGTTTTACTGATATTGATGATAGTGGCCAGGAAGGGTTAGAACTATCTTATGAAAATTGGTTGTCAGGGCAGGAAGGCAAGAAAAAAGTTTTAAAAAATCTTTATGGAGAGGTGGTTAGAGACATTATGCCTGTGACCGAAGCCATTCCGGGTAAGGATTTGCATTTATCAATCGACCAGCGGCTCCAGTTTCTTGCTTATAGGGAGCTGAAATCCGCTATTTACCAATATAAGGCGCTGTCTGGTTCCTTTGTGCTTCTGGATGTCAGCAATGGTGAGGTGCTGGCCATGGTTAACCAGCCTTCTTACAACCCTAATAACCGGGTAAGGTTAGATTTAGCTTCAATCCGTAATCGATCCGTTACAGATGTATTCGAGCCAGGTTCGACCGTTAAACCATTTACAGTTGCGGTCGCACTGCAAAGCCCGCAGTTCTCAGCCGAATCTGTTATTGATACCAGCCCCGGTTTTATGACGGTTGGCGACGCGACCATTCGGGATCCGAAGAACCAGGGCCTACTCGATCTCGGTGGTGTTCTGGCCTATTCAAGTCAGGTTGGAATTAGTCGTTTAGCCCTGCAGTTGAATGAATACGATATATGGGATTTATTTCGAAGAGTCGGATTTGGGCAGGCGTCAGGCGTGGGATACCCTGGTGAAAGCAGTGGTTTCTTGCCGAACCGCAGACGCTGGAAAGAAATAGAAAGGGTTACTTTTGCTTATGGCTATGGCCTGACTGTGACGCCATTGCAGCTGGCATCGGCTTACATGACTATTGCCAGTGGCGGTATTAAGCGAGATGTAACGCTATTAAATTCAGGATCAACTTTAGGAGAACGGATTCTTCCGGAGGCAGTGGCCCGTCAGTTACTGGTTATGCTGGGTCGGGTGGTGTCTGAAGGTACCGGCAAGAGAGCGGCAGTAGATACTTATGCTGTGGCTGGGAAAACGGGTACAGCCCGAAAAATTGGCAAGAATGGCTACGATGATTCTCGGCACATCGCCTTTTTTGCAGGTATCGCTCCCCTTGATCAGCCTAGATTTGTTGGCGTTGTCATCATTAATGAACCGAAAACCAGCAGGGTTGGCGGCGGGGCCATTGCGGCGCCGATATTTTCTCGAGTCATGTCTAATGTCTTGCGTTTGCTCAATGTGCCGCCTACTAACACCAGAGAGGCTGTATAGATGAAGCCTCTTCAGCAAATTCTGCCAGAAGTTGGGTCAGCAGAAGTGGTGATTCATGGTATTGCCATGGATAGTCGGCAAGTGAAACCTGGGGATCTTTTTATTGCAGTCAACGGCGCTATCAGTGATGGCCAGTGTTTTATACAGGATGCTATTGAAAACGGTGCGACGGCAGTTGTTAGGTCGCCTGCAGGTGCTGGATCCTTACGCAACAGCGTGCCGGTATTTGAGATTGAAGATCTATCGGAAAAAGTGGGTGAAATCGCGAGTCGTTTTTTTGATGAACCCTCTCAGTCCTTGGTGGTTATTGCGGTCACCGGGACCAATGGTAAGACGACTGTTACCTCCATGATAGCAGAGGCTATGAGTTCATTGGGTCGTTCTTGTGGTGTGATCGGCACATTAGGGTTTGGCAGGTCGATAAGGCAATTAACTGAAACGGGATTGACCACGCCAGATCCGGTCAACTTGCAACGGCAGCTTGCCCATCTATATCAGCAGGAGTGCCAGTGCGTTGCGCTTGAGGCTTCATCACATGGGTTGATCCAGGGGCGCCTCAATGGCACCCGGGTTTCAGCTTCCATCCTGACCAACCTTACGCAGGATCATCTTGACTTTCACGGTGATATGGAGCGCTATCGCCGTGCCAAGGAACTGCTGTTCGAGTTGCCCGGATTACAGCTAAGAGTGGTTAATCTTGATGACGATCTTGGTAAGGCTCTTGCCAGACGATACCGAGCTGAACGAATACTGAGTTTTAGCCTGGATGAGTCCGCAGGCGCGAATATTTATTCCAGGCGTGCAAGTTTCAGTACAACAGGCATGCGCGCTGAATTAGTAACACCTCGCGGCTCTGCGGATTTCAGCAGTGCCCTGCTTGGCCCACATAATCTCAGTAATTTGCTCGCAGCGGCAGCTGTTCTGCATTGGCAAGGATACGGTGCCGAGGAAATCGCGGGCGCGCTTTCTTCTCTAAAGGCGGTGCCAGGGAGAATGGAGGTCATCAACATTGATGAGCGCGTATCTGCAGTCATAGATTTTGCCCACAGTGCGGACGCTTTGTTGAATGCGCTGACAACCCTGCGACAACACAAGCCGGAAAAACTAATTTGCGTGTTTGGTTGTGGTGGCGATCGCGATTCAGGCAAGCGCCAGCAGATGGGTGCTGTTGCTGCTTCGCTGGCGGATGTGATTGTACTGACCAATGACAATCCTCGCAGCGAATCTCCGCAACTAATAGTTGATGAGATTCTCAGAGGTATTTCGGATGATACGCCGGTAGAAATTGAACTGGATCGTGGCAAAGCTATCAATCGGGGTATAGAAATGTTGGCCGGTGGTGGCGTTGTTTTGATAGCGGGTAAAGGTCATGAAAATTACCAGGAGGTGAATCGTGAGCGGATTCATTTTAATGACAGAGAGACAGTACTTAATTATATCGCAGCAAACTGATGGGTGAAGTCAAGTGTCCAATGGGAGACAGAAGGTGATAGTTGGTTTGGGGCAAACCGGATTATCGTTGGCCAGGCACCTTGCTGAACGAGGCAAGCCTTTTTGTGTGGCGGATGATTATCCCGAGCCAGAAGCTTTGGCTCAGCTGCAGGCTATTTCGCCTTTAACCCCGGTAATCTCTATAGACCAAATTGATCCTGCGGCAACTCAGCAATTACTGTTAAGCCCTGGCGTTCCGTTGTCTTTACCCGGTATCCAGGATTGTTTGTCCAAGGGTATTGAAGTAACAGGCGACGTCGCTTTATTTTCCAGTCAGGTAAAAGCCCCGGTAGTAGCCGTAACCGGATCTAATGGAAAGAGCACGGTAACCTCGATGTTAGGTGCCTTTGCCTCGGCCCAGTTACCGCGGGTGGCGGTGGCAGGCAACATAGGTATTGCCTGCCTGGATGTTTTAGCCGATGAAGTGGATTATTACATTCTCGAACTGTCCAGTTATCAGCTTGATCTGGTGACAGCCATGCCGCTCGAAGTCGCTGGACTGCTGAATCTGAGCCCAGATCACCTCGATCGTTACTCATCCGCGGAAGCCTATTTTCAGGCCAAGCTGAGTATCTTTGATAATGCCCGGACAGCGGTTATCAGTGAGCAACTGCTCGATCAGGGTTATACCCCAAATTGCGATCGCGTTGTGGTGTTTGGGGATAGTCCGCCTGGTGATAGCGGTCATTATGGCCTTACCCATAGTGGGCAAGCGTCCTGGCTGATGAAAGGCGCTGATGTGCTCATGGATTGTGCGGAATTGCAGGTATTGGGCCGGCATAATCAGTTGAATGCTTTAGCTGCACTTGCCATGGGGGATGCCATGGGACTCGATCTTGCTCTGATGGTTGAGACCTTGCGCAACTTTAAAGGCTTGCCGCATCGCTGTGAACTGATCTGCGAAAAAGACGGTGTGAAATGGATAAACGATTCGAAGGCAACCAATGTAGCGGCGACCCTGTCGGCGGTAGATGCCCTACCCTCGCAGGGCGGTCTGATTCTAATATTAGGCGGTGAAGCTAAAGGTGCGGATTTTTCAGCATTGCAGTCAGCCTTGTCCGGTAAAGTGAAAAAAGTTCTACTGCTCGGAGAAGCCAGAGATATCATCGCCAAGTCATTGGATGAAAAGATCGAATGGGAAAAACAAACCGGCTATGAAACTGCTGTAGCCAGAGCCATTGAACTGGCCGATGCCGGTGATATCGTGATGCTGTCACCGGCGTGTTCAAGCCTTGACATGTTCTCCAGTTATATTGAAAGAGGAGCATTTTTCACTCAGCTGGTCAGAGAGGCTCTGCTATGAATATCATGGCACGAAATTTACGCCAGGATGATCAAGCCTGCCCGGCCGACTTGTTTATTCTGGGTTCGAGCGCCCTGTTATTGCTGATCGGTTGGGTTATGGTTACTTCTGCCTCCAGCGAAATAGCAGCCAGAAATTTCGGAAATCCTTTTTGGTATACCGGCAGGCATGGCCTCTACATTTTTATCGGACTGCTTACAGGTGCTCTTGCGCTCATGCTGCCCATCAGAGTATGGCAGCGTTCTGGTTGGGCTCTATTGCTGCTGAGTTTCTTTCTATTGGTGACTGTATTGGTTCCTGGTCTTGGCCGGGAGGTAAATGGGGCCGTTCGCTGGATTCCGCTGGGACTTTTCAATCTGCAGGGTTCGGAATTCGTCAAGTTGTTTTCGGTTGTTTTCTTCGCGGCCTACGTTGTCAATCCAGACAATCGAGTCAATGATAGTTTCGTTTGCTTCGCCAAGCCGCTGGCTCTTATCAGCCTACTGCTGGTTCTACTGCTGGTACAGCCGGACTTCGGAGCTACAGTCGTTATTATCACGGCTGTTATTGGTGTTTTATTCTTCTCGGGCGCGCCCATGAGGTTTTTTGCGCCTACAGTCCTTTCCGGAAGTGCCATTGTGGCCTTATTGGTTGTGATGAAGCCCTACCGACTCGCACGGATACTGACTTTTACCGATCCGTGGAAGCATCCGTTTGATGGCGGCTATCAGTTGACTCAGGCCCTGATAGCCTTCGGCCGGGGTGAGTGGTTCGGTCTGGGGCTGGGTAATAGCGTTCAGAAACTGTTTTTCCTACCTGAGGCCCACACCGATTTTTTGTTTTCCATTATTGCTGAAGAGCTGGGTATTGTCGGTGGGTTTGTGATCTTAGCGGGATTTTCAGTACTGGTAATCAAGACGCTGCTGCTAGGCAAGCGAGCCTACCAGATCGAATTGCCGTTTCATGGTGGTTTGGCAACGGGAATCGGCGTGTTGTTTGGAACCCAGGCACTGATCAACTTAGGTGTCAACTTAGGACTGCTGCCCACCAAAGGGCTGACCCTGCCGTTGATGAGTTATGGCGGTAACAGCTTGATCGTAAGTTGCCTTTTAGTGGCTCTGCTGTTGCGCATCGATATGGAAGTAAAGCACCAGATGAAAATTTACCCAGCAGCAAGGAGGAACCTTCGTGATGCTCGCAGATAGACTTGCTGATCAGAGAGAAGTTCCCGAAATGCGGCGTATCCGCAGGATACATTTTGTTGGTATTGGTGGCTCGGGTATGTGTGGCATAGCAGAAGTCCTATGCAACCAGGGGTATGAAATTACCGGCTCGGATCTAAAACGATCGGAGATCACAGAGCGATTGATTGGTCTGGGTGTTCGAATCAATTTCGGGCATGCCAGACAGCACGTACAAGGCTCGGACGTAGTGGTGGTATCAACTGCGGTTGCCGGTCAAAATATAGAAGTTCAAGAAGCCCAGGAAAAGCGGATTCCGATTATTCGCAGAGCAGAGATGCTCGCCGAATTGATGCGTTATCGTCATGGTATCGCTGTTGCTGGAACGCATGGTAAGACGACCACGACCAGCCTGATTGCCTCTGTTTTAGCTGAAGCTGATCTAGACCCTACGTTTATTATCGGCGGACTGCTAAACAGTGCTGCGAGCAATGCTCGACTGGGAAGCAGTCGCTATATGGTTGCCGAAGCTGATGAAAGCGATGCGTCGTTCCTGCATTTGCAGCCTCTAGTGGCGGTTTTGACTAATGTTGATAGGGATCACCTTTCCAATTACGACGGTAGTTTTGCCAAACTGAAAGAAGCATTTCTGACCTTTGTCCATAATTTGCCTTTTTATGGTTTGCTGATCGCTTGCCAGGATGATCCCATTGTGGCGTCCATGTTGCCTTCCGTAACACGGCCGATACTGACCTATGGATTTTCAGAAGAAGCTGACTTTCTGGCCTATGACTGGCATCAAGATGGTGCAGTTTCAGATTTCAGAGTACGCCGGAAGGGCTTTCAAGACGATCTCACGATCTCATTAAACATGCCTGGACGACATAATGTTCTGAACGCGCTCGCGGCGGTTGCTGTCGCGTCCGACGAAGGTATTGATGATCTCAGTATACAACGCGGTCTGGCACAGTTTTCCGGTGTAGGTCGTCGCTTTGAAATCCATGGTTATTTTCAGATTGGTGATGGCCAGTTACTGCTGGTTGATGATTATGGGCATCATCCCAATGAAGTAAAGGCAACTATCGATGCGGTGAAGACGGGTTGGCCCGACTCGCGCCTGGTGATGATCTATCAGCCGCACCGCTTTACCAGAACCTTTGAGTTGTTTGACCAGTTCGTTGAAGTCCTGCAACAGGTTGATCTACTAGTGCTGACAGAGGTCTATGGGGCAGGGGAAGAAAAAATTCCAGGGGCTACGGGTGAAGACCTGTTTAGACGTCTCCGCTTGCGTATGGCGGACAAAGTTTTGCTGGTGCCTGACATTCAGGATGTGCCCGCGTTACTGCAGGGGCTGTTGCAACCCCAGGATGTGGTATTAACCCAAGGTGCCGGTGATACCGCTAAATTAGCGATTAACCTGAAGACTAACTGGAACGACTTGGTAGGAGAGAAGAACTGATGAAACAGCTTAGAACATTGAGTTTCATGCAATCCGGCAATTGCCTGCTGAAAGCGCTGTTTTTGAGTGTTTTATCCTGGAGCACTGTCGGACTGGCCTATGGAGACGGAGATATTCAGTTTCTGGTCATCAGTGGGGACCTGACCGAACAGCAGAAGCAGGCCGTAAAAGTCATGTTGGTAAAGGCTGGAGATTCGTTAGCCGATATTGTCAAGGTAAAACGAGATCTTGAAAACTCGGATTGGATTGCGACCACAGACGTAACTTATCGATGGCCGGATGAGCTGTATCTCGAGGTGACGCCGGAGAAACCTATCGCTTACTGGAATAATCAGGCCTTTATAAATGATCACGGTAAGATTTTTAGTTCCGAATATATTATCGCAGGGAATTTACCCCAGTTGTATGGTCAGAACGAAGCGGTTGGTGAAGTGATGAGGTATTACCACGAGGTTACCCGAGCGCTTTCTTCGACCGATCAGACAGTTAAAACCCTGCGGGTGAATGGACGTGGATCGGTTGAATTCGAATTGTCTGATGGCTGGCGGATATTGCTGGGTAATGTTGAAGTTGGTCAGCGTCTGCAGCGGGCTTTTAAGGTCATGTCTCGTTTAAGGAACATGAGTGAGAGGCAAGCCATGGTGCGAATAGATGCCCGTTATTCGGATGGTGTGGCCATCAATGGATCTATTCTTACCAGAGATACCTTAATCAGTGTAAATCAAAACACAAATGCGAGTAACGAACTATGAATGTTTCTAATCAGCAGCGCATGATCGTTGGCTTGGATATTGGTACTTCTAAAGTTGTTGCCATAGTAGGAGAAATTAATCCGGAAGGCACTTTGGAAATAATCGGGATTGGCAGCCATTCGTCCCGTGGTTTAAAAAAAGGCGTGGTTATCAATATTGATTCGACCGTACAGTCCATACAACGGGCGGTTGAGGAAGCAGAACTTATGGCGGGATGTCAGATACATTCAGTCTATGCAGGTATAGCAGGAAATCACATCAGGAGTCTGAATTCTCACGGAATTGTGGCCATTCGAGATCGCGAGGTCTTCCAGCCTGATATTGAACGTGTCATAGATGCTGCCCAGGCGGTTGCTATACCGGCTGATCAGAAAATATTGCATATCCTGCCGCAGGAATACGTCATCGATAATCAGGAAGGGGTGAAAGAGCCCCTGGGGATGTCTGGCGTCCGGCTAGAGGCGAAGGTACATTTAGTGACCTGTGCTGTCAACGCTGCTCAGAACATTGAAAAGTGCATACGACAATGTGGTTTGGAGGTTGACGATATTATCCTTGAGCAACTGGCATCAAGCCATGCTGTACTGACCGAAGACGAAAAGGAACTGGGCGTTTGTCTAGTTGATATCGGTGGCGGTACTTCTGATATTGCCATCTATACCGAGGGTGCTATCAGGCATACAGCGGTCATTCCAATTGCCGGCGATCAGGTGACAAATGACGTTGCCATGGCATTACGAACGCCCACCCCTCACGCGGAAGAGATAAAGATAAAATACGCGTGCGCGCTGGCTTCTCTTGCCGGTGAGAACGAAACCATCCAGGTACCGAGCGTGGGTGATCGACAAGACCGTTCGCTTTCCAGACAGGCTCTGGCTGAGGTGGTTGAACCTCGGTACGAGGAATTGTTTAACCTCATTCAGGCTGAATTGCGTCGCAGTGGTTTTGAACATCTGATAGCGGCTGGAATTGTACTAACAGGCGGCACTTCGAAAATGGAGGGTGTTGTGGAACTTGCCGAAGAAATATTCCATATGCCAGTGAGCATTGGCAAACCAAGGTGCTTTTCCGGTCTGGCAGACATTGTTAGAAATCCAATATATGCAACTGCAGTTGGCTTGTTGCAATACGGGTCCTCTCAAGCGCCTGGTTTGGGGCGGGTCAAATCAAAAATAGATAGTGAGTCATTGGTTGGCAGAGTCAAGCAATGGTTCATGGGTAATTGATAACTAAATATTTAATATTTCTGTAAAACGGAGGAAGTCACATGTTTGAATTAGTCGATAGTAAACCACAGCACGCGGTAATTAAGGTTATCGGAGTGGGCGGCGGCGGTGGTAACGCTGTGCAGCACATGGTCGATCATCATGTTGAGGGAGTTGATTTCATCTGTGCAAACACAGATGCGCAGGCCCTGCAGAGATTAACGGCCAGAACGCTACTGCAACTGGGGACAGACCTTACCAAGGGGCTGGGAGCAGGCGCCAACCCAAGCGTTGGTAAAGACGCAGCGCTTGAGGACAGAGAACGAATATCTGAAGTACTTTATGGTGCCGATATGGTCTTCATTACGGCCGGCATGGGCGGCGGGACGGGAACAGGTGCTGCTCCCATAGTGGCCAGTATTGCTAAAGAAATGGGTATATTGACGGTCGCGGTGGTGACCAAGCCTTTCCCCTTTGAAGGTCGCAAGAGAATGCAGATCGCAGAAGCTGGGATTTCTGAACTGGCAGAATATGTCGATTCCCTGATTACGGTGCCGAATGAAAAGCTGATGACCATTATGGGTCAGGATGCACCCTTGTTAGAGGCTTTTGCAGCTGTTGATAACGTGTTGCTGGGAGCCGTGCAAGGGATAGCGGATTTGATTATAAGACCTGGGATTATCAATGTTGACTTTGCCGATGTGCGTACGGTGATGTCTGAGATGGGGATGGCTATGATGGGTAGTGGCCTGGCAATTGGTGCAGACCGAGCCAGTAAAGCTGCGGAAGCGGCTGTAAGAAGTCCATTGCTCGAAGATGTTGATTTCAATGGTGCTCGAGGGATATTGGTTAATATTGCGGCCGGGATTGATATTACCCTAACTGAGTTTTCTCAGGTAGGGGCAACGATCGAGGAATTTGCTTCTGAAAATGCAACGGTGGTGATTGGTACCGTAATTGATCCGGAGATGGGTGAAGAAATGCGAGTCACTGTAGTCGCTACCGGCCTAGGCCTGGCTCTGGAAGAACGGAACACCCTGGAGCTGGCCGAGAAGGTCAGGCGGAAGATCGCTGGTGATGGGGATTATGGAGAATTTGATACGCCGACTGTGATTCGAAATGCGCCTGCCAGTAGTGAAGCTCACGAAGAGCGGTTGGGCAGAGCAAGGGATCTCGAATACTTAGATATCCCTGCTTTTCTGCGAAGACAAGCGGATTAAACCTTAATTAGACAATATTAGACAATAGAGGAGAAAATGGCCTAAATCAGGAGAAAAGTTAATAATCATTCAGAAAAATGCAACTTTTCTCCATTTTTGTAGTCATAGTTACCCTACAAAGCTATTTCTATCAGCATTGATTTGGTAAAATCTGCGACCGCTGTGCGGGTGACGAGATTATGATTAGGCAAAAAACACTAAAAAATGTGATACGAGCGACGGGTATTGGTTTACATACCGGCGAGAAAGTTTATTTAACTTTGCGACCTGCACCCGTTAATACCGGCATCGTATTTATTAGGTCTGACCTGACAAAGGCGATTGAAATCAAAGCCTGTAACGAATCCGTAGTAGACACTACGCTGGCAACCACAGTAGGCAAGAGTGATGTTCGAATTTCAACAGTAGAACATGTTTTGGCGGCTTTATCTGGGTTAGCTATCGATAATCTCTATGTGGAGGTGAGCGGTCCTGAAATGCCGATCATGGATGGTAGTGCAGCAACCTTCGTTTTTCTCATTCAGTCAGCAGGGATAGAAGAGCAAGCCGCGCTTAAGCGATTTATCCGCATAAAGAAACCGATTCATGTCACGGGTGAAAATAGCAGCCGGGACTTTGGGCAGTCCGTCTCTTTAACCCCTTATAACGGTTTTAAATTAGCTCATACTATTGTTTATGACAATGCGGTCATTAAGCGACAGCAAGCCTGCGTAGATTTTGCAAATACGTCATTTGTTAAATCCATCAGTCGAGCAAGAACATTTGGACTTATGCAAGAGTTTGAACAGTTAAGAGAGATGAACCTTGCCCAGGGAGGCAGTCTCGATAACGCAATTGTTGTAGATGAGTTTAGGATATTAAATGATGATGGCCTGCGTCTTGATGATGAATTTGTGCGTCATAAGATTTTGGATGCACTAGGCGACTTGTACCTGCTTGGTCACAGCATCATCGGAGAATTTGTAGGCTATAAGTCTGGCCATAGTGAAAATCATGCCCTTCGGTGTGCATTGCTGGCCGACAAGGACGCATGGGAAATAGTCAGTTTCCCGGACCGGCAGAAGGCGCCACTCGCATACGCCCGCCTGGCTGGATTAGAGTACGCTTAAGGCAACCCAGACCTATCAATGATTCTTTCAATGATTCTTTGCAAAACGTTGCAGCGCCTGCTTGAGTTGGTTGTCTTCAATACAGTCTGCAGTAGCAATAATGAGCGACTTACTGTCCGCCGATAACTGCCTGGCAACGCCAGTTTTTTCTTGGGGTTCACCGGTCTCGGGTAGGACTGAGACTTTCACCTGCGTCAGCTCGCTATCAGGGATGGATTGATGTAGAAATTCCAGTAAAACTCTCTGTCGATAGCGGATTTCGGTAGCGATTACCGCGCTGGTTACAAGCAGGTGGATGTGCGCATCTTTGATAGAACAGATTTTGATATCAGTGCCTAGAAAACGACTGATGCTCGCCTGTATCTCGGCATAGTATTTTGCTCTGGATATCAACTTGGAAAGGTTTCCAGAAGCTTGTTCGAGAATTTTTGAAGTTCGGTTCATCTCTTTCAATTATATTCACTACAATCTGTTAATATGGCTGAACTAACATTAACACTGAAGGCTTATGAAGTTAATCCTTGTTGATCAAAGCACCGGTACATTTAGGTCGATCCGATTGAATGCGGTGACCTGGGGCATTGGAGTAACAGTCATTTGCTTGGTGTCAGCGTTAGTGCTCCTCGGTTTTGAGCAGTTTGCATTGAAAGAGTCGCGAGCGGCATTAGACATGCTTAACCGCTGGCAGGTACAGATCCAACATCAGAAAAGCCAACTCGCCAGCCTCGGTAGAGAGATGGAACAGAACCTGGATGCCTCGGCTTCCAGAATGGCGAATTTACAAGCGCGACTGTCCAGACTTGATGCCTTGGGTCAGCGCTTAACAGAAGTTGCCAATCTGGAGGAAGGAGAGTTCAATTTCTCAGAGCTTCCGGGCTTGGGCGGCCCTTTTGTTAATGCAGATGAGAATCTGCAAGTATTGATAACACCGTCGGTTGGTAGAAGCGAACAGGCCTTTAAGGCACGTGTTTTGCGGTTGAGCGAGGAAATTGAAAATCGAGAATATCAGTTGTCTATTCTTGAACAGGTATTCTTTCAAAAAAGGCAGTTACAGGCAGCATCACTGTACGGAAGACCGGTTAGCAAGGGTTGGGTTTCCTCCGCCTATGGTATGCGGACAGATCCCATTAGTGGTGCTCGTGCCTGGCACAATGGTATAGATATTGCCGGTACACTCGGTTCTCCGATAACGGCAATTGCCTCTGGCGTTGTGACCCACGCTGGGCATAAAGGCGGTTACGGCAAAATGATTGAAATCAATCATGGGGATGGTGTGAAAACGCGGTACGGGCATCATCAAGTGCTTAAAGTTGCTACCGGTGATATCGTCAGGAAAGGTCAGGTTATCGGAGAAATGGGCAGCAGTGGTCGTTCTACTGGTCCCCATGTCCATTATGAGATCTTTAAGAAGGGTCGATGGGTGGACCCGTCCGTTTTCATTCATAGAGCACCCCGCTCTTAGCAGGGATCAAACCTGCTTCATTTAAATGATTTCATTCGAGCGTTTTGAAGATGGCTATGCAGTTATTCAGTAAAATTTTTGGTACGAAAAATAGTCGCGAACTCAAGCGTATGAATCGTATAGTAATGCGTGTCAACGAATTTGAGGTGGATACTGGAGCGCTTACCGATTCGGAAATAAGCCATAAAAGAGAGATCTTCAGAGCCAGGCTGGATGTTGAAGAAAGCCTCGATAGCATTCTACCAGAGGCATTTGCCGTCGTCCGAGAGGCAGGCAAAAGAGCGCTAGGGATGCGTATTTTTGATGTTCAGATGATCGGTGGTATTACCCTGTGCGAAGGACGTATTGCTGAGATGCGCACCGGAGAGGGTAAAACCCTGGTTGCCACCCTGGCATTATACTTAAATGCGATTGCCGGTGGAGGGGTTCACCTTGTCACTGTCAATGATTACCTGGCGAAGTGGGGCAGTGAGTGGATGAGTCCTTTATACCATGCGCTTGGCATGACTGTCGGTGTGGTCTATGCCGGACAGTCAGCACAAGAAAAGAGCGCTGCTTATCAAGCAGATATCACTTACGGAACCAATAATGAATTTGGCTTTGATTATCTACGGGATAATATGGCTTTTAGCATTGAAGAAAAGGTTCAGAGACCACTGAATTTTGCCATTGTAGATGAAGTTGATTCAATTTTAATTGATGAAGCAAGGACGCCGTTGATTATTTCAGGGGGTGCAGAAAATTCTTCAGAAATTTATAGAAAGATCAATAGAATTGCGCCTCAGCTGAAGCAACAGATTAAAACCCAGGAGGATATTGACAATGAGGTGATTCCACCGGGGGATTATTATGTTGATGAAAAACAACGTGACGTAGAACTCACCGAAGACGGCCATCAGAAAGTCGAAGGTTTACTGATCAAGCATGGTCTGCTTGAAGAAGGTGATAGCCTGTATGGTACGGCGAATCTTAATTTGCTTCACCATGTCCATTCAGCGCTGAAGGCGCATGCCCTGTTCCAAAAAAATGTCGATTATATCGTTCAGAACGATGAGATTGTCATCGTAGATGAACACACTGGTAGAACGATGCCAGGTCGTCGCTGGTCTGGTGGTATTCATCAGGCCATAGAGGCCAAGGAAGCCGTGACCGTGACTAATGAGAGCCAGACTTTGGCCTCTACTACTTTTCAGAATTATTTTCGGCTGTATAACAAGCTTTCTGGAATGACGGGTACTGCTGATACCGAGGCATTTGAATTTCGACAGATATATGGCCTTGATGTCGTTGTCATACCCACCAACTTGCCTATGATCAGAGATGATAAGAACGACCTGATTTATATGACTCAGGAAGAAAAATATCTGGCAATCGTTGAACATATAAAGGACCTGAAGGTGGCAGATGCGCCTGTGCTGGTCGGTACAGCATCCATTGAATCCTCCGAGTTATTATCAGCCCTGCTCAAAAAAGCGAAGATCGAACATAGTGTTCTAAACGCAAAATTTCATGAAAAGGAAGCAGAAATTATAGCTCAAGCGGGGCGACCCGGAAGAGTGACCATTGCAACTAATATGGCCGGTAGAGGTACAGATATAGTTTTGGGTGGTAGTTGGGAGTCGGAAATTGCAGAGCTTGATAACCCCAGTGAAGGTCAGATAGAAGACATAAAAATTGCTTGGAATGATCGTCATGATGAGGTCCTTGCAGCGGGTGGATTGCATGTCATTGGTACGGAGCGCCACGAAAGTCGCAGGATAGATAACCAGTTAAGAGGCCGTGCCGGACGGCAGGGTGATCCCGGGTACTCGAGGTTTTATCTTTCACTGGAAGATAACCTGATGCGGATCTTCGCGTCAGAGCGTATGAAAAGCCTGATGCAGGGTATCAATGAGGAGGGCGAACCCATAGAGCACAGGATGGTGACCAGTTCTATAGAAAGAGCTCAGAAAAAGGTTGAAGGTCGAAATTTCGATATGCGTAAGCAACTGCTCGAATATGATGACGTGGCTAATGATCAGCGCCAGATGATCTACAGGCAGCGAAATGAGCTAATGGAAGCCGATGACGTTTCTGAGACAGTCAATGCGCTCTGGCATGATGTTATTAATGAAGTGATAGATGGTTTTATCCCGCCACAAAGTCTCGAAGAGCAATGGGATATTGCAGGCCTGGAACAGGCGCTGCATACGGAGTTTGGGCTGGACCTGCCAGTTAGGCGATGGCTTGAGAGTCAGGATGATCTTTTTGAAGATCCGCTCAGAGATCAAATTGAGACGGAAATCCTGGCTCGTTATGAGCAAAAGGAAGCATTGATAGGGCCAGATATTCGCCTGTTTGAGAAGCGGATCATGCTGGATATTCTGGATAACCTTTGGAAGGAACATCTGGCGGCGATGGACTATCTACGCCAGGGTATTCATCTCCGGGCCTATGCCCAGAAACAGCCCAAGCAGGAGTATAAGCGCGAAGCTTTTGAGCTTTTTGAGGAATTACTGCATAACGTGAAAATTGAAGTCGTCAGGTTCCTGTCGCGAGTTGAGTTCAGGTCCGACGAGAATGTACAGGCCTTGGAAGAAAAAAGGAGAGCGCAGCAGGCTAACAGCCATCTGAATTTTGAAAAGGCTAATTCGGAAAGTTTAGTTACTGGAGAATCAGCAGAGGCCAGTGAGCAAACCAAGGCGCCGTTCGTTCGTGGTGAACGTAAAGTGGGTCGAAACGAACCCTGCCCTTGTGGTTCCGGCAGGAAATACAAGACCTGTCATGGGAAATTAAGCTGATGGCCGTAGGCCATTATCAAACTTCTTTTAGTGCTGTCAACGGTATCCGTGTGGCCAGTGCCAATGCTGGTATTGGTAGCGATGATAGTCCCGATCTTGTCCTGTTTGAGCTGTGTCCAGGCAGTACTAGCGTGGGGGTTTTCACCCAGAGCCATTTCAGCGCAGCACCGGTTCAGGTTGCCCGAGCACATCTTATCGAAGGGCCGGCTCGATACCTGCTCGTGAATTCCGGTAATGCCAATGCTGCGACGGGTGCCCAGGGATTACGTGATGCCAGGGCTTGCTGCCAGGCAGTCGCCGTTCAGGGCAAGGTGAAGCCACAGCAGGTACTGCCTTTTTCAACGGGTGTGATCGGTGAAGCCTTGCCGACCGAGCCGATAATGAATGCGTTGCCGGATATGTTTGCTGGCTTGCATGAAGACCACTGGCTGGATGCTGCCAGAGGCATCATGACCACCGATACCCGGCCTAAGATAGCATCGCGTCAGTTAAAGTTGTGTGGGCAACTCGTGACACTGACTGGTATTGCAAAGGGCGCCGGTATGATTCAGCCGAATATGGCTACTATGCTGAGTTTTATTGCCACTGATGCACAGATTTCAGAGCCGCTTCTACAGGAAATGCTCAGTTCTAGTGTGACTAGTTCATTTAATCGGATAACGGTTGACAGCGACACATCCACCAATGATGCCTGCATGCTGATTGCATCGGGTCAGGCGGGAGACCTTCTCGATGACTGCCAGCAGGAACTGGCAGATTTTCAGGATGCTCTCACAGATTTAATGCTAGAGCTAGCGCAGGGATTGGTACGTGATGGTGAAGGCGCGACTAAATTTGTGACGGTGCATGTTGAGCAGGGTGAAAGCGAACAGCAATGCCTTGCTATTGCTTTCTCAATAGCAAACTCTCCACTCATAAAGACGGCATTGTTCGCCAGCGATGCAAACTGGGGCAGGATTGTCATGGCGATTGGCAAAACCGATGTGCAGTTAGATGTTGAAAGCTTAGATATCTATATAAACGACCTTTGTTTGATGCGATCTGGAACTAAGGCTATCGAATATGAAGAAGCCGATGGCGCAAATGCCATGGCCCTTGACGACATTGTTATCAGAGTAGTGTTGAATTGTGGTGCGTGTTCCGAGACGGTTTGGACCAGTGATTTATCCCTTGATTATGTGAAGATTAATGCCGAATACCGGACCTAATTGCGATCGAGGTCTTCCTCAGTCATGTCATCGTGGTCAGGGTCAACGGGTATACTGCGATTTTCATCTGCCCATTCACCCAGGTCTATCAGCTGGCAGCGTTCGCTGCAGAAGGGTCGATACGGGTTTGAGCTGAGCCAGGCAAGTGCTTTTCCGCAGGTCGGGCATTTAATAATGGCTTCAGGCATGGTTAGCAAGTCTGAGGTAGTACTGATGCATATCATAAACAGTCTGCGTCAGAGATACCAGATCGCCATTGTTTTCGATAACATCGTCTGCCCAGGAGAGCCTGTCCTCGCGATTGGGTTGGCTGGCCATGATTTTACGGATGAGTGCTTCGTCATTATGGTCTCGTTCTTTCACCCGGGAAATCTGCACATCAGGGGTTACATCGACAACGATCATTCGATCCATGAGCGGGGATTTTCCAGCCCCTGTGGATAGCATGAGTATGCCGTAGGCAGACCTGGCACTTTGAAGTTTGTCTTTCAGATTCTGCATAATAGGCAGATGGGTTAGCTTTTCCAGCCATAAGCGATTGGTCTTTTCCGCAAATATTTTTTGCCGTAGGTAGGCCCTGTTGAGTGTGCCGTTTTCGAGTAGCACCGGGTTGCCGAACTTTTCCAGGATAGCAAGGTAGGCATCCTGGCCGGGTTCGACGATCTCTCTGGATGCCTGGTCTGCGTCTGCGACAACAATCCCCAGTTTTTCGAAGCGTTCTGCAACGGTAGATTTGCCGCTGCCGATGCCACCTGTGATGCCCACCACGTAATGTGTCATGACAGGTTCAGGACCTGTAGGTAACG
>DUBB01000046.1 GCA_012960535.1 Gammaproteobacteria bacterium
GCCACCGGTATTCCTCAGAATATCTACGCATTTCACCGCTACACTCTGAATTCTACCCCCCTCTATCGTACTCTAGTCTATTAGTTTGGAATGCAATTCCCAGGTTAAGCCCGGGGCTTTCACATCCCACTTAACAGACCGCCTACGCGCGCTTTACGCCCAGTAATTCCGATTAACGTTCGATCCCTCCGTATTACCGCGGCTGCTGGCACGGAGTTAGCCGGATCTTCTTGTGTAGGTAACGTCACTTGACGCGAGTATTAATCGCGCTAATTCCTCCCTACTGAAAGTGCTTTACAACCCTAAGGCCTTCTTCACACACGCGGCATGGCTGTCTCAGGGTTTCCCCCATTGGACAATATTCCCGACTGCTGCCTTCCGTAGAAGTCTGGACCGTGTCTCAGTTCCAGTGTGGCTGATCGTCCTCTCAGACCAGCTATGGATCGTAGCCTTGGTGAGCCATTACCTCACCAACTAGCTAATCCAACGCAGGCTCCTCCAATAGTGAGAGCTTTCAAGAAGAGGCCCCCTTTGCCCCGTAGGGCGTATGCGGTATTATTCCGGGTTTCCCCGGGCTATCCCCCGCTACTGGGTAGATTCCTACGCGTTACTCACCCGTCCGCCACTCGTCAGCCAGAGCAAGCTCTGCTGTTACCGTTCGACTTGCATGTATAAGGCCTGCCGCCAACGTTCAATCTGAGCCATGATCAAACTCTTCAATTTTAATTGAAGTATTCCTGATCCCCTCGTTACGTCCTTTTGAGACTCCCTCAGTTCACAGTTGCGATTATAGTTCGCAAATCTTGTAACAGTGTGTTTCCACTCCGCAGTCGTTGTTCGCAAGCGAACGTCTATTGCAGAGCGTGTTCTGTCTTTGCAGACAAAGCCACACACTGGCTCAACGCAAAATTACCGTTTTTTAGTAAGTATTCACTCAATAAATTGTTGGTAACTTGTTGTTGAAAAATAACTACATTCAACAAACAAGCACCCACACCTATTGTAAGTTTCCAATTTTTTAAATAGCTTTATCAGAATTTTCCTGCGAAAAATTCCGCGTCAATAACTTAATTGACGTGGCATTATGCTGGCAAACTTTCTGAACGGTCCCAAGCCAATCGACTGGCAACCGCTTCTTCTTTAAAACTCAGTATTAGGTACTGAGGAGCGCCATTATACGTGTCACCACCCCCAATACAACCCTTAGCACAAATAAATATTTCCTTTTCAGCGCTACGACAAGGGAAGCGTAGTTTAACGCAATTAGAACAAGAAGACACACTCTTAATTCAGCAGATCAGAGAATTAGCTACCTGCTGGCAGGAGGCCAGCTCAAGCCTGTCTCCAGCTCTCTCCGGTGAATAGGATAGGCAGCGCAAGCAAGCTTCATTCAGCGACCTTTTACCCTCCTAAAGAGTTCCTGACTGCGGCCAGCAAAGCAGAGCAGAACAATCAACAGGTAAAAAAGCGGCTGAAGTAAATCGCTTCGGGCCATCCAGATAACATGAATCATAACAAACAGTATAGCCGGATAAATAAGTCTATGAAGCCGCTTCCAATTTCGACCCAGCCGTCTCACACTGTAATCGTTGGATGTCCATGCCAGCGGCATCAACAGCACCGCTGACAGCATGCCCATCGTTATGTAAGGCCTTTGCAGAACATCCTCCACAATTTCCTTAAAGTGCAACTCGAGCAGAAAGACCACATACGCTGTGATATGCAGCCCGTAATAACAAAATACCGCTATACCGAATACCCGTCTGTGAACAACCAACGATCGCCAACCAAACCATTGGCGCAGGGGCGTGGCGGAAAAAACAAGTAGCAGTATCCAGAGAGACCATTGGCCCAATTCGATCACAATGGCTTTGCCCGGGTCGGGCCCAAGATCGTTGGGTAGTCCCTGCAGGACCTGAGCAATCTGCCAGAAAAGGCTCAGCGCAGGAAGGCAAAGCAATGCTACCAGCAATAATTGAATCTGGGCAGGCTTCATTACCCTGGTTTCACCTCAATAATGTATCCGTAAGTTCATGCCTTTATACAGGTGACTGACCTCATCGCCATAGCCATTAAACGGCAATGTATCCATGCGATTAGAACCGAACAACCCACTGGGCAATCGTCTTTCTGTGGCCTGACTCCAGCGAGGATGACTGACATCAGGATTAACGTTGGAAAAAAAACCATACTCCTTCGAGTTAGCCAGTTGCCAGCTGGTCTGCGGGCGGTGCTTCTGAAAAGTTATTTTCACTATCGACTTAAGGCTCTTGAATCCATATTTCCAGGGCACGACCAAACGCAATGGAGCGCCATTCTGCGGAAGCAAAGGCTCGCCATAAAGCCCTACGGCGATAAAAGCCAATTCATGCATGGCTTCATCTATTCTCAGACCTTCAACATAAGGATAGTCGAGAGTTGCAAAAAAAGAACTCTGCCCGGGCATCTGCGAGGGCCGGTAAACCGTCTCAAATTTTACGTACCTGGCCTGAGAGGTCGGCTTAAACCGGCTCAGTAATCTGTTCAATGGAAAACCAATCCAGGGAATGACCATCGACCAGGCTTCCACACACCTCAACCTGTAAATTCGCTCTTCGATCTCTTGCCCTCTGAGTATATCTTCGAGGTGAAATTGACCAGTAACTTCACACGCTCCTTTTACCTCAATGCGCCAGGGATCTGACACGAACCCCGAAGACTTTTCAGAGGGGTCTGACTTGCTGGAACCGAATTCATAGAAATTATTATAGCCGGTGACATATTCAAAGGGGGTTAGCTTTTCAGTCGTGCTGAAACGACCGACACTGGCATCGGAAACCAGCTTTCTCAACCATGGCGGCCCTCGCGCTCCAGCAGTGTCTGCAACCTTTAATGGCTGCGCAGCACTCTCAGTAAAGCCCCCCAGAAAGGTCGACAGACCCGCTGCCTTTATGATCTGACGACGATTCAGATAAGCAGTTTTATTCGTAACTTCATTCTCATTTAAAGTCTGCAAACGTCCTTTGCCCACCTTGTTCATGTGAGGCCCAATTTCAAAAGTGATTAACTCAGCTTACCCTTAAACCCCGTCTTATTTCCTGCTATTGTTACGAAGCAATGCCTGAATCGGACCCGATACTGCATAGACCAGTCCTATTAATAGCAGCATGCCAGGTGGGTAGTAGGCGACCACAACGAACAGCAATATGATGACAAACATATATACGAACGGCACCCTGCCCGCCCCATCCATATGCTTTGGGCTGTAATATCGGATATTACTGACCATCAACAGAGCCAGAACAGCCGTTACACAAGCGACCGGCACCCCGATTTCGACACCAATTTTCCCTGAGGTATTGTCTAGGACAGTCCAAACAAGCGTGGCTAAGATCCCCGCAGAGCCGGGACTCGGCAGACCAAAGAAAATCTTACTTTCAGGCGCAGTATTGAACCGAGCCAGTCGCAGCGCAGCACATGCCATATAGAGAAACGCAACCAGCCATCCAGCTTTGCCTAGATCAGATAATACCCAGCTGAACATCAATAGCGCAGGCGCAACGCCAAATGCTACCAGATCAGAAAGGCTGTCATATTGAACGCCAAATTCACTTTGGGTATGGGTCAGCCTGGCAATCCTTCCATCTAGAGAATCAAGAAACCCGGCGATGACAATAGCAATCGCGGCATACTCCAAATGCCCGGTCATTGCGGAGATAATAGAATAAAATCCGGCAAATAATGCGCCGGTGGTGATCAGGTTAGGAAGCAGGTAAATCCCTCGTCGCAGGCCGACTCGTTTGGGAAATGCAGACACACTTGGTGTGTCCTGGTTTTCCTTCAGTTGGTCATCTTGCATATCAGAGTTCCCTGTTTTACCAAGTCATCGACTATAGACTGAGGATCTTATCCCCTCGCCCGAGCCCTGTAACCCCGGTTCGTACTGTTTCCAGAATTGCGCCGTCCGCCAAAGCCCGCATGAAAGCATCCAGCTTTTCACTGGTCCCAATCAGTTGCACCAGGTACGAATTCGGCATTACATCAACGATCTGACCACGAAATATATCAACCGTTCTCTTTACTTCCGCGCGTTGAGCACCCGACGCTTTTATCTTGATCAGCATCAGTTCACGCTCGATATGTTCGCCATCTGTTAGATCTACCAGCTTGACGATTTCAATCAGCTTATTTAACTGTTTGGTCATTTGCTCCATCTGAGCATCACTGGCGGTCGTTGTCAGCGTCAATCGGGACAAAGTCGGATCTTCCGTTACTGCCACCGTCAGGGACTCAATATTGTAATTCCTCTGGGCAAAAAGACCCACCACTCGCGACAGTGATCCTGCTTCATTTTCCAGCATCAAAGAGATAATCCGACGCATCAGGTCCGCACTCCTTTTGCGAGCCACATATCACGCATTGCACCATTGGGCGCGACATGCATGGGATAAACATGCTCTTCTGGATCCACCAGAATATCAACAAATACCAGCCTGTCTTTCAATGAAAAAGCTTCTGCCAACACGCCCTCCAATTCCTCAATCTTGGATACCGAAAAGCCAACATGTCCATAGGCCTCAACCAACTGCTTAAAATCAGGCAACGAATCCATGTAACTGTGTGAATGGCGCCCTTCATACTGCATATCCTGCCATTGCTTGACCATACCAAGAGAACCATTATTAAGATTAATTATCTTTATTGGTAAGCCATACTGGTTGCAGGTGGATAACTCCTGAATATTCATCTGGATACTGCCTTCACCCGTGATGCATGCAACGGTCGCATCAGGATAAGCCACCTGAACGCCCATCGCGGCTGGAAATCCGAAGCCCATTGTTCCCAGCCCACCAGAATTAATCCATCGTCTCGGCAAATCAAACGGATAATACAGCGCCGCAAACATCTGGTGCTGACCGACATCTGAGGTCACAAAAGCATCTCCAGCGGTTACTTTATATACGGCTTGTATGGCCTCCTGGGGCTTTATAATGGTACTCTCCGGGGCCTTACTGACTCTCAGGCAATCCTGCTTACGCCAGTTCTCAATCTGTGCCCACCACTCACTCAGCGCTTCTGTCTGCTGCTGCGTCCTGAGTTTGTCTGAATCTTCCAACAACCTGGAAAATTCTTCCAGCACTGTGTCCACCGGCCCCACTATGGGGATATCCACAGCAACGTTTTTGGCGATGGAAGTGGGGTCAATATCGATCTGTATGATCTTAGCATAAGGGCAGAATTTGGAGACCGTATTGGTGACTCGATCATCAAACCTGGCACCAACAGCAAATAACACATCGCAATTGTGCATCGCACTGTTAGCCTCCAGGGTTCCATGCATCCCCAGCATACCGAGGAACTGTTGGTCTGTCCCAGGATAACCACCCAACCCCATCAAAGTACTAGTCACCGGATATTCCAGCTTTCTGGCTATCTGTACCAGCCTTTCCGAGGCATTGCCCTGAATGACGCCTCCGCCAAAGTAGATCATCGGCCGCTCTGCTTTTAACAGGAGTTGCGCCGCTTTCTTAATCTGTCCTGTATGGCCTTTAAGAGAAGGGCTATAGGAACGTATATTGACTTCCCCAGGGTATTCAAAAGGAAACAGGTCCAATGGATTGGTTATATCCTTTGGAATATCAACCACCACAGGTCCCGGTCTACCCGATGCTGCCAGATAAAATGCCTTCTTAATCACCCTCGGAATTTCGCTTGCATGCCTCACCAGGAAACTGTGCTTAACGATTGGCCGCGATATTCCCACCATATCAGTTTCCTGAAACGAATCCGTGCCAATCAAATACGACTGCACTTGTCCTGACACAACGACCATGGGGATAGAATCCATAAAAGCAGTGGCGATCCCGGTAATAGCATTGGTAGCGCCCGGGCCCGAGGTAACCAAAACAACGCCGGTCCGTCCGGTTGATCGCGCATATCCATCCGCCATGTGGGTCGCGGCCTGCTCGTGACGGACTAGAAAGTGCTTAATCTGGTTCTGTTTGAAAAGGGCATCATATATATGAAGCACGGCGCCGCCAGGGTAGCCAAACAGATACTTCACGCCTTCTTCCTGAAGCGAACGTATCAATAGATCGGCACCTGACATCTGTTTCAATTCGGGTTCTTGGTCTTCACCCACCTGTTCTGTCACAAAACTATACCTCGGTATTTTCAGGGATTATCTACAAGAGGGGCGGCATTTTTTACTATTCAACAGCTCGAGTCAACGCCAACGTCAGTATAGTTCGCTGTGAGGGTCGAAAAATGCTACTTCCTCGATTAAACTGAATCATACCCGAAAATACTTTGAACATTGAACGCGAAAATAATACTGGCTCCAGTTCTCCTGTTAATCACCTTTACAGCACTGGCTGCAGACACCATTTACTATCGATGGGTAGACGGCAGCGGGGTTGCTCAATTTTCCGACGAAAAACCCAAACTGGCACAGGCAGAAAAGGTGGGCCCATCCCAGCACTTTGGCTACCCATTACCACCAAAAACAGACAATCAACCCGCCATCAGCATAATACAGGAAAGCAGCAATGCAACTGGCAACCAGGCCGTTCCCACACAGTTACCAGAATCGACGGAAGAAAATCAACGAAAGAACGTAGCAGGCATAAAAAAAACAAACTGTGCAATAGGCCACAGGAACTTACAGCAGTTACAGGCTTACCAAAGAATTAAAATAAAAACACCTCAAGGCAAGGTCCGCACTTTGAGCAGAATTGAAAAAACCGCTGCATTAAACCGGGCAAACAAGCTGATCCGTGGTAACTGCTGAGCCTTTAGAAAGTGTCTGGCGCGTTCTGATGCAATCATGTGAGGTCAGCGCGTTTTCCAGATCAAAGCGGCAAAACGACCCGTAAGCCCTTCATGTCGATGAGAGAAATACCGCTCATTGGAGCAAACCGTACAAACCTGGCTGTCTTGGATAGCAGTGACACCACCTATCCTGAGCAAATTAACAGCATAACCCGCTAAATCAAGGTACAGGTGCTGGTCATCATTACCTTCGCAAAAATAGGTCTCGGGAAAAACCGCCTTCAACTCCAGACCAACTTCAAAATGGCACTGCCTGATACCGGGGCCAACCCAGGCAACCAGGTCCCGACTGGACAACCTGGCGAGCCCGGCCTGGATAACACCCGCATGCAAGCCTCGCCAGCCTGCATGAAGGGCCGCGATTTCTGAACCATCAGCAGCACTGATCAGGATAGGAAGACAATCTGCCACCTGTATAGCCAGCACCGTGTCCACCCTCCGCGTATAGCTACCATCCGCTTCAGGATTGCTAACCCTGGTTAAGCCCGCGACCTCAACGACCTGGCTGCCATGCACCTGAGTTAACCAGTAAGGCTCCGCCGGTAAAGACAGTTGTGTCTTTATTACATCCCTGTTTAACCTGACTCGCCCGGGCTGATCACCCACATGCCTACCTAGATTGAGCTCAGCATAAGGCGATGTGCTGTAACCACCCAGTCGATTAGTACAAGCTGCAAATACATTTTCTGCGAGCTCCCACGGCTGCTCGAGCTCAGCCATTGTGTTGACCATCCATTTCCACCAATGCATCAATTAGTTCCTGGATATCCTCGGCCAATGGCACCACAATATCAAAATCAGCTTTGCTTGCCGGGTGCTGAAAGGCGAGCCTCCTGGCATGTAACGCCTGCCTTGGCAGGGTCTGCAGAGCCCGGGGATAAACACGATCCCTTGGTATTCTACGGCTACCATAGGTCGCATCACCGACAATAGGAAAGCCAAGGTGCTGCATATGCACACGAATCTGATGGGTCCGGCCAGTAACCAGGGAAAACTTCATATGTGCATAGGCACCGTATTGGCGTAGCAGCCAGTATCGAGTTATCGCCTGCTTGCCATTGGCATGTATAGCCATTTTGGTACGCCTGGTTGGGTGCCTGCCAACCGGCATGTCCACTTCTCCGCTGACTTTCGGAGAACCCAGGACGATGGCCTCATACTCTCTCTTGACCGTCCTGAGCTGCAACTGCTGTACCAGACTGGTCATCGCGGGCAGCGTTTTTGCCACTACCAGCAGGCCGGAAGTATCCTTATCAAGGCGATGAATTATACCTGCCCGAGGCAGTTCCTTGCATGCTGGGGCGTGGTACAGCAGGGCGTTTAATAAAGTGCCTGCAGGATTCCCCGCACCTGGGTGAATCACGAGCCCCGCTGGTTTGTTGACAACCAGTAAATGGTCATCTTCAAATTCAATTGATAAAGGAATCTGTTCAGCCTCGTTGACCAGATCTTGCAACTGGGCATTGATCTCAAGCACGGCGCCTGCCGGCACCTTATCCTTTGGCCTGGCCGGCTTACCATTTAAGGTTAAAGCTTCGTCGCGAATCCACTGTTGTAGTTTTGACCTCGAATACTGAGGAAACATCTGTGCGGCCACCATGTCCAATCGCTTTAAGCTATCTGAATCCTTAATCTGTAATTTATGCTTGATGTGCGATGACATGACCACCTAACTGGAAAACACTATTGGGAGAATTGGCAAGGCTATGGTTAAATGAGCCTCTTTTCAAGAGTACAAGACTGGGCTGGTCCATACCATGGCGAATTTATGCTGATTAAACATTCAACGATACTGGTATTATTGATCCTGATTCTCGGCTTGGGCGGCTGTTCCAAAGATGATGAAATCACCGAGCAGGAATCTGAGCTGGCACTATATCAGTCAGCACAGAGTGGCATGAATGCCGGAAACTACAAAGAAGCCGTGACCCGACTGCAGGCCCTGGAGGCACGCTATCCATTTGGCCGGTATGCCGAACAAGCGCAACTGGAAATTGTATTCGCGTACTATAGAAGCGCCCAAGCCGAAGCCGCTCGCGCTGCCGCTGATCGATTCATCAGGTTGCATCCTAATCATCCTAATGTGGATTATGCCTTCTACCTGAGAGGCTTGGCATCCTTCGACGAAGATGAAAACTTCCTCAGCAAAATTTTCCCACTCGATCCCTCCAAAAGAGACCCAGGTGCAGCAAGAGAGTCATTTGAGGACTTTTCGCTCCTGATCCGCCGATTCCCAGAAAGTGAATACGCCCCAGATGCTCAAAAGCGAATGCGCTATCTTAAGAACCTGCTGGCATCCGCGGAAATTCATGTGGCTCGTTATTACATTTATCGTGGGGCCTATATGGCAGCTGCAAATAGAGGTCGATTCGTGTTCGAGAACTTCCAGGGTACAACAGCAGTGCCAGATGGGTTGGCCATTATGGTAGAGGCTTATCAGTTACTGAATCAATCGGATTTGGCCAGCAACGCTTTAACGTTATTGGCCGCAAATTACCCCGGACATCGAAGTCTTGATAAATCCGGGAATTTCGATCCGAATAGAACCGTCAAAAAAACCCAACGATCCTGGATCAATATCCTATCTTTCGGGCTGTTTGGCTAAGCTCGGTTCGGTAACAATAGACCACTTGTCTAGATTGGTTTCTTGAACCGCGTCGGAATCGAGCAAGCTAACCAGCCGAAACCCGCAACAACGCCAGAACAATCCCGCTAAATCAAAAGCCATTATCTGCTGCCCGGGAAAGTATCTTGTTCCTAAACTTTGTCAATGAAAATCCGAGGCAGGGGAAAAAAATTAGCAGCAACTAACACCAGTGGTAATATCTCGGATCAAACCCGCAACCAAGGGTTGACGCTGGTTGAATTGCTCATGGTAGTCGCCATCATCGGAATACTGCTATCCAGTGGACTGACTCACTACCGAGAATTTGCAGCTAAACACCAGGCAACCGTGGTTGTTAACTGGCTGATCAGCACTATTCATTTTGCCCGGTACAATGCCGCCAAGAACAATATCACGGTCACCTTGTGTGCGCTCGAAGGTGAATACTGCACCAGAAACTGGCATAGGGGTCTGAATATATTTGCCGACAGCAACCAGAACGGCAGACTCGACAACCACGAAAAACTGATAGCCAGCTTAAAACCCACCGCCGCAGCGGGATCCATATTATGGCGATCGTTTGGCAACAAACCCTATTTGCAATTCACCTCTATGGGTTATACTAATTTTCAAAATGGTAATATAACCTACTGCCCAAAAGATCGCAGCAGCCGCTTTAGACGACAGATTGTCATCACCGTTCAGGGCAGGCCAAGACTGGTACATACCCGAAACCTGGCCGACCAACCCATTGATCGGCAGGGCCGTATTCTCAGATGTTAGGAACCAACCTCAGTTGAAGACGGGAGTTGCTGTATTTTCAGTACATATCGACTCACGCCGGTATCCGCAAACTGAACCCTGACCTTCATACCCACCTTTAGTAGTTCCAGTGCGCCTGCTTCATAGCCCAGGTTACTCACCCTGGACGGTCTTGAACTCAGCGAGCTGAACCAATATCGAAACCCACCGGAACAACCATGGAATATCACCTTGCTGGAATCTGTTTCATCTGCTCAATCTGAATCTCCGTCGACCAAGGGATCACACATCGTCCAGATTACGTCCTGCTGCGGGTCCTTAAAACCTCGCCAGTATTGACTACACTGTAGAACGGGTCTCCCCAGATCATCATTGGTGATGACCGTCAGAACAACCGCAGTATCATCTTATGAGATGGTGAAACTATCATCCAGGGCCCATGGCTCTCGATCAGCAAGGGCAACGGTTATGGTAATCGTCACGCTAGGCACTGCATCTACATCTACATCATCGCCAGGTAAATGAGTAAACTGATCATCAAAGGATTCGCTGCCTGTCAATGCAGCGATTGTCTCTGACTCTGTCGGATCATGGGTAACCGAGCCATACTCACCAAGAATTAAGGTGGCACCGGATGCCAGGTTTATCTGACTGGATACATTCACGGCATTTGCCTGCACTTCTACAACCAGAAGGGTATCGCCGTTGTTATCATAGTCATTGCTCAACACACCGGGTGCGTCAGCGGTGAAAACACTTGATTCAGCCGCCCCATAACTATAACTCTGGGCAATGGGCAAGCCTCCTGCGAAACTGCTCACACTTGAAAAAATCCAAAAAGCCGCAATAAACCACGTCCAAATTTTCAACAACACTGCCTACCAAAGGTACTCTGCAGCATTACCTGGGCAGTGCCCGAGCCGCCCAGCCCTATACTGGTGATCCTGAACATCTGAGTTCGACCCGTTCCTGTATCCTGACCGATATTATCAATATTCAATATATCCGCACCTGCGACGACTGTCTTTACATGTTCTATGACATATCTACCCGCCAGGGGCGTTCTCGGATCGACGGTTACCACTAGAATAAAACCCCGAGTATTATTAGCGGGCACAAGCCAATCGAAGGTGGCAAAGTTAGGGGGGGCATTGTTTACTGAATCATAAAGGCCAGTCTGGTTAGCAACCTGGAAACCTACCAGGGCAAGCAGTGGTGCCAGAAAGGCCTCTGCTTCTCTAAGTCCGGTTTCAGCACTGTGAAAAGCAAGATCTGAGTCCCGCTCATTTCTTGACATGAGTTCCTGCAGACTGGTGTTCTGAACCGCGGACAGCGCTAACATGGTTAATATCAGTAATATGATCATACTGGTCACTAAAACTGCGCCCTGCTGATGCTTTTGCCAGAGATTCATCCCTAGTTCCTCAACTGTACTGTTTTCGTAAAAGTTCTCCTCATAAGGCCATCGAAAACCTGTCCAGCAATACAATCCTGTAACCCTCCTGAGCCTGAACACCCGAGCGAAGGCAGCACGCTCGCGCCGACAGAATCGATGCTGTTGACGGTAAGACTGATCCTCACAGTCACAACGTTGTTGAAGCTGGCCACTAGATTCGCTGTCGTATACAGATTTGGCACGAAATCTGCATCTGTATCCACACCAAACAGCAGTTGCAGGTTTTCCACGCCTTCAACCATCTCCACAGGCGCGGCGGTACGCACCTTGCGCCACAGTGCCAGGGGTGTATTACCCTCATTGTTGATCCCCGCGCCGGGTGCTATGAAATAAGTTATCGTATCTATAGCGGCAACACTCGCATCGGTGCCAAACGAGCCAGTGGCGGTGAGTCCTGCAAAACTGTTTCTCGGCTGACCCGGGATAGTTGCTTCTACAGCATGGGCAATCGTTGCCAGGCCAGCCGCCACATTAATGGCAGTGACTTCAAACAGGGTCGCATTATTACAATCGTATATCAATGCCAAGTCATCGGTTGCAGCATCGATTTCCATCCCAGTTGGCGGTATCGTTACTATGGGGTTACTGGTTGAAAGTGGCATGGCCACACTGAGCGCAGCCTCAACAGCACTGGCAGAACGTACCGTCAGAACGTCAGTAGTCGCCACGATGGTCAAAGTATTGATGGCCCGTCCGGCAACGTAAGTGGCGTTCAGGGGAGCAATAGCAGGCGCCCAGCCAGCCGCCTGGCCATCATAGGCTTGGATACGGGTTATCATGTTAAACTCATAGGGA
>DUBB01000047.1 GCA_012960535.1 Gammaproteobacteria bacterium
ACATCGGCTGACTCGGCGGTGTTGATCGTGAACACCATCAACGCGGGTGGCGATGAAGGCCCGAAGGCACGGCCACATATCCTGTTCTGGGGTGCAGCCCTTGGGCTTGTGGTGGTGGGTCTGCTTATTTCAGGTGGTACAGAGGCCATTAAGATGGCGATGATAATTGGCGCACTGCCGTTCTCGGTTGTGATGGTTTTGATGTGCTTTGCACTGGTCATGGCGATCTACTACGATGGCCGACGCGAAGCTGCTGGCGTTCAGACCACATTTGCTAGCGACAATCCAGTGCCTGCTGGCTAATCCGGCTGTTCCTCGCAATTCTTCGTACCCGTTGCTGCTATTGCCTTTCCGCAGGGAAACCGCAGACAGGGAAACCGCGACACTCATGTTCCATCCAACTCGCACAGATCTTTATGTAGATCTTTATGTGGATCTTTATGTAGATCTTTTACCTGGTGATAACGCACCCAAAATATTGTTCTCGATCCAGTCCCTTCGATGAGAAAAATCCTTACCAGTTGTTTTGTCAGTAGCAAATAAAAATGCTCGTCGCACACAACGAGAACAAACGTGGTAGGTACCAGCGTCAGGATCAATCAAATGGCTTCTTGGATAAGTCATGACAACATATTAGCTGAGGCATGAGAAATAGATGTAAGAGATCAACCTCAAATACTGTGCGAAATGGATGGAACGTGGCCGTCGTGTTTTTTTTGGCAGGAGGTGCAAAAAGGGGCCGTCCAGGTTAACGACACAAGGAGTCGGTGGCGGGAACTTTCGTGGGTTCTGGTTATGCATGAATGATTTTGTATTTGCTATGCCTTCTTAAAATGAAGGCCTCCGGTGGCATGCTGAGGGTGATCGCAGGGGGCCGCCATCAGATGTAATCGACCCGGACGGATCCAACCCATTCTGGCACATCTGAGGCAACGTGCACCGCCGTGGCCATTTATTATCCGCGGCTGTTTTTATGAGCTTTTAAATATGATTAGTAGAAATATTTTCAATTGATTTCTGATTTATTTAGTTCCCTGATTAGTTCATCAATTTGTTTTCTGAAACTTAGGGAAAACTCCATTCGATATGTTTTCCAGGCAGCCTGGTAACCAGGTGAGGAAAATTTTCTTCGCCATGTTTCCATAGGTGGTTCAAATTCTTCTTCTCCATAGTCATCCATACTCCTCACTGTATATTTTATATATTCAATTATCAGGCTCTGATAACCAGGATCGATTAAACCTGTAAAGATAAATCAACTCCGCTTATTATCCACTTCCAGACCCATCATCTAAAAGGTATTAAGCTGTACGCCTTTAACCAAAAATAACTCCCAGTAAAAATCAGGTGCGCAGTTTTCACCCCACTCACAAGCGGTATACACCCAATACGGCAACGGACTGTGGGGATCGTCGTTGTTTGAATATTCGGCCACTTTACGCGGGCAAGTGAAGGCATCGGTGCGATCTCTGATCGGCCCATTAACAATACCGCTGCCACTGTCTCCGGGACAAACTTATGGATCATCTCCGTAGTCATCGTCGGCCACCTTCAATCAGGCACTCAAAGCTGCATGACGAGTAGACACGACAACTTGGTCGACTATTACCGAGGGCGACTTCGCCAGGAATTGAAAGCTCGGAATGTATAACGATTATCTGTAAAGCAATTTCGGTTGCTCACGAAATAAGGGCCAACGGATGCTTCGTAGATATTCAGGATATTGACTGAAGATCCCTGTTAAAATTCCTATCCTCTTCTAGCGCCATAACTGCCTGCTGCCAGGGAATATCTTGTGTTTAACGCTGCCAGTTGGACGTCTAGTTATAATGTAAAGATCAAGGATAGACTGATTTTTTCAAGTGAACGACGGGGGTAGATTGAGGCAACCAGATACAATCTTCTTGAAGGCGAATGCTGTTCTGAAT
>DUBB01000048.1 GCA_012960535.1 Gammaproteobacteria bacterium
TCCTGTCCGGGAATAGATAAATTAAAACGGCCATCCCTAAACTATGGAGCTGTTATGGATACAAAGCAATTAATCGGTAGCAAAAATGAATCAGCGGGCTTTGCTTACCTGCAAGTACCCCTTCCCGTCCTGCAAGGCATAGAAATGTCATAGCTCGCACATTAGGTCAAGGCTTGCTCCGGGAATCACCAATTTAGGCAACCACGAGTGCGTAACTGCTCTTGGTCCTACACGGCCTGCATTGGATAAAACTGCAAAGCTACGTGAATTGTCGCAGTGCAATCGCTTCATCATTTAAAGCGACTATGTTGGCCAACCCAGGTCTAAGGTAAAAGCCGCCGTTGCAAACTACACCCAAGAAGCACCAACTTAGGTCCCGGCACTGGCAGAGGCTAGGCCTTGAACAGAAGTCGCCAGGTCTTCGCGAACAATAGCGCCACGATCAGAACGGCTAGGAAGTAGACAGTCGGTAGCACCGCAATGTCCATGCGCTGCATGACCGTTGCGGCGATCAACAGCGCCACGGCGATATTTCGAATTGAGCCTTCCAGCGCTAGGGTGATGCGATCTTCCAGTACGAATCCAGACCACTTAGCCAAGTAGTAACAGGTCAGAATGTTTGCGCCACATAAAAGAATTGACCAGGGCAAGGCATCCACAACTCCGGCAACCATTACCGACCAGTTTTCCACGATTAGCAGCACAACACAGATGTACAACACTAGCTGGCCCAGGTTCTGCATGCGCGCAAGATGCGATTCGACAAACGCTTTCTGCCACCGCCTGATAGCCATACCTGCTCCAATGGGTAACAGGATTAATACGCAAAGTTGTAGTAGCGTTGCTATTACAGGAATCTGCACGGGCTGGTCAAGATCGGCAATGAGGAAACCAAAGCCGCCGATCAGCAGCGGCACCGTGGCGAATGACAACAGTGACGACACCAGCGTCAAGGTAACCGACAGCGGCAGGTTGACGCGGGCTATGAGTGCCAGAACGTTCGAAAAGCCGCCGCTTGGACAGGCTGCGATAAGCAGCATACCAATCACTGTCGAATCTGATACGGCAATGTCCATGGTCTGCAGGGCAACCACCAGCAGCATGGCGAGCATGGGAAATGTGAGCGTATGAATAAGCGTACCGATAATGGGCGTTCTGGGTGCGCGGATCAGTGCTTGGAACTGCTCCCAGCGCAGTTCCATACCGATAGTACACATTACCAGTACCACTATCGCGGGAAGCAGATGTTGTTGTACGCTAACTTCCATAACAAACAGAGGATATCACCTTGTCTATAGTTCTAATCGGACGCGATCTGTCACCCTTCGTGCGGCGCACAGCCACGACGCTTAACCTGCTTGGCCTATCATACACGCGTGAGGAGGTCGCTGCAGCCGAAGCGGTCGATTTCATCCGCCAGTACAATCCCCTGGGGCGCGTTCCAGCGTTGATCATCGGCAACGATGTTGTGATCGATAGTGCGGCAATCATTGATTATGCGCTGGAACTTGCTGGCAAGCAGTCTCTTCTGCCACCTTCAGGAGAAGCACGACGCATCACCTTGAAACAGTCCGCAATAGCCACCGGTGTAATGGAAAAAGGTGTCGTGGCCGCTTACGAGGTTACCCAAAGGCCACAGGAATACCTCTATGAGCCGTATCGCGAACGAGTGCTGGGGCAGGTGCTGGCCGGGCTGCAGGAGCTTGACGAAACGCTGGGCGAGGCAGCATTCTTTGGCGGTACCACACCCGACCTGGCGGACGTCAACACCGTTGTGGCCTATGATTTTATTAGCATTGTGGCGAAAGACAAAATCGATGCTGCAAAGCTCAATCGTCTGGCACGATTGAGTACGCGCGCGAATTCGCTGGATGCGTTTGCGTTGACTCGCTGGCAGGGTTGAGTGGTTAGCTAAGAGCGCCAACTTAGGGTTAGTCAGCCCGACTCATACTCCGCGATCTAACCCGGTGTATCGTCTGCGCTGAAAAATGTGTCTGCACCGATCGAGGCTGCGATCGCTGGGCCTGCTTTAAGCATGATCGGGTCCAGCGGGGTTCCGGTCGCGTTCGCAACCCGGTTCATCATGTGAAACATCGCGCTGACACCGACTGCGTCAACCAGTTGATCAGGGCCCATATCCCGCAAAACCTGTTCCCGCACGTTGGCCATGACCTCGGTATCTTTACCCGCTACGGCATCACAAAGCCGAGCCAGAAGTGCCCCATGTGCCACACCACCATCGTCGTCACCAAGCTCTTTGACAACATTCATGGAGACTTCAATTCCGGCTATCTGTCCACTCCGACCGAGCAGAACTGCATGGCTGGCGGTTCAGTAGAAACACTCATTAACTGCTGACGTTCGGGTACCAAGCAGTTCGATCTGCGCTCTCTCCAGCGACCAGTGATTAGATCCGAAATCATCAGCCAAAGCCCCGCCCTGGACATAGTGCGCATCGATTAGAACCCACTGCATGATACGTTCCGCAGCAACCAGGCTCAGGGCCTTGCGTACGTTGGGCACATCGCTCGGCGTTGCAGGGTTCCACGAGCCATCGACAATAGGTGCTGTGGGTACCCAGTGCGCTACCACTTCAGCATCAGCAGGTTGCTCTCGGCTAGGTTCGCCAGGGCGAGCTTCAGGCAACTGAACACGCTCAAGCTCCAGCGCGTCGGCGAACCGGTCGGTCAAGGTAACTTGCGCGACGACGCCGACGATTTCGACGTATTGTTGTGGCGACAACTGACTGGGTACGTAGGATTCATACCATTTTTTGGTTAGTGTTGTGACATGGTTAGTCAACCGCCAGATAACGTCGATTGCGGCAATGGGCAGGCGGTGATGAGGGTCTACCAGTCCTGGCGTGCTACTCGGGGTTTGCCATGGCGGCAGGGGCTCTGCGTCCCAGGCTTTGCGGACCTCGTCAACGATGGCCGCGCGCTGATCCGCAGACCACCAGGTTCCGGGTGACGCCCAGTGGGCCGCAGCAGCGGCATGAGTGTCTTGAATCTCTTGGCGTATGGGGAGCTTAGAAGTATACATCCGGTAATACTGGCACAGCTCCAAAGGTTTGGATAGTGATCTTCCCTCGGAATACTGGATTACCAACCGGTAAGCTTAGTTTGGATCTTTCGTGGCGTAGGTAACCTCCACAAGAGACGAGTAATTGGTTTTATACAATTAGCTATTTTAGTAGTCTCAACTGTATTGATTTTTACTGGTATCGGGGCACTTCAAAGTATTGGTTTTGGCACTGCATCTATCATTTTAATAAGCATGCTATTAACCCCAATAATATTTAAAAATCGAGTGTAAAATACACATAACAAGTTATTCAAGCGGGACAGTTAACAGTTTGCTATGTTCCGCTTCGCGACACAATTTTAGCAAACCACAAAGAGCCTCTTAATTGGGCGTTATGTATTAGTTTCGTATTAGTTTCGTATTAAAGGATAGTTCGTGAAGTATTTAGTGATGGTGATAGCAATATTTTTGTCTGGTTGTACAACTCTTTCAAAGAATGTTCAGTTAGTTTCAGAAGGCACAACTCAATCTGAAATTGTTATTTATAGGGCGAGCGCCTTTCAAGCTGGTGCTGTGAGCATGTATCTAGGTGAAAAAAACCGGTATTTTATTGAGCTACAAAATAATCAATATGCTAAATTCATGATCGATTCTGGTAATCATCTGTTTCAAGCTAAAGCTAATGCAAGCCCGGCGTCAGAACTGTATCTTGAGACGAAGCCTAACGTTAAATATTGCCTGACTGTAGAGCCAAATCCAGATATGTTAGGCGCAGTAATTATTCCTCTGATTGCCAACATGGTGCCAACATTTATTGTAAAAGATACTAGCTGTCCAGGTGATGAATTCTTAAAAGATTATCAGCAGGTATTTAATACATAACAAGCCATGCGGATAAGAAGAATTAAACACCTATTTACACACGCAGAACAGACAATGGCGCAGATGGCATCGGTTTAATAAAATCTATAAACCGGTGTTTTATATAAATTTAAATAACGATTAAGATACTCCAATAGTTAACCTTTAGATCCCCTACACTTTGGTTCACTGGTACAGGGCGCAAGACTTTCAAAGCCCAGATGTGACTGAATTTGCGTGCATCGTCGTTTTCACTAATCAACCCTACCGCGTGCAAACCAGCAGATCAGCAGATCAGCACCATAACGGTCATTGACCATCGAATGAACATCCCGCACTTTTAACCCAAGAATTCCTTGACCCGCATACTTTTGGATTATGGCAAAATGGGGTTTAAAATACTTATCCTTGCAGTCCTACGTTTCAGTTAGAAAACCGGGGATAATCTGGTCAATTGAAGTATCGGCTTTTGTGGCTACCATCAGGACTCAGGAAAGATAGAGATTTAGATCGGAGAAATATTTCGGATGAAGGGATACCTAATATTGGATTTTTCAATTAATGATTTTGGCAGGTTCAAAGAATATATTGATAAAATCCCTGAATATATCGAAAAGCACGGTGGGCGTTATATCGTGCAAGGTTCTCAGCCAGAAATAATGGAAGGTGATTGGTCTCCAGAAAGAGTGGTTGTTCTGGAGTTTCCCTCCACCTCTAAGGCTAAAGAATTTCTAGAAGATCCTGATGCACAAGGATTGTTTTCCATCAGACACAATGCAACAACAAGCAAATTGATTTTAGCCGAGGGTTGCTAGGTGGTCGTATCACATGATCTGGGTGATATTGAACAAAGTAGTATAAGGGAATTTATTTCAACCATGGATACCGCCAACCGCTGATCCCTTACCAGGGAATAATCACAAACGGTTTATATCCAGAGATGTTATAGATCGAGGGAATCTGGCACATTCTTGCCAAGTTCAGATGCCGCCTCATACATATCAACGGTGTTTTCGACAGTTCGTAACCACTCATAGTGAATGGCTTTCACTGAACTGATCACGGCACCGGCATCATGCATACGATTCAAGCCAACCACCTCACCACCAACCGTGGTGATTACAGCATCCCTCGCTACAACAACCTGATAGCCATTCTCCATTAACCCAAGTGCGGACTGTGCTACACACACATCTGTTTCCATACCAATCAATATAGCCGTGCTGCGTCCGGTCTTTTGAACACTGGCCAGTATTTCAGGCTGGCCGGCGAGACCAAAGCTAAGTTTGTTATGCACCTTTGTCTCATCAGGCAGTGCCTCAAGTAGGGATTGGTTCAAGGTGCCAATCCCCTCAATGTCCTCACCCATCGCTACAATTGGGACATCCAGGTAAGTTGCAAGCTTTACAAGCCATACCACTTTCTCAAGAACCGGTTGACTGATCGCAGCATCATACTTCGAAAGAAAATGATCCTGTATATCAATGGCGATAAGTACCGAATCATCCACGTCAATCAGGGATTGCCTGATAGTTGCCTTGCTACCCATCCGGCAGATTTACTCCTTTGTTCTGGATTGCCGACGTGACAAACCTATTCAGCAGCCAACTTTGTGAAGTCGGGCGCTCGTTTCTCCATAAAAGCAGCAACAGCTTCACGATTGGCAGGCGCTCCCGTCAGCCTGGCAAAAGCGTTATCTTCAGATGCTCTTGCCCTGGTGAACCCGTCCTCTCGATGCTCAATCATCAGTTTCTTGGTGGTGACAAGTGAGACTAATGGCATAGCTGCGATCTCGCTGGCCTTGGCAAACACATCAGTCATTAACTGATCATGTTCCGTGACCGCAAACACAAGGCCAATTTCTTTTGCATTTGCCGCATCGATCCACCTGGCCGTAAAAAGAATATCTGCCGCATTGGCCCAGCCCAGTACTTTCGGTAAGAGGTAAGAATTACCCGCTTCAACGGTCACCCCAAGCGTGGCAAATGGTGCACGAAGGCGCGCGCTATTGGACATATAAACCAGATCGCAATGCGGCAGCAGAGTGAGTCCAATGCCAACACCCATGCCGTTGACCGCCGCCAGTAAAGGTTTTGGGAAGGTAGCAACTGTTTTGATGAAATAACCGAACTGACCGACAAAACCCTTCTCACGGCGAGTCGCATCACCCATCTCGCCAAGATCCTGGCCTGCTGAAAAAGCTCGGCCCGCACCGGTGATAATCACAACAGATACTTCATCATCAGTCGCTGCTGCCGAAAGCGCATCACCGACTGCTTTGTACATACCATCATTGAAGGCATTCAGGGCTTTAGGCCTGTTCAGGGTTAACGTTTGCACTCGTCCATTGGTTTCTACAGTTATCGTCATCAGATTGGCTCGACTCTTTCCGGGTGACCAGACCAGCGCCATGCTTGAGAAGGCCTGGAAAGACCGAGCATCATGCCACCGAGTGATTTAGGGTGAAGCCAGAGACCATCGGCAACCTGATCTTCGCCACGACCTTCAGGGCGATCAATAGTAACCGCCTCACCCCTGGCCTTAACCCTGCTCTCAATCTCAAGCAGGTCGGATGTTTCAGCGTATGCCATATACAGGCAAGGGCCAATCTTATCGAAGAAGCGGCCCATGGTATTTGTGGGTACCAATGGCGTTATGACCTCGAACCTATGCAATAAATCTTTTCTGAACAGCGTAAGCGTTCCAGAGTAGCCGAAACCTGGTGAGTTGATTTCAACAAACTCCTGGGCATCCAGTGAAAAAACCCTGGCAAACCTGGCGGTCTCTTTAACCGAACTGGCAGCCAGCAGCGTTGCCTCGTAGAAGAAGTCTGTCAGACCAACTGCAGTTCTGTCTTCATGTTTGCTAACAACAACACGAAGACCTTGAATTCCAATATCATGCCCATCGACAAACAGTTGCTTACCTTCTTCAACAATATTGTTGAACTGCGGCGAGAGCATGCCCCGAACTTCCGTCACGTCCGCACAAGAAGCACCAGCACCAAACATATGAGGCCCACGGCTCGCCACAGCATCTGCCACAATACCCGCACCATCGGCCTGCAGAAGTTCAACGATACCAGAGCCCAACCTTAAACTGGTTCTTGCGGCACCAAGGCAGGCCACCTTGTCGACACCAGAGACCTCTGCACCGAGTATGGCTTGCCAACCCTCCATGGCTTTGGATACATCCGGCACGGCGAGCTGTATGCGATCAATTTCTAGCAGCATTACAAATCCTCCTGATCCTCTATTTCTTGTTCGTGGTAACTATCAGCACAAGGTACTACAGCAAGTCTGGAAAAATCCACCCTGCTTTGCCTGAACACCTGAGAGAACAAATTAAAAATAGTGATCATTGTCAATATGGGATTTACAGAAGTAGCCTGTAGTGCGTTCCCCACTGGTGCCCGGGCCACGCAGACGTGCATAGATAGCGCTTTACCTGCAATAAAAAGGCAGCCGCTGGGGCTACCCATACTTCAGTGGCGTCATCCCTGCTGGCTAAGAATGTACTCTATGATGCTGGGTGGTGCGACGACCATAGCCATAAAAAAGAGATAACCTTCTACGATGTGCCAATTTTTAATGTCTATTTTAGAGACATCACCAACTGAATTCTCTGAAATGGCGTAGATTAAAGTGGAAAGATAAAGTGCTAAAGGAAAGATAATCGAAAAAGCGATTATAGCTACATTGATAACAAACGAGCCATCGTTCATCGAACCCGTCAAAATAATAAAAAACATTACTGCAATAACTGCCTGAAGAACAACATTGTACGCACTGGCAAAAACTAGCCTTTCGCTGAAGGCTTTATTGCTATCTTGAAGTAAGTATAGAGATATGAAAGACCCCGAAACCAGAACGAGAATGAACGGTTGCCACAGGTTCAAAAGAGGGAATTGAGCCAAAAATGTAAAGATTGCGACTGGCAGTAATAGCATTAGAAGAATGGCAAGCACGCATGTAGTTGTGTTCGTAGAAAACTGCTTTTCCTCGGCCCGTTCATTCATGCAAGAGAGGAATAAAAATCCTGCTGTGATGATCGCTAAAAAACTACCAATAAAACCGTAACCTACTTCTGCAGCCTGAATTAGCGACAAAAGCGATACATAAAGGCCTAGTGGTATTGAAATTAAACGAATCGTAAACGCTAAAGATACTCCCGCGATAGTTCGGAGAAAAACAGCCACTGAAAAAACCGTCACTGCGACTGCAGCACTCGCTAAAGCTTCGATCTGGTATATAGAAGTGCCAGAAGCCCAGAGAACAAAGCTCAGGGTGGCTACAAAAACCGCTAACCCCAGTAACTTCCTCAGGTTCTCCCCGTTTTCTCTGAGCATCTTACGTTCCTGTTAAACACTGTTCTTTATAACCTTCGAGATAGATGGTGTCTACGAGACTATCTCAAGTGCAGCGGGGGCTAAAACGTTTGTTAAATACCAGTAGAGCTGATGCTTACACACAAGAAGGGGATGTTAGTAAAATAGCGTCACATCTTCCTAAAACCAAACGGGTCATATCTTTTGTTTGGAGCATTTGATTCATTACGTATATCACGACACACAACATTCAACGCTCGCGTGCATGAAGCATTAATTGTAGCGAGCTCTGAGAAGCCTGCTCATCTAGACCCCAGTCTCTCGCGACAAGCTCGTACCAAGCTTTATTTTTAACTCCAGCAGGAGGCTGTACGTCGTCAGCCTATTTGGCACCACTGACACTAAACTCCAGGAAACACTTTTCTGCATAGGGTTCCTGCCCGCAGGTACCTGAGACCCGCAGACGTGCATAGATAGCGCTTTACTTACAATTAAGAGGCCGGAATACGTGCGCTGATGTAGGTTTCGATCTGTTCAGCAGAGGTGCGCGCAGCCGTCTCAGACACTGCCCCTGAGATCAAAGAATTTCCAGAGAACCCGAACAAATAGCGGATCAATAACAGGCCGTCGGTGAGTGCTCTGGCTTCGCCATCCCCGTCGATGTCTAGCTCGGATTCAGCATCGTTGAGGTAAATGGTAATCTCTGCCGCATCTTGGCGAGTAGCCACGTTGGAGGTGGCATTAGCTATAAGCGCATCGCCTGAGAATCCGAATAGATGTCTGATGACAAGTAATCCGTCAGTTAATGCATCAGCCTCTAACTCTTCATCTGCGTCAATATTAAAGCTAAAGCAATCTAGGCTGCAGGAGGACGGGTAAAGGGTATTTATTGCGTGAACCGCCCGAGCCGCCCGTTCGCCCTCATGTAGTGCACCAGGCACCGTCGATGGATGAGTGGTGTGGGTTCCTTCTCCAGCAAAGAAGACTCGCCCGTTGGCCACAGGGTCTTGGAGGTCTCGTCGCCTACTGTCACTGGCCGTCGTATAGGTTCCGATTTTGGGGTAGGAATATACGCCCAAGGTATAAGGATCAGCGCCCCAGTTCTGGACAATACCTTCCACATAATTTGCCGATGCCAGGCCCAGAGCCTGTGGAAAGGTCCTGTCCAGGTCGGCCAAGATTGCGTCGATGATGGCTGCATCACCAGCAGCAGCCCCACCCGCTGCAACCGCAATATCATTCAAGGCAGTACCATTATCACCCATGGGGTAGCACATCAGAATATGTGAACTGCTCGCCACTTTGTAGTCACTAGGAACCCAACAGGCTCCCGCCAATCCTTCAGTCACCAGCCAGGCCAATGCTTCACCTTCAGTCTCCCACCAGGCCGAGCTGAATCGCATGGGTACTTTCATACCCATATCCATGCCAATGCCCTTATAAGCCGCGATCGTAGCTTCCGGTAGATCAGGGATGAAATCGATCATCTCAGACTGCAGCACTCCAATGGAAACTGTCACGATCACTTGCCGTGCGGCATGCCTCGCACCACTCGAGTCCGTAATAACCACATCATCGCCGCTGGTGTCGATAGTCACTACAGGACTACTCAGCAACAAGTCACTGTTCGCCACTACGTCATCCCACCAAAGGGTCTCAAGAACATCGGAGTAACCCAGGTCCTTGTCCCCCAATGTCTGAGTACTATTGGACAGGTCCCACTGATTACTCTGCAACGCCAGACTCCTAGCGCCCAATTGATCCAGATTAGTTGCGTAAGATCCTCCGGCAAAGCCATTATCATAAAGATGATAGGCGCGATGTGAGACATCAACACCATATTTGCTAGCCACATCCTCGGCCAAACTTGAGTCTGCATCGAGATGTTGATTGGGCTCCCAATACCAGTCGTAAAAGCCATCAAATGTGGCAACATCACTGTCATCACGGCACGGGCGAAGAGCGAAATTCTCTCTCCAACAGGTGTTACTGCCACCATCCATGGACAACGCGGTGCTACCCAAGTAAGGACTCACGTAAATAGACTCACCGTATGCATCGCGCACCGCAGACCACACGGGATTATCCCCAGTGGCACGATAGTGCTCTTCAGCACCTAACTCTACCCGCATATCGCCTAAGCTCTCGCTCTTTATGCGTCCTCCGATACGGTTTGTGGCTTCTATAATCATTACGTCATAGCCATATTCATTAAGCGTCTTTGCAGCGTATAGACCGGCACTTCCTGCCCCGACCACCACTACATCATGGGTCGTGCTTGCAGGGTCGATATCCTCACGGGAAGCCTTATAGCCCGTTTCATTTGAATCTATACCACCGTCAAATATCTCAACGCTCGACACCTTGCCAAAACTGATCTTTGATAGCCCTGCAAGTACTGAAGCAGCTTCTGGTTGAAAACTATTTTTAATGGGATAAAGTGTCGTTTCGTTTTGGCCCCTCAAAACAAAAACAATATCCGTTTTCTCTATTGCAGCTGAAAACGTTATGCTCGTTATAGTAGAAAATGCCAAGATACATAGTATCTTGGCGAGGCGACAATAGGGTCTAGGATCAACCATCAAAAACACCCGCTACATTCAAATAAAAGCTTAATTAATCATAAATAAGCGTTGCTTCGTTCTGAAGGTTACGGCTTAAAACCGTCGTTATAGTTTTCAGCTCCCTCGCGCTTGATATCCTCGAGCCAGCCGCCTTCATAGGGCCAGTCTTCGGGGTTTTCTGGATTCGGACCTTGCCAGAATCTCGCGAATGGTCCGTCACCCACTTTTTCAAGTGACCAGGCTTGGCGACGAAAAGTCCAACTATCAGGAACAAGTTCATGGGCGGCTCGAAAGTGCTGGATCGCCAAATCGTGCTTTCCTTGAATTTCTAGCTCAGATGCCAGTTCAAAGTGCGCGTGACCTAATGCTGTGTTTTCGTCTCGCGGTCTTGATCGGTCGACCACCTTGTCAGCGCTCATGGCAAATTCGCTTTGAGCACCCTTTGCCACCCAGTCTCTTAAGGCTGCGTGATACTCAGCCTGGCTGTT
>DUBB01000049.1 GCA_012960535.1 Gammaproteobacteria bacterium
CTGAAGTCTGTGGACTGACGCTACTTTCGAGTGGTGATGCCCTTGGTAGTGCAGTGGGATAACCGAGCGAGGACCTATGGTAAAGCAATCTGCTCCCGAGCAATTAATACCTAAGAGACTATCGCGTGCGACGCCAATGGGCTTGGTCGCAGCCTCGCGCTTCCCTTTGGGCGACCGTAAAACCATGGCCAATGGAATTAGGGCACTGGACGCTGACATTGTCCTTGGTAGTCTTGCGCCTGTGGCGTACAAACCGGTTAAGGTCTGCGGGGTTGAACTCAAGCTTGAACCACTATCACCCGCTCTCGGCACGGTGGTGCATGGCATTGATCTAGACCGTGATCTTGGTCAGGCAAAGATGGTTCAGTTCTTGCGCGAGCTGTGGCTTGAGCGCAGGGTCATTATGTTTCGAGACCAACAACACCTGACGCGCGATGGTCTGATTCAATTTGCTGAGTGTTTTGGCGAACTAGGTGCGCACCACGGTGAGCGCGACCACATTCCCAGTGGACTGCAAACGCCAGAAGGTTATCCTGATGTATTACCTATCCAATCCGGAGAAAAACACCCAGGTGCTGCGTCTGAGTGGCACAGTGATGCCACCTGGTCCTCGCGCCCGCCAATGGGCTCAGTGTTGATCTGCCGGGAAGCACCGCCCATAGGTGGCGACACCAACTTTTGCGATGGCTACGGCCTTTGGGAGGGCGTACGTGATGAAACCAAGGAACGGATACAAGGCCTCAAGGCCATCCACGTAGGACAGCCGCACCATGCCATGGACGGACGACTGCCAATGGCAACTCACCCTGTTGCGCGTACGCATCCTGAAACCGGCAAAACCGTTCTTTTCGTAAATCGTGTGTTTACGCGTCGGTTCGCTAAGGAGCACGGAATGGATGAGGCGGTGACGCAGAGTCTTTTACAGGAGCTCTTTGCCAACATCGGCCGTCCCGAGATTACCTGTCGCTTTCGTTGGGGTCCTGGATCGGTTGCCATGTGGGATAATCGGGCGGTTCAGCACTGTGCAACGGCTGATTTCTGGCCTCACCGACGTTTAATGGAGCGTGTCACAATTCTCGATTCTGACGTGGAGCGTCGCACGCCTTATCTCGCCGATTGAAGGTCTCGCCACACAGAGGGGCCGACTTACTCTAAGCAACCTTTGCAGGATGAGCTGATTTTGTACCTGGTGACCTAGTAATGCAGGGGCTTGCATAACAATCAGTTAAATCCTGAGGGGTTGCAGGTGAGATATTTTCCTGAGGAATCTGTCGCCTCGGCCAGAGGGTCGTGATGTCAGCCCATATGGCACCACTAGACCCTGTTTGCTATGCGATACTTCTGCTAATTAAACTGAAGCAGAGGAGTTTCAAATGAGCATGTCAAACACAGAAAAACACGTTAAGGACATAAAACGCAAGATACATACTCGTGACCGAGTGGAAGCACTCACCCTGATGAGCTCTAGTGTCGCTTAGACCAGCTAGCCAGTTGTCTGGAAGGTTCTGACGACATACAGCGTTATGCACACCTTGCGCCCAGTGCGAGGAAGGTGGCTATAGCAAGGCTGGACATGTAGGTATAGAGGTATCTATGTATCTATACATGTCTGCATGGCTCAGGCAGCCGCGGCAGGCAAGGCCGAAGTTTAGCACCGTTACAGCCATTGACCATCTAAAGGGACACCAGGTCACCGTGTCTTAAATCTGAACGAACATCAGCCATTACCCCACATCACCGTTGTTCAGAAAATGTGATTTATATTCCTTATCCTCTTGCGCCAGGCTTCGAACCTGGGTGCAGGAGGTTCAAATCAGACCGAACGGGCAATTGGCGACAAGGTATGGCGGAAAGATACTGCAACTTCCGCTTTGGACCCGCCAGCAGGCATCACACTAAGATACAGACCTTCGGCTATCGGCCAATAGCCGTCGCTCCATATTCTCAAGTACTATTCTAATCGAGTACTATTCTAATAGAGAAAGTGTTCGATGTAGTGGAAGGCCACTGGAGCGATCGGTGAAATAATAGGCGCATCAGTCGTAGTCCTTTCCTTGGTCTATCTGACCGTTCAACTACGCGTCCAAAACTGGATTAAGCGTGCATGCAAAACGTCACGCAATAAAGCAAACGATGTCTCCCTTTCTTCACCGATCGTGGACAGCTTGCAATGACAGGGCAGTTTGTACTAGGCGTCATACCTATTTAAAATGGTATCCTCGCCACGCGCAACAATGGTTTCCTGGAACGGGAGACCCCACAGCAACTGATTTAATTTTCTACTGGTGGACAGACAGATAGATAGACACAGAGAAAACCATGGATAAAGAAACACTTACCTTCAACCAAAAGATCATCGAAGAATTTCGCGCAAATGAAGGCAAGGTGGCAATGTTCCCGGGCCTGTCAATGGTGGTGTTGCACACGATCGGCAGGAAATCCGGAAATACATTTTTGGTGCCTCTGGTAATGACAACAAAGAAAGATGGCGAAATGATGTTATTTGGCTCGTTTGCCGGTGCCGCCCACGACCCAGCCTGGGTACACAATTTGCGCGAACACCCCGGAATTGATGTCGAGGTTGGTACCGAGAAATTTGCAACGCGAATCGAAGAATTGCCTGCTGAACAAGCAAAAAATGCCTGCAAGATAACGGCGTCGAACAATAAGACCTTTGCCGGTTATATGAAATCTGCTGCACCACGCAACATTCCGGTCTTTCGCATTCATCGTCTCTAGCAAACAGACCACCAGCTCCAGCGGCCGGGTTAACCCGCCCAAGCGAAACACAGTTCATTGATCTACTGGCCAGAGGCAAGTTGCTAGTCCGCTGGCTAAACCTAGCGACCCGGTATGGCTACTTCAGCACCCATGAGATATCGAGTTGATCGAAGCTTTGCGTTATTAAAGATGTTCATATAAAACAACGCATAATCGAGCTGATGATAGGTTCCCATGGCATCCTCCTCGAATCCAGCTGGTAAAGAGGTACTCGCATACAGCGTGCCCTGCCTACACTGCGCCCAGGTTAGCGCCTCAATCGGCCTTGCCAGTGGGCCATAATGCTGACCGACGGGGGCGTCAGAAAGGCTCCCAATATTAGCAATAAAGCTACCGACTGGGACCAGTCCACCTTCGTTCTGGCTGGCAGGTGCCCGTTCCTGGCTAACCCGCCATAATAACGGATTCGTACACAGACTCTGTTCATCTCGCGGTAGCGGCGGTTTTCCTTCCGGCATGGTGTCCCAGGCAACGATACAGCCCAACTCATCCGCGCTCATGCAGGGCCTGATATGCTCTAATGAATCAATCCAGGCAGTCGTTACAGGGATAATAGTGGGGCCCAGCAAATAGGCGGCAATCAGGCGTCGATGCAGGTCAGTGGAATCGATGATCTCCTCAAGCAGACGTTTGGCATGGTGGCTTCCCTGGCTATGAGCGGCAATGATGAAGGGCTTGTCATTATTTTTATGTTGAAGATAATATTCGAAAGCACGCCTGACATCCTGGTAGGCAAAATCGAAGACGATATTGCGGTCTTGGATCGAACTCAGGAAATAGGAAAATATATTGGCTTGACGATATCTCGGCGCATAAATATTACAGCAACCATTAAAAACACTCGCCTGGTTGGCCATCATAAAACGCGTATTTTCGCCAGTGGCCGAATCTTCCTGCAGGGGCGAAACCCACGCTCCTGCATTCATAAGACCGGTTGGGTGAACAAAGAACACATCCACCGGTCTGTTCTTCTGACTGGCAACCTGAACACCTTCCGGCACCTGGTCTGCCAGATCCTCCAGGCTCGGTAACGAGGCCCAATTCCGGGTGAGGCCGTAGTCAGGTGCAGGCACCGCGTGACTAGCATCAAAATCACCAGCCGGTTTGTTGTACGCTACAAACCCCATAAAAAACAGATCACCGCCAATACCCGTCACGACCAAACCAACCGTGATCAAAACCACTGTCACGATCGCACCACCAATAATCCTGCCAGCCTTCATCCTGAACGTTCCTCCTCAATCGTGTCTTTTCAGCCAGCTTACGCCAGACGCAGGACCAATGTCCTCCGAGAGCCTGTAGCGCAGCCTAATCAGGGCATTTGATTTCTCAAAGAGGGCCATAGAAGACTATCAGATGGTCACTTATCAGGGCAAAAAAGGCTCATTCACCCTATCTTTGTGTTTTTTTACAGGCAAAAGTTATGTATTCAACATTATCTATTCTGTTGTATTTACCTTTTTCATTTTTAGAGTAAAAATCAGGAAGCTTATTAAGTAAGCTAAATGGAAACACACCGCCTCCATTTATAGTTGTACAGTTTTTTGAAGACTGTCTATATTCACTAACATCATCAAAACATCTACCGCCATTACATAATTTACCAACTTTTCCTACTGCATCAATTTTTACTGTACTGCTTTTACTGTACTACTTTTACCTTACTACGGGATCTGATTACCAAACCGCTGCCTTTGCATTGCTTGTTCGCCAATAGTCTGCCCAGCTATTAGAAGTAACAAATAGTAGTGGTATAAAAAATAATTTCTTCATACCTAAAGCCTAACAATTCCTACCATCGAATCCCCGCCTACCATTTCTGCCTAAGAAGCATCCCAACCAGGGGCTACCCACCACTTCAACAGAGGGGGCTCATGCTATTGCCAGGTGTCACTAATGTGGACGGGTATAGCAGGTGTAGAGCGATCTATGCACGGCTGTGTGGCTCAGGCACCTGCGGGCAAGGCCAAAGATCAGCATCATTCATCATAATAGGAGCCCATGGGACTCCTCATTGAAGAGTGATAAGCTCTTTGCAACAATCGGCTTTGATCATCGCATTGGGAGCGAAACACCCTGATATCAAACAAGATTATGTCAGGGGCGGGTAGAAGTGCGGCAAGTTTGCTTAGGAAATCCGCAGGGCCGGAAGCTGAAGTCGCCACCTAGGTACTGGTTGTTGATCCGCAGCACGTTGTGGGAGGTGATTGAAATTGCGACTATTTACTTAAAAAAAGGGGCATAACGGAATGAGCGAATATGCATTCAAATCAGCAGTGGCGCTAGCAAGCGCCATTGCCGCCAAAGAAGTCAGTTCACTAGAGCTGACAGATATGTACATCGATAGAGTTGAATCAATAGATCCTGACATCAACTCGGTCGTGGTGAAGGATTTTGAGCGAGGCAGGGAGGCCGCGCGGGCAGCAGATTCTGCGATTGCTGCGGGCAAGGCGCTCGGCCCATTGCATGGCGTGCCCATGACGATCAAGGAGGCCTACGATATCGAGGGGTTACCAACCACTTGGGGGTTGCCTGAGTTCAAGCACAATATAGCAACGGCAGATTCGAATACCGTCGTTCGGATGAAACAAGCTGGCGCACATTTTTTTGGTAAAACCAATGTACCCCTGAGTCTGGCTGACTTTCAAAGTTTCAACGAAATTTACGGTACTACTAACAACCCCTGGAACCTTGAACGCACTCCGGGCGGGTCTTCAGGCGGATCTGCTGCTGCATTAGCAGCAGGACTGACAGGCCTTGAGGCGGGTTCTGATATCGGTGGCTCGATCCGAAACCCAGCTCACTTTTGTGGCATATATGGACACAAACCCACTTGGGGCGTTGTTTCGGATGCTGGACATGCACTACCGGGACAGGTTGCGCCAGCTGATATTGCTGTGGTCGGGCCAATGGCGCGCAGTGCTGAGGATCTTAAAGTCAGTATGGATGTTTCTGCAGGGGCCGCTAGCCATGACCTGGCAGGCTGGCAGCTAAACCTACCAAAGCCCAGCAAGAATAGTCTGAAAGATTTCCGGGTCGCTATCTGGGCCAATGATGATATGGCCCCAGTCTCGCAGGAAATTTCTGATCGAGTCCAGTTAATCGGTGAGACATTGAGCAGGCTTGGCGCAACCGTTTCAGACAGTGCCCGCCCAGAGATTAACCTGGAGCAGAGTCATGACACCTACAATAGTTTGCTGTGGGGAGTAATGGCGGCCGGGCTTAGCCCCGAAGAAAAAAGCGAATACGAGGCAGGTCTCAGTCAATTAGACCCCAATGACCGCTCAATTCCAGCCAATATGATTCGTTACTCAGTGCAGGGTCATGGAACCTGGGCAGAGAACAACAACAAACGATTTCTGATTCGACAACAGTGGCAAAATTTCTTTAATGATTGGGACATTGTTATATGCCCACAGACGGCGACTACTGCGTTCCCGCAAGATCAAGGAGAATATCTTGAGAGAACATTGATGGTCGATAATGTAGCGCAGGATTATTTTCAACAAGTATTCTGGTCAGGCCTGGTCACCGTCGCCCATCTACCGAGTACTGTCTTTCCAACAGGACTTTCACAGGAGGGTCTACCGATCGGCTTACAAGCTGTCGGGGCTGAGTTTAATGACTATATCACCATAGACTTCGCCAGGCTGATGGCACAAGAGATTGGCGGATTCATACCACCACCTGCTTACGCCTAGGCCAATCAATCATTGAGCACCACGCTAGCCGAACCGGCCTACCGAATGCTGTACATCATGATGGCATCGCTCTTGCCGCGATGCACCCGTCACCTTTGGGCACGCATCTATAAAAAATAAAAAAAATGATAATGGCGTATCCTTTAACATAACTAATTACGTTGAATGTAAGAATCATGTTATTACTCGTTCCTTTTTCACCCACTGTTCTAGCTAGAATTGCGAATCAAGCCGGAGTGAGGAAAATCGTGCTTTCTCATGAGCAAAACTACAACAGTGGCAAAAATTATAACGCGTTGGGCTTGAGTGACTAAGGCAAGGCAGCCGGATTCGCAGGCGAGGTTTTTCAGCCATGGACGGTGATATTTACTAAGGGTTCTTGTCTGATATCAGGGCATAGAATGCCCCTAGCCCTGTTTGCTAAGAGCCATTTCTGCTAATTTCAACTGAAGCAGAGGCGCGTCTTAATGCACCCGTCAAACACAGAAAAACACTTTAACGATATCCGCACAAGAACCGCCGCAATTTTCACCCGAAGAGAAAATCGGAATCGTACTGAATGGCTTGCACGGTGAATATTCCATCGCCCAACTATGCCGCTGAGCCATATCGGTGAGCCTGTCGCCGAGAAGGTATCAACAATAATCTCTACTACCGTTGGCGCTAGGACTTCCCGTCCAACATCCTGGATGACGACTCCAGTTACATCATTAGTTGGCGGCTGACGGCAACGATGGCTGATGTATACCAAGGCCGTCAAGAGAAAATCTCGAAGCAACCCTATGCAGGAAAGTGTCTCCACGGATCTAGTGTCGGTGATCCCAAATGCTCTGGTAATGTACATTTCTCCGACACAAGTTGACCCGTTTGGCCATTGGCCACCTTATCGGACATCATATAAAACAATTCACCCGTATATTCTTTTATCAAACCTGATTAACAAATTCGGGAATAATAAAAAATCTATCACCAGGGCCAACAAAAAGGCGATCGAAGAAAATCTTGCAAAGTCATGGAGCGGGAGAAACGAAAGTGTGTTGAGCACCAAGAAACCAGCACAAAGAACCATAGCCATAATAATAAGCGCAAAACCCACCGTCTCAAAGGCATAGATGACAGCGTCTTCCGGCCCTAATTTCATATCCGTCCTGGCAAGATTATACTTGCTCAAAAGGTGAACGGTGAAATCGACAACAATGCCCAAGGTCGATCCCATACCAATGGCGACCATAAAGCTGACTTTTTCGAACACAAGTGCCCAAACCCCGAATGCCACGGCTATCGGCAAGATATTAGGGAAAACTGACAGTAACGAAAACAATGCAGACTTAAAAAACAGACCCAATATAACAGTGATTAAAACAATTCCAATTAGCAAGCCGGTCAACATTTGGTTGATGACTATGCCGCCGAGATAGGCGTAGACTACGCGAAAGCTAGATGGTAGAGAAATCAATTCGGCCAAGCCACTGTGCTTCAAATAAGCGGCAACTTCAGATTCAAATTCCAGATATTCGTTTGAACTCATATTCTTGAGAGACGCTGAAATTTTGGTCGAGCGTCGGTCTTGACTGATCGAGCTGTTTAAATCCAAGCCGAAGGGCAAAGACATCTCGTAGAAAAACAGATATTGAGCAGAAAGCTCACGGCTTTCGGGTATCGTATACCAGACGGGATCATCGCCATGCATACTTTTATTCAACGTTTTCATGGTATTGGCTAATGAAGTGACGTGGATGACGGCCTTCTGATCCTCCAACCATTTGGTGAATTGGTCAATCTTTGCCAGAAACGCCGGATCGGAGATTGAGTCTGAGTCACTCGTCGCTAGAAAACTCACTGGGAAAGTACCACCCAATTTATGATCGAGCCAGATGGTATCCTTTGCAAAGCTTGAATAATTCTCAGAGTACATCTGGGTAGGATCATCATCCATTCTGTTTAGCGGAATACACAGTATAAGTAAGACGGAAACTGCAGGAACAGCCCAAAATATAGTCCTGGCGTTACTGATACTAAATCTGGCTATATTTTTAGCAAATTTCGTCTGAGACTGCGTTCTTTTCGGTGCCTTCAGAGTAAAGAAAGAAATTAAGGGGGCTAAAAACAATATGGTGAATATAAATGCCAGCGAGACTCCAATCGCGACGCCGTTGCCCACTAGCCTCAAAGGATAAACTTCGGTTAGATTAAGGCAAAGAAAACCGATGGAAGTTGTCAAGGTAGTCAAAAACAGGGGTTGTAGATTTAGGCTCAGACTCCTAATCATCGATTCTTTGCTGGAATACCCGTCTTCGACATTCTGAAAGTAAATGCTGAAGACATGCACACAATCCGCCAGGGCAAGTGTGGTTATCAATATTGGTATGGTAATAACAAGTTGATTGAGCACTGCCTCCAGGTGACCCATACTGCCAAAAGCTGACAGTAAACTCATAAAAACAACAGATATTGCCCCGATAATCGCCGCCACACTCCGTAATAGAACAAAAACCGAAGCAAATATCAGTAGCAGCATAGCCGGCATTACGATGGGAACTTCTGATTTGATTAATCTGGGGCTCAGGTACTCTATATACGGTATACCCACTAGCCGAATATCTAGCTCGGGGTTGGATAACCGCACCTCATCTAAATAGTTCAATAAATAGGTGAAGGTCTCAGTTAACGCCGCTTCCTGATCGACCAGGGGTGGGTCCAAAGTAATGCTAATGATCGTCGTCTTTTTGTCTTTTGAGATAAGCGATCCAAAAATCGCCTTCTCTGACTCAACCGCTTTAGCCCTCTGTTGTATCAGTGCTTCATCGAGATCGAGGGCATTTTCAATGAATGGTTCAACCATCACGTCATCGTCAACCGACCTGACGTAAGAGTAGTTAGTGATTGAATCCGTTCTCACCGAATGGGGTATAGTCCAGGCCTTCTCGGTCATCGTCTCCAGAACGTCCAGCGTACGTCGAGTAAACACGGATTTATCCGTGGTATTTACTGCAATCACAACGTTCTCGGTTGGAATAAATGTCTCGTCAATGTATCTGGCCAGTTGAGCCGTACTATTGTTTTCCGGAAACATATTTTCAATATCCGGATTAAACGTGAGCTTCGGTAATCCCTGTACACAAACCAGAAGAACAACCAAGCAACCGATCATTGAGAAAACCCGCTTCTCAATAATCAACTGGGACAGGTAAGTCGAATTAAAGAATTTGCTCATAAATCAGTTTCCCGGGCATAGTAAGAATAAACCACGTTTTATACGGGATTGCGAATTACCTTCCTAGCTTTTGACCGGCCTTTGGATTCAGAACTGGATTAACCTCGGTTTTAATACAACGAACTTTGCTGCAGATTTAGCCAAAACCCGGTATCTTGGGCCGGTTACTATTCTTTGAGGGTATAGAAAACTTAACGCTGAAGCGGTGCGCGCGAGCCAGAACCTTTGAGGGCTGGTTCGACCGGCAGTTGCCTATGCTCGGGGAAAACGGATAGGCTACGGAAACCATTGACTTCATCACTAAAAAGGAAACGATGAGATGCTGAATCACGTCATGATCGGTTCAAACGATATCGACAGAACAAAAAATTTCTATAACGCTGTACTAGCGATCCTGGGAGCGGGAGCCCCCATGGCGCATGTGAATGAAACAGGACAAACTCGCCTTTTTTATATTCATGATGGCTCTACCTTTAGCATTAGCGAGCCCATCAATGGGGAACCCGTCAGTATTGCCAACGGCTCTACCATCGGCTTTGTCTGCGATTCACCAGAGCAGGTGAAAGCGTTCCACGATGCCGCCATCGCCAACGGAGGTATCAGCGTGGAAGATCCTCCCGGCCCTCGGGATGGCACGATGGGCGTGATGCATCTGTGTTATTTCCTGGACCCAGACGGCCACAAAATTTGCGGCATCCATCGACCAGCCTAAGCCTGGTGACCGGCACCTGCAGAAAATGCTCTTTGCACTTCTGTAGTCGAACGGATCGGCATGAAATTTGTCAAACAGATTCAATATCCAGACGAGCAAGCGCTTACCAGTTTTACGTCATCTAAAGCTGGGCTTGGCGCTGCGCCTAGTTGCCGATAAAAATCCGGTTCAGGTGATGAAAAATGCGCCTGGATTTCGTTGGGCCACCCTCTCTCGTGCCAGAATGGCCATGCCAGAGGGTAGGATGATGCAAGGCATTCCTGCGTCAGAAAAACCGTGTCGACCGTTCGCTACGCATCTCCAGTCAGACTTGCGCCGCTGAGGGCGCACGAATTTCCGGTAATTTATGAGGTCAGAAAATAAGCGCTAGTGGTTGTTATCAACCACCACCGGTGATCGCCGCGCGAATTCGACTGTGTTCTGCGCGCGATAGATCATAAAAACTTGCCGCGACTACAGTAACGCCGATCATCAGCAGAACACCAGGCCCCATCGCCATGGCGAGGGTCCGCAGAGATTCGGGATTAATCGTCTCCACCGTTGCGTTGCGTTGAATTCCCGCCAGATCTACTACGATCCCGGAGACCACAATACCAAAGCCACCAATCGCCTTGGCCGCAAACGATGAAGCAGCAAAATAGATACCTTCGTTTCTGCTGCCGTGTTTTTCCTCATGCTGGTCGGTAATGTCAGCGATCATCGAACCTATCATGACGGTCAGAACGCCGATACCCATGCTGCAAATGGCGTTGGACGTCATCACAAGATAAAACAATAAAGGGTCGCCTGGTTTCGGGAAAAGCTCTAACAGGCTTAGGATGATAGGCAAAGTATTCCAGAGGGCATACCAGATGAGCCCACCCATCAGCAAAGTCTTCTTTTCCTGAAAGATGCGCCCCAATGGCGCTGCCAGCCCCGCACCCAGAAAACTGCCCAGAATAGAGGCTGGGAAACTGAGCCCGATCAGCTCCAGACTGAATTCAAAGTAAAGGGTACCCAGATAAATCGACAAGGCTGAAACCATACCCATGGTCATACCAAAAAGCACAGCAGTTAGAACAACCGCCTTAAACGATCGCAACGCGAAAGCCATACCTGCCTCACGCATCACCTGCCGCAAACTAAAGCGATGGCCGTTGGGGTTGGCCTGGGGCAAATACGGAATGTAGCTATGTGTTCCATAGGCTGTCAAAAGAACACCGATGAAAATGACAATAGAGAACATCCCCGCGAATCTTGGATAGGCTGCGGGGTTTAACTGGCCATTCGGGTATTCAGGCGTCGCCCCGAAAAATATCTGCAAACCGATCAGGAATACCATCAATGTACCAACGGACTGCAACACTGATCGAAGCGACGACAACAATGTCCTCTCGTGATAGTCGGTAGAAAGTTCAGCTGTAAGCGACGTGTGCGGAATAGAATAGACTGACTGTGTCGTTCGAGTCAGCACCGAGAACACGACCAGCCAGATAAACACCTGCGTTTCGGTAAGGCCCTCAGGCGGCGAAAACAAAAAGTAAAAACAGAGCGCAAAAGGTGCTGCAGCGGCATACATAAACGGATGCCGCCTGCCCCAACGATGGCGGACGCCATCGGACCAGGAGCCAATGACTGGATCACTGACCGCATCGACCAATAGCGCGACAACAATCGCCAGACTGGCCAGAAACCCAGATAAGCCCAATACCTGATTGTAGAAAAACAGCAGGAAAAACCCGAAGGCCGTTGACTGCACGCCTTCAGGTATTTGTCCCGCAGCGAACATAAGCCGCACTCGCCAGGTTAATGTTCCGGCTGCCGGGGTGGTCACAGGCTTCCCCCTTACTCAGTTACAACTAGTCAGGCGAGTATCGAGAACTGCCCTGAGTCGTCCAGTTTAAAGTGTTACTGCAAAGAAGCTGTCACTGGTTTTACAAAAAACATCGGCTCAACGACTTCAGCAGCGCTCCAAGACCATAACTCACAGTGTTCTACGAATGCAAAATTATCGATACTCGTTGTAGGCCGAATCTCGTTAGCTGAGCGAGACTAGGAACTATAAAATCTGGTCAATACTTTCAAATGCTCCTAGGTCATCGATAAAGCTACTTTGAACGAGGGTGGTGGTACTTTCGGGCAATTCAGGGAACGTGGTTCAGTCGTTCTATTCCCGTTTTCCAGCATCAGTCTTCAAAATCCGAAACTTGTGTTTTATGAACCCCTCCATAACTAGCTGGAGAATAATGGGCACTTCTTAAAACCCAACTACCACTTTCTTTCACCCAGTTCATTGTCACTCTAGTTCGGTAATCGCTCATGGAGTCACCGCTGCCGACCATGCCTTCTGAGTAAAACCTTACATGAACCACGTCATCGGCAATGGCGGTTGCTTCAGGATAAAAATAGTGGGTAAATGCATCACCACTCTTTTCCCAATATGCAATGGTCTGTCTGACCTCTGGCTTGTGGAAACTACCATCAGAGTTAGTATCTAAGGTTCCGACTTTACTAGACAAAGCAATAACCGTTTTAAAGTCCCTGCTATTTCGTGCATCCATATAAGCTGATAAAACCTTCAAGACCTCTGCTTCACTTGAGTCAGCAAAGCTAAAAGTGCTCATACTCATCATCGCTACCACACAGACTAATTTTAACTTACCCATACCTGCCCCTTATATTGAAAATTAATATGACACGCATAAATTAAGACAGCTATATCATTAAGGTGGCACAGCGCACCAGTAGATCTCTACATGGTTTGTCAGAAATGCACATAAGATAAACTGATGGTCAACCGTCGCAAAAAAATTATTTTTGCTGCGAGCCACCTTAGGAATGCAGAGCATGCTCAAACTAGCGCAATCATCTCTCGTATCCAGCCAAAAGTATCTATCCACGATCACGGTTAATCAACCTTAGTTCGATTTTGGTTTTCTGTTTGGTTAACGCAGCAAAGAGAGGATGGACTCATCAGTTAACACCGAAGATCAAAGCAGAGTTAAAGCCGTGGCTGGGTTGAACAAGGCTCTACAAGGTGCTCCAAAAATTTCATATTGACAATGATCTACTTAAGGAGGAAAGTTAATCTCTAAGGTAAATAAATCTAAAAAAAAATAACTGTGACGGAGACAAAATTATGTTGCATCTTGAACGAAGTAGCCGCCTTTCCACATTGATTATAGTACTGGCCGGATTGATCTTTACACCAAATATCTTTGCCGATGATGCGGACGATGTAATGGCGATCGTTTACCAATACGGCGATTCAGAAAATGACCTGCCGGCCCAGGCGAAGCTGATGAGATCGGATCGCGTCTATATTAGTCAAGGATTGCGTCAAACCGACCAGGCGAAAAACATGGCCAATCAGATTGCCGTTAGTAAGGCGAGAGACGCTCTGAACGGTGGAGAAACGAAGATTACTACGACCATCGAAGGAGCCGTAGTCTCTATTCACGGCGACGTTGCAGTCGCCAGTTTCGTGCGATGGTTTACTTTCTTTCCGCACAACCAGGCACCAAATACGGCCGCACCGGCATGGGTTACGCTCGTCCTGATCAAAGAAGGTTCCAGTTGGCTGATCAAGCACACCCACCAGTCACCGGTCGGCAGTAACTAGAGGTTGATTTGCGGCCGGGTTAGGCTGGCCGCAATCCACTTTTTTAAGCAGCCCGGCAATATCCTTCTGCTGGGCTTGCTTGGGTTTCGCGGGTATCGAAAATGAGCGAATGCGTTTTCAATGGGTCACCGTAACACACCCAATGAGTTCTGCGCCAATGATCACTAGCAGCAAAATACAGGTATAGCGCTGCCCAAGCTTGCTATGTGTCTCGGGCACCCGCAGACAGGATCAACAAGCCTCAGCAGAGGCATTACAAAAGTACGCCTGTCGAACACAGCTTCTTATTCTATTTAAAACTGTTTCATGAATCAGGGCGCTATCGGTCAAACCTGGGTTTGACGACTTACTGTGCAAAAGCACCGGATTAGAATGTAATATTACTGTTTTCCACGCCATTAAAAATGAGTTATAAAGGAACCGCAATATGGCCAGATATTTTACAAAAGACACACTATCCTGGGAAGCATCGACGGTCCTGGGCGGAACAGTTATGAATAAAAGCGTCGTTTGGGAAGGTGACCATGACACCCGCTCAGCTTTTTTTAGAATGCCGAAAGGCATGAGTATCCCAACACATACCCATCCCAAGTGGGTACAGGTAATGGTGCTGCAAGGCGAAATGGAAGTTAAAGCTGATAAAGAAGGCAGCGTGCGCATTTCGCAGGGCGGCTGTTATTTCGTTGAACCAGGTGACACCCACATGGAAACAGCCACCGAAGACACTTTGGTGCTGGTTACCCAAGGCGAGGACCGCCCTGATTTTCTCTGATGAAGAACCCGACTGTGCGTATCTGTGCTTATCTGTGCCCAGCCCTTTCTCCCTGTCGTTCATCCTCTGTGTTTGGTTCCTGCTCCCTGTAGTTCTCCTACCGCTCGGTAGGCCGCATCGATCGCGGCCTGTACATAGGCGTAAGCCTCAGAGTCGGAGTTAGCAATACTGATCCGGCCAAAAGACTTGCGACCCATTTCATGAGGCGCCTGCCCCTTTTTCCAGTCGGGGTCGTAGAGATCCATGTATTCATAGGCGTAACCGTGGGACCAGCGGTTTAAGGTAATTTCTGCGATGTCACGTTCTGCATCAAAACCATGGTTGCCAAACATACCGGTAAGCTGCTCGCGGATCGCCTCCTCGTAGTCGGAAAATGAGGTCGTAAGGAGTCTGTACCTGCCCAAACGAAAGAGGTCGCGCCCCGACTGACTACCGTCACCCTTCGGCGCAGGCATATGCCCCATAAACATCACCATGGGGTCCTGCGGCCCGGTTGGCGGTCGATAGGCACCCAATGCCACTGGCGGTGCGTGAGCGACCAATTCAAAGAAGCTGCCGGGGCACTGATACACTGATGCACCCCCTTGTCGGGCGGCGCGGCCGTTTTTCAGCACAACATTCGCCCACACAAACGGTACCTTAACTCCATAAACCAGGCTTTCCTTTTGCGCCTGGGGCAACTCTGGACAGAGATGTGGAATCATGCCGTTATAGCCGGCGAGGATACAATGCCTGCCCTTCACTTTGAATGCCTTGCCACCACTGACGTAGCTCACATCAACCCCATCACTGTCCTGATTGGCAACGTTAACGGCGGTACTGTTTAGCCGCACGCGAACCGGCGACGACCCACGATCGAGCTGTGAGTAGTCAAAACGCGCTGCAATAAGATCCTGCATTGTATTCCCCGGTGCCACTGCAGGAATGAGCTTGCGTACCAACAGCCGCGCCACCGAGGCATTGCCATCGGGAAACATAGGGTAACGATAGGCGTTGGGGTTTTCTTCAACATTTGGCTGCGTCACTGAATCGGGCAACCCCAGAGCGTGTAAACCCGGCGCACCGAGCCCTAGCGCCTCCATGATTGAAACGCTCTCAATACCGACGCCATAAATCGCGCTCGCCCAGGGCTCCGTGAGCTTGCTGCCTCTTCTGGAAAGCCCGACCCTGTCGCATAGGAAGCTTGCGTAACTGTGGCTGCGAAGATAGCGATCTTTGTCCTGCAGGGGTATATCAGCTAGGTAATCTTTCTCGCCACCAATCAGGCTGATCAGCTTGGCCTTATCGTCGGTTGGCAGGTTCAACGATCCGATCATCGCGCGGTAGTCACCTGCTCCAGCAAACACGCCCCCCCAGGGGTTACCAACAATCTGATGCTCACCGTACAAATCTTCCCCCAAATACAGCCCAAAGGGCGCCCCGCCATTGGACAAGGCATAGTCCGATGCCCCTGCGTCTTCCAGGGCTTTGAAGTCAACGCCGATCTCCTGCAGAAGCTGGTGAGCGGCGGGACTCATGGCGCTCTGCTCCAAGTTGATGCTGCCGCCAAAACTGAGCAACATTTTTCCATCTACACGAAATTCATTACGCTTGGCATGGCCACCAAAGTCATCATGGTTATCCAGCACAAGGATTTTCGCGTCTGGGCCCATCCGTTTTCTATAAAGGTAGGCTGCAGCCAAACCACTGATACCACCGCCGACAATAACCAGGTCGTAGACATCGTCCACCCGCTGGTACCGGGCTGGACGGCGTCCATTCATCACCAGCGCATGGGCCACCTCGAAAGAACCCTCGTGACTGCCGCGCATACCGGTGAGCAGGGGCGGATAGTAATCGGGACCCTCTTTATTCGCAGCTGCCAGGGTCAGAGACGAATACGGCGCCACAACACTAGCTGCCATGGACAGGGCAACGCCGTCCAGAAAATCACGTCGCGTAATACGGCTACTCATAATGGTTCACTCCTCGAATGCCACCCAGGCCCGGGTTTCGATAATAATCATCTCGCGAAATCTGTACGGCATATGCCAGGTTCCCATCCAGCCCTTGGGCACCGTAAAACTCTCACCCACACGGTAGGTCTGCTTTTCACCTTTAATGGGAGTGAGTGTTACCTCGCCTTTCAAAACCTGCACAAACTCGTCGTAGGGGTAAGGTTCACTGATATCAATCAGCGCAGGCATGGCTTCATACATCGCGACAACAAAATCGCCCTTGTGCAGGACTTTCTGCCAGTGTTCGTTGGTACCCGAAAGCACCATCTCCGCCGGCCAGGGCGGTATGCTGTCGAGCTCAAGATTCCTTAGCTCATCAGGATTCAATGACAGAACTCCCGGACCCGCCTTAGCCTGCATGGTGAATATAGCCGCAACCAGGACCATTAGAATTCCCAGATTTTTCATGGACGCTCCTCCTATTGGTGGGATGCTTGAGCATCCGCTCAGAATGGGTATTTATCATCATATTTTTCATAACGATCTAACCCCTTTTTGATTACTTATTAATTTGTTCCGACTCTGGCCCTGCGGGCGACTACCAAAATCTGATTCCAGTGCCTCGATGACAGACTCATTATGACGGTGAAGACATCGATCTTTTGAAAATGAATGCCATCGCCACGATATGAAACAGCAACAGCATGGAAGCACTTATGAAATAGGCCTCAATATCGACCGGCGCTATGGCGCCGAGGAATAGAGCGACCATCATGCCCTGGTAGACAACACCGAACGTGCCCAGGGCAACAGCGGCTATCTTGGCGCTCTTAGTGTCACCATACAGCGGGCCAGCGGCTAACAGTGCAAACACCGAGTACAGCCAGAAACCCAGGTAATCAAATGACGTGTAAAGGGAAAATGGAATGGAAACATTTAGGAGGCGAAGTAAAGGGTCAGCCAACTCTGCACCCGCCGCCCCGGCCGCAATAGTGTCCGCCAGCAGGGGTATGGTCCAAACCGCTATAAATTTCGGGATGATAAATGCCATCGTAGACATTGCAACAAACAGCCCCGCGAGCATAGCCCGGAACGGGTTTCTGCCAGCCACCTGCCAGGCACCACAGGCAAACACGGCGGATAGACTGAACATGGCGATGATCTGGTTTAACCAACCAACAATAAATGCACCTCGATTAGCACTCAGCCAGGCCACACGATCCACGTGCTCGGCGGTGTAGCCTCCAGGTGCATCAAGCGGAAAAAACATGGCCATTACGGTCGTCGCAATAACAACGATGACCGAACAGAAACCAAGACGATTAAATTGGTAATCAAGTGATAGTGTCGTGTTCAAGGTTTCCCCCATATTTGATATCAATAAATTCCAGCACAGTGTCACGCACGGCACTTGCTTCACCTTGCCATGGCCGGCCACGACCCATAAAAAGCGTCGATCCTTCCAGCAAGGACATCAGGCAGAGTGCTTCAGTACGAGGCGCAAGGCTTGCTGCATCTTCGAGCGCTTTCTCCAGGATTTGCATATATTCCGCATAAATCTCGTCTACCAAATCCGCCACAAGCAGCTCGACCTGCATCATCGCCCAGAGTTGTGGCCAAAGTCTGTCACCTAGCAGAGAATCACCCGCGGAGTCGTCCGCAATGAAAGTGACAATTTCGCGAATCCCGGGCGAGGCATCATCGCTTGTCAGCAATTCAAAGGACCGCCGATACTCCGCAGCAATATAGCCAACCAGCGCCCGCAGCATCTCGTCCCAGGTACGGAAGTGGTATTGCAGCGCGCCCAGTTTCATACCGCTGGCGCGCGCCAGGGCGCGCATGCTCAGGCTCGCATAGCCCTCATCCGCTATAATCTCGATGGCCGTCTGCAGTATCTGTTGTTTGCGCTCACTCATTTCGACCCGCGTCCTGGCAGTTGACATGTCAGGCGACATGCTAGAACATGTCATATGACATGTAAAGCGGCAGAGACAGTAATGGCTATACAGATAACACGTCGGGATTTCCTCAACGGTATGGCCCTTGGTACCGGTGCCAGTCTGTACGGGCCTGTCAATTTGTTTGGCCAGGGCGAACCGGCAATGGCCACAACGGGGGCGGCTTCGGTTTACTATCCACCAATACTCACAGGCATGAGGGGCAGTCACGAAGGCTCCTTCGAAGTTGCCCATGCCCTGGCCTGGCACGGCGAAAAGCCGGCCCACTACCAGGTATTGGACGAACACTACGACCTGGTCGTCGTTGGCGCCGGCATGAGCGGGCTCGCCGCAGCCTGGTTTTATCGCAAAAAAATGGGCACCGATGCCCGCATCCTGCTGCTCGACAATCACGACGACTTTGGCGGCCACGCCAAGCGCAACGAATTTCACCACAACGGCAGAATGGTACTTAGCCTGGCCGGCGCCCAGAACTTGGAAAGTCCCAGTCGCTACAGCGAGGCGGCTTCAGGCCTGATGGCCGACATTGGTATCAATGATAACTTCATCGCAGCCATGGATGCCAACACGCCTGACAACATGGCGCTGGCGGGCAAGCTCGATGCTGACAATGGCGTGGCACTGCCCGGAGCGGACGGCCATGTCACAATAGGCGGTAACTGGAACGCCGTGATGTACGCTGGCGAAGGCTACGAGGCGACAGTACGGGCACTGCCGCTACTCCAGTCCGAACAAGACATCTTAATAGCCTTTTTTGGCGGTAAACGCGACTTCCTGGATGGCCTATCACTCAGCGAGAAATGGGATTATGTGAACTCCGTCAGCTACAACAAATTTCTGCTGGACCGTGTCGGTCTCGCTGAACAAACACTGCCAATTTTGAATGCCATCATCCTCCATTTAACGGGTGTCTCAGGATGGAATCTCACCGTACTGGAAGCTATCGGGTCCGGCGCCAGCGGTATTCGGGCAATGGGTTGGCTGGGAAAGGCGGTTGCCGCAGTGGGCACCGCCTTTCTGGACAGCCTTCTGGAAGTGAGGATGTTCCCCGATGGCAATGCCTCTGTGGCAAGGTTGCTGGTACAGAAACTGATCCCCGGGGTTGCCCCCAGCATGAAAGGACCAGAGGATGTTGCTATAGCCAGCTTCGATTACAGTGCACTGGACCGGGAAAGTCATGCCACCCGGCTAAGGCTTAGCAGCACGGTAGTCGGCGTGCGCCAGGTCGACGGCAAGCGCGTGGAAGTCGATTATGTTCAGCAGCAGAACCCGCTACGTATCACCGCCGACCACTGCGTTCTGGCCTGTTACAACGGTCTCATCCCTCACCTGTGCCCGGAAATGCCAGAGTCTCAGAAACAGGGCCTGAGCTATGGCGTCAAGACGCCTTTTGTCTACGCCAACGTGCTGTTAGAAAATGGTCGCGCCTATTCCGAACTGGCTGCCACACTATTCCAGTGCCCGTATGATCCATTTCAATGGGTGAGCACAGCGCCGTCCATGAGCATCGGAGGCTATGAACCGCCGCGCGGACCGGATGACCCGATGGTGGTGTTTATGATGCACTCGCCAATGACGGAACCGGAGCAACCGATATCAGCCCGCGACCAGCTGCGGATAGGCCGCCACAAAATATACAGCACGTCCTTTGCCCGCTACGAGCAGCAGATTCGGGATCAGCTGCAGTCACTGTTGGGCAAACACGGTTTCAACCACGAGACCGACATTCGCGCCATCACGGTCAACCGCATTCCCCACGGTTACGCCTACGCCTACCTCGCGCTGGATGACCCAGAATGGCCAGAGGGTCAGGCACCACACGAGATCGGCCGGGCGCAGTTCGGACCCATCTCCATTGCCAACACGGATTCCGAGGCGATTGCGCTGATGGATGCGGCCTTTGATGCCGCATGGCGGGCGGTGCAAGAACAGACATCGTAACCTTTACAACCTTCGACCAAATTCGAACTATCCTACTAACGACTTCACTAAACTGATAACTTGGTGCGGTGTTACTATCAGCAGCTCCAGCGCATTGCCGCCGAGACTGGGTCTCTTTAAAAGAGATGTAACTAAGGGATGAGTAAAGAGGTCGATAAAGCGATTTAAGAGCTAACTAACAAGCAAATCCCAGTCCTAACCTATCCAGCAACTTTAGCCACAAACCTCGCTTGCCCCCATTATTATCAGCCCGTACTAGTTCCATTTGTGTCAACTTCACACCGAACCAACAAAATGGCTCTGGCGCCCAGGGCAGTGCTTTTTTCGTGACAAAGTCCATTTTGATTACATCGCTCGGTTCATAGCCCAACAATTCAATGCCGATGCGTGCCCCGAACCGGGAGGCACTAACACCATTGCCCGTATATCCCACCGACCAGGCCAGTCGACCTTGATGCATGACGCCAGGGACCATGCAAAACCGCGTCGACGTAGCAATAATGCCACCCCATTTATTGGAGAATTTCACATCGCCTTGCAGTTGCGGAAACATTTCAAAAAATTCTGTAGCCAACTGCTCGTATCTAGCTGGCGCGTCCATCAATTCCATCTCGATCCCGCGATTAAAATAATAACGAACCGCGCCCCCTCCACCCCACGTTATGCGATTATCTTTCGTCAAACGAAAGTAGTGAAACATATTCCTAGCATCGCTTAATGCGTGCCTGGACTCGGCGTTACCCCAGGTAATTCTATTTAACTGCTCATCTGTTAGAGGTTCTGTGGCAATCTGATAGTCCCAAACAGGGATCACCGCGCGACGGATTTTACCGATAACGCTGGTAAATGCATTGGTGGCAAGGAGTACTTTATTGCTAATAATCTCTGCCGATTCGCAAACAATTTTCATCCTGCTTTTACCCAGAAGATTCACTGACAACATCGTTGTTTGTTCGAAAATTCGAACGCCTAATTTGTTAACCAGAATGTCTTTTAGACCGAGGCATAACCGCATCGGGTCAACAACACCATCCTGCCCGGTTTTATCCCAACACCCAGCAAAGAACGTTGGGGAATTTGCTTGTTCACGAATCTGTTCCTTATCGAACCAGACAACGTCCCTGCCCTCTTCTCTTAACGCCTCATATTCTTCGCGTAGGGTTTCCGCCGATTCACGATTAAGGGCGACGTTGGTCTCACCGGTCTTCTCATAGCGTGCATCTATATCGTACTTGTCGAGTGTGGCCAATAACTCCTTCATATTTTGTGTACCCAGAGCATCCAAATCATCAGCTTCACCTGGAAAGCGTGCACCTATATTCGTTTCCCCATGAGCAATACTGGTGTTCAGGAACCCGCCACAACGCCCAGATGCACCGTCTCCCACAAACGTTTTTTCAATGATAATAATATCTGCTTCCGGCCGCCGTTCCTTGGCTTGCATTGCAGCCCAAAGCCCGGTGAATCCACCACCCACAATGAGTAACTCACAATCTGTGTCTTCCGACAAAGAGGGTAATGGCTCCGGCATTATCTGTGGGTCATGCCAAAGGGGGCGTGCAACAGCATCTTTCAATGCATTGTGATGTTTAAACATAAGATTTGATTAATCTCATCTAAAAACCCATTTTAACCAACTCGGACATGGTTTGTTAATGCTTTCGCTACAAAGGGGGGACGCTATAAAGGGGGGACACTGATGACTTAAGAATTGGTTAGCAAGCAGGCTGGTTTCTCATTGCACGCGCGTGTTGCGTGCAAGTCTAACCAGCGCAAGATACTTGAGCGCGTGTGCGTCCATGAAGGCACCACCACTCAAGGCATTGATAAAATGGGCATTGACGCAGATAAATTCCGACAAGGCTCCTTTGATCGTCCGTCTTCGGGTCGAAAAATTGGCCCCTGACAAGACGATCCTGTCGCCGAATCAGTCCTCCATGTAGTGATCCAACCAAGTATGATAGTGCTGTACTCGACTCTCTTCATCGTTGAGCCATACTTCACTGAATCCTCTAGAGTGCATCCCTTTCTGGATATCGCGGATTAGATGGATGTCCTGATCCAGCGTAATCGTCATTGTTTTCTCACCGGAGATAATATCGTCCTGAGTAAATTCATCATGTTCCGGGCGAATCACACCATCGCTGCCCTGATCGATGTTAAAAGAGATATTGGCGCGATTCTGCAGGGGAGGAAATTCTACTTTCGCTCCCCTCTGAATCTCTTCATCCGGCAGCATTCGTAAGGCAAACTTATCCCAAAAGCACTTGTTCGGGTCTGTAGGGTGAGGCCGCGCTCGCAAAACCCACATCTCTTCAGGTTGTAATACAAGAATCGAGTTAGGGAAGATATTATATTGAACGATGTCCGACAATTGCGCGTCACTCAATAGATCATAGTCGTAACCCAGACCTGGGCCCAACTCTCGTTTGTTAAGTTGAACGTCTCGACGCACATCTAAAACTCGACCCTTATAGTCGTCCTTGTTCATGCCCAACACTTTCATTTGCATCCATTGGGTAGGTGGCACTTCATCCGGTATGGGCAACGTGGAATTCACGGTAAAGCCATCGATCAGAACTCTACTATGTCCTCCATCCATATGCTCGTTAATAGCAGTAGGGCAATCGAAAATGAGTTCATGTTGTGGGTGTATGTGTTCGACATGATACAACTCACCAAAATTGTCGAAGACCGCCTTCCAGTTACAATCCAGCTTAACCGTTTGATCTTCAACGAGGCGCATCTGATGAGGTCGGAAAGGAGCAACCATCTCCTTGATTGAGCCTAGATATTCGTCGAGGCTTGGGCCATCCGGATCCATGCACACCCATATAATGCCTGCCCAACTTTCAACCCGTATATGCTTGAGACCGCGCTTGCCGCAGGGCTCTCCGCGGCTAAATCCGTCTCCTACGGGAACCGTGATAAGTTCTCCGTCATTGGCATAAACCCACCCGTGGTACGGACAGGTATAGGTGTCCATCGCGCCTCGGTCCGATAACAGCACACGGGCACCACGATGCTGACAGACATTGTAAAAAGCAGCGAGTTCGTTATTCCTGGTGCGCGAAACAATAATTGATTCTGGTTCCAGACTGAAAACGAAAAAGTCGCCGGACTCGCTGACATCTTGTGCTACACCAGCAACAAGCCACATTTTCGGCCAGATTGTTTCCCACTCACGCTGCTTATATTCATTTGAAATGTACCTTTCAGCACTAATTGGCGTCTGCCGCACTCTGTTCTTGCCTTTTATATCGCGAAGTTCAGACATTCTGCCTCCATTTAGTCATAACAATCAGCTCAGACTTTCTTATCATTACTATTTCAGCTTACCGATACCAACGCCATGTTACAGCTTGGCGAGTTGACCTCCGTCAATAGGGATGGCATGGCCATTTATCATACTCGCAGCATCCGAGCATAAGAATGCAACGGTTTCAGTCACTGCTTCGGCTTTAACCAGTTGCGCCGTAGGGTTGAGCGAAGCGAGCGCCTGAACCATCTCTTCGCCCGACAGATTGCGCACCCCTGAAGTGACATCAGTGTAGGTGGGTCCCGGAGATACCGCATTAATACGAATCCTGTTACTAACGTAGGTTACGGCAGCCTGTCTGGTTAAACCGATGGCTCCATGCTTGGCCGCAGTATAGGCAGGCCCCGAGGATATACTGCCACGATGGCCCACTGTAGATGCGTCGTTAACAATCGAAAATGTCGCTCCACGTTCCAATTGACCACGCAGCATAGCTGCGATCTCGTGCTTCATACACCGATACACACCGGTCAGGTTAACGGCGATGACATCTGCCCAATCATCGTCCGTTTGATCGTGAAGCTCGGCTTCGTGGCTGAAGATTCCAGCGTTATTAAAAGCAAAATACCCCCCCCCATAGGTCTCCACTGCAAAGGCAACCATTGCCTGAATATCGCTTTCTGACTTCATGTCTGCTGCAATAAAAACCGCCTCACCAACACTGCACCACGTCCCTCGGTACGCGCCGCAGCTACAACCCTGGCACCCAGTTCTGCAAAGTGTAATGCCGTCGCCTTTCCGATACCGGCTGTAGCACCGGTGATAAGAATCACTTTGTTAGGCAATATCACGCCCTGCTTAATTGTCTCAGCAATTACTTTAGCCTCTTCAACAGCCACTGGGGAAGTAGTAATTGATTACCACGCCGCCCCCGGAACATTCTGACTGCCTTGGTTCAGAATCGAACTAAGCTTGTCAGAGCGAACCAACAGGGTTACTTTCTGAAACTAAACATCAAAAGGAAGCACAACATGAAAATGATTAATATTATGGTAGCGTTCACACTGCTGGCCTGGTCGCTGCAAAGCCCTGCCGACCAGCACGAGACCGGCGCCGCAGATAGCAACCATTATGTGCTGCATTCTGTTTATGAGATAGCTTATGGTCAGAACCCTGATGCGCTTGAAAAGGACCTCATCACCTATCAGAAAAATCAAGAAGCGCTTGGATTCAATAACTGCGGCCTGTATAAGCACGAATATGGTTCTCAGCGAGCCTTTTATAGTTTCTGTTATTTCAACGACTTTGACCAATTCAGCGCCATTATGAAAAAAGCAGAGGCTGCAGGAACGGGTTCTGGCGTTCAGAATTTCGCCAGTCATACTGACAATATTCTGGAGGTGCAGCAACGAAACCTGAAGGCCTCACCTACGCGAGTGGTTTACATGACCTGGCGGTTCGGCCCTTACCTGACCCTGACGGAAAGGCAGGCGAGAGCGGACCAGCTGTTCGATGTATTCAGTCGTGGTTTTGGTGACTGCAATCTGTATCATCATGCCTGGGGATCAGAATTAGCACATTACATCTCCTGTGGCTTTAAAGACTATGCAGATTTTGGCAAGAAACAGGGTGCGGTTAACAAAATTCTTGCCGATGAGATGATGGATGCAAAATTGGATATCCTCGAACATTCCGACGAGATTGTCGTAAAAATCATGGATTAACCTAGCAGAGCCCATGCAGACTCCATAGGAGGCTATCCTTCTGCTCATGGGGTCTGGATGGGATGTCTAAATCGAGCACACCAAATGTGCTCACGCCTGATATATCAAGCTAAAGGGGGCGGTGTACAAGCCCGACCGAGGCTTCTCCCTTACCTTCCTGCTAATGTCGCTGGACAAAACTGACCCCATTCGAACTGCACACCAGGAATTTATAGTCTAATAGGATACAAATATTATTGTCGTTGTGGTATTTCGCTTGACTTCAGCCTATTATCATTTGCTCAATCTGGCAATTTAAAAGGCACGTAAAACAAAAGGAAACACAGCGATGAAAAATACAAACCGCGGTAGGTTCAAGTTAATGATAGCGTTAACCCTGTTTACAGCGTCAATAGCCAGTGCCGATGACAAGTCTGATATTAGAGCAGTCATCCACAAATATATCGATTCTGAATCCTTTGATTTAACAGAACAAACAAAACTCATGGCCAGCGACCGCACCTTTATTTCCAACGGGATGAGATACACAAATAACGAAAAATCCATGGCTATACAGACAGCGGGTAACAATGTAATCAAAAAGGCGAACCCTGGCGCAACGCGAATCGCGACGGTGGAAGATATTATGGTTCGCGTAAATGGCGACACAGCGGTGACCAGTTTCTACAGGGTCGTCAATACCACGAGCAGTGTGGAAAGTGTACGCGCCGGTCAAGGTGCAATGAATTCATTTTACCAGACTGGCACGATGGTGCTATTTAAGATTAAGGGTGACTGGAAAATAGTGCATACCCACTTATCCCCGACCAAATAAGCCAGGCACCAAGTATTGAGCAGGACCTGAACAGGATCTGCCCCATGCTGGCACACCCCGGCGTGGCAGAGACATCATAGACCGCGGCTAACCCCCGGCAGGGAGGCCAACCATGTCTGGGAGAAAATATTCACAGGAGCACAGTTAGGATAGGGTATTGATTTCAGAGGCCGCCGGGAACTTCTGGAATTGCAGTAAATTCAAAAGGTTTTATTATCCACTCGCCCTTAATTGCCATGTCAGGCGATTTTGAAAAATACAATACTAGTGGCTAAAACCAACACCACATACGACACAAACTGAATGCCAGCATGACGGTGTTGACGCGCAAGCTTACAGACTGTTTTGTCGGTAACGCTCCGCAAAAGTTTTGAACCTTTAGGGGATACGAAAACCAGGGGTATTTTCAGAAACTCAGGAGAACCCAGTTTTTCCCAAATTTCAGGCTCAAGCGTTCTTACCGATTGATAATACCGATATTCAGCAACACCTGAGCGCAGCATCAGCGATGCCCAGACTAAAATGAGAATAAAGAAAATTATCATACGCCTCCAAACTACCCGAAACCCATTTTCTTAGCACCCCAGATCAGGCGCGGCTGTTTTCGATCAATTTTCGGATCCGGTAACCTTCAAGGATGACAAGTATAGCGCCATGTATAAGTGCTGGTATAGCGTTAAAGGCGACCAGCAGCCAGTGCAGAAACGTGAATATTGCGGCGACATAGACCAATCTGTGGAGTATTGCCCATCGCTTGCCAAGTCGTCGGACAGACTTAGCATTACTGGTAATAGCAGGCGGTAGAAATAACAGCAGCGCTAGCCAACCGGTCCACATACCCGGTTCTACAACTTCCTGCAGAAGCCCAGCCAGGGTACCCACTTTGGCCATGTATGCGACAAGGTGCGGCACAGCATAAACAAAGGTGGCGACGCCAAAGTAGCGTCGATTTCGAAGTAGCCATAGAGTCCAGGCCTTTCCCGGCCACGCCAGGCATAAGGGTGTAACGGCCATCGTGATAATCAACAGGCGTGCCGAGAACTCACCCGTTGCATGAAGGTATTCTCCATAATAGATATCCCCAACGAGATACTGCATGGTCATAACAGCAAGCGGAATGGCAAGCAGCAACCAGACAACCCAATGCCTATTGCTAATTACTGCGACCCTGTTGATAATCATGTCCTCCCTGTATTTCTTGAACAAGGTGGCCTTTATGAGACCAATGCAAATTCTAACACTGATGACCCTGACCCTGCTTGCCAGCACTGTGATGGACCAGGTAGCAGCCAGCAATGTGGCGAATCCAAATCTAGCAGGCCAAACTGACCTGGCGGCGATGCCGGAACTGGATTCGGCGCTGGCGGCAGCCATCGTCGCGTCGCGTCCTCTAACCAGCACCAATGAACTCGATGCAGTACTGAATGACACACTGACCGCAGAAGACCGGTCTAACCTGCATGTTCGCCTTTTTGTCCCCATCAACCTGAATACTGCCAGCAGACAAGAGATCATGCTGGTACCCGGCATTTCTGGTAGGATGGCGCACGAATTCGAGGAGTATCGCCCTTACACTTCCATGGAGCAGTTCCGACGAGAAATAGGCAAATACGTCGATACTGCAGAGGTGGCCAGATTTGAGCAGTATGTTTTTGTGCCCCTGGGCCTGAACTCGGCAAGCTCGGATGATTTTGCCACCATCCCCGGCATCAGCAGAAAGATGGTTCACGAGTTCGAAGAGTATCGACCCTATAGTGATATAAAACAGTTCCGACGTGAAATCGGCAAATATGTCGACGACAATGAAGTCGCACGACTTGAACGGTATATCACGGTAGATTAACAATTTTTTTCGGGTCAGGCTGGATTACTTAGCGAGTCTGCTGCACCTGGCCACCTTCACCCTGGTCCTGTCAACAGCGGTACTCGCTGCGATTGCTGAGCAGCTTAACGACTAAAGACTGGCACCAGGGGAATGATTCCAACCTGTTTATTGGCAAGGCGGTAGCCTCTGCCATAACAGCCTCTGCCATAATAGCCTCTGTCACAAACACAGGCCGGGTATATCGCCCCATTGTTGGTCTTGCAACCACTATCGTTCAATATGCGGTTGTTCCTGGTTAGTAGCAGGAACCGTCTCAGCCTGGTATGCGAAGCCCGCTATACAATGTTCTTTTGGTCTGGATACCAGTGCGCCTGGGTCGATTCCCTGTCGTGGTAATCTGGTTCAATAATCAGCAAGTCAGCACCTTTACAAGCCAGCAACTACTCTCCGGCCTGCTGTGGTTGGCTCGAGGGTCTCAGCACCAAGCCCGAACGAATGGTGTTAACCACGCCTGACTCAAATGCAATCTCTCCGTTAACCAGAACCACATCAAAACCATCGGCGAGCTGAATAGGCGCTGGGTAAGTGGCTCTCGCCCTAACCTGTTCAGGATCGAATATAACGAGGTCTGCCGCCTTGCCTGGTTCTATACTGCCACGATCAGTCAGCCCTAGCACAGATGCGGCAAACGAGGTCATCTTTCTAACGGCTTCTTCCAGTAACAACGTATTTCTGGTTACCACGTACTCTTCGATGATTTTCGCGAAGGTTCCGTGACCCCTGGGATGAAAGCCGGTTGGGCTACCATCGGATGACACTGTGATATTGCTATCCTCCAGCAAGCGAGACTGTAACGCATCATCCATAATAAAATAAGCACCGCTTGCACCTTGAGGGCCAATGACATCTATGAGAATTTTTTCGAAAGGCAGGCCTAGCTCCACTTCCAAGTCCGCTAGCGTCTTACCTGTATAAGGGTCTGTCCCTAATAAAGTCGCAGCGGGGCCGTTCCTCCGGGTAATGCGCTTGACCAGGTACGCTTCCAGCTCTGCTCTTCGATCACGTTTGGCAATGGCAAAGTCCTCAGCTGTCTTGGCCCATAGCGGGAACAGCAGGGATAGGCCTGTATAACTGGCAACATAAGGATAGACATCGGCGGTTATAGCAATGCCCCCCTGTCGCGCCTGGTCCAATTTTCTCAACAATTCTTCTGCTCGCGCCCTACCCTTGCCGTAAACCGATTTCAAATGGGCGATATGAACTCGGGCATATTCACCCTGCTTTAATAACTCATCGATGGATTTTTCGAGTTGATCATCATCTTCGTTGCGCATATGGCTCATGATCAACCGACCGCGTTTGCCAACCACTTTCGAGAGCGCGAGCAATTCATCCTGCGAGGCATGCAGACCTGGGTTGTACTCAAGGCCGGTGCTCAGTCCGAAACAGGTATCCAATGCATTATCCAGCATCTCTAACATACGCTGCAGCTGGTCCGAAGACGGGTCAGGATTGTGCTTTATGCCGGTAAGCTTACGCAATGTGCCGTGGCCAACAAACATGGCCAGATTAACGCCGATACCTCTATCCCTCACCTCATCAAGCCAGGCGCCCAGGTTTTCCACTTCCGGACTACTGCCGTCCTGACCCAGCGTAATCGTTGTAACGCCCTGGGCAAGAAAGTTCTCGAACCCCGGGGTCTCCAGCGGATCACCGTGCGAATGAACATCGATAAAACCTGGGGCAACAATGCGGCCTTGTGCATCAATCGTATTTGTCACTGAAGCGCTTTGGGCATCCACATCGGTCAGCTGCGCAATGAAGCCGTCCCTGATATAGATATCGGCTGGTCTCGCCGGGTTGCCTAAGCCGTCGATAACATAGGCGTTGCGAATCCGTGTATCAAATTTCTCCACCGGGTCTGAGCAGGCCACCAACAGCAGCGCGATACAACCTGAAACCTGTAACCCGATCAAGGCTTTTTTCAACGTTAACTCCTTAACGATTATCGATTTCTATAAAGGGTCTTTCACTCGCCAGGCAAATGCGTCAGCCCAGTTGGGAACATCATAATAGCTACCCTTCCAACAAGCCAATAAGCTCCGCAGTCGGCCATGTATAGCGGTGCATACTATCGACCGCACCTGCTCTATGACCCTGATCGGCAGAGGCACCCAACGCCTGTAAAGTTTTGAGACAAGCAGGCAGGTCATCACTTTTCAGTTCACGCTATGATCCCGCTTGGGCGATTACCTATTGCAGATCCGTATGATCTCTTGGGGTAATGACCGATCAATTTATTCAGCTGATCCCTGGGCGATCAGTACATCGCTGTATTGTTCAATTTCGTGCTCAGTCCAACTCAGCCATTCCGCTAACACCGTGGCATTATGTTCGCCTAAATAAGGCGCACCGGATCGAACCTGAGATTCGAGGTGTCGGTAACGATAAGGCGACTGGGTGGTTGGACGGGTTCCACCCTGGCGGTTGTCAACGTCGGTAATGGTACCTCTGGACTGAACACACGCCAGTTCACGGATATCGGTTGCTGGCCGAACATCTCCCCAGGCAATATTCATTCGATCAAGGGCCGAGATCACCGTTTCCCGGGTTTTACAGACCTCACAGAAAAACTGCCGGGTGGCAGCTCTCCTCACGCTGATTTTTTCTTCCAGGCTAACCGGTGATGTAGTATCAAGGCCGTCGACGACCCCGCAAATAGTACTGAGCTGGTGCCAGATAAACTTGAATTCACCGGCAAGCATCAGCAAGCCAGCACTGGTTTCATACACTTCGTTGAGCACACCATGTTTAACCCCTTCCAGCGCGAAATTCATACCGTCGTTGGTCACCACGGTTGCATCGACCATGGCCAGGTCAATATGATCCCCCTGGCCGCTGGATTGCCGTGCATACAGCGCAGCAAGGAGCCCGACCAAACCGTGCAGGGAGGCATTGGTATCGGCTATGGAAACGCCAATATCAGCCGGGAAGGCCTTGCTGACCATAGCCTGGCGACTCACCAGGCCCGTTTCTGCATGAACTACCGGAGCGTAAGCGGCTCGACCGCTATCTGGATTGTCGATTCCGAAACCCGAAATTGACAGCATAATCAGGCGTGGATTGATGGCTGACAGCGTGTCGTAATCCAGGCCCAGACGGCCCATCACATCCGGCCGGAAATTCTCAATTAAAACATCTGTTTCCTGTATGAGCGCTTTCACCAGGCTCGCACCCCTGGCGTTGCGCAGATCAACGGAGATATTTCGTTTGCCGGCATTCTGCTGATGGAAGTACCCGGAAATGCCAGCCACTTTAGGGCCCCACATACGCGTGATGTCCCCTTCAGGGGGCTCAAGCTTCACCACATCAGCACCTAGATCTGACAGCATCCGGCCGGCAAAAGGGCCTGCCAGTACTCGGGACATATCAAGAACTTTTATACTACTGAGCGGATACGCCATTCTGTTCTCCAAATCATGATTATTCTCTACAGTCGCATTCAGATAATACGTAATTGTTCGGCAATGATCCATGTGCAGCAAATAGTGCCTAACTCTGGAACTCCTGCACTTACCCCTGCACATGAGCTTTCTCTGTGCGGGCCTGGCCGAACCTGGAGTCGTTGCGTTAACCCGCCAGACTGACGCGAAAACTCTGTTTCGGTCACTGGCTAGAACAAGACCAGGACAGCCTCAAAAAAATAAAACAGGCTGGCGAGTATTTCCCGGAAGCCATACCCTAGCTCGTGTTTGTTTCCGTAGGCGCTTGCAGGCAGGAGATTTTTTGACCTGCTGAGCCAGTTGATTCAAACGGCCGTGATGATTCTGATTTTATCCTTGCTGGCAACTCGCTGCTGTAGCCTCGCTGCATGGGTTACATGATCGAGGCTGAGCGGCGCTCGTCTTCTGTGCAGCAAGGCCAGCGCTACTACCTAAAGCGCGTTCAACCCACCATCAATAATGAACTCTGAGCCGGTTGAGTAGGAGCTCTCGTCGCTGGTTAGAAACAATGCCATCCGGGCAACTTCCCTGGCCTGTGCTATGCGGCCCAGCGGTGTTCTCCTGATAATACCTTCCTTATTGATCGGCACGTCTTCGACCATGGGTGTTTCGATCAGGCCTGGATGAATTGAGTTCACTCGAATCCCTTTCCTCGCCAGCTCAACCGCCGCGGTCTTGGTCATGCCCGTAACCGCCCACTTGGAAGCGCCATAGGCAAATGAACCGACCGCGGCACGCAGCCCTGCCATTGAAGAGATATTAACGATAGCGCCACCACCTGAATCGGTCATGGGCTCTGCCACGGCCTTCATACCCAGAAAGACACCCAGGGTATTGACTTTCATGACCTGCTGGAATTCTTCGCTTGACGTCGTTTTCAGCCTACCGACCCTGAAAATAGCCGCATTATTGACAAGACCGTGTATCGCTCCCGAGGTTGCCATAATTTCAAGGATTAATGCCTGCCAGGCAATTTCATCGGTGATATCAAGGTGACGGTATTGAGCACCTAAATCACGGGCCAGTGGTTGCCCCAGATCGTCTAGCACATCGCACATCCACACCTCCGCGCCTTCATCTGAAAACAACCTGGCTTCTTCTGCTCCTTGGCCTCTAGCTGCGCCTGTAATCAGGCAGACTTTATGATCCAGCCTGCCCATTAACGCAGGCCAAAATCAAAAGTGCTACCGCTACCGTAGGTGCGTAAAATTCTCCTGGCTGTATTCATCACATGAACCTCATCCGCGCCATCATAAATTCTGGCGTATCTCGCATGCCGATACATCCGCTCCAGCGGGGTATCTTCAGTAACCCCAAGAGCACCGTGAACCTGGATTGCTCGATCAATGGCGTTATGCAGCATGGAGGCGCCATAAACCTTAATCAGACCGATTTCGATGCGGGCCTCATCACCCTGGTCAATCTTCTGAGCGGCATGCAGCGTGAGCAGCCTCGAAGCCTGGATTTCCGCTGCGGTATCAAAGATGAACTTCTGAATCTGTTGATGCTGGCCCAAAGGCTTGCCAAAGGCGACGCGATTATTAGCCCTGTTACACATCAGATCGAATGCTCTCTGTGCCTGACCCAGCCAGCGCATGCAATGAAATATCCTGCCTGGCCCAAGACGATCCTGGGCAATCTTGAAGCCCTGGCCGCGCGGTCCCAGCAGGTTATCCTTGGGAACTCTGACATTGTCATAATCCACCTCATAATGACCATCAGCCTGGCCCATGACTTTTACATCGCGGATAATGTTATATCCCGGAGTATCGGTGGGCACCACGATCATGGAGAAAGCAGAATGGTCTGGGGCGTCAAACTCTGTCCTGACCATTGCCGTCGTGTAAGCCGCATTGCCTGCGCCCGAGGTAAACCATTTCCGGCCATTAATCACCCACTGATCGCCATCGAGTTCAGCCTTGGTCTGCAGCTGGGTTGGATCAGAACTGGCAACATCCGGCTCGGTCATGCCAAAACTCGGAAACACCTCTCCGTCAACCAGCGGTTTAAGATACGCATCACGCCACTTATCACTGGCATAACGATGCAGCATGATCGAGTCCTGGAGCGAATGTGTCCCCAATGCCACAGTTGCTATTTCAGAACGCCCGACCACCTCATTGACGAACACGTAGTCCATAAAAGGCAGCCCACCACCGCCAATTTCTTCCGGGTGTCCCAGCGCCCATAACCCCGCATCCTTGGCTTTCTGCATCAGGTCCTTCATTAACTGACCACGACGAGAACTCACTTTGTCTTCAAGCAATTCACTTTCAATGGGATAAATTTCATTTTCAATAAAAGACAGGACTTTCTGTCTAATGGGTTCAACATGTTCTGGTATCGATAGACTCAGCATCATCTTCTCCTAAGCGCTTGCTTTTATTTTTGTTCACTTACTGCTAGATCCAGCATAATCCCGTCGCTGTGAAAAAGCACTCTCCTATCACTTCCTTCTGGACTATAACAGCTTGCCTGACACCAGCAAGGAACTGCAGCTTCGACCAAGATCGTTATCGACCCTGACTAATAGCGGTCGCTGCCAGGGTTAACAACCACAAAATAGCTGACCTCCTTTATTTAGCGCTGCGCAATCTAGTTTTCTGGCTGCTGCATAGCAGAAGTACTTATCCTTTGCTATTGATATTGAAGATGCGTTTTTAACCACAAAACTTTCTGGATCTGCGCCTTCAACAATAAACCTCCCCCAGTAAACATAGCGCTTATCTTTGGCATAGGAGGCAGAAAGAACTACCAGGGAATCAATATCACGGATGGGAACTTTTTCGCCCATATAAAAATAACAATTACTGTCTCTGGCTCTGAAAGGCTTGATTATTTCAAATGACGCCCTATCACACACATCGAGCTTAATGGCCGTATAGTAATAGTCTGACTTATCCTTTGCCCAGCTATCTCCTAAATACGCAAAAGTATCGGAATCTGAGCCCATGAGCATAAGGCCGTCAAAATACGCATGGCTTTTATCTACGGCATAAAATTCATTGAGAAACCTGAAACTATCTGGATCGGCCTTTTCGATAACCTGATTACCTCTATAAACTGCGTTCTGATCTCTACCGTAATGCGCCCTTAATTGTTCGAACGTTTCAGGGTCTGCACCCACCACTGGGCTGAGCGCATACTGCCCGGACAGGGGTTGCCAGTACACATAATTAACTGCATTTTCTTGCACTCGGTAGTGCGCCGCTGTTACCGCTACCTGCTGAAAAACGGCGGCGCAGGCAGTCAACAAAACTGTACACAGTAAAAAGATCAACCGCTTCATGTTCATACCCGTATCCAATCTCAAGGGTGCATCAGGTTCGTTGGCGACACCTCATCGAAACCGCTCTGAGCCGTCAGCGATTTCTAACTGGCCAATAGCAATGGCTTCGCCATGTTTTTGCCTGAACAAGCCGAGTAGGTCACTTGCGCCAGGCGGGCAAGTGCACCATTACTGCCCCGTCAGGCGGTTTAAGCCAATGCGCAGAGCCTGCCTGGAGATCCTGTCTGACCTTAATGGTCAACCCGAAAACAGATTATTGCCAGAGTAATAATGACACAACCCGCTATTCTCAGGAGCCAATCAGCTTGATTACCCTGAATCAATAAACTAGTTCGCTGGAAATAGTATGCCAAGCTGTTTTGAATATCTACGACAGGGTGGTCATGATTGCAGCCAGATAAAAAAAGCAAAAGCCCTGCACGCATCCGGGTGGTTGATAGCACCACATTCAACCGAAAAGACGCCTGTTACAGATAACATAAACCAATAATTCAAATGGCTTAAATGTCCGGAAAAACCTATGAACAAAATACTGATACTCAGCGCCTTTATGGTCGACTACCTGGTTAACGATATCGTTAATGCGAGGTCTGTGCAGACTGCCCAGGCTGCGTCCGCTGACAGCGTCATGCCGACTTACAGCATAAATGACATCTATGGCAGAATGCTTACCCTGGAAAAAAGTCTGCAACAACACCATAACGCGTTCACCGAAGGGCAGGCTGCTAGTGTTCCAGCAAGCGCTTCCACAGCTACCATGAAGGAGCACATCAGCGACATTGGCGACGAGGTGGCTAAGCTGCAAAACAGCCTCAATTTTGTCGAAAGCAACCTGGTCGGCATGGCCAACAACCTGGCGTTTATCAGATCAAACTGTCGATATCGCCCTATCCCCGCTTCCTGAACCGCGCGTTAGCCCGGGGAGAGAGGGCCTGTCCAATTACCAAACACGGGCCAGTCTCAATTGCAGCTCCGGGCGCTCAATCACTCATCGCTTTAAGCCCAGCCAGGTCATCGCTGCTCACTTTGTGACTAATATTAAGGGCTGCAGTCGCCAGGGTTCTGATGCCTTCCGAGGTATCTCCACGGGAAAGGATATTTTCCAGTTGCGCCCTATCTGCTGAGCTCACCTTATGAGCGATACGAGCGATAATCTGGGCCAGCATCTTCTCATCCTCGGTCGCGACTGCATCCGCTACAATTGCCTCGAGCGTCTGTCTATGAGCGGCCGACGGGAAATGATTGAGCCCTACCAGCACCGCCGCCATATCGTCAACAGCACCTTCCGCAATGACCAGCTGAGGCACACAACCCAGTAAAACCAGAAACCATACTTTACTTTTCATTATATAACCCCTTGATATACCGCCTTGTAACAAGCGTGGCCCTCGGTGGCCCCCTACTCAGGCTTCCAGGCCAGGTCTTTAAAGTCTCCCAGCTGTTTATAACACTTCAGGATTTTAAAGTTTGAATCGGTTCGCTTGACCTTGGTACAGACGATACCCTGAGCATCCATGCCATAGCGGGCGATATAATACTGTGTTTGCTCTCTCACAAGCTTCTGGTACTTATCCGGAATAGCATTGACAGCTTTAGCATATTCCTTCTTTAACTGGCGATCGCCTGATTCAGCTGCCAGACCAAGCAATGCCACACCAACCAGGATATTCTTTGCTACTGCCTGCCCGGCGATATGCATGAGCGCCAGGGTATGCTGTGAGCGTTTCAGCCCTTTACGGGCGGATTCTGACAGCAGACTGTAGGCCTCTTTATATTCTCCTGCCCGGTATTTCGCGATGCCTCGTTGTTCCTGATTGTGCAGCTCACGGATAGCATCATACCTTGCATCATCAAAGCGGTGCCCCTGCGAATCCAGGAGTATTTCTGAGTTCGTCTCGGTCCCCTGTGATTCTGTGGGTAGTGACCCTGCTGCCAGCAGCAGCAAAATTGGTATGGTTAATTTCCTCATCGTTCCACCTCCCAAACTGGTCAGATTAATCATCAGGGCAACTCGCCCGGGCGCCCTGCCGACTCTAAACAGCCAAACACTACCTATATATGCTGGACTATACACTTTGCAGCTAGCAACTCCGATATAAATCGATCGAGACACTGTACCCACCCAACCCTGCAATGCATGCCATTACGCGATATGCTCACTGATAACCCCAAGACAGACATTCCTCATGAAAGAAAACTGGACGTTTCATCACATCGGCATACCGGTAGCTGATCTTGACAAATCAATACAAGATTATGGCACCCTGACTACACAAACATCCTTCAAACAGACGTTTGTTATTGACAGCAGCAAAGCTGCAGAATACCTGGTCTATGGAAGTCCGCCTGACCCCAACGTGCAAACCCGAGCCGTAATGGGCCAGATCGGCCCGCTGGGCATAGAACTACTCCAGCCTGTACAGGGCGACACCGTACACAGGGAATTACTCGAAACAAAGGGCGAAGGTGTCGGCCATATCGCATTTACCGTTGAGGATCTTGAAACCGAGACGGCACAACTGGAAGCGCAAGGCTTTGACGTAATTCTGAGTATTAAGCCAGCCGGCAGTCATAATCGCAGCGCCGTTTATATCGATACCCGGGGCAGGTTAAGCGGCCTGATCATCGAACTCATGCAAGCATAGTAGCCGGCGATCATGGCACTAGCTCAGGCGTTTTCGACGCCCATCGACGACCTTGTAACAGCGAGATCAATTCAGTTGAGCCGGGCTAACTAGAAATTCACTGCACCGCCACACACAGACAATGTCTGACCGGTAATATAATCGCCCAGATCGGTAACAAAGAATTCCATGACCTTAGAGATGTCTTCTGGTTCTGCTAACCGATTCAACGGCACGCCTAGCTCCTTTGAGACATCATTAACACGCCGAAAAGACTGTCGCATTAACCTTTCAGTCGCCACATAAGCAGGCGCCAGGCAATTTACGGTTATGTTGTATTGACCCAGTTCCTGAGCAAGATACCGGGTATAAGCAATCACACCCGCTTTAGCCACACCATAGGAAGCATAGACGCCGGCCCCCTGGGATCGCAGACCTGCCTGGGAAGACGTGTTCACAATGCGCCCCCAGCCCCTGGGTCGCATGTGTCCTGCGGCGGCCTGGGAACAGAAAATCGTGCCCATCAGATTACGATCAAGGGTGGCTGTCAGGTCCTGGAAGGAGACTGATGAGGCAAAACTATCAGCTGGCTTTCCAGCGATACCGCCGGCATTGTTTATGAGGATATCAATGCGCCCAAAATCGCTGACTACCCGATCAACCATGCCTTTCGCTTCGTCTTCATTGCAGACATTAGCCTCATAGCCGATACAACGTACATTGTGACGACTAACCAGCGCTTCGACGGAAGCCGCTTCAATATCCTCATCAAATTCCTTAAAAGACTGCAGGTCGATATCGTTAACGGCGACATCAGCGCCGAGTTCAGCCAGCCGCAGTGCATGTGCCTGGCCAATTCCCCGGGCTGCACCCGTGACCAGGGCAACCTTGCCTTTGAGTTTCTGCTCCATGATAGCTACTTCCCCCCTTGGTCTTCCTGTTACAAGCCCTGGACCGGTGATTCCCACTGATCTGAGATAACGTCGATCACAGCAGGGCCTTCAGGATCACGTTCATTGTCCAGGGCCGCCCGGAACTCTTCAATATTAGTCGCCGTGTAGCCGCGAGCACCGAAACCTCTGGCCACAGTGGCAAAATCAATGTGCGCGAAGTCTGTAGAAACATAGTTCTGATCGTAGTGATTCTTTTGTACATGTTTAATCCAGCCGAGGGTGTCATTGTTGAAGATGATGGATACTATCGGCAGCGAAAAACGATTCATAACCTCCATCTCCTGCAAAGAATAACCAAACCCACCATCACCGGCAAAGTGCAGGATACGAGTCGCCTTTTCCCTGGCCAGGCTGGCTCCGATCGCTGCTGGAGAACCCCAGCCAAGCCCAGCCAGACCTCTTGGCGCAATACAACGCCGACCGGCCTGTGCAAACGTCAGGTAGGCCGATGCCCAGCCAGAGGCAAGACTGGCATCGCAGACAACCAGATCCTGATCGGTCAGAAATTCCCTGACCACGCCCATCACCGCTTGAGGACGAAGTGGCACCGATGCGCTTTCTGTTTGAGTCTGTTGTTCCAGCCAGTCCTCAAGTTGCCGGTTCAGGGCTGCAAAGTCCCAGCTGGTGCTTGCGGCTGTATCTGTAAGACCCGCCAGCAAAGCCTCCAGGCCGAGTGTTGCGTCTCCGAGCAGGGGGATACTATCCGGATAGTTCCTGCCAATTTCTTCCGGGTCTGCATCCAGATGAATGACTGTCTGCTCACGAGAAGGTGAACGATAATTAAACGTAGTAAGCTGCCCCGCTTTGCAGCCCACCAGTAAGACTACATCTGCCTGCTTGCCGATATCCCGTGCTACCGGATTGCCAAAGGTCCCGGTAACACCAAACACCTGCTGGTGCGTTTCTTCAACCATGCCTTTACCGGAGATTGATGTCACCAGGGCCGCACCTGTCTTTTCAATGAGTTCTCTTAACTGTGAGTAGCAGCCTGAAATGTGAGCACCGCCGCCAGCAACAACAACAGGTCTGACCGCACTGCCAAGCAATTCGCAGGCGCGAGTCACTTCTGCTGGATCAGGCGTACTCCGGAAGCGCGGAAACACAGCCCCCTGGCCACCCTTGACCAGTTCACGAAATTCAACGTCGGCACTGGCCACATCATCGGGTATGCACACCACCACAGGTCCGGGTTTCCCTGTGGTGGCAACTCGCAGCGCCTGCTGGACAATATTATCGATAGACTTCGGATCAGTTACCCGGACCTGCCACTTACTCACTGGCTTGAACATTTCCATCTGGTCCATGGCCTGTGAAGCGTTACCGCGCGTACGACGGTGTTCCCAGCCACGGGCCACATCAGAGACGATCGCGAGCAGCGGAATCGACGAACAATACGCTTCGGCCAGAGGCGAGACCAGGTTCGTTGCACCCGGGCCTACCGTGCCATCACAAACCCCGATACGCCCGGTGACTCTGGCAAAGGCATCGGCAGAATAGCCGGCACTGCGCTCATCACGCATCAGGATATGTTCGATACGGCCCTGATATTTACTAATGCCTTCATACAGCGGCAAAGTCTGCCCGCCCGGGACGCCAAACACATATTCAACGCCATTTTCTACCAATAGTTCCGCCAGTCTTTCACCCACTCGCATAATACTCTCCCTGTCTATCCCTTAACTGCCTGCAAAGATAGCGGCTGATTATTGATCAATACCACCCATGCACATGTATTTTATTTCCAGGTAATCGTCCAGGCCGTACCTGGAGCCCTCACGACCCTGCCCGGATTCCTTCACACCGCCAAAGGGTGCCATCGGATTCGATATAATGCCTTCATTAATGCCGACAATACCGTATTCAAGCCCTTCAGCGACCCGCCATATACGACCAATATCCCGGGTATAGAAATAACAGGCCAGGCCAACATCGGTGTCATTGGCCAACTCGATAGCTTCTTTTTCATCCTTGAAACTGAAAACAGGGGCTACCGGTCCAAATATTTCATCCGAGAACACACGCATATCAGGCGTTGCTCCAGTCAGGATGACCGGCGCAAGGAAGGTATCTGCCAGACCCTGAGTGACGCTTGCATCGGTAATTGGTATAGCCCCCTTGGCAATCGCATCATCAATGAAGTCTCTCACATCCTGGGCCGCACCGGCATCAATCAATGGACCTATGGTCACACCCTCAGCGAAGCCGTCACCCACGGTCAGGCCAGCCATCGCTTTCTGGAAACGCTGCACAAACTCATCATAGATTGTCTCCTGCACCAGCAATCTATTAGTACACACACAGGTCTGCCCAGCATTTCGAAACTTACTCAACATGGCACCTTCAACGGCCGCATCAAGATCTGCATCATCAAACACGATAAAAGGCGCATTGCCACCTAATTCCATGGAAGTTCGCTTGACTGTTGCCGCACATTGCTCAATGAGTTGTTTTCCGACTTCAGTAGAGCCAGTGAAACTCAGCTTTCTGACCACAGGATTTGATGTCATCTCAGCGCCGATCTCGGCTGTCACCCCGGTCAGAATGTTAATCACGCCATCAGGGATACCCACCCTGCGAGCGAGTTCGGCTATGGCATAAGCCGAAAGTGGGGTTGCGTTGGCCGGTTTACACACCACCGTACAGCCGGCGGCTAACGCCGGTGCCAGCTTACGGGTCAACATGGCATTGGGGAAATTCCACGGTGTAATACACGCCACCACCCCCACTGGTTGTTTAATGCAGACAATTCGCTTGTCGCTGTCAGGCGCTGCAATAGTGTCACCATAGATTCGTTTTGACTCTTCTGCAAACCACTCTATGTAACCGGCACCATAAGCTATTTCACCCTTAGCCTCAGCCAGGGGTTTACCTTGTTCTGCTGTCAGGATGCGCGACAGGTCATCGATATGCTCCAGCATTACTTCGAACCAGCTACGAAGTAAATCTCCTCTTTGCCTGGCCGTATAATGCTTCCAGGTTTTCTGAGCCGCTTCTGCCGCGGAGATAGCTCGGCGCGTCTCCTGCGTCCCACATCGCGCGACTGACGTGATCACCTGACCATTGGCAGGGTTGATCACGTCCAGGGTCTGCTGATCGTCAGCATCAAGCCATTCACCATTAACAAATGCCTGGTGCCTGAGCAAACCCGGATCATTCAGTTTTAAGTCCATTTAACCCTCCTATCGTTGATTACATTGGCCGCCATCTATGGTGATGGTTTTACCCGTAACATAGTCAGACAGATCCGTTACCAGAAATTCAACAACCCTGGCGCAATCTTCAATGGTGCCTTCTCGACGCAGTGCAATATATTTTGACAGATGCTGACGGTCGCCGAGACGACCGGTTCTGATAATGCCCGGAGCGATACAGTTGACATTGATGTTGTGGGGGCCAAGTTCCTGCGCCAGCGATCGCGTATAGTGAATGATCGCGGCCTTGGCAACGCCATAGGGATGATACCCAGAACCGGCTTCCAGCCCAGCCGTAGACGACACAGTAACAATCTTGCCAGACGACTGTTTTATCATATGTGGTGAAACAGCCATACAGGTGTACATACAGCTATTGAGATTGGTAGTGATTACCCGTTGCAGCACATCTTCATCGCACGATGCCGGTGTGCCCCGGGTATTGAGGTCGGCGACAGCATCTGCCCCATCAGCCTGAGTGATTTCATCAGCGAACTGGGCGGTACCGCCACCGGCGTTACAAACAGCAATATCAATTCTGCCTAGTTCAGCAAGTACTTCCTCTATGGCCGTAAAAGTTGATTCGCGAGAAGTAAGATCGGCCTGGATTTCAATAGCCCGCACATTGAGTTGCTGGCATTCAACGGCGACCGACTCAGCGGTTCGAAGCTTCGCCTCAAATTCATAGACATCGCCTGAACTGAGATTACGATCGATAATAGCCACATCAGCACCCAGTGCCGACAGGCGAAGCGCATAGCCCCGCCCCAGGCCCCTGGCACCACCGGTAATGACCGCAACCTTACCTTTTAGTTTCTGCTCCATTTTAACTCCTTTATAATCAGCCGGTCTGAAAGGCAACCCGGGATTTGTTACTTCCAGTCAATTTCCTCTGTCAATGATTTTTCACAGCGGTTGCCCGCTATTCACACCAGCCTTTCCAGTCAGGCTACCAGGTATCGATGAAAGGATACTTTTTAACCGTGCGCGCTACACGCGGTGGTAGGCGCTTTAAACTACTGGCGATCCAGGACCGGGTATCAGCTGGGTCTATCACATCATCCAGACCGCCACCGGCACTGGCATTGATGGCCTTGGCGCTCTCATAAGAGCGCTCCACCCGCCTGGCAAACTCACTGCTTCGCTGCTCCGGATCTTCAATAGCGGCGAGCTCATTGCGAAAGCCGAGTTTAACTGCACCCTCAATATTCATCCCTGCAAATTCAGCGGTTGGCCAGGCCACTGTAAAAAACCCTACCAGGGCACTGGCACCACACATCGCCTGTACCCCTAAGCCATAGGCTTTCCGGACCACGACACCAAATAAAGGGGTGGTCAAGTTTGCACCAGCATTGAACATGCGGACACTGTGGCGAACCAAACCGGTCCGTTCAGCATCTGGACCCACCATAATGCCCGGGCAATCCATCAGGCTCAGAATGGGAATATCAAAAGCATCACACAACTGCATGAAGCGCGCGCCTTTATCCGCACCATCAGAATCGATGGCACCTGCCAGGTGATGTGGGTTATTGGCGATGACCCCCATGGGCCGACCTTCGATTCGAATAAAAGCAGTAATCACCCCAACACCAAATTTTTCGCGTATCTCCAGCACAGACCCTTCATCAGCCAGGGTGTTAATGATCTCTCTCATATCGTAAAGACGCAGTCGATTCTCCGGTATTACATGGCGCAACCTACGTTGCTCCGGGGCTTCCCAGGTCTTCACGTCACCCTGAAAGTAAGACAGGTACTTGCGGGCCACCTGGACCGCTTGTCGTTCGTCCTCAACGAGGATATCAACCACACCATTGGGCACCTGGAATGACATGGGTCCGACTTCTTCGGGTGTATAAATACCCAGCCCGCCACCCTCAATCATGGCCGGCCCTCCCATCGCCAGGGTAGATCCCTGGGTCGCAATAATGACGTCACAGCAGGCAACCAGTGCGGTATTGCCAGCAAAAGTGCGGCCATTGACCACCGTGACCAGTGGCACCAGGCCACTTAATTTAGAAAACTGAGTAAAAGTGTGGGTATCAAAGGCAACGCCAGGGCCGGTCGAATCATCCCCGGGTCGGCCGCCACCGCCTTCACCAAAAAGCACCAACGGCATTCTGAATCGATAGGCCAGCTCAAACATACGGTCCTGCTTATAGTGGTTGCGGCCACCCTGGGTCCCGGCCAGGACCGTGTAATCATAGTGCACCACCATCGCCCGGGCAGTTTCTTCGTCAAATAAGTCCGCGTTAATCGTACCGGTACCGGCAAGCAAGCCATCAGCCGGCGTGTTTTTGCGCAGACTATCGATGTCATGACGCTGATGCTGTCGAGCCACGATCAGAGGCCAGTACTCTTTAAACGAGCCCGGATCCATGAGTTCCTGGATATTCTCCCTGGGCATGCGAAAGCCCCGGGCTTTTCGTTTTGCCACAGCTTCAGGTCTGTTTTCATCCAGCGTATAAGCATGGCGAAGGTAGCTTTCCTCGAGGTCCGGCCGGATATAGTCAAGATCCACTTCTTCTACGCCGGCCTTGGAAGCCACACTGACCTCAGCTTCCTGAATAAAAACGATGGGATAGCCTTCGCGCACCACATCACCGATCGCCATGGTGATATCTCTCACAATACCGTCACAATCCGATTCAATAACGTGTTCCATTTTCATCGCTTCAACAACGGCAACAGCCTGGCCAATCCTGACCTCATCATCGATGCATACATCGATCGACACGATGGTACCCTGAATAGGTGCGTTCATTCCCACCGAACCCTCTGGTCCGCGGACTTCCTCAGTTTGCTGTACCTGTGCATTCTGGGCCTGTTCAGCCTTGACCCTGGCATCGTGGTCAAACAGGGCCAGGGGATCGCTGGTATCAACCCGGGCGCCAGCGAAGCCCGTTACGGAAGCACCAGCACTGTTGTCGACAAAGCGTTGCGGCTGAGGGGCAGCGGTAACAGTCAACTCGGTCAGATGCTCTGCAATCCACTGGGTGTGAACCTCCCCCCGAGTGAAATCGTCGTGATTAAGGATATTCTGCAGGAAGGGAATATTATTGGCCACACCCGCCAGGCGAAATTCGGACAAGGCTCTGTTGCAACGATGCGCGACTGCCGCAAAATCAGCGCTCCGACTATGCACAATGACTTTTGCCAGCAGGGAATCAAAAGCAGTACTGGTCTGATACCCCGCGTAACCAAACCCATCGGTGCGCACGCCGGGTCCGCTGGGAGCATCATAAGCGGTTAAAATGCCACTGCCCGGCCTGACACTGCCATCTTCCCTTATGGTCTCCATATTAACCCGCGCCTGAATAGCAAAACCACTGGCAGAGTTCACGGCGGGATCAGCCAGGCCCAGTTCATCAAGTGTTTCACCGGCGGCAAGGCGGATCTGGGTCTGCACCAGGTCAACGCCAGTGACGGCTTCGGTGACAGTATGTTCAACTTGCAACCGGGCATTGGCCTCAATAAAGAAGAAACAGGGCTGATCACCACTATCGTCCAGTAGAAATTCAAACGTGCCAAGATTGCTATAGCCTGTCTGCTCGGCAAAGCGTACCGCGGCAGAGATAATGTCATTTCTCATCGTCGCAGACAGATTGCTGGCTGGTGCCACTTCGATCAGTTTCTGATTGTGTCTTTGAATACTGCATTCCCGTTCACCCAGGTGACTGACCTTCCCGCCTAGATCCCCGAGAATCTGAACCTCCACATGCCGGGCTCTTTCAACAAATTCCTCCACATAGACTTCCGCCAGTCCAAAGGCAGCCATGGCTTCACGCTGGCAACGCTCAAAAATAGCTTCCAGTTGCCCTGGGTCGGTCACCGGAGCGCTACCTCGCCCGCCACCACCGGCAAGTGCTTTGATCATAATTGCACGGTCATTGCCAAGAGACGCCATAAAAGCGCTGGCCTGGGAAACTGTTACGGCCTGGTCTATACCTTTAAGGACAGGCACATCCGCTGCTATCGCTGCCTTGCGGGCACGTGCTTTATCACCAAACAAGGCGAGATGTTTGACCTGCGGACCTATAAATGTGATGCCCTGTTCTTCACAACGCCTGGCAAATTCGGCTTGCTCAGACAAAAAACCATAACCCGGGTGAATGGCATCACAACCCAGGTCTTTTGCTGCGGCGATGAGGGCATCAGCATCCAGGTAAGCACTGGCACCCAGCCCCGTCAAAGCACAGGCCTGATCAGCAATTCGAGTATGCAGGCATTGCGCATCATCTTCAGAAAATACAGCCACCGTCCTGAGTGTCAGGTCTGCTGCTGCACGGGCAATACGAATCGCTATTTCACCGCGATTGGCAATAAGTAGTGCTTTAAAAGCCATAACAACGCCTCACTTGAGTTCTTGAGTATGCCTGATTTTCACCAGCAATAAGCCAACTATTGACCAGCCAAATCGCCTGTAATACCCGATGCAACCAGCAGGGCATACGCCTGCTCGCCGATACCCAGCTCTTCGGCCAGAACCTCCCTGCTGTGTTGACCTACGCAAGGGGCAGCTGTTAACGGTGATGACGGCGCTGCTGAAAACTGCCAGGGTCGACCTGGGAGCCAGGTTTTACCGGCCTGGGGATGATCCACCAGAGACACAAAACCTGACTCTCTGAAAGGAGCATAAGGTTCACTATATAACTCGTACAGCGGAACAACCCTTGATGAGGTAACCCCCAGCGCGGCCAACGCCTTTTCGGTACCTCTGGCATCCTGCAGCGCAACCCATTGGCTGAGGATTCCATCCAGTTCAGGTTCATTAGCCTTACGCAACGCCATACTGGCAAAGCGAGCAGCCAATAACTTCGACTCTCCCGTATAAGCTACCAGCGCGTTCCAGGCAGCTTCACTTTCGGTGGCTATTGCCAGCCATTCATTGTCCCTGGCCTGATAATTATTGTGCGGTGAAACTCGTGGATGATGATTACCTCGCGGTACCGGCAGATGACCTGTTGCATCCCGTTCCAGCAGGGCTTCCCCACAAACGGCCGTTATCGCCTCCATCATTGAAAGATCAACTCGCTGAGCCTGGCCACTGTTATCACGATGGGCCAGAGCAGCCATGACGGTGGCAATCAGGAAATATCCAGCAATAGGATCAGGATAAAGCCCGCCCGTGTTCATCCCAGTATCACCTTCATAGCCGTGCAGCGAAGATAAACCCGCCATCGGTTCTGTGGTGGCACCATTAGCAGGATAATCACTATAAGGCCCCGTCTCGCCGTAACCGGATATCGAAGCCCAGATCATGCCTGGCCGGAGCGCATGAAGTTTTTCCAGCGTTATACCCCAGGAAGGCAGGACAGTAGGCCGGAAATTATCCAATAGAATATCGAAACGTGGCAACAGTTCCCAGAGGATCTCACGTCCTCGGGGCTGACTGAGGTCCAGGGTGATTTCCCTTTTATTGAGGTTAACCGAATTGTATAGCCCCTGGGTGTTGAGCGGATGCTGGACACGCCCGGCATCCCTGAGCCCTGCTGGCACTTCATTACTGACCCTGCGCCATACATCGGGTCTGTGCAGAGCCGCAACCTGGACCACATCTGCACCGAGCAGCGCCAGCAGCTCAGCCGCAAAGGTACCAGACCATGCCTGGCCAAAGCTAAGTACCCGCAATCCAGCCAGAGGGCCCTTAGCGAGTGCCTCCTGGCAAGGGTCAGTTGATGGCGGGCGTTTATAGCCCGGCTTATCCTGCTGTTGCCAGTGAAATGCACGCCCTCCGCTATGCAACTGCGGCGCGGGCTGACGCAGGCGCCAAGGGGAAGGGCTTAATTTCGCGGGCGCCCCGGCAGCACGGACGCTTCGATTTTCTATGAGCGTGTCAACCAGGAAGTCCCTGGCGCTATTTTGTTCATTAGTGACGATATCTTCTATATTCTGCAGCACGCCAATCACACAGCGAAGCCGGGCAAGCTGGTGGAAAACAGGCCAGCGCTTCAATTTTGACAGGGACCGCGCCATACCTGTTGAGACCGACCTTAAATCCCGGGAATGACGACCCAGGTCTTCAACCAGGTCATCGTGATGCGCAAACTCAGGCAACCCCACAGCCTGCATGGCCTTGGTCCAGGAACGAAAATCAGCAATACCGAAATTCATCTGCCCATCGCTGAGATTCCACAACGGACCTGCCGCGCCCCGTGGACGCGCCCCGGTTGGACCATTGGAGAAACCTCGATTAGCATAGATTGCAGCAATACCCCAAGGATGAACCGTCAGGGCAAAAGCTTCTAGTTCGCTGACATCAACCCGCTCAGCCACCGCACCATGATCCCGGCGGCGCAATGCCGCGGCGGCGGCTGTAAAGCCAGCGACACCGGCAACATAACCTGACTGGTTTCTCGGCATCTGCAGTGGCGGTTCATCTTTATACCGGTTAATAAATGACCACCCAGTACGCGCGCTGATGGTCAGGTTGTTACCTGGCCGGCCTGACAATGGATTAGCCAGACCATGCGGCGTAATGGACAAATGTACCGCCGAGCCGGGCAGACAGTCGATAACCCTCTGAAGCGGCGCCAGCGGATCGAGTGTGGTAACCAGCACATCTGCCACGGCTACAAGTCCCGTCAACTGCTCGGTATCCGAAAAGACCTGGGAGGATTTATTCCAGTTCAGGTAAGCATGCTGTACGCTTCTTTCAGGCCCCGGCTGGTCGTCAAGAAACGGCGGTTCGCGGCGTAACCCATGCCCCTGGGGAGGCTCTGCCAGTACCACCTCGGCACCAAAGTCAGCGAACAACCGAGCAGCAAACGCACCAGACAGGTTATCCGATAGATCGACCACTCTTAACCCTTCAAATGGCATTGTCATTGATCTTTCCTGTGAAGCCTTAACGCGCTCGCCAATCCCTGGCCAACTCGATAGCCAACCGCCTGGTCAATCCAGCATGGTGATTACGTAATCCAGATTTACACTATCCTGCTTCGAATTACAAAGGAACTCCGAACAGGCCCGGTCGTCTGGAAATACCTCACAACAACCCTGGGGACTTATTATTGGTCATCAAGTCTCTAGCATTCAACTGATCAGCGGACTGGATTTATCAGCATTAATAAACTCGCCGGCAAGGAACATACGGAAGAATTCAGGATTACAGCAGGGATCAGGGTTGAACTATAGCAGCGGGAAATGCTGCCAGGCCAGGTTTACTGCCTGCATCCGACGTTCGAAAACCGGGCTTTAGCAGACCCAGGGTACTAGACTAACGAAGGGTGCTGCGAATGAAATTCTGAAGCCTGTTCAAAAGCATAGCCTGCCTTTAATAATGCGGCCTCATTGAGCGGCGCGGAGACCAATTGCAGGCTCAACGGAATCTGCTCAGGAGAAAAACCACAAGGCAGCGACAAGGTCGGATACCCGTTATAGTCCCACACAGTAATAAAACGTGAGCTGCGAGCAAACCAGGCCAGAGGCACACCCGCTATGGTGCCCTTACTAGTATCCAGGCCGCCATAAGCATCTTCAGGGTTGTAGCGAAACGATTCGCTGGCCAGGGTGGGGCAGGCCAGCACATCAATGCCATGGAAAACAGGCGCCATGCGCCCGGCCGCGCGTTTTCGGGCAAACACCGCTTTGGCCAGGTCCACTGAGCTGGCGCTACGCCCTTCACTTAAAAAATCATGGAAGTAGGTGCCATAGGCATCGGCCTGCGACGGGAAAGTTGCTTCGTGAACGGCAGCAGCCTCCGAGGCTGCTATGACACCCCACGCCGCCACTTCATCTTCTTCGAGAAGCGGTACCCTGATGTCAACAATCTCTGCTCCCAGGCTTGCCAGCCGTGATACGGCCTGGGTGACTGCCTCTGCGACATGGGCTTCAACATCCCGAGTAGCAAAGTCTTTATCCCAACCAATACGAAGGCCCTGCACGCCTTTTTCCATCTCAACCTCATAATCTGGCACGGCATCTGCGAGCGATGTGGGGTCTTTGCTATCATGCCCGGCTATCACGCCAAGGACTCGTGCTGCATCGCGCACGCTGCGGGTCATGGGCCCTATATGATCGAGTGTGGGCCCCAGATCAAGTACACCATGACGGCTTACCCTGCCCCAGGTTGGTTTTAGCCCGACAATGCCATTGACCGCTGATGGAAACCGAATAGAACCACCTGTATCAGTGCCCAGCGATGCAAAGCAAAGCCCAGCTGCGGTTGCAACACCTGAGCCGCCGGATGATACCCCTGGCCAACGATCCAGGTCTCCCCAGGGGTTTCGCGGTACCTGAAAATCTCTGTGATAGCCCACCATAGCGCCTTCCGTTGTTGCCAGCTTACCTAGCAATATGGCACCGCTTGCCTCGAGTCTGGCGACGACGGTCGCATCAAAGTCGGCAATGGCATTTTTCCGAAAGCTGTGCCCGGCGGTGGTAACCCAGCCTGCCTTATGGCACAGATCCTTAACTGCAACCGGTACGCCGTGTAATGGCCCCTGAATCTTACCCTGGTCTCGGAGCACATCAGCTTGCGCTGCTGCAGTCAGAACCTGTTCTCTCATCACCGCGATATAGGCGTGCAGACGAGGTTCAAGATGATCGATCCGCGCCAGCAGCGCACCAGTGACATCAACAGAATTGAGATCACCCTGGGCGATCTGCGCTGCGACTGCTGATAAGGTTTTGTAATGAAGAGGCTGATCGGTCATGAGTGCCATTCCTGTTTGCGACGTGGTATCTGCATCAACCACAGTTTCATTGGCCGGTGAGCAACCCAGCAGAGGCGAGCCTACAGCCACGGCGGTTACACTTCCCGATATTATCCTGAGCAGGTCACGTCTTGTCGTATTCAACGTTGCATTCTGATGCTGATTGAACTGCAAACATAACACAATTCGCAAATAGACCCTGAACCAATTAAACCCAGATCCTGCCAGCAGGTTTTACCGGCTGGAGTGCTTGCACAAGAATATTAACCCGCTATCCATAGCAGGCCGGACCCGGCCAACTTCTATCATGAGGCCGATAGATCAATTGATTCAAGCGGCAACCCTGGCCTTGCGGCGGCTAGCACTTAACATTTAACCGACAAATTGTTATAACCCTAAGGTCTCAATAGCTGAACCAGGGCCAACCTGTTCAGAGAACTATCGCGAGCTAGCTATGGCAATGCAAGTCCTGGGGATGATTGGAGTCGCACCATCAGACGGAACATCCGTTCACGTCATCGGTGGTGGTATCGACGCAGAATATCTGGCTGCTTTCGCTCAGGCCCATGAAACATCCGGGTTTGACGCAGCTCTGGTGGGCTACAGCTCAGCATCAGCGGAAGGCTTCCAGATTGCCAGTTACTGCGTGGCCCACACCAGCCGAATCAAGTTCCTGGTAGCGCACCGACCCGGGTTTATAGCACCTACCCTTGCAGCCCGAAAAATAGCTACCTTGGACAACCTCAGCAAGGGCCGGTTACTGATACATATCATCACCGGTGGTTCTGATTTCGATCAAAGAAGGGACGGCGACTTCCTCGGCCATGACCAGCGTTATGCGAGAACCGACGAATATATTGAAGTTATGAAGAAGGTCTGGCTCAACCGCCAACCCTTCGATCATGAGGGTAGCCACTACAAGGTTGAAAAGGCAAATTCGGAGGTACACTCGTATCAGACGCCACACGTGCCCATCTATTTCGGCGGCATATCAGATCCAGCCATATCTGTAGGCGCAAAACATGCCGATGTCTATGCCCTGTTTGGAGAATCCAGAGCCAACACAGCGCAGATTATGCAACGCATTAACGAGCAGGCAGCGAAATACCAGCGGCAACCAAAGTACCAGCTATCCTTCCGCCCGATCATCGCATCGACCGAATCTGCAGCCTGGCAGAAAGCCGAATCAATCCTGTCTGCAGTGACCCCTGTGAAAGCACGGACTGCAGTACCAGAGGCTGAAACCGCCAAACGACTTCTACGCCTTTCAGCGCAGGGAGACATCCACGATGAACGGCTGTGGACGCCGATTGCTGCCGCAGCGGCTGGTTCAGGCAATACCACTGCCCTGGTGGGCACCCCGAAACAGGTTGCAGATGCAATTGCTGCCTACTATCAGCTTGGTGTTGATGGCGTGCTCATCCGCGGCTTTGATCCCTACAACGACGCCATTGAATACGGTCAGGAACTCATCCCAAGGATTAAGGAAGCAACCGCCTGAGGGTTGCCTATCCGATTCTGGAGTTTCCTTCAACTCAACAGCTTTAAGAAGCAGCCACTAGGCAAAGGCACCACTTTCCTGCAACTGTCTGATCTGGCTTTCACTATAGCCCAGTCGCCTGGCTATCTCTGTGTTGTGCTGGCCCAGTTCGGGAGCAGCAAAATGGACCTGCCCGGGCTCATCAAGAAACTTCATAGGGATACCGATATGTTCTCGGCCATTTTCATCCACAACAATCATCTGTCGATATCGTACCTGCTCATTATCTGCCCCCTGCCGCAGGCTGTTCACCGGTGCAAATGCCGCGTCTACATCCTCGAACCATTGAACCCAATAATCCTGACTCTGACTCTGGAAGGTTTCGCAAAAGAATTCACGAACCGGTTCCTGGCTGGGCCCCGGAGGCTGCGCGCATAGAGGTAACAAGTCCAGCCTTTCGAATTTGCGCAGCAGATTTTCGGCAAAATGAATTTCTGATGCTCCCAGTACGATGAATTTCTGGTCCGCGGTCTGGTAGATGTTGTACATGGCATTGCCACCCCAGATGCGCTCTTGTTTAACGCTGGGTGCCTCCCTATCGGCAAATACGGAGCCCATACTGTTAGGCAGACAGGCTATCAGTGAATCCATCATGGCCAGGTCAATATAATCGCCCCTGCCGGTATCCTTACGCCTGAGCAGCGCCATAAGTACCGCAGATAGTCCCATGGTCGCAGCCAGCATGTCGGCTGCCGGAATGGCTGGCATCGCCGGCTTGCCATCAAAGCCAAGATTGGTACTGAGAACGCCTGCATAAGCCTCTGTGGCCAGATCATGAGCGGGTTTTTTAAGGTAAGGACCGTCCTGGCCAAACGCGGACAGGGAAATATAAACGACATCCGGGTTCACTGCCTTGACAGCCTCATAACCAAGACCAAGACGGCTAATAACCCCCGGTCTGAATGCCTCTACAATGACATCAGCCTCAGCGGCCAGTTTCATCGCCATCTCAAGCCCAGCTGGAGTTTTCAAATTTAACTGCACACTGCGTTTGCCCCTATGGGTATTAGCAAAATAAACTGAAACACCGTCGCGTTTCTGGCCAATACTCCGATTCGGCTCACCCGACCCGCGAGGCTCCAGCTTAATCACTTCAGCACCTTGATCTGCCATCATCTGCGTTAGCAGGGGTCCGGGTAGAAATAACGATAGATCTAATACCTGAATGCCTTCGAGCTTCATGTCAATTCCGAATTATTAAACTGTGCATGCCAATGGCATCACACCGGATTTCTCTGCATTAACTGCCTGGCAATTATTATGCGCTGCATCTCATTGGTACCTTCGCCAATACACATCAAGGGAGCATCCCGGTAATAGCGCTCCACATGGAGCTCTTTAGAATAACCGTAGGCACCATGGATACGCATACATTCCGTGGCATTCTCAAGTGCGGCTTCCGAGGCAAATAGCTTGGCCATGCCTGCTTCCATATCGCATCTTTCGCCGCGATCATAAGATCGCGCCGCATCTTCAACCAGCAGCCGCGCCGCTGCGCATCGTGTTGCCATATCACCCAGCTTGGTCTGGATGGCCTGGTGCTGACCTATGGGCTTACCCATGGTTTCGCGGATCTGCGCATAGGAAGTCGCATCTTTAAGGGCAGCATTGGCCACGCCCACTCCCCTGGCAGCCACATTAATTCTACCCAACTCAAGCCCGCCCATGGTCTGGTAAAAGCCCTGGCCTTCAACACCACCAATCAAGTTATCAGCAGAGATTCGATAGTCATCGAAAATAAGCTCAGCTGAATCAATGCCTTTATAACCCAGTTTTTCGAGCTTTTTGCCTACATCAAAACCCGGTCCTTTCTCGGCCAGGAACAGGCTCATACCTTTATGTCTCGGTTCTATCTGCGTGTCGGTTTTAACCAGTAGTGCCACACAGTTACCCTCCCGGCCATTGGATATCCAGGTTTTAGTGCCATTGATAATATAGCCATCACCATCACGGACGGCCCTGGTTCGGATCGCCTGTAGATCAGTGCCGCAATTAGGCTCAGTCAGGGCCAGGCCACCGCGCAGTTCACCGGTGACAAACTTTGGCAAGAAGCGGGCCTTCTGCGCGTCAGTCGCAAACCGTTCAACGGCCGCTGCCATAATCAGGTGAGAGTTGAAGATACCGGTAAGCGACATCCACACCTCGGATATCGCTATCACTATTTTTGCATAGGTTGTACTGGGCAATCCCATGCCGCCGTACGCAGGACTGATGGTTGCACCAAACAGACCCAGCGCCTTCATCTGCTCCACCATCTCATAGGGATATTCATCTGCATGTTCAAGCTCAAGCACCTGATCGCGAACATCACGATCCAGCCATTTCCTGATGCTATCAAGAATCAATGTTTCTTCTTCCTGGGTTATGGTTTGCCCATCTCTGTTGGTTAGTTGCATAGGCTATGACTCCTGTGTGATCCGATCCTCAACTGCAAATCCTCGATTAGGGACTAAAACAGTGCGCTTATAGTCCATTACCAGCACCTGGTCCTGGTTAAAAGCCCGGGTCGCAACTGCTACGATACCTTGATTAGGCCGTGACCGGGATGCTCGTTTTTCCAGCACTTCAGACTCCGCATACAGGGTATCACCGTTGAAAACCGGAGCTGGTAGCGTTATATCGGTCCAGCCCAGGTTAGCGATGGCCTTCTGGCTCACATCTGCAACGCTCATGCCTGCCACAATCGCCAGGGTCAGCGCGCTGTTTACAATAGGTCTGCCAAATTCCGAATATTTGGCGTATTCAGCATCAAAATGAATGGGGTGCTGATTCATGGTCAGCAAGGTAAACCAGGTATTATCGGCTTCTGTAATGGTTCTGCCAGGTCGATGCTCGTAAATATCCCCTACCGTGAATTCTTCAAAGTAACGGCCGGATGATGCCCGGTAACGGTTGCCTGCAAGGTTATTTTCACTCATCGGTTATCTAACTCATTATTGAGGTTAGACTTAACTTACCATCTTTGATATTGCAGGAGCTATATCGATGCAGATAAACAAGACCAGAGCAGTACTGAGCCCTACCATGGAATTCTTCACTAAAGCACTGTCACCTGACTTCTACAATGAACTCGAGCACGAATTCGATGGCTTTGCTAACCACATCCTGCTTTCACAGCATTCATTCAATGAAGATTGGGGAGTGTGGGAAAAACACCCCCTTGGCGATGAAATCGTGTTATTGCTCAGCGGCGAAGCTGATCTGGTTACCGTGCAGGATCGCGAAGAAAACACGCAACACCTTGCGGTACAGGGCGATTATGTTCTAATAAAGAAAGATACTTGGCATACCGCCCGAACAACCCAGCCCACCTCAATGCTGTTTATCACCGCCGGCGAGGGGACTGTAAACGAGGAAAACCCATTCTCATAAATGCCTGGACCCGCACTGCAACGATGATTGATCAAAGTATCCGTCAACTCGCCAGCTTGGCTCTTGCTCGATCGGTGAGGCTAACAGAAGACCCCCCGCATAAATTTATGGCCTGACCATTTACAAAATTACAATCATCCGTCCTTAATTGTAAGCTCGACTAAGCGCTTGTCGAGGGGTGTTGATCTTTTTCCACACCAGTCACTTATTGTATAGTAACGCTATGGCGATCCACGAAACAGATCATCTGGGATTTGAAGCCCCTGCACCACTGGAGCATCCTGCAAGGGCTAGCATCCCGAATGGTCATCCTGCCGGTCCTGCCCTGGGTGAGTATCTGCCTGACTTTACTTTACCGGACCACCTGGGACGACTCGTAAACTTTCAAGAACATCGCCAAGGAAGGAAAGTTGTCCTGAGCTTCATTCGCTCAGTCGTCTGGTGACCCCCATGTCTGACCCAACTCGGTGAGTTAAGGGAAAATTATAGCCTGTTTGAAGCAGCCGGGATTGACCTGATTGTGGTTTCCTATGACGATGAGTTGGCACTTAAAGCCTATATAGATGCAACTGCTGCGCCCTTCACCATGCTCTCCGATAAAGACTCAAAGGTCATTCGACAATATGGAATTCTCAACGAAACCGTTCTTCCAGGTGATATCCCGATCTATGGTATCCCCTATCCAGGAAGCTACGTAGCCGATGAGCAGGCTAGGGTCATCTATAAAACCTTTCTGGAAAGCTACAAATGTCGAGAAAGCCCCCAGGTACTCATCGATTCAGCGCTAGGGCAGGTCAGTCTGGGTGATCCAGAGACAAGCATGCAGGCTGGTGATGAAGATATTCGCGTCCGGGTCGGCCTGCTGGGTGGCGCCATAAAACAGGGTGCACAACGCAGAGTTGTCGTTCGGTTTGAAATGAGCCCAGGATTACATCTTTACGGTAAGCCAGCGCCTGCAGGGATGATTCCCGTCGAAATCAACGTAAATGGACCCGATGGCTTGGTCGTGCAGCAAGCCATCCTGCCAGCGACTACGTCGCTATGGCTTCAGGAGTTGAATCTTGAACTGGCGGTCTGGACCGGTCAGCTAGATGTGCAGATACCCATATATGCTTTATCTAAAGTCGCATCCGAACTCAAACCCCTCACCGTCACTGAATTGACCCTGGAAATCAGCGTGCGCTACCAGGCCTGTAATCAAGTCACCTGCCTGATACCCCGTACCGAACATTTTGCCCTGACGGTACCGATAGACGTAATCGATGTACCCCAACTGAGCCTGTTTGCTGGCAATGGCCAGAAGACGCTGGGGTTCAAAGCTGCTCCGCACCTCATGCGCCTGGTATGGCGCATTTTTCGAATGAACCCCTTAGCCTTCTTCAAAGGAATTGCAAGGCAGCGAAAAAGAATCCGCAAAGCGAAAAATCGCCGTTTTAGTTGAGCAGAAATTCGACTAAAGAAGCGGTGTCATCAGCAGAGATCTGGACCAGCCAGTTTTACTCATAAAGCTGGCTATTCATCCTGGTCAAGTGATTTCATGCCTGCGGCTGTATATCGCTCACCGGCCACATTGTCACGGCTAAACACCTTATCTACCTGGCCGATGATCTCATCGCTGAGAACAAGGTCTGCGGCAGACGCGTTTTCTTCGAGATAACTAACTCGTTTTGTGCCCGGTATAGGAGCAATAAAGTCTCCCTGTGCCAGTAACCAGGCCAAGGCGATCTGGCCACGAGTGACATTAAGCGAATCTGCAATCAATCCTAATCTGGCCACCAGTTGCAGATTCACTTGCAGGTTTTCACCCTGGAACCGCGGCATGGTGGTGCGCATATCACCGCTCTCCCGGATTGAATCCTGGCCCGTTATGGTGCCTGTCAGAATGGCCCTACCCATCGGGCTGAATGGCACAAATCCAACGCCTAATTCGTCGCACGCAGGTAACACATGGCTATGAGGGTCACGCGTCCACAAAGAGTACTCAGACTGAACTGCAGAAATGGGATGAACACAATGGGCCCGTCGCAGCGTCACAGATGAAACCTCAGACAGACCTAAATAGCGAACCTTACCTTTTTCCACCAGGCGAGACATGGCACCCACGGTATCTTCAATGGGGACCAAAGGGTCCAGACGGTGCAGGTAATAAAGATCAATGACGTCGGTCTGAAGTCGGCTCAGGGATTCATCGCAGCGCATCTCAACTTGATCCGGATGACCATTAATACCCCGCTGGCCATCTACCAGGGTAATGCCAAATTTAGTGGCCAGCTGAATTTCTGCACGCCGAGCTTTTAAAACTCGGCCGATGAGTTTCTCATTGTGGCCCATACCATAGGCATTGGCTGTATCAAGAAAACTGACGCCTATATCAAGGGCTCGGTGCAGGGTTCTTTCCGATTCTGCCGCATCCGCTTCACCATACGCCTGCGACATACCCATGCAACCCAGGCCAATAGCGCTCACTTCCAGCTCACCCAGACGGACTGTTTTCATCTCATAACTCCTCTGCTCATTGTGTTACCTGCCATTACGGCCGCTTAGCGATTCAGCTTATTGGTGTCGATTGTGCTCTTTTAGAACAATCTCAGACCATGCCCTGCTCAACAATGAACGCTGAAACCACATCTACGCCATCATTCTTCTTCAAATTGGTAAAGGTAAACTTTCTCTCTCCTCGCATACGCTGCGAATCTGTTTTCATTACCTCCAGCGACGCACCAACATAGGGTGCCAGATCGGTTTTATTGATTACCAGGAGGTCGGACCGGGTAATGCCAGGGCCACCTTTGCGCGGAATCTTGTCACCGGCGGACACATCAATGACATAAATGGTGAGATCTGACAGTTCAGGGCTGAAGGTCGCGCTTAAATTATCGCCGCCACTTTCAATAAAAATAATGTCCAGCTGAGGAAACTTCTGATTTAGCTCGGCCACCGCATTCAGATTCATTGAGGCATCTTCGCGGATTGCCGTATGCGGGCAGCCGCCGGTCTCGACCCCGATGATCCGGTCTTGGGGCAACACCTGCATCCGCATCAGCGCTTCGGCATCCTCTTGGGTGTAGATGTCATTGGTGATCACGCCGATTGACAGCCGGTCACGCAGGGCGCGGCAAAGCGCTGCCGTCAGGGTGGTTTTGCCCGCGCCCACGGGGCCGCCGATGCCGACCCGCAAAGGGCCATTGTTGCGTTTCATGTGCGGAAAATCCTCGAATACTGGGTTTCGTGTTTCATGGCGGCGATGTCACTTAGAAAGGCGGTGGAGGAGAGATCGTCGAGCGTGCCTGCTGCCGCTGCCTCGGCAACTTCGAGACAGACCGGCGCGAGCGCGCGGATGACGATCTGCCCCTCGGTCTGCCCCAAGGGGATAAGGCGCATGCCTGCGGTGGCAAGATTGGCGGCAAAGGCGTGCAGGAACATCTCTAGCGTTTGGCGCAGGGGCAGCCCTTGCAGACGCGCCGCGCGTCCTACGGCAACCGGATAGCAAAGCGGCGGCAGGTCGACCTGCCAGATCGCGGCACTTGCGCGGGCAAAGGCTTCGCCTTGCAGCACGGTCTCTTTCAACCGTTCGGCAGAGGCGGCAAAGGCGCGGGCCTGCGCGTCGATCTCTGCCGGGTCATCCGCGCGATAGGCCGCCGCGAGGAAAAGCGCATCGGCCTGACCCGCGCCGTGCCGCAGCACGCTGGACAGCCAGTCGGCCAACGCATCTTGATCCGTCACCGCCCCGTCCTGCACCGCCCATTCCAGCCCGTGGCTATAGGCAAATGCCCCCACCGGATAGGAGGGGGAGAGCATCTGCACCAGCGTCAGAAGCGCGTCGGCCTGCAGGGTTTCAGCCATGCGCGTGGTCGTGGTGCTGGGCGGGGTCGTGATCATGCGCATGGTCGTGATCATGAACGGCGTGATGGACATGGCCGTGGTCGTGCCCATGGGTGCGCCCATGGCCATAGGCGCCGCCTTCGGGGCGAAAGGGGGCGGTGATCTCTCGCGTGGCGG
>DUBB01000050.1:0-146609 GCA_012960535.1 Gammaproteobacteria bacterium
TTTCGTTTCTCGATGAAGTCAGGCCGAGAAGCGGTGGTACCTTGGTGGTAAGCGGTTCGCATCGGTTATTAAGTGAGTTCCGCCACCTGTCCGGCAAGCAACTCAAGAGAAAACTCAGATTAAAGCCGTTTTTCTCGGATCTAATGAATCGCCACTATTTGCTGCGCGAGCAGTTAATGCATGAAGCCGCTGAGGTTGATGGTGTCCTGGTGAAGGTGCATGAACTCACGGGTAAGCCAGGCGAGGTGTTCGCTGCTGATATGAGGTTATTTCATTCACTGGGGGATAACTGCTCAGAACATCCCCGATTAATGGTGAGTCAGCGTTTCTCGGTTGATAACAGCTGAAGTAAAGAATTTCAGTAGTAGAAACAGTTGAAATAATGCTACCGGTACAGAAAACTGGTACTGACTCATTTGAGGCAGTGGCCGGACACCCTTTATGCTTGAATCTTTACCCGAGTCATCCAGTCTATTATTGGCGGGCTTTGTAGCGCTAGCCAATATTACGGCCTGTTGCCTTTTGAGGGAGAATAGTGAGTGATTTCAAGATGGTTGGTTCTCATATTGGCCTGTGCATTTGTTAACCACACAATGCCTGCCGATCGATTTATCGATGGTACCATCGATTGCGTTATTCTGCTGCATGGCCTGACAAGAACCAGTCGTTCGATGCGGCAGATTGAGCAGGCCTTGGCAACTCAGGGGTTTCATGTGGTTAATGTGGATTATCCTTCACGGAAATACACGGTCGAAACATTGGCTTCTCTGGCCATCGAAGAGGGTATCAATAAGTGTCCCAGTGACAGCAAAATTAACTTTGTTACGCATTCACTGGGGGGAATACTGGTTCGCTACTATTTTGCTGTAAATACTAACGCTAGGTTGGGCCGGGTTGTTATGTTAGCGCCGCCGAACCAGGGCAGTGAAGTGGTGGACAGGCTGAAGGATTTTCCCGGATTTGATTTGCTCAATGGTCCAGCCGGTTCCCAGTTGGGTACCGGAGTAGGCAGCGTGCCAATGAACCTGGGCGCCGTTGACTTCGAACTCGGTGTGATTGCGGGAACGGCAACCATTAATCCTATATTGTCCCAGTTTCTTCCTAATCCCGATGATGGCAAAGTGTCAGTAGCACGCACAAAAGTCGCCGGAATGAAGGACTTTGTTACGGTTACCCATGCACATCCATTTCTGATGGATGCGCCGGAGGTTATAGAGCTGGTAATTGGTTTTATAAAGCGAGGCAGCTTTGCATCTCGCAGTGACTAGCTTCATCAGTCCGAGACTATTGCCACGGTTTTCTCCTGTCCCGTATCGGCTTTGCCAGGTTAGTGTCGTGCCTATTGGACCGGCAAGCTATGAGGAGAAAAATAGGTGGGTTTTGTGAATTCCAGTCCCAGCGCTGCTCTGACTGGAATACAAATATCAGGGTTATGGGGTTGTTTAATGTGGCCAGTCTCAGGAGGGGTGAGCTATGCTTAACTTTAAATTCAGTATGCTGATACTGTTATGCGTTCTGGTTATTACAGGGGCTATTGTCACAGGTCGGCACCGTCTTTTGGTTTATGTCATGGCCCTGGAGGGACCGCCGGAATTGCTTGAAGTCAAAATTGAAGGAAATGATATTCGTTGGTTTGACGACTATTTTACCGTTCAGGCCATTGATAAAAAGACATTTGCCATTGGTGAACCCCGCTATTACCAGCAAAATTATAATTATCTTCTGCTCGGCGAGACCAAGGCAATCGTATTTGATGCCGGTACCGGACAGCGGGACATTCGCCGGGTTGTTGAATCGATAACGCAACTGCCAGTGACTTTCATTCCATCGCATCTGCATTATGACCATATAGGTAATGACATTGTCTTTCCGAGGACAGCACTGATCGACCTGCCTCATCTCAGGAAACGCTCAATAAAAGGGACTTTGCAGGTAGCCTGGTATGAACATCTGGGAGAAGCTGAAGGCTATGCTGCGCCTGCTCTGAGTGTTACTCAGTGGCTGGCACCGGGTAGCACGATTGATCTGGGTAACAGGCAATTAAAGGTGTTATATACCCCAGGGCATACCGATGATTCGATTTCGCTGCTCGATTCCGCTTCGGGTTATTTGTTTTCAGGCGACTTTATCTACCCAGGACCGCTTTATGGCTTTCTGCCAAATAGTAATATGGGTGATTATTTGCAGGGTGCGGCGACTCTCCAGGCCATAGATGATCGCGCTCTGCGGATTTTCGGGGCGCATGGTGCAGGGCCGCCTGGTGTGCCGGAATTGGCAGCAGGTGATGTGTCCAGTTTACAGGCTGCCCTGAAGGCAGTTCAGGCAGGTCGCGTTTCCAGTTCAGGGTTTTATCCGGTTAGCTATCCGGTGAATGATGAGATTATGCTGCTGACAGAACCCGCTTTTCTTCAGAACTGGCAGGCGAGGTATCCCGAATTCGGTCATTAATTCGCTTATTAGTGAACCCTCGTTTCCTCGGAACTCTGCGCCATCAGGATCAATCTGTGATGACAATTGCTGTCATCGGCTTGTGCATTGGTTTTTATCCAGTCATCAATGCTCAAGAATCAAAACTCAGTAATCAAAAAAGCCCTTGCCGGTTTTACGACCTAACCAGCCAGCCCGCACGTATTTTCGCAGTAAGGGATGTGTGCGGTACTTAGGGTCGCTGAATTCTTCGTACAATACGTCCATCACCGCCAAGCAGACATCCAGGCCGATCATATCTGCCAGGGTGAGCGGGCCCATAGGATGATTAGCGCCCAGTTTCATGGCGGCATCTATATCCTGGGCACTGGCAACACCATCGGCCAGAATACCAACGGCTTCGTTAATCATGGGGACCAGGATTCGGTTAACAACAAAACCCGGTGCCTCGGCCACTTCCACTGGCTGTTTGCCAACTTGTTTTGCTATTTCCACAACAGCATCCGCAGTCTGCTGAGAAGTGGCAATGCCGCGAATGATTTCAACTAATTTCATGATCGGCGCCGGATTGAAAAAATGCATGCCAATGACTTTGTCCGGTCGAAGCGTGGCACTGGCGATTTCGGTTATCGACAGTGATGACGTATTTGATGCCAGTATTGTTTCGGGGTGGCAGATGTTATCCATTTCAGAAAATATGGTTTTCTTTACTTCCATGTTTTCCACTATTGCCTCGACAATAAGATTGCAACCTGAGAAACGGTTGAGATCTGTGGTGCCTTCTATTCGAGCTGTAATGGCGTCTTTTTCAGTTGCTTGCAGTTGGCCTCGGGCAACCAGCCTGCCCAGACTGCCTTCGATGCTGGCCAGGCCTTTTTCTACGAAGGAATGGTCAATATCGCGTAGGACTACGTCAAGGCCTGAACTGGCGAATAATTGAGCAATACCTGCTCCCATTGTGCCAGCGCCTAATACTCCAATTTTATTCATTGTTATTACCTTATACTGATGAGCGGGGCGAGATTAACAAGGTTAGTTTTTAAGCGCAAATCTATCCGGTCGGGTAAACACAATTGTGCTTTGTCCAATAGGCCGTGTACGTTATTGATACAGGTGCTGATTTTATTATTCAAATTTGTTGTCCTTGATTTATAGCGGGTGTTGTCTGCTAGGATGGATCAGTAGTTGATGCGCCCTGAGGACGCAATGTTTGGGTAAGCGCTCCCGGCCGATTAATATACTACGAATTAGCGGTTTAGTATTCGCGGTAATACTGAATTTTAAAATCGGATAGAGATAATACTGAATTTGTAAACTGATGAGGAGAAGGCAAGTGCAAGTCATCAGGTCAGGGAGTTGCAGTAAAATGATTTCAAAAGTGCTGGTTTTTGTTTTGTCTGGGCTGTCATTGGGTAGTCTGAGTAGTTGTACAGCTATCGCAGTAACCAGCGCTGTGGCTACGGCCGCCAAAGCTGTGGTCACTGTAGTCAAGCTTCCCGTTAAAGCGGCTATCAGCCTGGCATCGAGTGATGATGAGAAAGACCAAGACGGGGCAGTAGAGGCAGTAGAAGACGAGGGCCAAGACGAGGTAGCAGAAGGCAGTAAATGAAGAACAGTTTGATGGTGAGCTTTTTGCCAAGTGACCCAGTCAGCTAGCCCGGTTCAACCAGTTATTGTCCAGCGATAAGAAAGCTGTTGTTCAAGGCCCGTTTATTAAAGAAGCATGTTCCTGAATCTTAATTTTCGGGCTGGTTCCAGACTACAAGCTATCCCGGTAAGTGATAATAAGAACGGACAGATTAACCTTTTCAGATCATCAAGGCTGGAGCCTGGCCATGAATTTAGACGACCTGCTTGAAGAGGGTATTTTCTTTGATCCCCACTATCTGCCTTCCATGAATAGTGATCACTTGCCAATGACCCTGTGTGCGATGAAAGGATTGGGTGCAAATGATGTTCAACTGCAAGACTTTCAAGGACAGTACCGGCAGCGTTTGAGGCCCGTTTCATCGAATCCTCTCAGTGGTGATTGGCGCGGTGCCGTGGGAAATCCGGATGCTTATTTTGGCATGATGCTGTATTTGCGTTCCGAAATAGATCAAAGAGGAATAGCTGAAGTAGTTGCAGAATTTTTGCCCGAATTTGTACCCGGGATAGCCTTACAGGCTTTTCATCCCATCATTCGACTCGGTTATGCTATCGATTTTCAGTCTGCTGCAGAAACTTCAGCTGGCTTGGCTTATCTGATTACCAGCTATCGAGAGGTTCCTTTTGACCCACAGGAAATCATTGATTTAGAGTCGATGCTTGAACATCAGGCTGGGAATGGACCGCAGCAATTCAGACATGAGAGGTTCAGCCAGCGAATTATCGAGCTTGTTTCGAAAGATGAATTCCCTACGGGTACAGCCCCATTTGCTGCGTGCGCGAAATCAGCGCTGGATATTTATCGGAGTACGCGGGATTTCTTTGCCCTGCATATGGTAACAGCGACCCAGGCGGCTAGAATTTGCGCTCAGCTGGTCGATCCCCAGCAGGTAAGGAGTTGTCTGACGGGTGCTATCCTTGCTGCGCATAAGGCGGTCGGAAGTCCGTCAAAGGGAGTATTCCAGCCCTTGAGTCATTCCCTTGAACCGGAACATAGTCTGAAATATGCCTGGGCCTGCTTGTCAGAGTTTGAAGCTTATGGAGATCCAAGATACTTAGAAGAGGTGAAGGCTTTGCAAGAAAACGATCTGATCCCGCCATGGTGTGCGCAGGCTTATACTCTTTAAAGCCAGCGCAGGTAAAACCAGCGCAGATAGGTTAGCCGAGTAGAAGCTAAGCATTGAAGCAAGACGCGGCTGGTTTTTCCCTCCTCGACAAAGTGCACAGGGTCTAGCCTTCAATATGGAAAAGTTTATTGTAAATAACCCAGCGGTCATCTATTTTCAGGAACGATAGGGTGTCCAGGAAAATCAAACCCAGGTAGCCGTCTCGGACCCGGGCCACGGCTGTTTTCCCGGCTACTTCAATGGATTCAATCTCCAGTAATTTTGGTTCCTTTTTCTCGGCGGCAGAAGGCAATTGGCTGGCAACAGAATCTGCGAAATCTGATACGCTCAGCTCAACAAGGTGGCCTTGCATGTAACCTGTGATTTTTGCGTTCTCGTGAAATACCTGTCGTACTTTGTCTGCACTGGATTCGTACATACTTGCAAAATAGATTTCGATAGCATCAGAGATGCTGCTGTTATCTGCTTGGGACACGCTTGCCTCCTGCGATGGTGGGGTTGGCATCAATCTACTGTTTGATTAATAATTGTGCCGAGCCTACTGGACTCTGTATTGATTTTGCAAGATCTTTGCGAATTGAAAGAAGGTAAAAGGTTAACCAACGGGAAGGCGGTTACCGATAACCTGCGGCTGTGGCTGCTGCAGAGAAGTCACCAATAACATAAACAGGCCGGCCCTCGTCAGAGCGAGTATTCAAAGCGCTAGAAAAACCCTTTCGGCTGAATTTATGGGTTGTAGTCTTTTCGATATGGCGAATTGCGGACCTATGCGCGCCCAGGGAAGCTATTTCAGATCACTATTGTTGTCGGTTCGGTCACCACTGAGGGGATTTGTTATACCAGTGTTGACCCCGGTGAATTTTCTAATCATTATCGGGTTGAAATTGACTGGAATGTAACTTTGTCAGAAGGAATGAACCAGGTTGGTATACTTTGAGCTTACTCTACTCAAGTTCAGAAGCGTTTATGAACCGGGGTAATTCTTTTTGATGATCTTTTAGCTTTAATTATTAAGGGAGAAGCAGGCATGGTTTTTTTCTTGGGCATCGCGCTCTTTTTCGGGGTACACGGGCTGGGTTTGTTGCCTCGCTTGAGGAATCAGTTAGTTGACAGAGTCGGGCAGTCTGCCTACATGGGATTGTATTCCTTATTCAGTATTGCGGGCCTTGCTTGCCTGGTGGTCGGATTTGATAGTGTCCATACCCTGGAACTTTCAATACCGATAGGCAGTGCCGTCTACTCATTCAGCAGTTACTGGATGTTCCTGTCATTCTGGCTGTTAATCAGTGCGAACTTGTCCACTTACGTGAAACTCTGGACTCAGCATCCCATGACCTGGGGTATTGTGATTTGGGGACTGGGGCACATGCTTGTCAATCCAGACTTGCATTCATGGGTTCTTTTTGGTGCTTTTGTGACGTTTGTACTGATTTCAGCAATGACTTCCTTAAAGCGAAATAAGCAGGTGGGTGTCAGCGAGCCGAAAGCGGTTCTTGATCTGATCTCATTGAGTCTGGCATTGGCGATGACGTATCTGCTGCAGCACTTTCATGAAAGTTTCACCGGGGTCGCTCTGTCGCTATAAGATGTGGATAAGGACGATTGTTAATGGCTGCTGGTGTAGATGACGGATATAGATTTCATGGGCGAGGCCCTATTGCAGGCGCATCAGGCCTCTAGTCAGGGAGAGGTTCCTGTGGGTGCGGTAGTGGTGCTTGATGGGGTCATCGTTGGTCATGGATTTAATTCCATGATAACGGGTCATGATCCATCGGCTCATGCAGAAATTCAGGCCATAAGACAGGCGGCAGCATCTGTTGGTAATTACCGCCTTAACGGCGCAGAAGTTTTTGTCACTCTGGAACCCTGCAGTATGTGCGCAGGTGCTATGGTGCACGCGCGTATAGCCAGACTGGTGTTTGGTGCCAGAGAACCCAAAGCAGGCGTTGTGGTTTCCAATGCCAGGTTCTTTGAGCAACTATTTTTGAATCATCGGGTTGAGGTGAGTGAAGGAATCCAGGAACAGGCTTGTAGCGACTTATTGACGGCATTTTTTTCCACCAGGCGAAAGTCTGGCAGAAATAAGAAATCGAATTTACTGTGAAACAATTAGCTGGTTGCAGTATGGCCGTTACAGATCACTGAGTCAGGAATGGCTGTTATGGATAGGTGAGCCAGCGACTGCTGCTGTTGATGCGCGGTAAGGTAATGACTTAAATCTAGAATAATGACAGGTTCATCTCAATATCAGGGTGAAGTCCCGTTCAGCAGCGTTATAATACTTTTTTTTTAGACGTATCCTGAATATGTTGCAAATCAATGGTGGACCCGCATTCTCTGCTTTTCGAACCAGGAAGCTTCAATATTCCATCGATGCTGCGGATATTCCTGCTGTACTGATTGCAACCAGATTCGAGCATCTGGTTGATCTTATCGAGCCTCTGGAAAATGCCGAGGTCAGCAAGCTAGAGCGTCTTTTAACATACGGCGCAAAGCCGGATGATCCTTTGAATGCAGATGAAATCGATCCGCTTTTTAATCTGGAATTGCTGGTTATTCCAAGAATTGGAACGATTTCCCCGTGGAGCTCAAAGGCAACGGATATTGCGCAGATCTGTGGCCTCAGCAGGGTGAGGAGAATAGAACGCGGTGTTTCTTATGCTTTTGGGCTTGAGGCAGCCTTGACTGCTACCCAGCAGTCACAATTAGCAGAGTTGATTCATGACCGCATGATCGAAGAGGTTTTGGATAATGCAGCGTCAGCTGATGCGATCTTTGAGTCAGGCAGTCCTCAGCCGTTAGCCAGAGTGCCTTTATTGGTTGATGGCCAGCAGGCACTGGTTTTAGCTAATCAGACGCTTGGTCTAGCATTGGCAGAGGACGAAATTGTCTATCTCAGTCAGGCCTTTAACGAGATGGGCAGGGATCCAACCGATGTTGAACTGATGATGTTTGCCCAGGCCAATTCTGAGCATTGCCGACATAAGACTTTCAGGGCGACCTGGACGGTTGATGGCCACGCTCAAGAACATAGCCTGATGGATATGATTCAGAACACTTATCAAGCCTCCCAGGGAGCCGGTGTGTTAAGCGCCTACGAAGATAATGCCTCGGTGATTGCAGGTTTTCAGTCGGCCAGATTTTTCCCGAATCCACAAAACCAATCCTACGAGTTCGTTCATGAGCAGGTACCCATACTCATGAAAGTCGAAACGCACAATCATCCGACTGCAATAGCCCCTTTCCCGGGCGCTGCAACCGGTTCCGGTGGAGAGATCAGGGATGAAGGCGCAGTTGGCCGGGGATCAAGGCCGAAAGCCGGATTGACCGGGTTTTCAGTTTCCAATTTAGAGTTACCTGATTTGCCTGAACCCTGGGAAACTAAATACGGCAAGCCTGACCGAATTGTATCCGCTTTAGATATTATGATCGATGGCCCGCTAGGTGGGGCTGCCTTTAATAATGAGTTTGGGCGACCTAACCTTTGCGGTTACTTCAGAACTTTTGAACAGACCTTTGCAGGAGAACGGCGAGGCTATCATAAGCCAATTATGATAGCTGGAGGATTGGGCAATGTTCGGCAACAACATGTCGAGAAAGGACCGGTGAATGTAGGGTCGGCCTTAGTAGTACTGGGCGGACCAGCAATGTTGATTGGTCTGGGTGGCGGGGCAGCTTCCTCCATGGCCACAGGAACAGCTCACGCTGATCTGGATTTTGCCAGTGTACAACGAGGTAATGCGGAGATGGAACATCGTTGTCAGGAAGTCATCGACCGTTGCTGGCAGTTGGGTGAAGCTAATCCTATCCAGTTTATCCATGATGTTGGTGCCGGTGGTTTGTCTAATGCCTTACCCGAACTGGTTAAAGACGGCGGGCGTGGCGGCTTGTTTGAATTGCGTGATATCCCGAATGCGGAATTAGGTATGACGCCATTGGAAATCTGGTGCAACGAAGCCCAGGAACGCTATGTAATGGCAGTAAATGAACAGGATCTTGCCCAGTTTAAAGAGATTTGTCTGCGAGAACGTTGTCCTGTTGCCGTGGTAGGCACAGCCATTGACCAACTTCATCTCGAAGTAAGTGATCGATTGCTGCAGGAGAAACCCGTGGACCTACCCATGGATGTCTTGTTTGGCAAGCCGCCGCGGATGCATAAAGAGGTAAGGCGGCCACTTCAGGGGGGGAAAGACCCTGAGTTAACGATTGATCTGGTTGAGGCAACTCATCGAGTTCTAGGCCATCCCGCTGTGGCCAGTAAATCGTTCTTAATAACCATCGGTGATCGCAGTGTCGGAGGCCTGGTTGCGCGAGATCAATTTATCGGACCCTGGCAGGTTCCGGTTGCAGATGTGGCTGTGACGGCGACGACCTTTGAAGGGATCACAGGTGAGGCGATGTCCATGGGTGAGCGTAGCCCTGTTGCTCTGCTGGATAGTCCGAGCTCCGGGCGATTGGCCGTGGCAGAGGCTATCACCAATATAGCTGCTGCAAAGATTAAAGATTTGCGGGACGTTAAGTTGTCAGCGAACTGGATGGCTGCAAGTGGTCATCCAGGTGAGGACGCTAACCTGTTTGACACAGTTTATGCCCTTGGTATGGAACTTTGCCCAGGATTAGGGATTTGTATCCCTGTTGGCAAGGACTCCATGTCTATGAAGACCCGCTGGCAGGCAAATGATGAAGCCAGGGAGGTAACCTCCCCGCTGTCGGTTGTTATATCGGCCTTTGCGCCTGTGACAGATATTGAAGATACCCTGACAGCGCAATTGCTGTCTCAGCCGAGTCAATTGATTCTGATCGATCTGTCTGCGGGTAAGCAGCGGCTGGGAGGCTCTATTTTACTTGAGTGCTGCTCTCAGATGGGTCGACAGGTTCCCGATCTGGACCAGCCGGAGGTGCTACGGGCATTTTTCCAGCTTGTCCAGGATGATGGCTTTCGTCAGCATATCCTGGCTTATCACGATCGTTCCGATGGTGGGTTAATGGCAACGCTATCGGAAATGAGTTTTGCAGGTCATTGTGGTCTGGATATTATTGTAGATCGACAAAGTGAACCGCTGGCTTTTTTGTTTAACGAAGAGTTGGGAGCAGTTCTGCAAGTTGCCGAAGATCAAGTAAACACCGTTTTAGCCGGGATAAAGAACTGCGGATTAGAGGCAAGCTCAGTCGCTAGGATTAGGCATGATCAAAATATAAGGGTCGTCCAGGAAGACAGGGAAATCGCCCGATTCAGCCGCACTGTGCTTCAGCAGCGCTGGTCCCAGGTGAGCTACCAGATTCAGAGGCTGCGGGATAACCCGGACTGTGCCGATGAGGCGTTTGCCGGCCTGGCTGCGGCCAATGACCCTGGCTTGTCAGTGGGCTTGACCTACGCCTGGGACCAGTCGTCGCAGTTGGCCACTATTAATATTAATAAAGGGGTCCGTCCTCGTGTCGCCATATTGAGAGAACAGGGTGTCAATAGCCAGGTTGAGATGGCAGCTGCATTCGTGCAGGCCGGATTTGATGCAGTTGATGTTCATATGAGCGATTTGTTATCTGGCTCGATTGATCTTAATGGTTTCAAGGGCATGGTCGCCTGTGGTGGGTTTTCCTATGGCGATGTGCTGGGTGCGGGTGAAGGCTGGGCAAAATCGATCCTATTTAACGGGCGAGTACGAAATTCATTCCAGGCTTTTTTTGAGCGAACGGATACTTTTACCTTAGGAGTCTGCAACGGTTGCCAGATGCTGTCAGCTGTCAAGGCGTTGATTCCGGGGGCGGCGCTTTGGCCTAGATTTGTCGGAAATCGCTCCGAACAGTTTGAAGCCCGATTTTCACTGGTGCAGATTCAGGAAAGTCCATCGATTTTACTGCGTGGAATGGCCGGTTCACATATGCCAGTTGTGGTTTCTCATGGCGAAGGCAGGGCTGAATTTCCTCTGGGTGGATATGATCAACTCAACCAGGCTGGGTTAGCAGCGATGCACTTTGTGGATCATGAGTTGCAAACAGCAACCCGATACCCTGAGAATCCGAATGGTTCAGTTCATGGATTAACGGCGATTAGCTCGCTGGATGGCCGGGTGACCGCTATGATGCCTCATCCAGAGCGTGTCTACAGGACCAGTCAATGGTCATGGAGCCCTGTATCCTATGGAGAATTTAGCCCCTGGATGAAACTGTTTTGTAACGGTCGGGCTTGGCTCGATTAATTTATTTCTGGTGCAACTGCTCGTATATAGGCCAATATTTTTGGTCTAATGCAATGCTGTCTATGAAGTAGAGGCTATATTATTTTTTGTCTGGAACGATAATATTCTGCTCATGAAACCGAAAGCTGTCGTTGCGACGATCGTCAAAGAAGTGTTTTAGTGTTTCGCTCACTGACGGGAAGGAAATCTCGTCCCAGGGGATATCTTCTTCGGTAAACAGTTCTGTTTGGGTGGTTTCTATGCCCGGATAAAACGATAAATCCAATAATTGGGCGCGGTAAAAGATATAGACTTGTGAGATATGGGGGACACTGAATAGCGTATAGAGTTCGATGATTCTGATTTTTGCATTGGCTTCTTCGGTTGTCTCCCTGATTGCGCCCTCTTCAACGGTCTCACCATATTCAAGAAAGCCAGCAGGCAGCGTCCATTTACCTAGTCTGGGTTGTATAGCACGCTTGCACAGCAGTACTTTTTCTTCATAGATGGGTAGACAGCCCGCAATGATTCTTGGGTTTTGGTAGTGTATGGTGTGACAGGCGCTACAGACATAGCGCAGGCGATTGTCGCCGCCTGGAATATTTTGGAGCAAGCTTGCGCCGCATTGACCGCAGAATTTCATGGACGCAGTATATACGCCTTAAGGTTCTCCACTCAATGAGAGTTGCTTTTGATTGAAGAAATAACATTGCGATTGGCCGCCTACCACCCTGCCGAGCGTCCTGCCGAGCACCAGCATAGAGATGTTGCTGCTGTTCTAGTGCCGCTTCGGTCAGGTCCGAAACCGTCTGTGGTATTAACGCAGAGATCTTCCGGATTGAGTAGCCATGCTGGCGAAGTTGCCTGGCCTGGAGGCAAGGCCGACCCTGACGATGCCTCTCTGGTTGACACCGTTTTAAGAGAAACGCAGGAAGAAATTGGTCTGCAGGCCCAGGATATAGAACTGGTAGGCAGACTGGCTTCCTTTGTTTCCAAGTATGGCTTGTGGGTTACACCGTTTGTGGGCCTGGTCCACCCGGAAACCGCTCTGCAGGCGAATCCCGATGAAATTGAAAATATATTTGAGGTCCCGCTGCAATATTTGCTAAACGACCCAAGAGTGGCCACCGAGCAGCTTGATCGACATAACGAGGTACAGTTTGCGCCAGTTTATGAATACCAAAATTTCAGAATTTGGGGATTAACTGCCTTGATTCTGGAAGATTTTATGAAATTTGGTATGGGCATTGGGGTCAGATGATTATGTTAGTATTTGTTAAATCATTTGGCTTACGGGGAATTCATGATTTATCAGTTGGATGAAAGAGTACCGGAATTAGCAGAGGGATACTGGATAGCAGAAGGTGCCATTGTTATCGGATCGGTTAGATTGCTAGCTAATTCGAGTGTCTGGTTTAACGCCGTCATCAGGGGTGATAATGATATTATTACCGTAGGAGAAAATTCGAATATTCAGGATTGTGCTGTTCTGCATACCGATGGTGGTTACCCTTTAACCATTGGCAGGAATGTCACCGTGGGTCATCAGGTAATGCTGCATGGTTGCTCAGTGGGTAATAACTCCCTGATTGGTATTAATTCGGTGGTGTTGAATGGCGCTCGAATTGGTAACAATTGCCTGATAGGCGCAAATGCCTTGATTCCTGAGGGTAAGGAAATTCCTGATGGGTCGCTGGTGATGGGCTCGCCTGGCAAGGTCATCAGGCAGTTGTCAAGCGAGCAGATTAAAGCGGTGGAGATGAGTGCGCTGTATTACGTGGACAACGCACGGCGCTACAGATCAGGGCTAAGCCGGATGACCTGACCCTGGCAGGCGCTAATATCAGCAGTATATTTTCGCCGCCATTGTGGTTTATAATTTAACGATGATGAACTTTGATTCCTCAACTTTGTCCCCTTTGGCTTGCTGCATTAGCAGGTCAGCACTGATCTGTGCGCGTCTACTGCTACCACTGCCGTTGTAGGCGGCCTATACAAACTCCTGCATTGTCTTTTGAAACTCGTTTCGACGAGAAAACTTCAATGAATGAGAATAAGTAATATGAACAGTAATACCAGAGTAAAAGCACCGGAGCAGGCCGTTGATAAAACGATGCCTTTTCATAAATACAAGCCGTTTGAGCCTATCGCGTTGAAGGATAGAACCTGGCCCGATCAGGTTATCAGCCAGGCACCACGCTGGTGCAGTGTGGACCTGAGGGATGGCAATCAGGCGCTGATAGAACCCATGTCTCCTGCACAAAAACAGCAAATGTATGATCTTCTTGTGGCGCTGGGTTTCAAGGAAATTGAAGTCGGTTTTCCGGCAGCATCGCAAGCAGATTTTGATTTTGTGCGCAATATTATTGAAGGTGGTTTAATCCCCGTGGGTGTGACTATTCAGGTATTGTGCCAGGCTAGGAAAGAGCTTATCACCAGAACTTGTGAGGCCGTTCAGGGTGCCCGCGATGTTGTATTCCATTTATATAATTCGACGTCTACTTTGCAGCGTAAAGTTGTTTTTGGTATGTCCCGCGAGGAAATTATTAAGCTTGCGACCGATGCGACCGCGCTGGTCAAAGAGTACACCCAGCCCTTGGTGGATGCGGGTACCAATGTCATTCTCGAGTATTCACCGGAGAGCTACACGGCTACAGAAATGGATTTTGCGGTTGAAATCTGCGCCGCCGTGATGGAAGTCTGGCAGCCGACAGCGGAAAACAAAATCATATTGAATCTGCCATCTACTGTGGAGATGGCTACGCCCAACGTCTATGCAGACCAGATAGAATATTTTATTCGTCAATTACCCGAGCGGCATACGGCTGTGATTAGTCTGCACACGCACAATGATCGAGGCACAGGAGTCGCAGCTTCAGAACTGGGTTTGATGGCTGGTGCAGAACGTATTGAGGGTACCTTGTTTGGTAATGGCGAGCGAACGGGTAATTGCGATCTCATTACAATGGCCATGAATTTGTTTTCTCAGGGCATCGATCCGGAACTTTATCTTTCGGATATGCCGGGCATTGTGGCGGTTTCTGAAAGTTGTACCAAGATACCCATTCATGTGAGGCAGCCGTATGCGGGCGAATTAGTGTTCACTGCGTTTTCGGGGTCTCACCAGGATGCCATTCGTAAAGGCATGTCACATGTGGAATCTGGCTCAGATGGGGCTTGGGAGGTACCTTACCTGCCTATTGATCCGGCTGATGTTGGTGGTTCTTATCGAGAAACGGTAAGGGTAAACAGTCAATCCGGCAAGGGCGGAGTTGCCTTCATTCTTGAGCATTACTTTGGCGTGCAGTTACCCAGAGAAATCCTGTTGGAATTGAGTCCGATCATACAGGCCGTATCTGAAGTCGATGGCGGTGAATTAAAACCCGAAACCATTTGGAATACTTTTGTAAACGAATTTGTCGAAGTCAAAGGTCCCTATCAGTTGTTGGACTATCAAATTCATACCATTGATATGGAGAGCGAAAAGTGTACAGCGCGTCTGGCTGTTTCGGAAAGTGAGGTTGATATCTCAGGTGAAGGGTCTGGTCCCATTGACGCCTTTGTAGCGGCACTTATTGAAACGCTCAATGAACCCTTGAATGTGGTGGATTATCAGGAATATGCATTAAATGAGGGCAGCGAGGCTCAAGCGATTAGTATTCTATCGATTTCCGATGATCTGCAACGTAAGTATTATGGTGTAGGTATCAGTAAGAACACCACCACGGCGGCATTCAAATCGATTATTTCGGCGATTAACCGCAAATGGCGCTGACGCTATGCTTGTTCGATTACTTCGGTTTTGCTTGAGACCAGAAGAATTTATTTGAGCTGATTGATGAATGCTTAAGGGCTAAAAGTAACTGGCAAGGAAGTGCAATTGTCGGTTGAATTGGGAACTGACGGCATCATTCTGGTAGGCCGGTTGCTGGCTTTAGCAGTGGCTTTAAGCAGCGCTCTCTTATTTCGAGAGAGACAGCGAAGAGTGCTTGCAGATCGTAAATTTTTGAATTTTTTCATGGAGCGACTACCGCCATGACTTTACGGGGCGGGGCCGATGGCACAACGGTATTAATAATCAATGTAGTCTGTGAAAGCATGTAGCAGCTGACTGGCGGCCAATTGGTCGGCAAGCGCTACAGTAAAATAATTCATTCTCGTAACGATGCGCTTCCTATCCCTGAATTGAATTTCTTACTTCCCAATACTGTCGCCCTGCGGACTGTCTCTTCGACAGAAGCACCGCTGATCTTTGCTGGGAAGATATGTAAAACTGTGTTTCTCCACGATGTCACTGACAGGAAAACGCTGGAAGTGGACTTGCTTGAATCCCGGAATTCCCGGGAAAACCAGATTAAAGATCGAACGCTTTCGCTGGAGGAAAGCAGAAGTCGACTCACCATGGTAGTTGAACATTTTTTAGAAGGCTATGCATTGTTCGGTACTGATCACAGAATGATACTGGCTAATCGCAGGTTTCGCTCTCTTCTGCCGGAGATAACCCATCTGATTAAAGATGATATCGCTGTTATGGAGATTTGGTCAGTGCATTAGCTAAGGGAGCCATTTTATCATTATCTGAAAATGCTGAGGATTTGCTTGAATGGTTTGAATCAAGTACTGACAAGAGTATATCAACCATCGAGCTGTCCCTGAGCCATGATCGCTGGGAACATTGTACAATCAAGAATCTGCCAACTGGTTTTCAGATAATCACCCTGACTGAGGTTACTGAATTGAGACTGGCGGTTGAAGCAGCAGAGCAAGCAACGGAACAGGTAAGTTAACAGAGTAACGAAAGCGTGCCAGACCGGGTCCTGGATACTTCTTCTCTCAGCGCTATTTTTGGCGACGATGAGCAGACCATTAAAGAACTTATAGAGGAGTTTATAGTATCTTCTGAGAAAACCATGACTGACCTGAGCGCGGCTGTTGATCAGGAATCTGCAGCCCAGGTTAAATCCTTGGCGCATAAATTAAAGTCATCCGCACGAACGGTGGGTGCTCATGTTCTTGCGGATCTGTGCGAGGCGCTTGAGGCAGCTGGTAAGGAAAAGAATTGGATAAAAATAAACGAAGCTGGACCCGCCGCTCTCATCGCTTTTAGTCATATTAGGGATAGAATTCAAACAGGCCAGTGAGATTGAACGGCATCACAATTTACTAGCCCCCGGAGGGTATACGATCTTGGCTGTTCTGATCATGTTATCCTGTAATTGAATTATCTCTATTCTATAGCCTTCCAGGGTCAGGCAGACTGGTGTTTCGGGTATGGTTTCCAGATATTCAGTGATCAGGCCGTTGAGTGTTTTAGGGCCATCCTGAGGCAAGTTCCAGCCAAGTGCTCGATTGATGCTTCTCACCGTAGCACCGCCATCGACGAGATACTCACCGTTCGGCTGGGGGTGGATATCACTGCTGGCTGAGGCCAGGTCGGTGGTAAACTCGCCCACAATTTCTTCTAGGATGTCTTCCAGCGTAACAATGCCCTGGATGTCGCCATATTCATCAACGACGAGGCCGATACGTTCTTTTCTTTTTTGGAAATGGCGCAGTTGCGTCTGCAGAGGTGTACTCTCAGGTACGAAATAAGGCTCATCAACTTCCTGTAGTATAGCCGCTTTGTTGTATCCTTCTTCGGCTACAAAACGAATGGCATTACGGAGATGAAGGATGCCGATGATTTTATCAATGTCCTCTTTATAAACGGGCAGTCGGGTGTGTTGAGAGGCGCGCAGCAGGGCAGTAATCTCCTCTATGTCATCGTCAAGGTCAATACCGATAATTTCATTTCTCGGCACCATGATGTCATCGACAGTCACTTTGTCCAGATCCAGTACACCGAGCATCATATGCTGTGACTGAGACGGAATTTTTGAGCCTTCGAATACGACCGTTCTTAACTCATCCCGACTGAGATGATCCTCCTCTGCTTCGCTCTGTTGCAGGCCGAAGATACTCAACAGACCATTGGCCAGACCGTTTACCATCCAGACCAGCGGATAAAATATCCAGAGTAGTGCTTGTAAAATGTAAGAAGACGGCAGTGCGACTTTTTCAGGGTACGCGGCGGCGATCGTTTTAGGTGCGACTTCAGCGAAAATTAGGAACACAACGGTGCAGATAATCGGTGCCCAGACCACGCCATTTTCACCGAGTATCTCGATAGCGAGAACCGTCGCCAGAGAAGCGGCTGAGAAATTCACAAAATTATTGCCGATCAGAATGACGCCCAGGAGACGATCAGGGCGTTTGAGCAGTTTAGAAACGCGTTTAGCTCCACCGTTCCCCTGTTTCATCAGATGCCTCAACCGGTAACGATTGAGTGCCATCATGGCCGTTTCAGACGCAGAGAAGTAGGCGGATAAGATAATCAGGCTAATAATGGCTGAAAATAAGGTGCCAAGGGACGGGTCGTCCAAAGAGATGTACTCTCGGTTTGTCTGTTTTACGGGTTTTATAGGATTACTGGGGTAGGTGTCAAGCTAACTAGATGCGATGTAGAATCAATTCGATTACAAATTTGCTGCCAAAGTAGCCTAGTACCAGCAGGATAAACCCCGCCAATGTCCACCGTGATGCCAGGGCGCCTCGCCAGCCGAGATAGTAACGACCCCACAGCAGGATCACAAAGATAACCCAGGCTGCTGCTGTGATGACTGTATGATGAACTAGTCCGGGGATGTCGGCGTTTTCCAGAAACAGAAAACCTGAGGCGATTGATAAAGTCAAAAGAGACAGGCCGGCCCAGATGGATCGGAATAACATTGTATCCAGGGTTTGAACAGGCGGGAGTAATTTTGCTATTGCTGATTGCCTTTGTCTTAAATAGTAATCACCAAGGGAAAGTGCAATAGCCTGTAATGCTGCTATCGAAAGGAAACTATAGGCAACAACTGAAAGGATAATGTGTAGTATCAGACCATTGGATAATTGCCTAGGAATAGCGGCAGTGTCTGGAAACAGCAACAGCATGATGAGGCTCACAGCCGAAAGGGGGAAAACAATGATGGCCAGATCGGTCAAGGGTTTACGTAAGCTGCTCACTGTGACTAAACAGGATATGACCAGTGCCATCAGGCAGAGCATGGGAAGTAATCCAAGATTTACGCCGGCTTTGTCACTCAAAACCAGCCAGATAACGCCAGCGTGACTGACACAGGCTATCAGTGAACATATCTTTATCAGCCGGTCAGAACCGGAATAGGCGTGTGATCCATGCCACAGCAGACGCACACTTATCAGGTAGGTGGCGATGGCGATCAGACCTGGGACTGTTATTTGCATATTGCCATTCCATGTCAGCCTGGGCAAAGCTCAAAAATAAAATAATCAGCTTTGCAATGTAATATAATAACAGCATCTGGCACCTCGCTCATTAAAAATTAACCTATCTGAATTAGACTTATTATGTTTGAAACATTATCTGAAAGGCTGTCAACAACCCTCAATGCTCTGACTGGCAAAGGTGTGCTGACGGATGAGAATATTACCTCCAGCCTACGTGAAGTGAGATTGGCTCTTTTAGAGGCTGATGTTGCTTTACCCGTGGTTAAGCGTTTTATTGAGCAGGTAAAAACAAACGCTGTTGGGATGCAGGTGACTAAAAGCCTGTCTCCAGGGCAGGTATTCCTTAAGATAGTAAACGAAGAATTAGTTACCATAATGGGTTCGGCATCATCAGGGCTGGACATGCAGGTTCAACCACCTGCAGTGATTCTTATGGCGGGTCTGCAAGGCGTTGGAAAAACCACGAGTGTAGCCAAACTGGCCAGATGGCTGAAGCACCATGAAAAGAAAACGGTCATGGTTGCCAGTACTGATGTGTATCGCCCAGCGGCAATAGATCAACTGCAAACGCTGGCGCAGACAGCTGACCTGCTCTTCCATGCCAGTGATACTTCCCAGAAACCGGCCGCCATAGCCAGGGCGGCTCTGGCAGCAGCAAAGAAACAGTTTGCCGATGTGCTGATCATCGATACTGCCGGTCGTCTTCATGTGGATGGTGAGATGATGCAGGAGATAAGTTCTCTGCATGAAATTCTGGCACCTGCCGAAACATTATTTGTTGTGGACGCAATGACTGGACAGGATGCGGCCAATACAGCAAAAGCATTCAGTGATGAGTTACCGCTTACAGGGGTGATTCTGACTAAAACGGACGGAGATGCCAGGGGTGGGGCTGCATTGTCCGTACGATATATCACTGAAAAGCCAATCAAGTTCATATCTTCCGGGGAAGGGCTGGAAACTTTTGATGTTTTCCATCCTGAGCGAATAGCATCAAGAATTTTAGGCATGGGTGATGTTCTGTCTCTTATCGAAGAGGCTGAACAGAAAATTGACAAGAAGAAGGCTGAAAAATTAGCCAAGAAGATTAAAAAGGGTAGGAATTTTGATCTGGATGATTTCAGGGATCAGATACAACAGATGAATAATATGGGTGGCCTTGCTGGGATGCTCGATAAATTACCCGGAACCGGGCAAATGGGGCAAGCAGCCAAGGACAGGGTCAGTCAGCAGAATTTTGTTCAGCAGGAAGCCATCATCTGTTCTATGACGGCCAGGGAGAGGCGATTTCCTGATGTGATAGCGGGCTCTCGAAAGAAAAGGATAGCCAGAGGCTCGGGTACCCAGATCCAGGACGTGAACCGGCTATTGAAGCAGCACAAACAGATGCAGAAAATGATGAAAAAACTGGGCCGCAAAGGTGGCATGTCGAATATGATGCGTGGGATGCAGGGAATGATGCAGCAGGGAGGCCCCCGAGTGTAGTGAAATTGGCTAGGCGCAGCAGCGAGAGCTGCTATTACCTTTTCGCCAGGATCTCAAGGAAAAGAGTTTTATTCAGCGGTGTATTACCGTACAATTGGCGGCTTTTTACGAGGAAACGGTTTGTAGTTTCATCGTACAACCCGAAACTAGAGGATGGACTTTAAATGGTGATGATTCGCCTGGCACGAGGAGGCAGCAAGAAGCGGCCCTTCTACTACATAACCATTGCTGATCGCAGAGAGAGCAGGAATGGTAAATTCATCGAGCGAATCGGCTTTTTCAACCCGCTCGCAAGAGGTGCCGAAGAAAGATTACGTCTGGACATGGATCGAGTCGAGTATTGGCTGAAGCAGGGCGCGCAAGCCTCAGCCAGAGTTAAGTCTCTGATTAAGGCTTACCGTAAAGGTGTTGATGCAGTCGATGCTGAAGCTGAAGAGGCTGTAGCTTAGATTCCACCCATGCCAGAGCCAGGTTCTTGCCAGGGAAGAGATGTTGTTCAGGTCGGCACAGTCACGGGTGTATTTGGTTTAAAGGGCTGGGTTAAAGTCTTTTCTTATACCGATCCAATAGAAAGCATTGTCGACTATCAGCCCTGGTTTATGAAGCGGGGTGAAAGCGAACAGTTGGTGGAAGTTGCCCAGGCCAGATGTCAGAGCAAGAAAATACAGGTTAGGATGAGGGGTTACGATACCAGAGACCAGGCAGAGGCCTTGGTGGGAATGGAAATCTGGGTTGAGAGGCAGCTGTTCTCTGCATTGGATGAGGACGAGTATTACTGGTTTGAGTTAAAGGGCCTGGCGGTCGTTAATGAACTCAATGAAAGGTTAGGCACTATGGACTCGGTGCTGGAAACGGGGGCGAATGATGTCTTGGTGGTTGTGCCGGACCCTACCAGTATCGACCAGCAAGAAAGATTAATACCGTATGTTCAGAGCGAAGTGGTTAACAAAGTAGACCTTAAGTCAGGTTTGATTCGAGTGAACTGGCCAAGGGATTACTGATGGAATTCGGGGTGGTTACCGTCTTACCGGAGATGTTTACCGCGTTAACTGATTTTGGAATCACCGGGCGGGCGTTTAAAGCGGGTATAGCGACATTGAATCTTGTTAATCCGAGGGCGTTTTCTAAGGATCGACACGGCACGGTAGATGATAAGCCCTATGGTGGCGGCCCGGGCATGCTGCTTAAGGTGGAGCCCGTGTTAGCAGCAGTCGAAGCGGCACGAAAACAGTGCAAGCACCCGGCCAAGGTGATTTATTTTTCACCGCAGGGGCGCAGGTTAGTTCAAGCGGATTTGAATGAGTTGGCCTGCCAACCAGCACTTATTTTTATAGCAGGGCGATATGAAGGACTGGACCAGCGTTTAATTGAACTGGTGGTAGATGAAGAATACTCCATCGGTGATTATGTTTTGAGCGGTGGTGAGATTCCGGCTATGGCAGCTATGGATGCCATCATAAGACTGCTACCTGGAGCGCTAGGAGACATGGAATCGGCTGAGGAGGAATCATTTACGGATGGTTTGCTGGAATATCCTCAGTATACAAGGCCTGAGAGTGTATCGGGTAAGCATGTTCCTGAAGTATTGTTAAGTGGTGATCACGCCAAGATTAGAAACTGGCGACGACAGCAGTCCCTGGGGCGGACGTTTTTGAGACGACCTGAGCTGCTCGAAAAGAGAGGCCTGGACGCCGATGAAAAAAGGCTTTTGGATGAATTTTTACAGGATTTAGGTTTGGATTGATTGAGGAATTCAATATGAGTAAGAATAAGATTATAGAACAGATTGAGCAGTCTCAGCTTAAAGATGAGGTTCCTGATTATGCGCCTGGGGACACGCTAGTAGTTCAGGTCAGAGTGCGTGAAGGCACCAGAGAGAGATTACAGGCCTTTGAAGGCATTGTTATCGGCAAAAAGAATCGGGGCTTAAATTCAGCATTTACGCTGAGGAAGGTATCACACGGTGTTGGTGTGGAACGAACTTTTCAATTGCATAGCCCGTTGATCGAGAGCATTGCTGTCAAGCGACGAGGTGACGTAAGACAGGCTAAGCTTTACTATCTCAGGGATCTCAGTGGTCGTAAGGCCCGTATTAAGGAAAAACTCAACTAGGTTGACAGTCGGTTATCAGTTTACCCCTCATAACAAGTTAACTCTTTTAAGTATTCGCAGAGTACCATCTGGTGTTACAGTCATCAGACCATGGGTATTCGAAATCTAATAAGCAGCTAGCGCTACCCCAGAGCGGGCAGCGCGGTATTGCTACTTTGCGAAAGTACAAAAGAGCTTTTACATGGACAATGAGATTGAACCGACATCTGGTAGTTATGGGTTTTTGCTGCTTCTAACCCTGTTAAATGTCATGAATTTTGTAGACAGACAGTTACTGGGAAGCTTCGCTAACTTTATCGTCCCCGATTTAGCGTTAACCAATACTGAATTTGGTCTGCTGACCGGCCTGGTCTTCCTGACCTTCTATTCTTTTGCAGGGTTATTTATGGGAACCCTTGCAGATCGACTTAATCGTACTAAATTCATATCTTTTGGATTGGCACTGTGGAGCGTGCTGACAGCGGCATCAGGTGCCGCCAGGGGGTTCGCCAGTCTTGCCCTGCCAAGAATGTTTATTGGCGTTGGAGAATCAATACTCACGCCTGCCTCCATGTCGCTACTGGCAGATCGCTTCCCCGCTCGACAGCTTGGCTTTGCTTCAGGGTTTTATTATATGGGAGTCCCAATTGGGGTGGGTGTCAGCTTGTTGATTGTCGGCTATCTGGGACCTCTGATTGGCTGGAGAAATTGTTTTTATACCCTCGGTGCTATTGGATTGTGTCTGGCTGGGATGCTGTTTTTTTTAGAAGAAACCCCCCGCCGCCATTTGCAGGAGGCAGGTGCCGGGTCATCTGATCGCCAGCAGAGCTTTATGGTAATGATTGCAGCACTTTTGCAGGCCCTGAAAGCCTCCCCTGCTTTAGTACTGACCCTTGCCGGCGGTGTTGCATTTCACTTTGTCCTCGGAGCCGCCACCTTTGACCAGCTTTGGTATGTTCAGGAGAGGGGGTTTGAACGAGCTGAGATCGCCCGGATTACAGGTTGGATAGGCATTACAGCGGGTATTGCCGGTAATTTGTTTGGCGGTATCGGGGGTGACTGGTTTCTGCGTAAAACAGGGTTCGGTAGACCTATGTTTTTGTTTATCATCATGTTGGTACTGGCGCCTGTCAATCTTGCTTATCGACTGGTGGATCCGAGCTCTTTTGTCTTCTGGGCAGGTGTGTTTACTGGTTTTTTTCAATTGGGGTGCTTTTACGGGCCCACTTTCGCGACCGTGCAGGAATTGGTCCCGTCGCAGATCAGGGCCACCGTTGTTGCTTTTTATCTATTGCTGCTGAATATGGTGGGTGTGGCTATTGGCGTCAGCCTGGCAGGTGTATACATTGATTATCTGCTGTCCATAGGGGCTGCTGAGCCCTATACCCAGGCTCTGCTGTGGTTTACCGTCATCTCATTTTCAGCGATCCCTTTATTTTTTCTAGCGGGGCGTCGATATGACAAGGACAAACAGCGTTTGATGGACTCCACAGGCTGAATGAAAGCGGAAATAGCCATAGAAAATCGAGTCCTTATTGATGAATATCTGGATAGTATCTGGATCGAAAAGGGCCTGAGTCGAAATACTATAGAATCCTATGGCCGGGATCTGGAAGCTATCAGTCATTGGCTTGAGGCTCGTGGCCTGAAACTGCTGCGCGTACAAAGGTCTGATTTACTGGCCTATCTGGCCTTTCGAATGAAAGCGGGCCTAACTGCCAGGTCCACGGCTCGAAGTTTGTCTTCTGTTCGATCTTTTTACCGATATTTGTTAAGAGAAAACAAAGTCGTAATTGATCCAACCTTGCAGATTGATAATCCAAAAATGGGTAGAAAATTGCCAGATACACTCTCCGAGCAGGAAGTTGAGCTGTTGCTCGAGGCCCCGGATGTAGAAACGCCACTGGGATTGCGCGATCGAACCATGCTCGAGTTTCTCTACGCAGCAGGATTGAGAGTCTCTGAACTCGTTAATTTGAAGATAACGGAAATCAATTTGCGTCAGGGGGTGCTAAGAGTGACTGGCAAAGGCAGCAAGGAGAGGCTGGTGCCGATTGGAGAGGAGGCATTACGCTGGCTGGATGGTTTTGTGAAAGATTCACGACCGAGCCTTCTTAAGGGGGTAACGGCATCAGATGTGGTGTTTCCGAGTAATAGAGGTGGATGCATGACCCGCCAGGCTTTCTGGTACCGGATTAAGCTGCACGCGCAGACGGCGGGTATTCGGACTCATCTGTCTCCGCATACTCTCAGGCACGCCTTTGCTACGCATTTATTGAATCACGGCGCGGATCTTCGAGTGGTACAGTTACTATTAGGTCATAGCGACCTGTCCACTACGCAGATCTATACCCATGTGGCTAAACATAGATTGAAATCACTGCATAAACAGCACCATCCGCGTGGCTAGGTCTGCAATCTTTGGCAATATTGTCTAAACTGGCTAAACTGCTCCTAAAATTAAGGATTTATTCTTGAAAATACAAATGATGGTCTGGTTTTCGAGCGCCCTGCTATCGCTGACGGCTATGGCCGATTCCGATGCAGTTGACGCCGTGCGCTTCGCTTTGCAGGAGAATAGTAAACTACCTGTAGAGGAAGTGACCGTCAGTCAGATGCCGGGGCTCTATGAGGTGGTACTGTCAGATGGTACCGTTTTGTTTACCGATCAGAGCGGCACCTATTTTATCGTGGGCGACCTGTACCAGGCTACCGGCAGGAGTCTGGTTAATCTCAGCGACGCCCGGCGTAATGATCAGCGTAAAAAATTGATTGCGGCTATAGATGAATCAGAGATGGTGGTATTTTCCCCCGAGCCTGGAATGAAAAAAACTGCCATCACGGTGTTTACGGATATTGATTGTGGTTATTGTCGAAAGTTGCACCAGGAGGTCCCTGAACTGAATCGATTGGGGATAGAAGTTCGTTATCTGGCGTACCCCAGGGCTGGGTTGGAATCTGAAAGTTATGACAAGATTGTTTCAGCCTGGTGCGCTGATGATCAGCGATCGGCACTGACACGAGCCAAGACAGGTAAGAAAATTGAATCCCGGGACTGTAAGAATCCAGTTGCACAGCACTATGCTCTGGGTGGGGCGGTAGGTGTAACCGGGACACCTTCTATTATATTTGAAGATGGCCGTCTTTTACCTGGATATTTGCCAGCTGAGAGGCTAGCACAACAGTTAGGCATTGCCTCTGGTAGCTGATGTTCAGATGTTGGCGGCTAGTCCGAGGGTAGCCGTTTTCTGAGCCTGAAAACTATTTAAAGAACATATCGTGACCATTGAAAGAGACTTGTTTAAACTGTCCTGCTTGATCAGCGGGTGGCAGGGTAATGGAAGAGTTTCATCGGATTCAAAGGCTTCCCCCTTATATATTCAGCATCACCGATGCCCTTAAGAAAGACGCTCGAGCCAGGGGGGAGGATATTGTTGACTTTGGCATGGGGAATCCTGATCAGGCCACGCCCAGCCACATCGTTGACAAGCTGACTGAAACAGTCCAGCGAGGCGATACTCACCGTTATTCGCAGTCGAAAGGTATTCCCAGACTCCGTCGCGCTATCTGTCGGTGGTATCAGCAGCGCTACAGCGTGCAACTAGATCCCGAAACAGAGGCTATCGTCACCCTGGGCTCGAAAGAGGGTATTGCTCATCTTGCCATGGCTATACTGGGACCGGGTGACTCGGTGCTGGTTCCAAATCCATCGTATCCGGTCCATCCATACGGGTTCGTGATCGCCGGGGCGGATGTGCGCCATGTTCCTTTAACCCCGGAAACTGATTTTTTCTCTGAACTAGAGACCGCCATATTAAACACCTGGCCCAAGCCCAAGGTGCTGGTTCTTAATTTTCCCGCAAACCCCACTGCTCATTGCGTTGATCTGGCATTTTTTGAACGAGTGGTGGAAATTGCGCTGCGCTATAAAATATGGATTATCCAGGATTTAGCTTATGCAGACCTTGTATACGATGGTTATACCGCGCCGTCTATTTTGCAGATAGATCGAGCGAAAGAGATTGCCGTTGAGTTTTTCACGCTGTCCAAGAGTTATAATATGCCGGGTTGGCGGGTGGGTTTCTGTGTTGGCAATGAAGCATTGGTTGGCGCACTGGCGCGGATCAAATCCTATCTGGATTACGGTAACTTCACGCCTATTCAGGTTGCCGCTATAGCAGCCCTGGAAGGCAGTCAGGATTGTGTTGTAGAGATCAGGGAGACCTATCAGAAACGCCGGGATGTGCTGTGCGAAGGTCTGCAGGCGGCTGGTTGGCCGGTGGTTGTGCCAAGCGCAACTATGTTCGTGTGGGCAAAGATACCGGAAAAGTTCCGGCATTTGGGATCTCTGGAGTTTAGTAAGTTGTTAATCACTGAAGCCCGTGTGGCGGTTTCTCCGGGCGTTGGTTTTGGACAGTATGGTGATGATCACGTGCGATTTGCGCTTATCGAAAATGAGCATAGAATCAGGCAGGCTGTCCGAGGTATAAAGAAGTTATTGAATCGTACCTAAAATAATAAGGTGTCGTGGATCAAGTATGGATAAATCAGTTATGAATATCGGGATATGTGGTGCAGGCACAGTGGCCGGTGGCCTGGTCGGTCTTTTGAAAAAGAACCAGCAGTTGATTGCAGCAAGAATAGGGCATCCAATTGAAATCGTACAGATCGGTTCAAGGAATGTGCCTAAACAGCCAGTGTTTGACGGGATAGCCTTTACTGACAATATATTTGAAGTAGCTGAGAATCCTAAGGTTGATGTTTTAGTCGAGCTGATTGGTGGAACCGATGATGCTCTAGCGCTGGTGGGTACTGCCCTGCGGGCAGGTAAATCGGTGGTGACTGCGAATAAGGCGTTGATTGCCGAGCATGGTCAGGAATTGTTTCAACTGAGCGATCAGGTGGGTCAGCAGCTTGCCTTTGAAGCTTCGGTTGCCGGTAGTATTCCGATAATTAAAGTATTGAGAGAGAGTCTGGCTGGCAACGAAATAGAGGCCGTGGTGGGTATTATAAATGGCACCACTAATTTTATTCTATCGCAGATGTCCAAGCCGGGTTCGAGTGTAAGTTTTGGGCAGGCGTTAGCAGAAGCACAACGGCTGGGTTATGCCGAGGCGGATCCAACCTTTGATGTGGAAGGTCTTGATGCAGCCCACAAACTCACCATTTTGAGCGCGATTGCTTTTGGTACTCGATTAAGGTTTGACGCCATCTATACCCAGGGCATTCAGGAAATTCAGTTAGAAGATATTCGTTTCGCGGCTGAGTTGGGTTATCGACTGCGGCACCTGGGGGTTACTCGAATCCAGGAAGCGGGCATAGAGTTAAGAGTTCATCCAACGCTTCTAGACGAGAAGGAGATGCTCGCTCAGGTAGATGATGTGATGAATGCGGTTATGGTAATGAGTGATGCTGCCAGTCAGACATTGTATTACGGACCTGGCGCCGGCGCTGGCCCTACGGCATCCTCAGTCCTGTCTGATCTGATAGACATTAGCCGGGGAGCAACAATGCCAGTCATGGGTTTCCTCCCTGGAGAGACTCGCGCTATACCGGCACTGCCAATTGGGCAATGCCAGACGAGTTTTTATTTACGTCTGCGCGTCGCTGACCGACCTGGCGTGTTATCGCGAATAACGCGCATTCTAGGCGATTATGAAATCAGTATTGAGGCCCTCCTGCAGAAAGACCCGGAACAGGGTATTGCAACCATTGTAATTACCACCGACACGGTGGTGGAAGAAAGAATGGATGCGACCATTGACAAGTTAGAGTCCTCAACTGATGTATTGGAAGCAGTCATTAAGATTCGGATATTTAGTTTTGGTGGGTAAGTGGCTGTAAAGCTGCTGAGACGCACCAGCGTTGCGCCTGTGGATGGCCTCGACCCGCAGTTGTCAGAGCTGCTGAGCAACCGAGGCTTGAAAAATGCCGATGAGGCTGACTATGCCCTGACAGGACTCATTGCCCCTACCCGTTTGAAGGGTTTATCCAGTGCTGTTCGATTAATAGAAAATGCTATCTGCACGGGTCAGTCCATCCTCATCGTAGGAGACTATGATACCGATGGCGCGACCAGTGTCACCTTGTTATTGTCGGGATTAAAAGCGCTTGGGGCGAGCCAGGTTTCTTATATGGTTCCAGACCGTTTCAGGCTGGGCTATGGCCTAAGCCCTGAGATAGTGGAGTTAGCCGCTGCTAACAAACCAGATTTACTGATTACAGTTGATAGCGGTATCTCAAGTGTTGAGGGGGTTAAGCGAGCTCAGTCGTTAGGTATCAAGGTAATTGTTACCGACCATCATTTGCCAGGCCCTGTGTTGCCAGCAGCCGACGCCATTGTTAATCCCAATCAGCCGCAGTGTGCTTTCCAGAGTAAGAACCTGGCGGGAGTTGGGGTCGCTTTCTATCTCCTGTCAGGTGTTCGAGCAGCCTTGCGCGAGCAAGGTGTTGAGCGTGCTCACAACCTCAATCTGGCTCAATTCCTGGATTTGGTCGCACTCGGCACCATAGCGGATCTGGTCCCCCTGGATAGAAATAATAGGATACTGGTGAGTCATGGCATTGGTCAGATTCGCGCCGGTCGTGGTAATCAGGGTATCAAGGCATTGCTGGCGATCGCAGGTGTAGATGAACAGGTTGTGACCACCAGGGACCTGGGCTTTGCTTTGGGACCCAGGCTCAATGCAGCCGGTCGAATTGAAAATATGTCCATCGGTATTGAATGTTTGCTGGCTTGCGATGATTCGGTCAATGAGTTTGCGCAACAACTTGATCGGTTGAATATAGAGCGCCGCAGCATCGAGTCGAATATGCGGCAGCAGGCGGATGAGCTACTCCGAGCAAGAGACCTTTCAAAAACAGAAAGTGTTGGCGTGTGTTTATTTGATGCCAGCTGGCATGAGGGCGTGGTGGGTATACTTGCTTCCAGAATCAAGGATCAATTAAACCGACCAGCCATTGTTTTTGCGCCTGCTCTGGATGGTACGCTAAAAGGCTCGGGAAGGTCTATCCAGGGTTTCCATTTAACCGATGCCCTGGCCATGGTTGCATCAACAAAACCAGGACTCGTCAGTAAGTTCGGCGGTCATGCCATGGCGGCCGGACTTACTCTTGAAGCAGACCATCTAGATGAATTTTCAACCCGGTTCAACGAAGTCGTGAGCAGGCAGTTAGGTGAGCAGGCACTTGAAAAAATCTGCTACTCTGACGGGCCGGTTGAAGAGTTTGGATTGCCCGCAGTTAGCAAAATAGTTCGTGACCAGCCCTGGGGGCAGGGTTTCCCGGAACCCGTTTTTGATGACTTATTTGAAATTGTTTCGCAGCGTCTGTTATCGGGACAGCATTTGAAACTACAGCTGCGGGTGAAACAAGCGGCAAGGGTGCTCGACGCTATTTTTTTTAATCGCGATCAATTAATAGAAGCGCCTGAGGCTCACTTCGCTTACAAACTGGATGTCAATCGATTTAGAGGTGTTGACCGGGTTCAATTGGTCATTCAGTACCAGTTTTAAAGAATTCATCCGGGATAGCTTGTTAATCTCTATAGAAGGTGTTTAGACATTAGTTTACAATTCTGCGAACTTTAATTCCGCCGCGACCATGATTGAAAGCAACGCCATACTGATAAAAATCAAAGACAGCCAGGCACGAACTGATGTGCTGCGGGGGTATCTTTGACTATGAAAACAGGAAAGAGAGACTAACTGAGGTTGAATTAGAGCTGGCTGACCCCCTGGCCTGGGAGCAGCCGGAAAACGCTCAGAAACTGGGTCAGGAAAGAGCTACTCTGTTAGGTGTGGTCGCGACCATTGACCGCCTCGATAGGGGCTTGTTGGAAGCGAAGGAAATTGTTGACCTTGCCGTTGAGGAACAGGATCAGGCATTACTCGATGAAGCAGGTTCTGATGTGCAGAGACTGCTTGATGACCTGGCTGGTCTTGAATTTCAGAAGATGTTCTCAGGTCCGGTAGACAGCCATGATGCCTATCTTGATATTCAATCCGGTTCAGGTGGAACTGAAGCACAGGACTGGGCCAATATGCTGCTCAGGATGTACCTGCGATGGGGTGAGGCAAAAGGATTCCAGGTTGAAATTATTGAATTATCTGATGGTGATGTTGCTGGCATTAAATGCGCGACCGTCAGGGTTTCAGGGTCCTATGCTTTTGGTTGGCTGAGAACTGAAACGGGCGTGCATCGATTAGTAAGAAAATCACCCTTTGATTCGGGCAACCGGCGCCATACATCTTTTGCTTCCGTTTTTGTTTCCCCTGAACTGGATGAGGATATTGATATTGATCTGAATATGTCAGACGTTCGGGTCGATACCTACCGGTCCAGTGGGGCGGGTGGGCAACATGTTAATAAGACTGACTCAGCCGTGCGCTTAACTCATCTCCCTTCAGGAACGGTGGTTCAGTGTCAAAATCAACGATCGCAGCACAAGAATCGGGATCAGGCGGTAAAGCAGTTAAAAGCAAAGCTTTATGAAATTGAACAGCACAAACGTAAAGTTGAGATGCAACAGATAGAAGATGATAAATCCGATATCAGTTGGGGTAGTCAGATCAGGTCCTATGTGCTTGATGCATCCAGAATAAAGGATCTTCGAACCAATGTAGAAACTGCAAATACGCAGTCAGTTCTTGATGGCGAACTTGACCCATTCATCGAAGCCAGCTTGAAGCAGGGCCTATAGGACAGCGTGGGATGAAAGCACATGAGTAAACAACCGAAAGACGAAGACGAGAATGGGATTATCGCCCTGCGTAAACAAAAGCTGCAGGTATTGCGCGATCAGGGTAATGCGTTTACCAATGACTTCAGGCGTAGCCATCTGGCGTCAGAACTGCACAAGCAGTGCGGTGATATGAGCAAAGAAGTGCTTGCGGATAGCCAGCTGGCAACACGGGCTGCGGGAAGAATTTTATTGAAGCGGGTCATGGGTAAGGCCAGTTTCCTTACGATTCAGGATGTATCCGGTCGAATTCAAGTTTATGTGAGCCAGGATAACCTGGGTGAAGACGCCTACGAGCAGTTTAAGAGTCTGGATCTTGGTGACATCATCGGCTGTGTCGGGGTCATGATGAAGACCATGAAAGGTGAGTTATCGGTCAAGGCTGCACAAGTCCGATTATTGACTAAATCGCTCCGGCCTTTACCTGAGAAATACAAGGGATTGACCGATACCGAAACCCGGTATCGTCAGCGTTACATCGATCTCATGGTGAATGAAGATAGTCGCGAAATTTTTGTCAGGCGCGCGCGCACGGTGGAATTCGTTCGACGTTATCTGACCGAACGATCTTTTATGGAAGTAGAAACGCCGATGATGCAGTCAACGCCAGGTGGCGCGACAGCGGCACCTTTTGTTACCCATTACAACGCGCTGGATATTGATATGTATCTTAGAGTAGCGCCTGAATTGAACCTCAAGCGCCTGGTAGTGGGTGGTTTTGAAAGAGTTTTTGAAATAAACAGAAATTTCAGAAATGAAGGTATGTCCACTAAACACAGCCCCGAATTCACCATGCTGGAATTTTATTGGGCTTATGCAGATTATAATGACCTCATGGATTTTACCGAAGACCTTTTCCGACAGCTGATGATAGAGGTCCTGGGTACTGCTGTATTTCAGTACCAGGGTGTTACTTTGGATTTTGGTGAGCCTTTTAAACGGATGACGATGAGTGAGGCCATTGCTTTTTATAATCCGGATTTAGATGCCGCCGCACTTCAAGACAGGGCGTACCTGCTGCGTCTGGCTGAGCGGGCAGGGGTTGAAGTTAACAGCCAATGGGGTATAGGAAAGTTGACTATGGAGCTTTTTGAGGCGCTGGTTGAAGATAAGATTCAGCAACCTGTTTTTATAACACAGCATCCAATTGAGGTTTCCCCCCTGGCCCGGCGTAATGATGAGAATCCCGAATTAACCGACCGTTTTGAGTTGTTTATTATGGGTAACGAGATCGCTAACGGTTTCTCGGAACTCAATGATGCTGAAGATCAGGCTGAGCGTTTTCGTAACCAGGTCAAGGCGAAGGAAGCGGGAGATGATGAGGCAATGCATTATGATGAGGATTATGTTGTTGCCCTGGAATATGGATTGCCGCCGACCGCTGGAGAAGGTATTGGCATAGACCGATTGGTCATGCTGGTTACTGATGCAGCCTCTATCAGGGACGTTGTGCTGTTTCCGCATATGCGACCCAGGTCCTGAAGACTTTCCAGAGAGCGTGGTTTGATCCGCTGCCGCCATGCTGGCAAGGTCATTTGCGAGAAGAGTTTGAACGACCTTACATGGAATCCTTAGGCACCTTTCTGGAAACAGAACGAGGTCGAGGGAAAACAGTCTTGCCTGCCCCTGACCAATATTTTGCTGCACTTAAAGCGACGCCGTTTGAGCGTGTCAAAGTGGTTATTTTAGGCCAGGATCCTTATCACGGTTACGGTCAGGCCAATGGCTTGAGCTTTTCAGTACGTAAACAGATCGCGTTGCCTCCTTCCCTTAGAAATATTTTTAAAGAAATGGCGGTTGACCTGGGTCAGCCTGATTTCCAGTTTGTAGACGGTGATCTAAGTGGTTTAGCCAAGCAGGGCGTCCTTCTCCTCAATACGGTACTCAGTGTCGAGGAAAATAAACCAGGTTCTCACCAAGATCGCGGCTGGGAAAAGCTGACGGATCGAATTATTATGCTGCTGGATGAGCACAGGGCTGGACTGGTCTTCATCCTTTGGGGTAATCAAGCCAGAAAGAAGGCCAAGGCCATTGATGATCATAAACACCGGATTATCACCTCTGCGCACCCATCGCCCCTGTCAGCATATCGGGGGTTTTTTGGTTCCCGGCCGTTCTCCCAGTGCAATCAATATCTACTATCCCGCGGTGTGGAGCCAGTTCCATGGCTTGATGGGTTTTAGTATGGCCGTTCTGATCAAGTGAAGATATTACCCGAATCAGTTTTGTTGGAACTTGACCCAGCGAAGCAGCGCTTCATTAACAAAAGGTTTGGCAGTTTTGGAATTGCCTGGATTCGAGACTTCCCTGAACTGATTCACGCCTGTCTGGTGCAATGGGGGCTTATCTTGATCGGTCGGGCGGAAGCTGGGCTCGCCGTCAATACCGTTTTTTTTGTGCAGCGAGGAGAGCAGGCGTGCGTCCTCAAAGTTGGCCTGCCACAGCCGGAACAACTCACCGAAATAGAAGCGCTGGGTTTGTTTTCAAGTGATCAGGTGGTCAATGTCCTGGCCTGGGATGAACCAAAGCGGGCCTTGTTGATGGAGCGGATTCACCCTGGCTTGACCTTACGGAGCCTGCTTGATAACCCGGACTTGGACACTGATTTGGTCAGCTATGCAGCTCCGCTATTGGTGTCTCTGCAGGTACCTGCGGAGGAAACCTGCCAGTTACCGACTTACCAGAACTGGCTCAAAGACGGTTTTTCGCCGGAGCTACTTGAGCAGGCACCGAAGCTGGCGCAATATGTTGACCTCGCACTTAGACTCAACCGTGGATTAACCGACAGATGGAACGACGTGTTTGTTCTGCATGGCGATCTGCATCATGACAATATTCTGAAAGATAGTCACCTGGGCTGGGTTGCTATTGATCCGAAAGGCGTGATTGGCCCACGTATCTATGATTGCGGAAGGTTTATTCATAATTTTATTCCGTTCGCTGCTGATCGCGGTTGTACCTCTGAGGCCGTTGCATTGGCAGCAGGGCTGATACTAAGGCGCTGCCAGACCTTGTCTGAACTGAGTCCTTATCCGACAGCGGATTTGATTGCGGTAGGCTTTATTGATCTCACTCTGGCTAGCAGCTGGTCTGCGGCGGATGGAGAGACCGTAAATTACAGTTTACTGGAGGCCTTTTCTTATTTATTGCAAGAGGTGATCTAATTGAGTTGATTGGCTCCAGCTCAACTCAATTTGCACTGCCTTCGATAGCTAGCTGATACGGGAAAAATTCAGGAGGGTGTTGCTAGCTGAAACTTCAATGTGTTCTGCAGCGCTGTTGAGTATCGCCAGAAAGAAGTGCTCTTTTCTGGACTGGGCAGTGGCTATGATTGAGCCGATCGCCTTGTTTTGCAGAGTTAGATCTGTATGTAGTTGCTGGGGTTGACCCGAGACTCCCGCAAATAGGTTTTTTTTGGTAGTGCCTAAATAGTGAACTCTGGCAATAATTTCCTGGCCAAGATAACAGCCCTTGTCGAAATCGATTCCCTGAAGGTTGTGCAGGTTCAGGGAGTGGGGCAAATACTGGTCGCTGGTTTCCGGGTTAATCCAGACGATGCCGGTTTTGATGTCTTCGGCTAGCCACCGGGCTACCGAACCTGTTGCAGAAAGTTTCTGAAGGCTCCAGATTTCCCGTCTGGGGCTCATTGCCGGAATGTCGATCTCGATAGTGTCAGTCATAACTGCCTGAGTGTAAGTGCCATAGCAGTACCATTTATCAGAAAGATCGGTCATTTCCGCTTTAGAAAAAACGATATATTTTGAAAGAAATGATTGAACGGCTGTAACGGAATTACGCTCCATTCTTAAAAGCAAGGCTGTTTGGTCGGGTCTTGCTGGCGCGCTTTGGGCGGCAGGCTGGTTGTCTTTTGCATGCGCCTGCAATGGTATTCGAGCGACGATCAACGTGGTTAATACTTTGCCCTGGATATTACAGATAGCGCCTAACAGAGCAGGCGTCCTGTCTAGCCGGGTTAGATCGCAGGTGGTATAGCCCTGGAGGAAGGCTTCTGCGTCTCGACCCTGGATCATCAGGAACCCGAAGTGTGAGAGATCGGTTAAGGGCATAATGGTTCACTTAGTTTAAAGTGACTAGTTTACTGCTTTCTATCGTGTTTGGTTAAGCTCATTGCTGATAAAATTTTTTGCAGCGAACCTGCATGTGAGTGCAACAGGTCAAGCGCAGCAGGTTAAGTAAAGCAGGTCAAGCAAAGCTAAATAAAGCTAAATAAAGCAAAGGAGTTCAATAATGTCTCGATTTTCTCTGCAGGAACTGAACCGGTTTCGTTGGCGCTGCCGTCGGGGCATGGCGGAATTGGATATACTGCTGGTTCCCTTCTTTGAGGATGCTTTTGAGGCGCTGGAAGCAGGCCAGCAGACGACGTTTATTGGGCTGTTAGAGGAGGAAGACCCGGTATTGTGGGAGTGGTTTAGTGAGAGAAGCCAGCCACCTGGGTCCGAAATGCTGGCTTTGGTGCAGCTCATTCTTAAAAGAGTCCGGCCTTAACCGGTATTATGGCTGATTCAGTGTTTTCGGTGGCACTAAAGCCCAGGGTTTCAAATCTAAAGTTAGCCAGCCTGTTGTTGTCTCATGCACTGGCTGGAATAGGTTGTTTCTATAGTGGTCTTTCAAGCTATCTGGTGCTGGCGTTGGGTTATGCTGTGCTGGTCAACCTCTGTTCGGCCTGTGGCGATGAGGTTCGCCTAAATTCTCCCAGAAGAGTGATCAGTCTGAGAGGCGATGGCCAGGCCTTTGAACTGGTTCTGGGAGATGGTTTGCAACATTATGCCTGTCGTCAGGGGCGTTGCTGCGTGACCACATGGTTGCTTGTTTTTAGCGTGCGAAGTCGAACCGGTGAAATCTTTCATATCTCAATTTTTAAAGATAGTGTATCCGCGCAAGCTTTCCGTCGAGCTGCCGTAGCGCTGCGCTTCGGTGGATGAACTTTGTTGCTTTTGGCTTCGCCTAGCGGTAGTTGAGGGGTTCAAGGATAGTGTCATGAATATCTGGGGCCAATTCCGGGTAGTCCTGATTGAAATGAAGCCCTCGGCTTTCCTGTCGTTTAAGTGCACTGTGAACGATAAGCTCGGCCACCTGGGTAAGGTTTCGCAGTTCAATCAAATCACTGTTAACGCGGAAATAGCGGTAATAGTCCGATATTTCCTGTTGTAGCAGATGTATTCTCCTTCTGGCTCTTTGCAGTCTGCGGTTGGACCTGACAATGCCCACGTAATCCCACATAAGGCGACGTAATTCCTCCCAGTTATGGGACAGGATGACATCTTCCTGGGATGCTGTGACCTGACTTTCGTCCCAGGACGGTAACGATTTCATGTTGACCACCGGCGCAGTTTGAGTCGCAATGTCAGCTGCGGCGGAACGGGCGAACACCATACATTCAAGCAGTGAGTTGCTGGCCATTCGGTTAGCACCGTGTAACCCCGTAAAGCTGGTTTCGCCGATGGCATAAAGGCCTTTTATGTCGGTCCGGCCATTGAGATCAGTCATGACCCCGCCGCAGGTGTAGTGAGCTGCTGGCACTATCGGTATAGGCTCTTGGGTAATATCCAGGTCGAATTCGAGACATTTACTATAGATGTTGGGAAAGTGTTTCTTTGTGAAAGCTGCGGGTTTATGGCTAATGTCGAGCAATACAAAATCGCAGCCCACTCTTTTCATTTCATGGTCGATCGCTCTGGCTACAATATCTCGCGGTGCCAGTTCTGCTTCGTCATGGAAGTTATGCATAAAGGGTGTCCCGTCGGGCAGGCAGAGCCTGGCGCCTTCGCCGCGTAGCGCTTCACTAATGAGAAAAGAACGCGCTGTCGGATGAAAGAGACAGGTTGGGTGGAATTGATTGAATTCCAGATTGGCTACTCTGCAACCGGCTCGCCAGGCCATGGCAATGCCATCTCCGGAAGCTGTATCAGGGTTACTGGTATATAGATAAACCTTGCTTGCTCCGCCCGTCGCCAGGACAACATAATCAGCCTGAAAAAGGTCTACCTTCCTGGTCTCCATATTGAGCGCATAGGCGCCAATACAGTGTTTAGGTGAACCTCCAAGGGTATCGCTGGTTATAACGTCAATGGCAATATGGTTGGTGTAGATCGTGCAATTTGAACGCTTGGACAGGGCCGAGCCTAGTCGATTGGATATCTCGCGACCAGTTGCATCTGCAGCATGAATGACTCTTCTGTGACTGTGACCGCCTTCCTGAGTAAGGTGAAATTCGGATTTCCCGCTGCTGCTGACCCTTCTGTCAAAATTGGTGCCCATCGTTATCAGCCAGTCGATAAGGTTAGGGCTTTGTTCCACAACAAATTGAACGACGTCCCGATGGCATAGACCCGCGCCGGCAATCAGCGTGTCTTCAATATGCGATTCCATTGAGTCGTATTCGTCCAGGACTGCAGCCATGCCGCCCTGGGCGTAGTAAGTAGAACCGTCGTTGGAGTTCTCTTTACACAGCATGGCTATATTGCTTATACCTGGTAAATTCAGTGCCAGGGTCATGCCGGCTGCGCCGCTGCCAATGATGAGCACGTCCACTTTGTGGCGGGTACCAGAGATTTTTGCGGGCATGGTGATCCTTGTAAAAAATTAATGATAAACCGGGTTATGGATTCCTCATAGTCTAATTCTGATATGATTTAGGTGTTGATCAGGATCGGTCAGCAAAGAGGCCCTGAACTTTCCGGGAGATGGGGTGTCAGACTGACACCTGATGGCAATTGATATTGATTGGTAGAGCTTGAATTCTGAAATAGACTCAGACAAGAGACTGGTAGAGCGTGTAAAACGAGGCGATAAGCGGGCATTTGACGTGCTTGTATTGAAGTACCAGCATAGAATAGCAAATCTGATTGGGCGATACGTTCGTGATCAGGATGAAGTGCTGGATGTTACCCAGGAAGTTTTTGTAAAGGCCTACCGGGCAATGGCCAATTTCCGGGGTGATGCACAATTTTATACTTGGCTGTATCGGATCGCGATCAATACGGCCAAGAATTTCCTGGTTGCCAAGTCTAGAAGACCACCGGATACTGATATTGATATAGACGACGGGGAATTTTCTGATCATCCTGTTGTCATAAGCGATGAGGGTAATCCCGAGGACCTGTTGTCCGGGGAGGACTTAAAGGAAGTTCTGCAGAAAGCGCTGGAAGATTTACCGGAGGAGCTGCGTACTGCGTTAATGTTGCGAGAGTTTGATGGATTGAGTTATGGAGAGATAGCGCAAGTGATGGAATGTCCGGTTGGTACGGTAAGATCAAGAATATTCAGAGGTCGAGAATCGATTGAGAAGCGTATCGAAGAGATGAATCAGGAATAGCGTAGTGCCACAGTTTTTAGTAAGTTTTAATAAGTTTTTAATAAGTTTTTAAAAATGTTTAGTAAGTTTTTAGTAAGTTTTTTGGTAGTTTTAGTGGGTTTAGTAGGCTTAGTAGATTTTACAGGTTTAGTAGGTGATTAAATTTAATGGATAACAAGAAATTACTATCAGCACTGTATGACGGTGAACTCACAGAAATTGAGGAACATCAATTGCTGAGACAGGCAGGTGTGGATTCCTCTAGGAAAAACTGGATGTTCTGGCAGGAGATAAGACTGGCGGGTAAGGCGATTGAAACTGAGCGCCGATTATCACCAGGACAACATCAATTGCTGTATCAGCGAGTTCAGCAGGCTATTGAAGCAGAGGCGGATTTAGACGCTCAGGGGGTTCATGATTATCGGCACAGCCTGCGACACAACGTGCTTGAATTGAGGCGCAAAGTAGTCAACCATATAGTGCCTCTGGGTGCTATGGCAGCCATGTTAGCCTTGGCTGTATCGTTGGTTAACTTAACGGTTATGAACAATAGCGAGCAGCCGCAGCCTGTTGTTCAAAATGATGCCGTCATGGAATTTAACCGATCGACTGCAGCAGCAGAAAAACTAACGCCCGCCGGCAGTTCGCCCTCGCAAGGGATACCTTCACAGCTAGTGACCGAAGATGTGATGGTCGCTGATGCTGAGCTTAAAGCGCTTGATGAAGAAGGAATGCAGCGGTTACGTGCTTATCTGAGTCAACATGATCAAATGACTCAATTACCGAGGAAAAGTCGTTTTGCGAAATATCCAGGACCCATTGAGAAATAGGTCTATGCCATGAGAAAGCCCGAATTGTTAACAAGGTTAGCGCTGATCCCCTGTATTCTCAGTGGTCTTCTGCTGTCAATATCGAGTTATGCCCAGCAGCAGGGCTCGGCTCAGGATTGGCTCGAGAAAATGATCAGTGCGAAACAACATGAATCCTATTCTGGTGTATTTACTTTTATCCGAGGCAAAGATTTCAACACCATGCGCATTTCTCATGAAAACCGCGATGGTTTGGTGCGTGAAAATATTTACCAGTTAAACGGGGTGACCCGAAACCTGCTCAGAAAGGGAGATGAAATTGTTTGTTATCACGATGCCACTGATCCAGGAGAGTTAGAACATGATTTACCTCTGGGGCCGTTCAGCCAATCGTTTTCTGAACTGCTGACCAGCTTTCCGGACGGCTATCGACTGGCGCTGCGTGGCAGGGGTAGAGTCGCTGACCGGTCTGCAGTCCAATTGTCGGTCCAACCCCGGGATAATGATCGTTATGGCTATAGGCTCTGGATAGATGAAGCCTCTGGTTTACTGCTGCAGTCACATTTAATTGGAAGTGGTCGGATAAGGGAAATTTTTCAGTTTTCCCAGGTGTCAATTGGTGAGCCGATCTCTGATGACGTCTTCAGTGATGTTCCTGTGAATGCGGTGTCACATCATATGAGTGTTAATTTGAAAGAATCTGACTCGGCGCCTTCGTTTAAGGTCAAGTGGCTCCCCAATGGCTTTAAAACAGTACGAACATCAGGCAACCGGCTTCATTTCAGTGATGGTATCGCAACGTTTTCCATTTTTATTGCCAAAGCTAAGCGCCTTCCCGAAATGGCCACGGAGGTTAACGGCAAGGCCGTAGTGACCAGGCTGTTGAGGGGCAATAATGGCCAGATTACTATTGTTGGAAACGTCCCGATTCAAATGGCCAAGAAGGTCGCAGAATCAGTAGAGCCAGTTATATACTAGTTCCCAAGAGTAGACCCTCGGCTATATAATATGATAACCATTCGCCTGGATGCTCAGGTTAGAGAGCATACCTCGTCCAGTGTTGAAGCTCGTTTCCAAGATGATGGTTGCGGCGGCTGTGGCAAGGCTTGTGCAAGCAGTCGGACGCTGACATTACCAGGACAGTTTCGGCAAGACCACGTTCGAATCAGTATGTCGGGTATGATCCTTGGGAAATTGCTCGTCAATAGCCTTTACCTACCGCTGGCTATGTTTGTTATATTGCCCTTGGTCGTCAGTTGCGTTAATTCATCAGAAATCGTGCAGGGATTAGCGGCTGTTGCAGGTCTGGTATTGGGCATGATTGGATGTCGACCGATGACTTTTGATGATATAAGAATTGAATAGAGGGACTATGAGAATTTCATTAAGAATACCGTTGCTAGGTTTTATTGCCTTTGCTCTGCTGAGTTCAGTTGTGGTACGTGCGGGATTGCCGGATTTTACCAGTCTGGTGGCTGAATCCTCACCCGCGGTAGTCAATATTACCGCGACTCGGGAGGCTAAGGTGCCGGCCAATCAGCTCGATCAGGAAAAAGTCCCGGAGATATTTAAGCGGTTTTTCAGGGATTACCAGGGCAAGCCCGCACCAAGGCCAGCAACAGGATCGGGCTTTATACTCTCCAAAGACGGTTTCCTGCTAACTAACTATCATGTTGTCCAGGATGCGTCTGAGATTGTGGTAGCTTTAAGCGATAGGCGTGAGCGGGTAGCTGTTTTAGTCGGCGCTGACCCAGTTTCAGATCTGGCACTGTTGAAAATTGATGCTGAAAATCTTCCGGTCGTTGAAATAGGTAATTCTAAAAAGTTGCAGGTAGGAGAATGGGTAGTTGCAATCGGCTCACCTTTTGGTTTTGAGCTGTCCGTTACTGCCGGCATAGTCAGTGCCAAGGGTAGAAGTCTCCCGGATGAGCGAGGTAATTACGTGCCTTTTATTCAAACTGATGTGGCGATCAATCCTGGCAATTCTGGTGGTCCATTGTTTAATCTGGAAGGGCAGGTCGTTGGCATTAATTCTCAGATTTTCACCCGATCGGGTGGTTTCATGGGTTTATCTTTTGCTATACCTATCGATGTCGCTATGGAAGTTGTTCAGCAATTGAAGGATAAAGGCGTGGTTTCCAGAGGGTGGTTGGGCGTTCAGATTCAGAAAGTAGACCGAGACCTGGCAGAATCCTTTGGTCTAGATAGAGCAGCAGGGGCTTTGGTTACTCAGGTCTTTGCTGATAGTCCAGCTGAAAGGGCGGGCCTTAAAGAAGGTGATATTATTGTTGAATTCGCGAGTGAACCAATTGACCTGTCCTCTGATTTACCGCATATCGTGGGTCGAACAAAAGCCGAAACACAGGCGAATGTTGTTGTCGTGAGAGCAGGTGAAAAGAAAACCCTATCGGTTATCGTGGGTAAGCTGGATACAGAAGGTCAGAATGTGCCTTCAAATTCAGCTCGATATAATGGCATGAACCGTCTAGGGATCCGGGTCAGAGAACTTACTCCCGATGACGCAACTCGCTTCGGAGCGGATCGGGGTGTTGTAATTGAAGAAGTTGCTGACGGTGCGGGTCGAAATGCAGATTTGCAGCAGGGTGATGTCATCACTACGGTAAATAGTCGATGGGTGGATTCAGGGGGCGAATTGGATGAGATCCTTGAAGGATTACCGGCCGACGTGGCCATACCTGTACGCATCGTAAGGAACAGGCAGGCTCAGTTTATTGTGATAAAAATAGATCAGTAAATTCTTTGTGGCCTGGTTAGACTTTGGCAATCAGCGCCATGCCATGCCCTAGATAGGCGTTTGGATAGCTAATATTTTCATAATCAATTAGACTGGCGCGCTGTTCCGTTCGCTGGAAAATACCTTGGTTCAGCCAGAATTCATTCGAAATTTTTCCATTATCGCCCATATTGATCATGGTAAGTCGACGCTGGCTGATCGGTTTATACAGATGTGTGGTGGACTGAGCGAACGTGAAATGGCAGACCAGGTCCTTGACTCGATGGATATTGAGCGAGAAAGAGGGATCACCATCAAGGCCCAGAGTGTCACCCTGAAGTATCTGGCAGATGATGGCAATACTTATCAGTTCAATATTATCGATACGCCAGGTCATGTCGATTTTTCCTACGAGGTGTCTCGTTCAATGGCTGCCTGTGAAGGTGCGCTGCTGGTTGTTGACGCCGCCCAGGGAGTTGAAGCTCAGTCAGTTGCAAATTGCTACACTGCGGTCGAGCAAGGCCTGGAAGTGCTTCCGGTTCTTAATAAAATTGATCTTCCACAAGCCGATCCTGATCGAGTCTGCCAGGAGATCGAAGAAATCATTGGCTTGGATGCGACTGATGCTATGCAGGTCAGTGCCAAGAGTGGTCAGGGCGTTCGAGAATTGCTGGAAAAATTGATTGATGTCATTCCACCGCCATTGAATTATCGCGACGAACCGCTGCAAGCCTTGATTATTGATTCATGGTTCGATAATTATCTTGGCGTCGTTTCACTGGTGAAAGTGGTCAAGGGAAAGATCAGTTCCAAAGATAAGTTCATGACCCGGACTATAGGGAAAATCCACCAAGTTGATTCTATCGGCAACTTTACCCCGAGAAGAGAGGTAACAGGCGTGCTTCGTTCAGGTGAGGTGGGATTTGTGGTTGCCGGAATCAAAGATGTTAAGGGTGCCCCGGTTGGCGATACTATTGTTGCCGCAGGAAGCGATATTGAGGCCTTACCTGGCTTTGAAAAGGTGAAGCCGCAGGTATTTGCAGGTATGTTCACTGTCAATGCTGATGATTTTGATAATTTTCGAGACGCGTTGGAAAAATTGACCCTCAATGATGCTTCTCTCATGTACGAGCCAGAGAGTTCCGATGCCTTAGGCAGTGGCTTTCGCTGTGGATTTTTGGGCATGTTGCACATGGAAATTGTCCAGGAACGTCTTGAGCGTGAATATAATCTGGACCTGATTACTTCTCCCCCCACTGTCGTATACGAGATATTGAGTAAGGCCGGTGATGTCGTGCAAGTCGATAATCCTTCGCAATTACCGGATGCTGGCAGCATACAGGAAATGCGAGAGCCCATTGCCCAGGCAAATATCCTGGTACCCTCGGAGCATCTTGGTAGCGTAATTGTTCTCTGCGAACAAAGAAGGGGTGTGCAGAAAGATATGCAGTTCGTTGGTAAACAGGTGTCGCTCACTTATGAGATTCCCATGAATGAGGTAGTATTGGATTTTTTTGATCGTTTGAAGTCCGTATCACGGGGTTACGCCTCGCTTGACTATACTTTTTTGCGCTTTCAGGCCTCTCGTTTGGTTCGTTTAGATATGCTTATCAACGGAGATCGGGTAGATGCCCTGGCTTTAATTGTCCATGCTGATGATGCGCGAAGTAAAGGTTTTGCTCTCACCTCCAAGATGAAGGAACTGATTCCCAGACAAATGTTTGACGTGGCTATCCAGGCGGCTATTGGCGGTCAGATAATCGCTCGACAGACAGTGAAAGCGCTGCGAAAGAATGTAACCGCTAAATGTTATGGTGGAGACATCACCCGCAAGAAGAAATTGCTGGAAAAACAAAAAGCAGGAAAGAAGAGAATGAAACAGGTAGGTAGTGTTGAAATTCCTCAGGAAGCTTTTCTGGCCGTGTTGAAGGTGGAGCGATGAATCCTGCGTTTGTACACAATTGGCTGTGGCGGCGATATGATTCGTTGGCAGAAAGGAAGCAATTAATATGAGTGTAAATTTCCCCTTGTTTCTGGTTCTGGCAACGGCTTTAACGGGCCTGATCTGGTTGCTTGAAGCAGTATGGCTGGCCGGGCGACGGCAGGTCGAAAAATCAGCCAAGATGGCTGTGGCATCAACCGATCAACCGTTGATTGTTGAATATGCGATTTCTTTTTTCCCAGTTTTGTTATTTGTTTTAGTTTTGCGGTCCTTTCTGTTTGAGCCATTTCAGATCCCCACTGGGTCTATGATACCTACTTTGAATATTGGTGATTTCATCCTGGTGAATAAGTACGCCTATGGTATTAGGCTACCTGTGGTGGGCACCAAGGTTCTGGATATCGATGATCCTAAGCGAGGTGAAGTAATGGTATTTATCCCACCCCACAAGGATGAATATTTTATTAAGCGAGTGGTGGGATTACCCGGTGACAGGGTACGCTATCAGAACAAGAAGTTGTTTATTAATGATGTATTGCAGGAGCAGGTCTTTTTAGAACAGCTTACCGGCGAAAATGGCCAGGAAGTGCGTTTTCAAGAAACCCTTGGCGAAGTTGATCATTTTATTTATCGTAATCGCTATAAGGACCCTCGATCTCAAGAGTGGTTAGTCCCTGATGGTTATTACTTTATGATGGGAGATAATCGGGACCGCAGTAGTGACAGCAGATACTGGGGATTCGTAACAGAAAAACAGATAGTGGGTAAGGCGATTGCTGTTTGGTTGCACAAGGAACCGGGCCTGGAATTCCCGGAATTTTCTCATAATAGATGGATTCAGTAACGAGGTTGCAATGAAGTTATTTGTCAGGAAATCAAAAAATTCAGCAATGAAACCGGGTCAGGCTGGCGTTGGTCTCATGGACGTCATCATGATCATTATCATCGTCTCGATGCTGACTTCCATAGCATTAAAAGTGATACCGCCTTATCTTGAACATAGAACCATGGATAAGATTCTGTCTGCGTTTACTGAAGACCCATCCGCTGTAGCGTATAGCAAACATGAGCTGCGTGAGCTGATTGCTCGAAGATTTGACCTGAATCAGCTGGACGCCTTCGATATTGAAAATAACATCGAGGTGAAATCTTCTTCTTCCGGTACAAGCATTGCGCTGAGCTATGAAGTCAGGGAAAACCTTGCCGCCAATATTGATATTGTCATGACCTTTGGTGATGATTATTTCATTTCCAACTAGTCATCATTGATTAATGGCAGATTTGATTAACAAGCTGCAGACTAAATTAGGTTACTTCTTCTCGAACCCAGCACTTTTAGAACAGGCATTAACGCATCGAAGTTTCGCCCCAGCCAATAACGAAAGGCTGGAGTTCTTAGGTGATGCGGTCCTGGAATTAATTGTATCACAGGCTTTATTTTTGAAATTCCCGTCCGCAGAAGAAGGTCAGTTAACTCGCTTACGAGCGGCCCTGGTCCGAAAGGAGGCATTGGCGGCGAGAGCGCGGGAATTGGGTCTGGGAACTTTCCTGGTGATGGGGCAAGGAGAGAATAACAGTGGAGGACGACATCGGGACTCTATCCTGGCTGATACTTTTGAAGCGATAACAGGCGCTATTTATCTTGATGCTGGGTTTGATACGGTCTCGTTGAGAGTAGGTGCATGGTTACAAGGACCTGTTGATGCATTATCGTTAGAGGCAACCGAGAAAGATGCTAAGACTCAATTGCAGGAGTATCTTCAGGCGCAGTCATTAGCCTTACCTGTCTACCAGGTACAAAGTATTGAAGGCGCATCGCATAGTCAGAGTTTTACGGTTAACTGTAATTGCACTTTGCTGGATAAACCTGAAACAGCTCAGGGTACGTCCAGGAGAATGGCTGAACAGCGAGCTGCTCAGCAAGTACTTTTGATTTTATTGAATAAAACGGCCTAACCATGAATAACACACGGTGTGGATATATCGCGATCGTAGGTCGACCTAACGTAGGTAAGTCGACATTATTGAATTCCATAATGGATCAGAAGATCAGCATAACATCGAAAAAACCGCAGACTACGCGTCATCAGTTACTGGGAATCAAAACCCGTGACCAGGTGCAGTTTCTGTATGTTGATACACCCGGCATTCACGCTAATGAAAAGAAGGCGATTAATCGTTATATGAACCGTAACGCCCGCAGCGTTATTCGAGATGTGGACGCGGTCATATTTGTGGTCGATCGAGGTTCCTGGAATAAGGAAGATGAATTAGTGGCGGAGGCACTGCAGGGTCACTCGGGGCAGTTGATCATTGCCGTTAACAAATTTGATCTACTGGAATCAAAAAACAAGTTACTACCGGTGCTAGAAATCTTACAGAAGCGGTTTCCTGAAGCCGAAATCGTACCCGTTTCTGCCTTGACGGCAGAGAACATCGAACTTCTGGAAAACCTGATTGCAGAACGGATCCCGTATAGTGAGTTTTATTTCCCTGATGATCAGATTACTGATCGTTCCGAAAGATTTATGGTGGCAGAAATTATCAGAGAAAAACTCATGCGTCAGTTAGGCGATGAGGTACCCTATTCAGCCAGTATTCAAATTGATCGATTTGAGAGAACCAGTAAGATAGTCCATATCGACGCCACTATTTTCGTTGAGAGAGAGGGACAGAAATCGATCCTGATCGGTTCCGGGGGTAGTAAACTGAAAAGAATTGGTTCAGATGCTCGTATCGATATCGAGCGGTTGTTGGATCGTAAAATCATGTTGACTAACTGGGTTAAGGTCAAGTCGGGTTGGTCTGATAGTGAGCGTGCATTAAAAAGCCTTGGTTATGATCCGGTCTGATACAAAAGATGTGGTGATATATATTCTCCACACCCGAAAATACCGAGATACCAGCCTGTTAGCTGAAGTATTCTCCAGGGAAGAAGGTCGGTTCAGTTTATTGTTCAAGGGGATTCGACGCGAAACAAAGAAGTCTTCGCGCAGTGCAGGTCAGATTCAACCATTCGTGCCTATTATTGCGTCTTTTTACGGTCGCGGCGATTTGAGAACGGCGGTCTACCAGGAAACAGCGCCATTCAGTTACCATTTGTCTGGTAGGGAGTCCTTTATCGGTCTATATATTAACGAGTTGATGTACCGGCTTATTGGAAAATATGAACCTTTACCGGCGCTTTTTGATGGTTATAAAAAGGTGTTGATGGAACTGGGCAGCCCCGAATTTGAGCTGGGCATGTTGCGTCGTTTTGAATTCACCCTGTTGATGGAGTTAGGTTTTGGCGTTGACTTTGCTTTTGATGCCAAGACCGGTTTGCCGATCGATAATGCAGGTCATTATCGATTTGTGCCGCAGAGTGGATTTGAATCGGTGTATGCGACTGATCAAGGGGCCTGCAGTGGTGGCACGATTAACAGGATGGCCCGGGGTGATTTTTCCGGAGCAGGGGCGGGGCTGGCAAAGAGGATGATCAGTGAATCGCTGCGACCTCTCCTGGGTGGCAGGCCTTTAAAATCCCGCGAGTTGTTTACCGCGAGCTTTGAATGATTGTTTCGGTGGGGACCGACCTGGTGAAAATAGCAAGAATCGAGCAAGCGTTAAACCGCTGGGGCCAGGGTTTTGCTGAAAAAATATTGACCTCTGCAGAAAAGTTACTGTCGGAACAAAGGCCCGCCAATAGGGCTGCTTTTCTGGCAAAGCAATTCGCTGCAAAGGAAGCCATCTGTAAAGCGCTTGGTACAGGTATGAGACGGGGTGTCAGCTTCCGAGCCATAGAAATCCTGAGGAATGAATTGGGTGCACCAAAGGTCCAACTGCATGGCCAGGCACTCGAAAGGCAACATCGCTTGAATATCTCACATTTTCATGTGTCTATTTCAGATGAATCAGGTTTTGCCCTGGCTTTTGTTATAGCTGAAGGAAGGCGGGGATGATCCTTTAAACGGCTCTGGTGTTATTTGCAGCCAGGTCAGTAAGTTCTGAGTCTCAGAGATTACCAGTTTGGTTGCCTGCATAATATTCCCCTGGGATCTGTTGTTGGCAATTTGATCGGCCTGCCTGATGAACTGCTGCAACCTCGGAGCGGCGGTGAATTCAAGAGCCCCTTTGAGCTTGTGAAGAATTTGCCGAATGTCGGACTGATCCATTCGATCCCAGGCTGATTTTAATCGGTTCAGATCTCCAGGTAATGTTGAGACCAGAATGGCTAGCATCTCGATAGCCAGTTCAGCACGTCCGTTTACTGCTTTAATGGCGGCTATGGTGTCAAATACCTGCAGGTGTTCGGCGTTTTTCAGTTGCTCATTAGATTGCTTAGCGGCTGAGTGAACTAGGCGGGTCGATGTATCATCCAAGAGTCTCAGCAAGCTAATCAAGTCGATGGGCTTGAACAGTAATTCAGTAAAAATCGGGTCGTGGAGATTGCTGGCGTCCTTTTCCAGCGCTGCTGTCATGCCAATAATTTTCAGTTCTGGCTGCTGTGACTTGACTTTCCTGGCGATGCTGGCACCGTCCTCATCGGGCAGGTGCAGATCGATCAGAGCCAGTGAAAAGGGTATCTTTTCAACCAGCGCTATCGCTTCCTTGCCGGTTGAAGCGGTGAATACCGATTGCTCACGATCCTCGAAACAGGTTTTCAGATAAGCCAGACTGGCTGGTTCATCGTCAATTAACAGGATACATAAGGATTTGTGGTCCCTGGTTGACCATTGCTGAAATTTGTCTGAAATGGCCTTTTGCAGATTTACAACGAGAGGTGGGTTATCTGCCACGGGGTGGGTTTGGCCGAGCATCCAGACCTGTGCTGGTTCTTTAATGTAGGATTTAAAGCGCCTGTAAAAGGCTTCAGTGGACGAGTTAATTAACAACAGGTCGATATTTTCAGACGTGAAATCCTGGCTGATTGAGCAGCCGAAGTATTGGATTCGTTGTTTTAGAATCAGCCTTTGCAAGGGGTCTGCAGCAAGCACCATCGCTGTTCTGCCTTTACCAGGAAGCACTTTATTTTCGCTGAAACTCGTCAAGGGCAACTGTAGTACCCAGTCGGCAGGCCCATCCAGGGGTGTATGGGCGAAGTCTTCCGCTTTTGATATGGTTCGCAGCCTACACACCCCGGCTGCGGCAGAGAAGTTGATGATGAGTCCTAATGCAGTTGACTCCCGTTGACTCTGCAGCGCTACGTCTACCAGGAAAGAAAGCAATCGCACCAGGTCAGTTCGGTTTACCTCAATACGGCCGGGAGTGGACTGGTCTGTAATGATACTCAGGCATCCTTCATGTGTAGGTTCCAGTATCTCAAGCCAGTAATCCAGCGTTTCAATTAAATGAATTGACAGGACCACCGGATCGGAGCGGCCCGGTAAAATAGCGTCAGACAGTAATTGAATTTGTTCGCGAAATTCGAAGTGTGAATGTTGTCCTCGGGAATCAATTGTTGGTGCTGGATGCATTTCAACCTGCCTGATGATAATTTGCAGGATGGCAGCAGTTTTTTGATGCAACAGGTTTAATTCGGCTGATAGCTGATTGTTTCGCCGGGTCAAACTATGGGTCAATGCATCGGAACTGTGCTTGTGCTTCTGGCTGTCGTTCTGTGCAGTTTCCAAATTTTGTTGCATTTCTGAAAAGGCGGATTGTATCTGGGTAACAAGCTGCGCCGGCTGGATTTCCGACATTGCCACTGTGACAGGGGATAAGGATCCAGTTTTATTTTCTGTCGATACTGATGCGTGGAATTTCACTAGCTTTGACAGGGGAACCAGGTAGGTTTTATAGACCATGTGAAATAAGGCAAAACATAGCAGGCATTGAATAACAAGGCTCGCTATGATGAACCAAGCAGGCGCAATCTGCAGCCAGCTAAGCTGGCCAATAGACAGGATAAAAATTAAACAGATGATAATGGCAAAATGCCGAGTTAATCTATTCATCCACAGTTCCGGGGTTGGCCCGTTATATTCGATCTGTCGTTTTAGCCCTTTTAGCGGCCCCTGGGCATGTTGGCCTGAGAGTCTCAATGAATCAGGCGATTTGCCAGTCACCTATGTCTATTTGATGTTAACAAAGTATTTAGCTGGGCTGTTTGGTCTGCCCGGTACTGGCAGTAATGAACTACGACCCTGACTTAGACTAGAGAGGAATTAGAATAGACCCAGTTGATACTATAAGTACAGGTATTGTTAGCCTATCATTAGAAAAATCAAGCTAGTCATGAACGATGATAAAATATCCTACGATAGAAAATTGTGTTGGGGAAACGCCGTTAGTGAGACTGCAACGGCTACCCGATGCCTCGACTAATACTGTATTGGCAAAATTAGAAGGTAATAATCCGGCCGGTTCAGTCAAGGATCGACCAGCGCTGAGTATGATCGGTGGTGCCGAATCAGCCGGGAGGATATCCCCGGGTGATACGCTTATCGAAGCTACCAGTGGTAATACTGGCATTGCCCTGGCTATGGCAGCTGCAATAAAAGGCTATCCAATAAAGCTGATTATGCCCGCGCATATGAGTGAAGAAAGGAAAGCTGCGATGCGTGCCTATGGTGCGGAATTGATACTGGTATCGCAACAGGATGGCATGGAAGGTGCTCGAGATCTGGCTTTATTAATGGAAGAGAGAGGCCAGGGCATTGTTCTTGATCAGTTTTCAAATACGGATAATCCGCTGGCACACTACCAGGGTACCGGGCCAGAAATATTCAGGCAGACGCAGGGGGAGATCTCTCATTTTATCAGTTCCATGGGCACCACCGGCACGATAATGGGAGTTTCACAGTTCTTTAGTGAGGTAAAGTCGGATGTTGAAATCATAGGATTGCAACCCATGGAAGGCCAGGCCATTCCAGGAATCCGGCGTTGGCCTGAAGCCTACTTACCCAGCATTTTTGATAGCGAGGCGGTGGATCGAGTCATCGATATAAATCAAAGTGAGGCGGAAGATACCATGCGCCGACTGGCTCGTGAGGAAGGTATCTTTGCTGGCGTGTCATCAGGTGGCGCAATTGCTGCCGCATTGCAGGTAAATAGAGAGGTTGAAAATGCCACTATTGTCGCGATTGTTTGCGACAGGGGTGATCGTTATCTGTCGACAGGTGTATATGAGGACCCAGTAGTTTAGAATCTCGTCTCCAAGATGATCGACAGGTACACGCCTGATTTTGAGATCATTAAGCCCTGGAGGGATCTCGTGCCGCGTAAGAAATTGCCTTTTCATACCAGATTAGAATCCCTGAGTATGCAGGGGTACGCCCTGGACGATCAAAAGAAATGTGGGGTCTACGGCGCTTTGCAGGGTGAACAGGTTCTGGCGGTGCCCCTGCGAAAGAAAAAGAAAATCTGGCTGTGTCGGGCTGAACAGATACAGTCGCCGAGTCCTGACCGGGTTGAACCTGGCTGCCAATATGCAAATATCTGCGGCGGGTGTTCCTGGCAGCATCTAAGCAGGCACGGACAACTGAATTTGAAAGAGGCCTGGCTGAGAGAACTATTTGCCGATATAACACCCAGGCAATGGCTGAAACCGCTTAGTGGAGAAGGCGCTGGCTATCGTAGTAAAGCAAGGCTGGGCGTCAGGTTTGTAGCGAAAAAAGAGAAAACACTGGTGGGATTCAGAGAAAAAGCCAACTCCTTTATAGCCGATGTATCCAGGTGCGATATCCTTGCGCCGCCGTTGGACAATTTACTCGAGCCATTGTCCGAATTAATCGATCTTTTCGCTGAACCTGCATTGATTCCACAGATAGAGGTGGCTGCTGGAGACGAGGGTGCTGCACTGGTCGTCAGACATTTGGCGAAGCTATCCGAAAAGGATCTCCTTGCCCTGGCTGAATTTGCCGACAGGCATCAGGTGCTCATTTTTCTTCAGCCGGGCGGGAGTGACTCGGTTGCCCTGTTTGCGCCTCAGGGCGCGGTGGCCCTGCTCAGTTATTCCTTGAAAGACCAGCATCTGAAATTTCTTTTTCACCCCCTGGATTTTACCCAGGTCAATCAGTCCATCAATCAACTCATGGTCAATCAGGCGCTTGATCTACTCGATCTTCATGGCAGGGACAGGGTATTAGATGGTTTTTGTGGGATAGGTAATTTCAGCTTACCTATCGCCCAGCAGGTTGCTTTTGTAACCGGTCTGGAAGGGTCCGAATCTGCTGTGAGTAGAGCTAAAAACAATGCCAGCTTGAATGATGTGAATAACATTGAATTCAAATATTGTGATTTATATGGCACACAGCTGCCACAGATAGGAGATGGCAGCTATAATAAAGCGCTTATGGATCCGCCAAGATCAGGGGCTGAAGGTTTTTGTAAAGTACTTGCGGCGAGCGAGGTAGAAAGAGTAGTGTACGTGTCCTGCAATCCTAAAACACTTGTTCGGGACGCTGAGATTCTCATCTCCGGCGGATTTGATTTTAGCAGCATGGGAATGATTGATATGTTTCCGCACACAACACATCTTGAAACCATCACATTGTTTACTAGGTAGAAGGTAGCGTGGTAAGAGTCAAAGCACATCAATCTGTATTTTCTGAAGCGGGTGTCGACCTGGAACAGTGGTTAGCGCTACTGGCACAGCGATGTCCACGGATTACGCTGGTCAGGCTGAAGGAAGCATGTGAATTATCGGAGCAGGCAGAAAAAAAGGCATTGCAGACGACCGGTGCCTGGGCACCGGGCAGAAGCAGCTATTTAACCGGTCTTGAAATGGCGGATATCCTGTCTGAGCTACAGGTAGATGAAGACGGTTTGATAGCGGCTGTTATCTATCGCGCGGTGCGTGAGAACCAGATTACAGCCAAGCATGTTCGTAATCAGTTTGGAGATGCGGTAGCTGATCTGGTCGAGGGTGTGCTGAAGATGGTGGCTATCAGCAATATTCGAATAGGTAAAGCTGAAGTAGTCCTGGGCAAAAATACTGACCAGATCGACCAGGCCAAGCGCATGCTGGTGTCTCTGGTTGATGACATTCGTGTTGCTCTTATCAAGCTGGCGGAGCGTACCTGTGCAATACGCCAGGCAAGCAAGAGTGAGCGTGAAAAACAGATAAAGCTAGCCAAGGAAATAAGTGAAATCTATGCACCTCTGGCTCACAGGCTGGGTATTGGTCATCTGAAGTGGGAGTTGGAGGATCTTTCGTTTCGCTATCTGGAACCCGTTCAGTATAAGCGAATTGCGGGCTTGTTAGATGAGAAACGGGTGTTCAGAGATCAATATATCGATGCGGTAATCGTCGAGCTTGATGACAAACTACAAAAGGTGGGTATCGCCGCTGAGCTGGAGGGCAGGGCCAAACATATCTGCAGTATCTGGCGGAAAATGAGTAGGAAAGGGATCAATTTTTCTGAAGTTTATGATGTCCGGGCTATCCGCGTGTTGGTTAAAAATAGTGATGAGTGCTACCGGGCGCTCGGCGTTGTTCACAACCTGTGGAGAAATATACCCAATGAATTTGATGATTATGTGGCAAACCCAAAGGAAAACGGCTATCAGTCGCTGCATACGGCGCTGATTGGTCCTGAAGGCAAGGTATTGGAAGTCCAGATCAGGACGGAAGAGATGCACCATGAAGCAGAGTATGGCGTCTGCGCACACTGGCAGTACAAGAGCTTGGTTGCCAAGGATCGCACCGCCAAGTATGAAAGGAGGGTGGAGTGGCTTAGGCAAATCCTAGAGTGGCAGGATGAAGTACGGGGTTTACCGGGAACGGCGAAGGAAATTTTGGCGAACGTCAGTCTTGATAGGATCTATATTTTCACCCCGGATGGGCATGTGGTCGATATGCCCCCTAATGCAACAGCGGTGGATTTTGCCTATCGAGTCCATACAGAAATTGGCCATAAATGCCGTGGCGTAAAAATTAACGGAAAGATGGCCAATCTGGATCATAAGTTGAAGTCAGGCGATCAGGTACAGATTATTACCGGCGATGAAGTGGCGCCTAGAAGGGAGTGGTTACATACCCATTTAGGATATGTGAATACATCCAGAGCAAAAGCTAAAATTCAGTCCTGGTTTAGTCATCGAGAAAAAATACGTAATCTGGAAGATGGCCGAAAGATTCTTATGGCTGAATTGCAACAACTGGGTATAGAGCATTTTGATTATGCTTACCTACTGAGCGAATTTGGCCATGAACACAAAGATGAGTTCTTCTATGCTCTGGCTGTGGGAGAAATACAACTGGCTGACGTTGTTGAATTGATAGCATCTGAATCCGAAATAGCCTTGTCATCATCACAGGCTTCTGTGGAGTTGCAGGGACAGGAACAAAAAGCAGCACTGGTCGCAGGCATGGGAGACCGGGATTACCTCATGGCAAAATGCTGTAACCCCGTGCTGGGAGATCCAATAGCAGGGATTATTGATGATCAGGACATTGTTAATGTGCATCTGCACGATTGTATTCAGGTGCTCAATGCAGATGTTTATGGGCGTCTGATGAGATTGAACTGGCGTGAGGATGTGCAGGCATCTTTCCCGGTCACCGTCGATGTAGAAGCGTACGACAGATCCGGGCTGCTTTTTGATATTACCAGTATATTTTTGGATGAATTGATTAACATCATCGTGATGAACTCGGTAACCGATAAAGCAAGCCATACAGTCATAATTAAGATGACGATTGAGGTGGCATCGTTGAAGCGACTGATAAGGGCTCTGGAACTCATGCAGCAGTTACCCAATGTGGTGTCAGCCAGGCGATCGATTCAGTCTTAACGCATTCAGACGTGGCTGGAAACTTAGACTGAGAATAAGGGAAGTGTATGAAGATGATTCTTTTGGGAGCGCCCGGTGTCGGCAAGGGCACTCAGGCGCAGTTTATCACTGAAAAGTATGGGCTACCCCAGATATCAACTGGCGATATGCTCCGTGAAGCAATAAAGGCTGAAAGCCCACTGGGCCAGAAGGTAAAGGCTGTTATGGATAATGGCGAACTAGTCACCGATGAAATCATCATAGATCTGGTAAAAGACCGGATTCAGGCTCCTGATTGCCAGCAAGGATTCCTGTTCGATGGCTTTCCTAGAACCATCCCTCAGGCGAAGGCGTTGCTACAGGAGGATATTCACATAGATTGTATTGTTGAAATACGGGTTGGCAGCAAAGAAATAATTGAAAGACTGGGCGGGCGTCGAGTTCATGCTGGCTCTGGCCGTGTTTACCACGTTAGATTTAATCCTCCACAAGTCGAAGGCCTGGATGACCAGACGGGTGAGCCTTTATTACTGCGTGACGATGACAAAGAAGAGACAGTTCGAGAACGGCTGCGCGTCTACAGTGACCAGACAGCACCACTGGTGGATTTCTACAATCAGCTGGCAAATGAGAATAGCGATACACGCTATGCCGTGGTTGCCGGTACCGGTCCAACGGAGGAAATCAGAGATAGAATTTTTGCTGTGATTGATGCGATTTAACGTGGCTCAACTGTTACTGTGCTGCTGGAAAAATAAGCTGGCTTGAGGCAGCGAAAACTGTGCAGGTGGGTTTTTCTATACTGGATCTGCGCTGCAACAACCAGGCTCGGGCAAGAGTGACCACCGGTAAGGGTTTCTGTTGTGAGGGCGTACTTAAAGATCAGAATATCGATTGATATTTTTGAACACTGAACGCTCGCCTGACCAGAAAATCTCATTCAGGTTGAGTGTTTTGAGCCACAGATGTACTGCCCTTTGATTGTTTTCAAGGAATGCGGATATAGAATTCAGGACTGCGCTTTCGCAAACGAAAAGGCCACATTGGGTGGCCTGATCATCGCGAAATACCGCTGCGCTATATTTTCCGGCATCGCAGTGTAATTGTTCTTTCAACTGCTCTATTATTTTTGCAGAGATATTTGGCATATCGCAGGACAGGACAATTGTATAAGGTGTTTTAATGTGCGGTGCGCAGGAAATGAGGCCAGCCAGGGGGCCAGGGAAGTCAGTAAGTTTGTCTGAGTATACTGTCAGGCCCAGGGCTCTGTATGCCTGCAGGTTTCGGTTGGCACTCACTAGAATCTGTTCGCATTGAGTCGCCGCCACGGACAGGGCATAGCGGATAAGAGGCTGCCCTTGGTATATGACAAGGCCTTTGTCTGTACCGCTCATTCTAGAGGCCTTACCGCCGGCGAGAATGACGGTGGTGTATAAATTCGCATCCATTACAAAGTTGTAGGCTATGAGTTAACCCAGTAAGGATAGAGACCTGAGTACAGAAGTAAAGTGGTTCAAATAATGCCGGATCTTGCCGATAAATATTTTTCAGTCTCTGGATATCTTTGCAGTGAACTGAATACTTTTTCGTATCGACCTTGTCAGTTGGAGTTAGCGCGGGTTATTGACGGCTTACTTGACAGTCACGAGAATGCGCTCCTGGAAGCAGGAACAGGTACGGGAAAGACACTTGCTTATCTGATTCCAATTCTGGAGAACGGTGGACGAACCATTATTTCTACCGGTACGCGGGCGCTACAGGATCAGCTTTATGAGAAGGATCTACCGCTAGCCATTAGCCTCACCGGAATCAGTAAGCGAGTGGCTGTCCTCAAAGGCAGGTCGAATTACCTTTGTCCCTACCGGCTTAACAGAAATATAATAGAAGAAAATAACCTTAACAATATTAACCTTATGGCTGAACTCAAACAGGTTCAATTATGGTCGCTACGAACTAAAAGCGGAGACCTGAACGAGTTGTCTGATTTTTCTGAGAAGGCCCCGCTTTTGTCTTTGATAACCAGCACCAGGGCAAGTTGCCTGGTCCAGAACTGCCCCTCGTTTAACAGCTGTCCGGTATACCGGTCACGAGAAAAGGCTATGGAAGCCGACATCGTTGTGGTTAATCACCATATACTATGGGCGGATCTTGCCCTGAAGGACGACCAACTGGGCCAACTGCTACCCCTGGCCAGTCATATCATCGTTGACGAAGCTCACCAGGTGCCCGATGTTGCGCGATTTTTCTTCGGGAATCGTCTGAGCAGCGCGCAGTTAACTGATCTGGGCAGAGATTTGGAGCGTGAACTGGATCGTCTTGGTGGAGATGATCCCGAATTGCAATCTGCTGTACAACTGATGCTGCGAGCCACTCGTTTGTTAAGAGATGAATTTCATGTCATGGCAACGCAATTGAAACCTCTGGAGTGGATAAACGGTCCCGGCAGTGAGGTGATGGATGAATTGGAGGCGGCGCTCACTCGATGTTTGAACGTATTGGCCCTGAGGCTGGATAGAAGCGAGGTATTCCGGCTTTGCTATACCCGGGCCAGCGATATTTCAGATCATCTTATGATCATTTCAACAAACAGATCTTTGCGGGGAGATGCAGCGCAATGGCTGGAGTTTGATGAAAACGGCTTTCAGTTCAACAGTATGCCCAGTAATCTCGGTGATGTTCTGAAAGCCTGTTTCGAGAATTCGGCCGCACAGTGGCTTTTCATTTCTGCAACGCTTTCGGTTGATGGTTCATTTGAATTTATCAAAGACACGCTAGGTCTCGAACAGATCATGGAATACCAGTTCGAGAGTCCGTTTGATTTTCAGAGCCAGGTTATCAGCTTCATTCCAACTGATTTACCCGCCGTGAATTCGCCACAACATTGCACGGCGCTGATGCAGCAGGTCACGCCTTTGTTGACCAGGAAAGCGTTACTTTTATTCACTTCCTTTCGTGCTTTAGCAGAGGCAAAGGAGTATCTCGAAGCATTGCACTTACCGCTTTTACTGGTTCAGGGGGATCGAGCCAAGAGTAGTTTGATAGATCAATTCATGCAGGCTGAACAAGCTGTGCTGGTCGCGACCCAAAGTTTTTGGGAGGGTGTTGATTTTGCTGGTGCAAACCTTTGTTGCCTGCTGATTGATAAACTTCCTTTTGCCAGCCCTGCAGATCCGATGGTGGAAGCGCTGGCAACCACCTACTCAGATCGAGGGAAAAACCCCTTTATGGACCTTCATCTGCCAAAATGTGCTGTAAGCTTACGGCAGGGATTTGGCCGGCTGATTCGACAGGAAACTGATAAAGGCTTGTTTATCCTGGGTGATAACCGAATATTTGAAAAGCCCTATGGACAGGCGCTGATCAACAGTCTACCGAAGATGGAATGGACCCAGAACAGGGAAAGTGCGCTAAGATTTTATGAGGAAATATGAATATACTCGCCATTGATACTTCCGCTTCGAGTATGACGCTGGCTGTCCGTACAGCGACTGATGATGTCTATAGAGAAATTGCCTCTGGGCGCAAGCATTCCAGGGATATTCTGCCAAATATCCTATCGCTTCTGGCGGAATCAGGGGTTGGGCTTCAGCAGCTGGATGCCCTGGCATTTGCCAAGGGCCCAGGATCATTCACTGGCCTGAGAATAGCCGTGGGCGTGGTTCAAGGCTTAGCTTATGGGTTATCAATTCCTGTCGTGCCTGTGTCTAACCTGGCAGCAATCGCCAGGAAACGGGGCAGGGAGGAGGGTTGTAGTAACGTATTGGTGGCATTGACGGCTCGTGGTCAGGAAGTTTTTATGGGTGCTTACGCTCAGTGCACAGATGTTTGCCCGAAATTGATTGGCGAGGAGGTGGTGGCCGATTGTGATCATTTTCCTGATTTGCCGCCGGGTCGCTGGCATGGTGTAGGTAATAATGAACAGTTTTTTGATGACCTGGTAAGATTGAATGGTCAGCACTTTGAAACACTGTCAAACGTGTCGCAAGCGAGTGCTCTGGATTTGTTAGATATGGCTGCCCAGCGAATGCAAGACTCAGATACTGTAGATGCTTTAACTGCGGAACCTGAGTATGTCAGGCATCAGGTGGCGAGCCCACCCAAGCAATGAGCCAATATCGTATCGAGAAGATAGATGGTCGATTATCCCTGGTAGATTGCTGGGGTGATTTCTCGCCCCTGGCCGTTGATTTTGGATCAGCTGCCATGCGTTATCGCCTCGAGCACCTTTCAGTCAAGAATGAAATGCTGATTAAAGCTGCCGGTGCGACTCGATCGTTTACTGTTTTTGATATGACGGCAGGCCTGGGTAAAGATGCTTTTGTGCTGGCTGCTTTTGGCTGTGAGGTCTATCTTAAGGAGCGTTCCACAGTCTTGTTTCTTTTGATTAAGGATGGCCTTGACAGGGCCAGGCAGGATCCTGATTTGCAGTCTATTGCTGCTAGAATGCATCTTGTTCTGGGTGATTCGTGCCAGGGTTGTCAGGGCCTAAAGCCGTTTGACGTTGCCATGATTGACCCGATGTTTCCGGCAAAGAAAAAATCGGCGCTAGCCAGTGGTGAGATGCAGATACTGCAGTCTTATATTGGCGAAAATCTTTCTCCGGAAATGCTGTTAGTAGCTGCTTTTGGTATGGGTATACCCAGGATTGCAGTGAAGCGTTCTTTGCGTGATACCAGCGCCTATTCAGAACACTCACCCGTTTACGCTCTAAAGGGTCGAAGTAGTCGATTCGATATTTTTGTGCAGCAGCGTGTTTAAACAACTCGTCACCGCGGTAATGATATCCGGTGACAGAAGGCCTGCCAGCGCCTGTTGCAGGGCAAGTGTATTCTGCCCTGGGAGGTGAGTTTCTGGGTCTACCCAGTCGCGATGTTTGAGTATTTTCAGAAATTGACTAAATGGTACGCTACTCGTTGTTTCAACAGGAACCCTATTCAGGGTCTCGAAAACTTTCTGGTATATGCTTAACGCTGCCTGTTCAATATCTATCATCTCAGGAAGGCTGGTGTCCAGTAAAATGCAGACAATGTAATAGCGAATTAGAAAGGGTCGAATGGCCTCACCCAGGTCATATAATCCCAGGTATGCCTGGTCTGGTTTGGCTTGTAGGGTGAGCTGGCTGTCATCACACAAAAGCAATCCCTCGGCTTCTAAAATGGACAGGAACTGCTCGACGCTGGCATTAGTTAGTGCCTGGGTACTGCTAATCAGGAGTTCATTGTGAACAAACGGCAGCACTAGGTTGACTGTCTCTAGCAGAGTACGTCTTTCGATGTCGTTGTGATGGCGCAGGGTGAGCGCGGTCAGGCTTGGGAGGCAAAACAAATGTATTACGTTGTTGTAATAATATTGCAGTGCAATCTGATTGGTGGGGTCCGTTTGAACTGTAGTCCCGGCGACTGAAACAGATTGGACTAAGCCGGTTATGCGAATCGCATTTTCGATGACATCTGCGGGCGACTGCGACAGTAAGGTTGTTTTTAATTGGCTGGTGCTGATGCGAAGCAGGAAAGCTATTTGTTTTTCGAGTCGGCCTATCTCGATGGCATTTTTCTGAGTGCAAAGTATGGCAAATGCCGTGATGTTGACCGTGTTAAGCACGGCTGCGTCATTGATTCTGTGGCTGAGTTCATTGGCTAAATTGATGCAGGCGTTCCTGTGTAAATCATAGGGTGGTGTTGAATGCCACAGGGGCAGGTTTTCATCGAGGTAGGAGCGCAGGTTCAAGGGTTCTCCAAAGCTGACTGCGACCCGGCCAAAATCCTTTTTTAGCAGTTTTAGTGTCGTCAGCAGGCCAAAAAGGGTTTCTTTGTTTTTTCCCCTACCAGCAAGCTCTCCCAGGTAACTGCTAATTTCCATGACTTTCTCATAACTGAAGTAGACCGGTAGAAAATTTAGTTCTTTACTGTTATCCCTGTAATAACCATTGAGTGTCATGCTAATCATACCGGTTCTAGGATTGAGCATGCGTCCAGTTCTGCTCCGGCCACCTTCAATAAAGTACTCAATGGAATGACCTCTGCTGAGCATTAGGTGCAGATATTCATCGAAAACAGCTTTGTATAAAAGATTTCCCTTGAAACTGCGGCGCATAAAGAAAGCACCAGCTCTTCGCAATAATGAACCCACCAGCGGCAGGTTTAGATTTACCCCAGCAGCTATGTGCGGCGGTGTGAGGCCGTTGCGATATAACACATAGGATAGCAATAGATAGTCGATATGGCTGCGGTGGCAAGGTACATATACGACCTCAGAGGTCAGCGCTGCAGTTTTGGCGCGATCAATATTGTATAGCTCGATACCTTCATAGATTTTGTGCCAGAGCCAGGATAGCAAAACTTCGAAAAAACGGATTACACGGTAGGACTGGTCCGAAGCTATTTCCTGGGCATATTGCTGGGCTTTTTTTTCGATCTTGGCAGGCGGCTCTTGGGTAACCCTGGTTTCACTGAGGACAGCATCCTTAACGTTGTCACTGTCCAGTATCTTTTTTAGCAGCGTCCTGCGATGAGATAGATCAGGACCCAGTATGGCCTGTCGCTGTCGGGTAAAGTGTGTCCTTAACTTGCGATGCAGGTGGCGTGCAGATAACGCTGGATTATCCAGTTCGCTGTTAATTGTAAGCAGATTAATGGGCTCTCCAAATTCCACTAGCAGATGTTTTGGTACTAGGAATAGCGCCAGGATTTTCCTGAGACGGGAAGTGGCTGACCAGTTATCCGATAGCATCAGCTTCAGCAAGGACTTTTCTTTATCAGGCTGATGCCCCCAGAACAAGGATACCGGCACAACCTTTATCGCTGCGGTCTGCTGCCGTTGCCTGGATAATATACGGGTCAGTCTGGGGCTGAAGTTCTTTGCGCTTTTACGACCGGTTATGCCGGTTCTATGGCGCAAAAAGAAAAATGATCTTGTTTCCGACAAACCCTTCATGGCGCTTCTGGGCGAAGCCAGGTTACCCAGTTCACAGCCTATTTCAGTCACCATGAGGTCAGCTATGGACTGGTAATCCATGACGTAGCAAATAGCCTCATCTGGTTGGAGATCGAGCTGATTAGGCGAGTTGCGAATGAAAGTTGGCGATAACCAGAATTTTAAAAAGGATTTAGTAAAATTAAACTGCGCTTCCCTTAAGCGATTATAGATTGCCATCGAAGAGTTCTGATATTCTTTCAGGGACTGTACTCGTTCCTTCAATTTCAACTTGAAAGACCCGGTTGTATTTCCGTTCTGAGACTTTTGATATATCTGCTTTGGTTGTTAGTACAGTGGGTCTGAGGAAAACCAGCAGGTTCTGTTTCTCGGTGCTGTATGTCTTGCTCCGAAAAAGCATGCCTAACAAAGGAATACTGCCCAGGAATGGCACCTTGGAAATAGCGGTGGTCTCCTTGTCGCGGATAAGGCCGCCCAGAATAATCACCTCACCATCATCAACCAGAATAGTTGTATCGATTGTCCTTTTATTGGTGATCAAGTCTGCCGCAGCCTCTGACCCTATTACAGATAAACTCGAAGCATCAACCTCTGATACCTCCTGATGGATGCTTAACCTGACCAGATTGTCATTGTTGATGTGCGGTGTAACTTCCAGTGTCAGGCCAACATCTTCTCTCTGTATGGTGGTAAAAGGATTGGTTGTTCCCTGACTTCCGGAGACAGTTGAACCGGTTCTGAACGGAACATTCTGGCCAACAACGATCTTTGCTTCTTCATTGTCCATAGTCGTAATGCTCGGTGTGGACAGTAAATTGACATCGCTGTTGGATGCCAGCGCCTTGATGATGAAGGCGAAGCTTGGACCTGTCTGACTGAGCCGCCCCCCGGCAAGAAGCGGTGCCTCTCCCAGAGAAGTAGCCGTTGGGGTATTGGTTGCGAGACCTTGAAGGATCTGCGCCAGGGTACCACTGGGTGCAGTCAGGCCAATGGGGGTGTTGCCACTGGTTCTGTCGCCAACTGCTAGCTCGCTACCCAATTGACGACTGAAGTCGGTAGTGACCTCGACGATGGCGGCTTCTATGAGTACCTGCATGCGCCGGACATCAAGGCTGTCGACAATATCCATGATATCGATCATTGTCGCAGGGTCAGCTCTGATAACGAGAGCATTGATAGCTTCGTCTGCCTGGACGCTGACCTCAACCATGGCGGAGGATTCATTCTTGTTGGAATTACTGGCAATATTGGTGAGAATCTCAGCTAATTTTGTCGCATCTGAATGGGCCAGCCGAATAACCTTAATGGTGCCAGAGCGATTGGCGGGGACATCCAACTGACTTATCAGAGCCTTGACTTTTGCCAGCGTATATCGCTCCCCCTTTAGAACCAGGCTATTGGTTCTTTCGCTGGCTACAATGGTAACTCGGTTAGGCCCCTTTGCACTCTTGCCTATTTGTTCCGGTGCAAGTTGCTCAAGCAATGCGACGATGTCCTCTACCCAGGCTTCTTTCAGGTCGATAATGGAAACTTCCAGATTATCGGCTACGTCAACTCGATTGATGATTTCGACTAATCGATTGATATTGGACGCATGGTCACTGATGATAAGTACGTTCGGATTGGCTAACCCGGCAATGTGCCCATACTGAGGAATTAACGGCCTGAGTACTTTGACCATCTCTTGAGAGGCAGTATTGCGTATGAGTATCACTCTGGTTATCAGTTCCTGCGAAAGCAGGTCATCGACAAAATCGTTGGGGTTGCCACTCTGTTTTGCCAGTACCGTCTGCACAATTTTTATTACACCATTGGCATTGACAGCAGCAAATCCGTGAACCTGTAGCACACTCAGGAATAGCTCATAAACGGCATCTTTACCCATCGCGGTACTGGATACTACGGTCACGTTGCCTTTGACCCTGGGGTCAATAATGAAACTCTTTTCGGTAATGGCAGAAACCTGGGTGATAAATTCCCGGATGTCGGCATTCTTGAGATTGATCCGCCAACTGTCCTGGCCATAGACTGTAACTGTAGGAAAAGCGAACAGGATAAAAATCAATGTAAGAATTGGTCTCATGGTTTGCTTTTTCTGCATTTTTCAGTTCAAAGTTTACTGGAATAGAGGGCGTTAGGGTATGGGAATCGTCAGAAAAAATCGTCTACCAGCGCGCTGGACCTCTACCCGGACCCGGCCCGCAGCCATGGCTTGATCGACTAATCTAGAATCATTCATGGCGACGCCAACAGCGACGCCATTGACTGAGACCACAACATCGCCGGTCTGCAGACCGGCCTGAGTTAAAGCGGCGCCGGCACTGCTTGGGTCCACTTTGTATCCGTTCGCACTGTCATTGGATACCGGTGACATCCCTATCTCGCTGAGTAGCTCCGTGGGATTAGATTGCAGTCGCTTCTTATTCTGTTCCAGATAGGCTCTGAGCGAGTTATCTGCAGCCTCCAGGCTGGCTAGCGGTTGGTCTGAGGCGCTGGAAAGATTCTGGGTTGATCGTTTGTTCGAAATTTTTTGGTGGATCTCTGATAGCGCTGCAGTATTTCCTGACTCAAAGGTAACTTTGGCCAGCAGAAACATGAGCTTTTCAAGCCGGCTGCCTCTACGCAGCAGAATGTGATCGGGGCGTACTGCATGAAGGTAGGCATTGCCTGGCAGTTTGTCACCCACTCTAAAGAGCCTGCCGGATTTGCTTTTCTCGGCGATGATGGCACTTGAGTCAGCAGCGTTCTCGCTGATAAAAATGCCCTGCAGTTCAAGGTTTAGGCGTGTCTCCGGAGCATCCTGAACGACGCTGCTTGCTGTTTTTGCAACCAGGCCAAACAGGTTCAGTCGACTCAACTGCTGGGTGTTTCTACCCGGTTTTACCTGGTTACTGGAAGCAGTCTGCTTAACTGCTGTAGTGATTAAAGCATCGTCCAGGAAAAAGGATATGCTTTGCGCTATGGAAAAAGACATCAGGATAACAAGCCCTGCAATGACGGCGAGTCCGATTGCTTTTTGGTATTGCTGAAGGATATTGAACAATGTGAACATGGGTTACTGGTTCTCCTGTTGTAGAGGTTACAGTATTTTTTCTTCGAACAGCAGTACTGGTTTTGCTTTAACGTTGCCCGTAGTTTGCTCTGCTAAGCCCGCTAGACTTAGCATTGTTTGGTATACCTGTACTTCAGCCCAGCCAGAGGGTTTTAGGTAGATGATCATGAGCTTGTCTGACTGCTGCTTAAGAGACAGTGAAGCGCTGCAGTCTTTGCTGTCAAGAAAGCCCGTTATGGGAGGAAGCTTTAGATTCAGCGCAGGCTCGCTGACATTGAGCAAGATGCTGCCCCCATCCCAGTCTAACTGCCCTGTTAGTGATTGCAGGCACTCGAAGTCGGTTGTCAGTGAGCCTGCCTGGACAAGCAGTTCGCCGCTGAATTGATGCCCATATTCGGCACTGAGTTGATTGATGTCGTCGCTGTGAATAGACCCCTGGAGCTGATTCAAGCTGAGTTGTAACTCAGAAATATTGAGTTCGGTTTGTATCTCATGATGGGCCCCGGTGATGACCAGATTGTAGGCTGCAGACGGTATGAATCCATCTATTGATATGCCGCTGAATTGCCACTGTAGCGATGAACCCGGGAAGTTACGAAATTTTAACGTCGTCTGTCCAGACCAGATGGTACCCTCTGGATGGCCGATGAGCAGGTCGCTGGAGGTTCTTATTTCCAGGGGTATCAAGGTAAAAAAAACGCTTGCTGGCAGTAGCGCCAGCAGGAATCCACAGAGTGAAATGATAGCCAGTGCGATGAAAGAAATGATTTTCAATCGTGCCACCTGATTTTGGTCGTTACGCCACCCTTTAGGCTAAACCAATTCTGGTCTTGTTCTTGGTCGGGTTCCTGCCATGATCCATCACTGCATCGTACCTCTGTCTGCAGAAAATCAGCTGCACTTCTGGCACAGTCTAGATCGGTTGACCAGGGGGTTTGGTTGTGTTTGAACCACAGGCACGAAAATTGGCCACGGGCAGCGTTGTGCACGTAATGAACCTCAGTGGCGTGCTGCTGGTAGGTGACGTCCAATAGGGATTGCTGGCTGATTTTTTTGCCGGATACCGATTCAAAATGTAAATTCAACCATTCTTCGATGCGGACTAGATCGATATTCTTGACGTAAATTTCAATATCAGGAAACATGCTGATGGCTGTCCGGTAGTAGTATCCTTTCCATGATATCGAGATAAATTCGGGTCAGATCCATGAGATCCGATAGTGACGTGCGTTCGTTAACCTGGTGGATAGTTTCGTTACATAGCCCAATTTCAACAACTTCAATTCCATAAGGTGCTATGAATCTCCCGTCGGAGGTCCCTCCACCGGTGGATAGTAGTGGCTGATAGCCCCTTAAGCTGTTAATGGCTGCTTTTGTAGCGGTGATTAACTGCCCATCCTGAGTCAGGAATGGTTCACCTGAGAGAGACCACTTAAGGCGATATTCGACTTTGTGGTGCTTGAGGATTTCTTCTGTCCTTTGTCTCAGGGAAGCCTCACTGGACGCTGTAGAGTAGCGAAAATTAAAATCGACAATGGCGTTACCGGGAATGACATTGGTGGCGCCTTCGCCTGATTGAAAGTTCGATATCTGAAAGCTGGTTGGCGGGAAAAATTCATTGCCCGCATCCCACTGGCATTCAGACAGCTCCGTCAGTGCTTTCAAACAGCAATGAATTGGATTGATGGCCTTGTCAGGATAGGCCACGTGACCCTGGACGCCTTTTACTGTGAGACTGCCGTTTAGCGAACCGCGGCGACCCACTCGGATAACATCTCCGAGCAATCGACTACTGGAGGGTTCGCCAACAATGCAGTAGTCAAAGTGCTCACCCTCGTGGTTGAGCCAGTTCATGACTTTTTTGGTGCCATTGATGGCTTCAGCTTCTTCATCACTGGTGATAAGAAAACCGAGACGCCCATGATACTGCTCATGCTTGCTATGGAACGCCCGGGCTGCCATGAGCATGGCTGCCAGAGCGCCTTTCATATCGGCTGCACCTCGACCGGCAACACAATCCCCTGCGATGGTGGTCGTGTAAGGATCGCTATCCCACAGAGACAGCTGGCCAGCGGGAACGACATCTGTATGCCCTGCAAATATCAGCGTTGGCCCGGGTTGTGATCCGGATTTTGTAGCCCAGAGGTTACTGACCTCTTCAAAAGGAAGACGAGTAGAGGTAAAACCCAGGGGTGTAATGAACGCCTCGATGATGTCCTGGCAGCCGCAGTCCTGAGGTGAAATCGATGGTTTTTCCATGAGCGCAGACAGGATCGCTATCAGCTCTCGTTCTCGATCGGCATCAAATTCCATGGTTTGCCGGCTTAATTATGAGTGTGTAAGGTGCTGTTTAGTTGAATCGCTTGCCTGTTAGTTCTGCATTGTACAGCGCCAGAGCGGGAGTGGCGGATAAACAGCATATCATCCTGGCCGCTTAATTCCCTGGCTTTAGCAAGCATTACCTGCTGCAGACTTTCATCGAGTACTTCAACCTGGGTTCCAGGTGTGATGTAAAGACCGGCTTCAATGGTGCAGCGGTCACCCAGAGAGATACCTGTTCCCGCATTGGCGCTGATCAGGCAGTCCTCACCGATACTGATGACCGTGTTGCCGCCGCCGGAGAGTGTGCCGGCTGTGGATGCACTGCCGCCGAGATCACTACCGCAGCCCACCATAACACCCTGTGAAATTCGTCCTTCTATCATGTTGGGTCCTTCACACCCCGCATTGAAATTGGCGAAGCCTTCATGCATGACGGTGGTTCCCTCGCCGAGATAGGCACCTAACCTGACTCGTGCTGAATCAGCAATCCTGACGCCTTTAGGTATGAAGTAGTTGGTTAATATGGGGAATTTATCGACGCTGGATACGGTCAATAAATTGCCTGAAACTCTGGCGCTGATTCTTGCCTGTTCGACTTCGCCCAGGTCAATGGCACCCAGGTTAGTCCAGGCGACATTGGGTAGCAGGGGGAAAATGCCCTCAAGGTTTATTTGGTTAGGCCTGACCAGGCGATGCGATAGTAAGTGCAGCTTCAGATAAGCCTCAGGCGTTGAAGTCAAACTGCTATCGTGCTCTAAGACCGTCAATACAAGTGGGCTGGAGGCGTCTTGAAATTGCTCTAGTATCTGTTTTTGAGAGTCGATGTTAATCGCCTCTGCCAGGCTTCGGATGGTTGATGGATCGAGTGGCATGGCTTGGTTACCGCCTTGATAAGCGGTCAGGGAACTGATGATGGCTAATAACGAGTCACTGGGGTTAATTAAAGGTTCGGGGTAGTAAACTTCTAACCATTCCTGTTTGCGGTTTTGGGTTCCGATTCCGAAGGCTAAGCTGAACATGTTGTTGCCGTTGGTATGTAAGAGACGCGCTATTATGCCAGTCTTCGAAGTAAAGTTCAGTAGCTACCAGCATCTTCCGTGGGGCAATCGATAATAGCTATCAGTTTCTTGGGAAACGCCGGAAGAGAAAGTTACAACAAGTGAACGCTCTATAACAAAGTTCAGTAAAATGGCGCTTAGCAGAGCTTAGACCAATGATCGCGAATTCTTTCCGCAGCCTGTATGCATTGGTCCAGTTCGGCGACCAGGGCCAGTCTAACTCGATTGCGTCCGGGGTTTTCTGTTCCGACGGTGCGCGCTAGATAGCTGCCAGGCAGGACCCGGATGTTTGCTTTCTTAAACAGGTTCAATGTGAATTCCTGGTCATCATAAGGGGTCTGGGGCCATAGGTAGAAGCTGGCTTCTGGCCGATGCATTGGCCAGATGTCATGAACGATATCCAGGAATGCGGTATATTTTTCTCTATACAGTGCCCGATTAAGAATCACATGCTGTTCATCTGACCAGGCCAGGGTGCTCACCAGCTGATTATGGATGGGCATGGCAGAACCGTGATAGGTACGATATAAAAGGAATGACTCGATGAGCTGAGCATCTCCGCAAACATAGCCCGAGCGCAGGCCCGGGAGATTGGAGCGCTTCGAAAGGCTGTTGAATGCCAGGCACTGCTTATGTCCAATATTGCCCATCTTTGCAGATGCTTCAAGCAGTCCGGGAGGGGCTACTGCTTCGTCACGATATATCTCTGAATAACATTCATCAGCTATGATAATAAACTGGTGTTCTAGTGCCCGTTCAATGAGGTATTGCAGTTCTTGTACGCTGAGCAGGCTTCCATGCGGATTACCGGGATTGCAGAGGTACACAATGCTGACCTTGTCCCAGGTTTCCGGTTTGATAGAGTTGTAATCAGGCTTGAACGGGGCGCTGTTGTCGCTGTTTACATAGAGAGGTTGGCAACCCGCCAGGATAGCCGCGCCTTCATAGATTTGGTAAAACGGGTTGGGCAAGATGATGTGTTTTCGTTTCAGCGGTTCGCTCAAAGCTTGAGCGACTGAAAACAGTCCTTCACGCGTGCCATTTACCGGTAGTACCTGGTTCTCAGGGTTAATCTTTGCGGGTGGATAACGCCTTTCAATAAAATCCGAGATAGCTTGTCTCAGTTCAGGAATGCCTCGTGTTGGGGGATAGGTTGCCAGTCCTGTTCTGATCAGGTCAGGATTGGTCATATAATCGATAAGGAAGGCTGGAGTGGCATGTTTTGGCTCTCCCAGAGCGAGTGAAATAGGGGAGAGGTCCGCAGCAACCGTTTTTGCCAGTAACTTGTTGAGGCGATCAAAAGGGTATGGGTTCAGTCTACTTAAGGCTGTATTCATCGATTTGTCAGATGTGCGATGTGTTGATCCAGGGCATCGCAGATGGTCTGTCTGATTCTGTCCTGGCTTAAAGATGCCAAAATTTTCTGTTCCTGATTGTCGACAATGTGAAAGACGTCTTCAACCCGCTCACCCAGTGTCGTGATTTTCGCCGCTAACATATGAATTTGAAGATCCTCGAATGTGTTAGCCAGTACCGCCAGCAGACCAGGACGATCCGGGGCCACCACCTCAAGCACGGTAAAGGTATCGGTTGGTTGGTTGGTTAAGGAGACTTCAGTTTTCTTGCTGAATTGTTTGAGTGCCCTTGAGGTGCGCCGCGGGCTAAAATTTTTCTTGCCGGGCCCCATAATCGAGGCGAGCAGGGACTGTTTGATAGTCTTGATTCGGTCTGGCTGATTGCCAACTGGCCGGCCATTACTTTCCAGTACATCAAAAGTATAGTTGGTTCTACCGGTGGATGCGCTTGGGATTCTGGCGTCAACAATATTGAGTCCCAACCTTTCAAAAGCAGTGGCAATGGCGAAAAATAAAGACCGCTGTGAGGTCGTATGAATTAGAATGTGCGTTGCTGCTTCCTCTTCCGCAGTTCTCAGGACGTCTTCATGGACGAGGATGAGGGGTTGTTCAGGCTTGTCATGAAGATAAATGGATTCTGTTTGCCATACGATATTGTCCAGAGGTTCGCGGATGAAATAATCATCGTCCAGTCCTTCCCAGAGGCCCAGTACAGCATCTGTACTGATATCCTTTTCGTTCAACAGTTTTATTGCTGAAGCCTGCATCTGCTCAAGGTAGTGTTCACGGTCAACCGTGTTTTCCAGTCCCTGGCGTAATAGGCGATTGGTTTCAAGATACAGTTGCGACAACAGGGACGCTCTCCAACTATTCCATAAGGTCGGGTTGGTGGCGTTAATATCAGCCACAGTCAGCGCATAAAGATAGTCCAGCCTGAGTTGGTCACCCATCAGTTGTGCAAATTCCAGGACAACCTCCGGGTCGAAAATATCTTTGCGTTGTGCTGTGGTAGACATCAGCAGATGATTTTCCACTAGCCAGCAGACCAGGTTAGTGTCCCATTTCCCCAGGGCATGCAGGAGGCAGAATTCCCTTGCTAATTCAATGCCAAGGACTGAATGGTCCCCTCCTTGGCCTTTGGCCAGATCATGGAACAAGCCCGCGATATAAAGCAGTTCAACTTTGGGTAGTCGCCGATAGATATGTGCTGCGATGGGGAATTTCTGTTTTTGATCTTTATAGCGGAAGCGTCGCATATTCCTAACGACCTGCAGCGTATGGGCATCGACAGTGTAAATGTGGAAAAGGTCGAATTGCATCTGGCCAATAACGCGCTCAAATTCGGGCATATAAGCACCCAGGATGCCATATCGAATCATTCTGCGCAGTTGTGAAAATAGATGGTGCTCAACTCTTAATAGATCCAGAAAAAGCTGGGTGTTAACAGGATTTCGCCGAAATTCTTCGTTGATGCTGATAGCGTTCTGACGGGCCAGGCGTATGGTGCCCGCTCGGATTCCTTTTAATTGCGGACTCGAGCCCAGCAGAACAAACATTTCCAGTAATGCTTTTGGGTGGTCTTCGAATACACTGTCAGAGGAGACTTCGAGGAAGTCATTGAAACTCTGAAAATGATCGTTGATGCGATTGATTCTGGCTTTTCCCTTGGATCCGACGATTTGTTCATCGAAGTACTGCAATAGGATTTCGTTAATGGTACTTACGTACTGTGCCTGTCGATAATAGTCCTGCATGAATTGCTCGACAGCGAGCTGCTCGGCATCCTGGTAGCCGAGATGCTTGGCTAGATTTTTCTGACTATCAAATAAAAGGCGATTTTCATCGCGGCCGTTGTTCATGTGCAGTATGAATCGGATATGCCAGAGGAATCTCTGGGCCGACAGCAGCGTTTGAGCTTCATCCGGTTTTAAGAATCCCAGGGCCGTTAATCTCTGCAAGTCGTTAGTGCCATAGTGGCGCTGGGCGACCCACAGGATGGTTTGAATGTCGCGCAGACCGCCGGGGGATGTCTTAATGTTGGGTTCCAGGCTGAATTCTGTGTGATTTGACCTGCTATGGCGATCGTGCTGCTCGTTTAGCTTGGCTGCATAAAATCGGTCAGGGTGCCAGAGCTTGCGTGTTGATATGGCGCCTTTCATCCGCTTGAGCAATTCTTCTTCGCCGGCCAGGGTTCTTGCGTCCATTAGCGCCGTGAGAATCGTAACATCCTGTTTAGCCTTGGCAGCGGTGTCTTTGATTGAACGTACCGAGTGTCCCACTTCAAGGCCAATATCCCATAACAGAGTCAGGAATGACTGAATATTTAATTTATGGTTCTGCAAGGTATCTCTTTCGGACAGAATCAGCAGATCGATGTCTGAATGGGGAAGTAGTTCCTGCCGTCCATAGCCGCCAACTGCGATTAGAGATATTCTGGTTTTGCGCCATCGTGCACTGTTTTCATCCCAGTTAAAGCGCCTCCAGCAGAGTTGCAGGACATGGTCCATAAAGTCGGACTGAGATCGGATCAGTCGTTCAATTGGATCGCCTTGTTCAAAGCGTTCTTTGAGGGCGAGTCGAAATCGGGTGATTGAGCGCTTTAAATCGGAAATAGGATTTTTTGCGGCGATAATAGCCGAGGCCAGGCTAGAACTTATTGCCTTATCCGCAACGTTCAATGGTGTCATCGTTTCTGTGCGTCAGTATCTCGTAACCTGTTTCAGTGACCAGGATAGTATGCTCCCATTGGGCCGTTAATTTGTGATCTTTAGTAACCACCGTCCACTGGTCTCTTAGCAGGCGAACGCCTGGTTTGCCCGCATTGATCATGGGCTCTATGGTGAAAGTCATGCCAGCTTTGAGTTCGATGCCCGTATGAGGATTACCGTAATGCAGCACCTGCGGCTCATCGTGAAAGATCTTGCCGATACCGTGGCCACAATATTCACGAACAATAGAAAAGCGGTTTTTTTCGACATAGGTTTGTATCGCAGAGCCAATGTCTCCCAGTTGAGCGCCGGGTCGAACCACTCGTATACCTCTATACAGGCTCTCTTTACAATTTGACACCAGGCGCTTGGCGAGAATGCTAGGCTTGCCTATATAAAATGTCTTGCTGGTATCACCGTGGAAACCATCCTTGATCAGGGTGACGTCGATATTGACGATGTCACCGTCTTTCAGAATTTTTTCGTCTGAGGGGATACCGTGACAGACCACGTGATTCACTGACGCGCAGATGGATTTTGGGAAGCCGTGATAATTGAGAGGTGCTGGTATGGCATTTTGCACATCAACGGTGTAGTTATGACAGATTCGGTCCAGCTCACCTGTGGAAACACCCGGTTTAATGTATTCTTCGATCATCTCCAGTTGCACTGCGGCAAGCCTGCCGACGGCACGCATTTTTTCGATGTCTTCTGGGGTCTTCAGCTCGATGGCCATGTCGGTAACCTAAAAAGCGCCAATTATAGCAGCAGTCCTATTCATTTTGTCGTTTGTCATTGGTTTGAAGCTCAAAATATGGTATAAAACGCGCCGCTGAAAGGCATTATACAGAGGTGCATTAATGGCCTCCACACTAAACCAGCACACATGTCGTCACGTAATCCGGGTGCCTTTGGGTTGGATTATGGGACATGTGGAAGCGCAACCCAAACATTGGAGAACGTATGAGTAGCATATCCTTGCGGGACCTGCTTGAAGCAGGCGTCCATTTCGGACATCAGACGCGGTATTGGAATCCAAAAATGAGCGATTATATTTTTGGATCCAGAAACGATATCCATATTATCAATTTGGATAAGACCCTGCCGGCTTTAGAAGAAGCCCTGTCATTTGTAAGATCAATGATAACCAAGAACAACAAGATACTCTTTGTTGGCACCAAGCGAAGTGCAAGCAGGATCGTCAAAGAAGAAGCCAGTCGCTGTGGCATGCCCTATGTTGATAAGCGTTGGCTCGGCGGCATGCTTACCAATTACAAAACCATACGCCAATCGATTCGGAAACTTCGAGAACTTGAGGAACAAAGTGCTGATGGCACCTTCACCAAGCTAACCAAGCATGAAGCCCTGACCCGTCAGAGAGATATGGATAAGCTGGAGAATAGTCTGGGTGGAATTAAGGACATGGGTGGGTTGCCTGACGTAATTTTAATAGTCGATGTTGATTACGAGAAAATAGCGGTTACCGAGGCGAAGAAGTTGGGTATACCCGTTGTGGCGATCGTTGATACTAATAGTAATCCAGAAGGTATTGATTACCTTATCCCAGGTAATGATGATGCGATCCGTTCAGTTGGTCTTTTCCTTAAGGCTTTTGCTGATCTTGTTATTGAGACGCGAAACAAGGGCCGGAGCGTCATCGCCGAAAGTGATTTCGTAGAGGTAACCGATAATACGCCAGCCGCTGGGTCGCCAGCCGCTGGGTCGCCAGCCGCTGAGGAAACGGTAGCCGAGGTGCCAGCTATCGAGGAAGCTGCTGCTGAGGAAACGGTAGCCGAGGTGCCAGCTATCGAGGAAGTTGCTGCTGAGGAAACAGTAGCCGAGGTGCCAGCTATCGAGGAAGTCGCTGCTGAGGAAGTAGTAGCCGAGGCGCCTGCTGTTGAGGAGGTGGCCGCTGAGGAAGTCGTTGCCGAGCCAGTTGCTGAGGTTGCTCCGGATAAGAAGGCTGACGAGCCAACAGCATAGCAGTTGAGCCTTGAATAGAAGCTCGGTTGATTAATTCGGTGGTATTCGGCGAATGATTAGGTGATGGGTTAGGCATTTGTGATGCTTTCTTAATGAAGAGGTAGAGGACAATATATGGCGACAATTACTGCAACAATGGTGAAAGAACTCAGAGTGCGCACTGGTGTTGGCATGATGGATTGTAAAAAGGCCCTGGTTGCTTCTGGTGGCGATATGGAGTTGGCGATAGATGATTTGCGTAAGTCCAGTGGTATGAAAGCTGCCAAGAAGGCCGGACGGATTGCTGCAGATGGCCTTATTGGGGTAAAAGTAGCCGATGGTAAAGGTGTAATGATAGAAGTTAACTGCGAAACTGATTTTGCTGCTAGAGATAGCAACTTCATAGCATTTATTGAAACTGTTGTGAGTCGAATTTACAATGGAGAATCTGCTGATTTGGAATCGATTCTGGCGGATGGTCTGGAGCAGGAGAGGTTGGCACTGATTCAGAAAATCGGAGAAAATATCAGCGTGCGCCGGGCAGAAATGTATAACGGAGAGGTCGCCTGTTATGTGCATACCAATGCGAAGATAGGTGTTCTTGTTTTAATGCAGGGTGGCAATGAAAAGCTGGGTCGAGATATTGCTATGCACATTGCTGCGGCCAATCCGCAAGTTGTATCACCCGCTGATACAAGCCAGAGTGTACTCGAAAAGGAACGGGAAATTTATACTGCTCAAGCTGAAGAAACGGGTAAGCCCGCAGAAATCATTACGAAAATGGTCGAGGGCAGAATAGCCAAATTTCTGTCGGAAATCAGCCTCACGGAACAGGTATTTGTAAAAGACTCAGACCTGAAGATAAGCCAGTTGCTTAGTCAGGCAAATGCGGCCGTTGTCAGCTTTTCTCGATATGAAGTGGGCGAAGGAATTGAAAAAGACACAGTCGATTTCGCTTCAGAAGTAGCACAGCAGCTTGCTTGATTGACGATGTCCTCAAAAAAAACGACTTCGACCTATCATCGAGTTCTGCTTAAGCTCAGCGGCGAAGCACTTGGCGTGAAAGGTGTTGGCATCGATCCAAAAGTACTGGATAGAACGGCGCTGGAGATAGGTCAGTTAGTCGGAATTGGGATTCAATTGGGTATTGTTATAGGCGGTGGTAATTTGTTTCGCGGTGCCGCCCTGAGTGCTGCAGGCCTGGATCGAGTGACCGGTGATCATATGGGCATGCTAGCCACTGTGATGAATGCGCTTGCAATGCGTGATGCCCTGGAGCGGGCCAATATTCAAACGGTTGTGATGTCCTCTATCCCCATGAGTGGTGTTGTCGAACATTATGATCGTCGTTTGGCCATCAGGCATTTGCAGCAGGGTGATGTCGTTATTTTTTCTGCTGGTACGGGTAATCCTTTTTTCACCACAGACACTGCGGCTTGCCTGAGAGGGATTGAAATAGATGCAGATGTGGTTTTAAAAGCCACTAAAGTTGATGGTATTTATTCTGCAGACCCTGTTTTATATCCGGATGCAACGCGTTACAGCAAAATAACTTATGATCAGATTCTTGAAGAACAGCTAGCTGTAATGGATTTGACAGCGATCTGTCTTGCTCGAGACCATAATATGCCACTTCGAGTGTTTAAACTTGAAAAAGAAGGCGCGCTTCGAAATGCGGTCGTTGGTGATGAAGAAGGCACCCTGGTGGTCAGTCGATAGCGGGAGTAAATGAAGATGATCATTGAAGAAATCAAGCAGGAAGCCGCCACGCGAATGGACAAAAGTATTGTTTCGCTGGAGGTTGCTTTCGCAAAAATAAGGACTGGCCGTGCCCATCCCAGTTTGCTCGATTCCATCTCAGTGGATTACTACGGTACGATGACCCCGCTGAAGCAAATTGCTAATATTAATGTTGAAGATGGACGATCCCTGATTGTTGCCCCCTGGGAGAGGCTGATGATCCCAGTGATCGAAAAGGCAATTCATAAATCTGATCTTGGCTTGAATCCTTCCAGTGGTGGAGAAAGTATTCGTATACCCATGCCGCCATTGACAGAAGAAAATCGGCGTGACCTGGCGAAGATTGCAAGGTCCGAAGCGGAGGGCGCTCGAATATCCATCCGAAATATTCGCCGGGATGCTAATAATGATGTCAAAGATTTCCTAAAAGAGAAAGAGATCTCTGAGGATGAGGCCAGGCGCGGAGAAGACCAGATCCAGAAGTTAACGGATGATCACATAAAGGCCGTGGACAAGGCGCTGGAAGCCAAAGAGGCGGATTTGATGGAGCTTTAAGGCCCATCTGAATCCAATCAATGCTGAAGCAGAGAATCATAACGGCACTATTGATAGCGCCTCTGGGAATCGGTTGTTTATTCTATCTGTCTGATCCAGGGTTTTCTTTTTTCATTGCCATCGTCATTGGCGTCTGTGGCTGGGAATGGGGCAATTTCGCCAGGCTCGGATTTTTGTCCAGAACAAGCTATGGTGTGCTGACTGCGCTGATGCTTCTGCTGATGACTTTTACAGGTCTTGGATTGGAGTTCATAGCAGCACTATGGTGGCTGGTTGCCTTGTTATTGGTTGTTAATTACCCGCGAATGACTCATCTCTGGAACTCATCGACAGCCATAATGCTGTGTGGCTGGCTGGTGCTTATCCCTTGTGGGGAGGTGCTTATTGCTATTAAGAAACTGCCCGAATCCGATTTTTTGTTTGTTCTATTGTTCTTTCTGATCTGGTCTGCTGATATAGGAGCCTATTTCTGTGGTCGGGCCTGGGGAAAAAATAAACTGCTTTTTGCGGTAAGCCCCGGAAAGTCACGAGAAGGCCTCTATGGCGGCGCTTGCGTGGCTGTTGTGATTGGTTTGTCTACGGCAATAGGGCTGGGAGGACTGACTGCCACATTGGGATTGCCCATGGTGTATTTTTCGTTTGCCTGCCTTAGTGTGGTTTTGGTGTCTGTATTGGGAGACCTGACGGTGTCCATGTTCAAACGTGAGCGGGGGATTAAGGATTCAAGCCAGCTCCTGCCAGGACATGGTGGTTTCCTTGATCGTCTTGACAGCCTGTTTTCAGCGGCGCCTGTTTTCTTCCTGCTATTGCCAGTATTGATGAAGGGTTCAGTTCAGTGATTCACCAGGTCAGCATTCTTGGGTCGACGGGATCCATAGGGCAGAGCACTTTAGAGGTAGTGAGTGGTCGGCCAGAGTACGCAGTTTTTGCTTTGTCGGGTCATAAAAATATTAAAATGCTGTCAGCGCAGTGCCAGAATCACAGACCGCAATATGCTGTACTGACGGACCCAGATGATGCAGCTTTGCTGGCCAGAGAATTTGGGGAATTAGGTCTGGATACAGTGGTGTTAGGTGGTGAGCAAGCGCTGCAACAGATCGCTGCCGATCCAGCAGTGGATATCGTTATGGCAGCGATCGTCGGCGGTGCTGGATTGCGACCCACATTTGCTGCCGTACAGGCAGGTAAAAAAGTATTGCTGGCGAATAAAGAGTCTTTGGTTTTAGCAGGCCAGTTGTTTATGGATGAAGTCAGCAGATCGGGTGCAACTTTGTTACCCGTTGACAGTGAGCACAATGCCATTTTTCAGTGCCTTGGTAATCAACTGGAAGTTTCCGCGGGCGTTGAAAAAATACTCCTCACCGGGTCAGGGGGGCCCTTGCTGCGAAGAGCTATACAAACGCTGTCCGAAGTGACCCCCGATGAAGCCTGTGCGCATCCCAATTGGCAGATGGGAAGGAAGATTTCCGTTGATTCTGCAACAATGATGAACAAGGGTCTTGAATTAATTGAAGCCTGCTGGTTGTTTGGACTTAGTCCTGATCAGATAGAAATAGTGATTCATCCGCAGAGCATCGTGCATTCCATGGTGCAGTACCGGGACGGCTCAGTGCTTGCTCAGTTAGGGCAGCCGGATATGAAAACGCCCATCGCTCATGCACTGGCATGGCCCGACAGAATGGATGTGCCAGTGGAGCGGTTAAATTTTTCCGATATCAGGGACCTGCAGTTCGAAGCTGTTGAATTGTCTCGATTCCCTTTGCTTAAATTGTGTAGGCAGGTTTCCCAGATGGACCAGTGTTATGCCATAGCTCTCAACGCGGCCAATGAAATAGCCGTTGCTGCCTTTTTAGAAGGCCAGATCAGATTTACAGAAATCCAGTTGATCGTGGAAGCTGCCGTTAACGGCACCCACCCCATAGAACTTCTTTCAATTGAGGATGTCTTAACAGTAGACCAGCATACCAGAGCATGGGCTCTGCAAAGGGTTTCGGAAAGACTATGATTGAAGTCCTGCAAAGTATTCTCGCCTTACTGGTAAGCCTTTCCATTCTGGTGACAGTGCATGAGTTTGGCCACTACTGGATGGCCAAAAAGTGTGGTGTACATGTTCTGAGATTCAGTGTTGGTTTCGGCAAGCCGATTTTTACGTATCGGGGGAAAGCACCAGACTTACAAACTAACGAGCACTCAGATATTGGCACGCGCAGCAATGAGCTTCTGCAACCAACCGAGTTTTGTATTGCTGCTATTCCATTGGGTGGCTACGTCAAAATGCTGGATCAGAGAGAGGGGTTTGTTGCTGACGACCAGATTCATCATTCTCTTAATAGTAAACCAGTATTGCAAAGGATCGCTATTGCGGCAGCGGGGCCTATGGCCAATTTCCTGTTAGCTATCCTTGCCTACTGGATATTGTTTGCCTCTGGTATTACTGGTGTAGTTCCCGTGATTGGCACCTTAGTAGTGGAAAGCCCAGCTTATCTTGCTGGACTCAGGTCTGGCCAGGAGATATTAACAGTAGATGGTCAGGACACTCCCACCTGGTCTGACGTGAATCTGAAGTTGTTTGAACGACTGGGTGAAACAGGCGAACTATCCTTTCGAGTTAGAGAATCTGGCGCATTAGATACCACCGGCGATTATAGCGTTGAAATTTCCCGCTGGCTGGTGGGTGAAGACGAGCCGCGTCCTGCTGCTTCTCTGGGCCTGGCTCCGAAAATACCGGTATATCCAGCTGATATCGGACTTATTGTGGCCGATGGCCGAGCTGAGCAGGGCGGCCTTAAAGTAGATGACCGGGTAACGGCAATAAATGGACTCAGGTTGCAATCCTGGCAGGATTTGGTGCGCCAGATGCAGTCTAACGCCGAAGTCATGCTGGTGGTTGACGTCCTCCGAGGGGGTCAGAAGGTAACCCTGCAGATAACACCCGAGGCAGTGGTTAAAAACGGGGTCACAACGGGTGTGATCGGCGCCGCAAGAGTTTCCGTACCCTGGCCAGAGGAGATGCTCAGGAAAGTCAAATATCCCATCTATTCGGCCTGGATACCTGCTGTCAGGAAAACGGTTGAAATCAGTGTCTTTACCCTGGAAAGCATTATAAAGATGATTGAAGGGGTTATTTCCCCCAAAAACATAAGTGGACCTGTTACCATTGCGCAGATTGCTAACCAGACGGCCCAATCGGGGTTTGAAAGCTTCATTGGTTTTATTGCCTTGCTCAGTATTTCATTGGGGATAATCAATCTAATGCCTGTTCCCATGCTGGATGGTGGCCATCTGCTTTATTATCTGGTTGAGTTGGTGACGGGCAAGGCCTTACCTGAAAATATTCAAAATTATGGCTATCAGATTGGACTGGCTTTAATAATGGGAATTATGGCCCTGGCCTTTTATAATGATTTTATGCGGTTGTAAGTGAATTTAAGTGACTAGACTAATCTTTAAAATAACGGCTCTATTGCTGTCCTTTGTGGTGGCTTTATTCCTGAGTATGCAAGCTTTCGGGTTTGTTATCTCTGACGTTCGGGTAGAAGGCCTGCAGCGCATCTCGGCGGGATCGGTATTTGGTGCAATCCCCTTTAATGTTGGCGATGACATCGATGATAGTGATGTCAGGGTCATTATGAGGTCCTTGTTCAGAACAGAGAATTTCGATGATGTTCAACTGGCTCGAGACGGTAATGTCCTGGTTATCATTGTTAAGGAAAGGCCCACGATTGATTCCATCGAGTTTGAAGGAAATAAGGCTATTAAATCTGATGCGCTGTTGGAAGGGTTAAGCGATGCAGGTCTGGCTGAAGGCGAAATATTCAAGAAGGTGACGCTTGACCAGATGAGTGCCGAGCTTGAGCGCCAGTATGTGCTGCAGGGGCGATATGATGCGGGCATTTCCACGGAAGTAGAAGAATTACCCAGAAACCGAGTCTCCATAAAGGTGAATGTTAACGAAGGCAATGTTTCCGGCATTCAGCATATTAATATTGTTGGTAATACTGTTTTCGATGATGAAACCATTCGTGAATTGTTTGAATTGAAGCTACCCAGCCTTTTATCTTTTTATACAAAGGACGCGCAGTATTCCCGTGAAAAATTAAAGGGAGACCTGGAAACATTGGAGTCCTATTACCTGGATCGGGGTTACTTGAAGTTCCAGGTGGAGTCAACACAGGTCGCCATTGCCCCGAATATGGAAGATGTTTATATCACTATTAATGTTAGTGAGGGTGAGCAGTTCAAGGTGTCAAGTGTTGAGATATCAGGAGAATTGAAGGATATCCCAGAAAGTACCATTCGACGTTTGATCCTGTCAGGAGAAGGGCAAATATTCTCGCGCGAATTGATGACGGTATCAGAAGAGCGAATTGAAAACATCCTGGGAAATGCCGGCTATACCTTTGCAAGTGCAACCGGGAGCCCGGCTTTGACGGAGGATGGGGAATCAGTCATTGTTAAGTTTTTTGTTGATGCGGGGAGTCGATCTTATGTCAGAAGGATCTCGTTCAGGGGTAATACTTTAACGCAGGATGCTGTTTTGCGGCGGGAAATGCGCCAGATGGAAGGTGGCTGGGCTTCCAACGCCTATGTAGAAGCCTCCAAAATTCGTTTGGAACGATTGGGGTTTTTCAAAGAAGTTAACGTCGAAACGCCAGCAGTTTCTGGTATAGAGGATCAGATCGATATTAACTACACGGTAGAGGAGCAGCCATCGGGCTCAATTTCGGCGACGCTGGGTTATGCGCAGGATTTTGGCGCTATATTAGGGCTATCATATCAGGAATCCAACGTGTTGGGGTCGGGTAACAGCTTTAACCTTTCGGCGAATCGCAGTTCATATCAGACCTCTTATAGTGTGTCTTTTTTCGACCCCTATTATACGGTGGATGCAGTCAGTCGAGGTTATTCAATTTTTTATCGAAGTACTTCCTATGACGAGCGTAATATCGCCAGGTTCTCCACAGACTCTCTCGGTGCGTCCATTAATTTTGGTTATCCGATTAATGAGATATCCAGGCTTAATTTTTCCATAGGCGCTGAAAACACAACCATTAAAGAGGGTATTTTCCCGGCCCAGGAAATTTCCCGATTCCTGGGTGCTGAAGGAAAGAAATTCAGTCTCCTGACTGTCAGTGCAGGTTATGCCATGTCGGCGCTTAACCGGGGTCTTTTGCCGACCGGTGGTAAATCGCAGAATCTGTCCTTTGAGATGACTATTCCAGGGAGCGAGCTTGAATTTTTCAGAATTAATTATTCTGGACAGATTTTCTTCCCATTATCTCGGGCTTTTACATTGCGGCTGAGAACAGATCTTGGTTACGGTGGAACCTTTGGCAGTACCAAAACCTACCCCTTCTATAAGAATTTCTATTCAGGGGGTATGGGCTCGGTCAGAGGATACGAGACAAACACGCTTGGGCCAAGAACGACCCGGTCTCCGAATGATCAGTATGGTGAACCCGATCCTGTTGGCGGTAATCTTTTGATTGAAGCCAGCGCTGAAATCATATTTCCCTTACCCTTCGTGAAAGACCAGAGGCAGATGAAATCAGTCCTCTTCATTGATGCGGGTAATGTCTTTAATACCAACTGCCCCGATATTTCGACTTATTGCCTGAGCCCAGACGAAGGAGAGCTTCGCTATAGTGCCGGTGTATCGGTTACCTGGATAACGGGGTTCGCGCCGATCAGTTTTGCGTTGTCCTATCCCTTTAATCGAAAGCCTGGTGATGAAGGAGAATCGTTTCAGTTTGAATTAGGTCGAACTTTTTAAAGGAACAGAGCTCTATTCTGATTGAATACCGGTGTCTGTTGTGCCAACATCTGCTGCTTTTATGAATAAACAGCTTTTTATTTAACCTTTTTATTTAACAATGCCATTTATAATGAGTACCGAGGAGAAGTTTTGTGCGTTTAGCCAGAAATATATTGTCAATAGTGGTTTTGGGACTGGGTGTTATTGCCAGTACGACAGCAATTGCAGAAGTAAAGCTTGCATTTGTTGATGTTGATCGGGCCGTAGCAAGCTCTGAAGCAGCTAAGGAACTTCTAACGCAGCTTCAGGGAGAATTCAGTACTGATGAGGATACTATCAAGTCTATCCAGACTGATGCTGCAGCATTACTTCAGCGATTACAGAAGGACGGTGAGGTAATGAGCGAAGACGAAAAGCGGCGTCTTCAGCAGGAAATAGAGTCTTTGAACAATGACTTTGTCTATCAGCGCCAGAAACTGCAGAAAGAAGTTGCAGCCAGGCAGGGTGAGTTATTCGCCGGTACCGAGGTAAAAGTTAGAAAAGCCATTGAAGAACTTGTCCTGGAGAATGATTACGACATGATTTTGCCAAGAGCTGCGGCATTGTATGTTGGTGAACTCTATGACGTAACCCGGAAGGTGACCGAGAAGTTAAATGAGATGGACAAACCTTAAATCCATCACGGCGAATTGTAGTTCTGTATCTTGGTATACACACTAGGAGAAATCGCTGAAGAGTTTGGGCTGGTATTAGTTGGAGATGCCCAAATACCCATATCTGGTATTGCTGCCTTGCCCGATGCGCAAGCCGGTGATCTGGCATTTCTGTTTAATATTCGCTACCTGGCGAGTGCAGAAAGCAGCCATGCGAGTGCATTAGTCACGACTCAGGCGCATTCGGGAAAGATTAATCTACCGCTCCTGATAACACCGAAACCGAGATTGGCCTGGGCGAAAATTGCGGGTTTGTTCGATGTTTCGGTGCGTTTGACAGGGATCGATCAAAGTGCGGTTATTCATCCCCAGGCAAAGCTTGGAGAGAATGTTGCTGTTGGCCCGAATGCAGTTATTGGCGCTGGCGTGGAATTGGCCTCCGGTGTTTCAATTGGTGCCGGTAGCGTTCTCGGCGAACGAACTAAAATCGGTCAGAATTCAACCGTCCATCCGAATGTGACCCTGTATCATGACATTGTCATTGGCAAAGACTGCATTATTCATAGTGGGGCGGTAATAGGCGCTGATGGCTTCGGCTTCGAACCCGATGCGGATACAGCTTCTCTGGTCAAGATACCGCAGATATATGCTGTTCAGATCGGTTCTGACGTGGAAATAGGCGCAGGTACAACTATAGATCGGGGTGCGCTCAACGACACCGTTATCGGCGATGGTGTGAAGATAGATAATCAGGTTCAGGTAGGGCATGGTACTCAGATTGGCTCGCATACAGCGATATCTGGCGCGACCGCCATAGCAGGCAGTACCCGAATAGGTTCTTACTGTTTGATCGGAGGCGCTGTCGGCATCGTGGATAATATAGAAATTGTTGATCAGGTAGAAATAACAGCGATGAGCCTGGTAAGTGCTTCTATCAGGACAAAAGGGCGTTATTCATCGGGCACAGGTCTTATGCCGGGCAAATTATGGAAGCGGAATATAGTGGTTTTCAAGCATCTCAATGAAATAGCAAAAAGATTGAGGAAGCTTGAAGGTTGAAAATAGCGTCTTCTGGGCCGGTATTGATGGGAGTTTAAGATATGGAAGTCACCGATATATGGAAGCTGCTGCCGCATCGTTACCCTTTTCTGTTGGTTGATCGGGTCATTAGCTTTGAGGCGGATAATAAAATATCGGCCATCAAGAATATTACTATTAATGAACCCGTATTTACGGGCCACTTTCCGGACACGCCGGTCTTTCCTGGCGTGTTAATCGTTGAAGCGCTCGCCCAGGCAGCAGGAATCCTCGCTTTTAAGAGTCGTGATCGATCCCTGGAGGATGGTTATATTTATTATTTGGCAGGAACCGATAAGACTAAATTTAAACGATCGGTCATTCCTGGGGATCAGGTTCGACTTGAAGTTGAGATTATTAAACTGAGAAATCACTGGATGAAAGCTTCTGGAAAGGCCTGGGTGGATAACAAGCTGGTTTGCTCAACCCTGCTGACCTGTGCCGAGCAGAAGCCGCTGTAGGTCAGAAAATGTGGTCAGGGGCCCAAGCCATGACAACAATTAAAACATTTGTATTAGTCGCAGGTGAAGCCTCAGGGGATCAATTGGGTGGCTCGCTCATGCGGGCGCTTAAGTCCAGCAATCCAAATGCTGTGTTTACTGGAGTGGGTGGTCCTGCGATGATCGCAGAAGGCCTGCAGCCCTGGTATGATTTGGAACGTCTTTCAGTGAATGGTTTTTCCGAGCCGCTGAAGCGTCTGCCGGAATTAATCAGCATTTTCAGGGGCATAAAGCAACGTGTGCTGGAACAGCGCAGTGACTGTTTCATCGGTATTGATTTCAATTTTTTCAATCTACTGCTTGAAGGAACTCTGAAAAAGGCCGGTATTAGGACAGTTCATTATGTTTCTCCGTCGGTTTGGGCATGGCGTTCAGGGCGCATCAGACGCATAAAACAGAATGTTGACCTGATGCTGACGCTGTATCCGTTCGAGACCCAGATTTATCACGATCATGGCATACCAGCCCGGTTTGTCGGCCATCCAAAAGCGCGACAGATAGAAGTGGGTGCAGGGCAAGCCAACCAACTGCGGGAGAGGCAGCAAAGGGGTATTGGACGTGAGGTTTTAGTGATAGCGGTGTTACCAGGGAGCCGAGGCAGTGAAGTCAAGTTGTCGTTACCGGACTTTATTGGTGCCATGACCAGGCTGGTAAAAAAGCGACCCGGCACACTCTTTTTAATACCGGCAGTGAATACCAATCGCAAGCGGCAGATAGAACATATCCTAAGGGAGCATTGTGGTAGCCTGCCTGTGACGGTCTCAGAAGGAGACGCGCTCGATGTCATGACTGCGGCAGATGGGGTGCTGGTAAATTCTGGTACTGCCACGTTAGAAGCCATGTTACTGGGTAAACCGATGGTTATGGCTTATCGCTTAGGCTGGTTGACCTACCAGATTGTTTCGAGGCTAGTAAATATTGAGTACTTTGCGCTACCCAATATTTTAGCGGGTAAGTACCTGGTGCCTGAATTGCTGCAGGATCAGGCCAACGCAGATAATCTGGTCGAGGCACTCTGCGAAGTTCTTGAGCCGGCAAGGCAGGCGGTGTTAACAAGAGAATTTGCAGCCATTCACGAAACCCTGGTAGGTGACCTGGTAGCGGATGCAGTCGCGCCGATAGAGGTCCTGATTTCTTCTGGGGATCGCATTGAGTGATTTTATTGCCGGTGTCGATGAGGTTGGTCGTGGACCTTTGGCAGGACCGGTGGTTGCTGCAGCGGTTATCCTGGACCCTGAAAGACCCATTGAGGGTTTGAAGGATTCTAAGAAACTGAGTCCGCGGCGACGCGAGCAACTTTCCAAAATAATCCGGAATCAAGCGATTGCTTATGCCTTTGGCAGGGCCGAAGCTGCAGAGATAGATGAGATTAATATCCTAAAGGCCACATTGCTCGCCATGCAGAGAGCCGTGCTGGCACTAACCACAACACCTGATCAGGTTAAAATAGATGGTAATCAGGCACCAGAACTGCCTTTTCCTATGCAATGTATTGTCAAAGGAGATAGCCTGGTAGATGAAATTAAGGCAGCATCGATTATTGCCAAAGTGGCGCGTGACTCGGAAATGATGGAATTGCACCTGGCTTATCCAGAATATGGTTTCAACCGGCATAAGGGCTACCCGACCAGGCAGCATTTGAGTGCATTGCAGGAATTTGGAGTGATGCGGCAGCACAGACTATCCTTTGCACCCTGCAGGGCTGCCCGGCGATCATGAAATGCAGCAGTGATACCTTGAAAGAGCGATGCAGTTACACATGAAGGGCCTGTGAAGGTTGCCATACTTTATGGGTTTTTAGAGGGTAGGGTAGGTGAATGGCGTGTACGGAGTTGTCTAACGTAAATGGCCTGACGTTAATTAAAGGTCTTGGATGCAGGGAAGAAGCGACATGAATATTAAGAGAATAAATGCCCGTAAGAGAATGAGTCAGGCGGTTGTCTATCAGGGCCAGGTTACAACATCAGGGCAGGTGGCGCAGGCAACGGCGGGTGAGGATGTTGCAACCCAGACCGTCGAGGTGCTGGAGAAAATAGATCAACTGCTGGCGGAAGCAGGTACGGACAAATCTCAGCTGCTGACGGCCCAGATCTGGCTTTCGGATATGAAGCATTTTTCTGCTATGAATGAAGTTTGGGATGAATGGCTCATCAAAGGATCAGCGCCGACAAGGGCGTGCGTTGAATCACGATTAGCTGTATCTACACTGGCTGTAGAGATTGCAGTTACTGCGGCAGTAATGACAAGCTGATACCATCTCGGCCCAGACCTTATTGCCCTGGTATAGTCCGCCAGGTCAAGCTGTTGTATCCTGCTGGTCGGATTTAGGGATTAATGAAGCTAAACTTAGATTATTTAGGGAGCTAGGAATAGATTATGAAACTCGAAGATCAACTTATCATGGAACAGATACAGGTCGGACCCATGCAGAACTTTGCCTACCTGATCGGCGATCGGCAGACGAGACAGATTGCTGTAGTTGATCCTGCCTGGGATATTGCTGGCCTGACAAAAATGATTGCAGAGCGAGAATATAAGTTAACAGCCGCCCTGGTCACTCATTATCATCCAGATCACTGTGGAGGATCTTTTGGCCATAATAATGTGGAGGGCGTCAGCCAATTGCTTGAAAGCCACTCGGTTCCAGTATATGCCCATGAGCTTGAAGCTGACGGCGTAAAAAAAGTCACCGGCATTTCCAGTACCGACCTTAAGACCGTGGCATCCGGCGATAAATTAAAGATAGGTGATATTGAAGTTGAATTTCTGCATACGCCAGGACACACACCGGGGTCGCAGTGCTTCAGGGTACGGAACACGCTGGTTTCAGGAGATACACTGTTTGTTGATGGCTGCGGAAGAGTCGACCTGCCGGGTTCAAATTCTGAAGATATGTACCATAGTCTGCAGAAGCTGGCTGCATTACCGGATGATACATTGCTATTGCCAGGCCATAATTACAGCGCCGTACCTCATGCCACCATGGCTGAAACAAAGCGAACTAATACTTATATGCGAATTAACGATCTCAGCACCTGGAAGATGATGATGGGTAGCTAGAATTGAGCGTTACCCGGAACCCTTGGGAATGGAATCGCATCTCTTATATTGTCCATTCCGGTGACATAGGTTAGCAGGCGCTCAAAACCCAGGCCGAAACCCGCATGCGGAACAGTGCCGTAGCGGCGCAGATCCCGATACCACCACAGGCTCTCCTGCATAGCGGGGTCGCCTATCCTTTGGTCGAGAACAGCCAGCCGCTCTTCACGCTGACTACCACCGATAATCTCGCCAATGCCGGGTGCCAGCACATCCATGGCAGCAACGGTTTTCTCATCATCGTTTAATCGCATATAGAAAGCTTTTATTTCTTTAGGGTAATTCATCAGGATGACAGGCCTGCCTACATGATCTTCTGCTAGATAGCGTTCATGTTCGCTTCGCAGGTCTAAGCCCCATTCCACTGGGAACTCGAAACTAACTTTACTTTTTTCTAATATCCTGATGGCCTCGGCGTATTCCATGCGCTCGAAGGGTTGTTCTATATTATTCTTCAAGCGTTCGATCACGGTTGGATCGATTCGTTGCTGGAAAAATGCCATATCATCTTCACACTGATTGAGCACTGAACTGAAAACATGATTTAAAAGGTTTTCAGCGAGATCGGCATTGTCGGTGAGATCAGCAAAGGCAATCTCTGGTTCGACCATCCATAGTTCGGCGAGGTGTCTTGACGTGTGCGAGTTTTCTGCACGAAAAGTGGGTCCAAAGGTATAAACTTTTTTCATCGCCAGGCAATATGCCTCGACATTGAGTTGACCAGATACTGTTAGAAAGGCCTCCTGGCCAAAAAAATCCTCGCTAAAATCTATCGGCGCCTGTTGATTAAGTAGATCCAGGTTACTGACTCTAAAGAGCTCTCCGGCACCTTCACAATCGCTAGTGGTGATAATCGGGGTATTGATCCAGTGAAAGTTATTGTCGAAGAAAAAGTTATGGATAGCATTGGCAAGGACGGTTCTGATACGGGTTATGGCGCCAAAAGTATTGGTCCTGGGGCGCAAATGAGCAACCGTTCTCAAGTATTCAAAGGAGTGCCGCTTTTTGGCAATGGGGTAGCTTTCAGGGTCATCAACGATGCCTACTACCGTTATGTTGGAAGCTTGGATTTCCACCGACTGACCCTTTCCCTGAGACTCAACCAGAGTGCCCTCGACGCTAACAGAACAGCCCGTGCTGAGTTCCAGGATTTCTGACTGGTAATTCGTTAGGGTGTCTGCTGCGATTACCTGAATGGGGTCAAAAGCCGAGCCGTCGTGTACTGCGATAAATGAAAATCCTGCTTTGGAATCGCGTTTGGTTCTGACCCAGCCTTCGATAGAAACGGTCTGTCCTGTGAGGGTGTCAGATTGCAATAGATCAGAGATGGAAAGGACCTGCATTTTTTGGTTACCGAACTGAAGAGAATGCATATAGTATCAAAATTTGCGGTTGTTAAACTGCTATTGGGGCCTAGAAAAGTAGTGTTTCCTTGAATCCATGTGCCCAGGGCAGGCTACGAAGCTGCAGTTTAAGCAATCCCCAGGTTATTAACGATTTCTGCCCGGAGTTGGCGCTTGTCAATTTTACCTGAGGCGATCCTGGGGAGCGGGTTTTCGCTGATCGAGATATAACGGGGGATCTTGAACCTGGCCATCTGCACTGCCAGGAAGTCACGTAAGGCGGGCTCGTCTAAGGCCGAACGGCAATAGATGGTTGCGCCGACTTCCTCTCCCAGTCTGTCATCGGGTACAGCGTAAACACTGGCTTCAAGAATTTCTTCATGGCAAAGCAGCGCAGCCTCCACTTCCGCGCAGCCAATATTCTCACCGCCTCGAATAACCAGGTCCTTAATTCGGTCAACAATATACAGGTAACCGGCCTCGTCCAGGAAAGCGACATCACCTGTTTTCAACCAGTCCTTGTGAAAGGATTCTGCGTTGGCTTCCGGACGCTGCCAGTATCCCCGAATAACTGATGATCCGCGAACCCATAATTCACCGGTTGTATTAATCGGTAGCGGCCTACCTTGATCATCTACGATCTGCATTTCAAGCACAGCTGAGCAACGACCTGAACTCGTTGGTCTTTCCAGGTAGTCCTGCCCACCGATACCGGTACCTATCGCATTGGTCTCGGTCATGCCCCAGCCAGTGCCAGGTAGCGCATGTGAAAAGGTGCCGGCAATACTCTTAACCTGGTCAGGGGCTCTTGGTGCACCGCCTCCACCTACTGAAATAAGCGAGCTCAGATCCCGTTGACTGGATCTGGCCTGTTCCAGTAGGTCGCCGGTCATTGCAGCGGGGGCAATAAATGAAGAGATTCTTTCTTCTTCGATTAAAGCCGCTGCTTCTGCTGGGTCCCATTTGTACATGGACACCATTTTCCGCTGGGCCCGGTAAGACTGAAGATAGACGGCATGGGAACCGGTGGCATGAAACAGCGGGACAGCCAGTAGGGTCGCTGGCTGGTCAGTTGATTCCGGCTTTACGGGGGCACCGATTTCGAGCTGCCTCGCAGCCAGATCTAGTTCCCAGGAAAACAGCGCACTGATGATGTTGCGATGACAGGATACAGCGCCTTTAGGGTGCCCGGTTGAACCAGAGGTATAAAATAAGGTGGCGTCATCATCGGGTGATAGCGATACTAGGGGCATATTCACGCCAGCAGTTTTAGCTAGGAGATGGTTGAAATCAACGATTTTGCCAGTATTTCCATATTCTGAGCGGACAGAAATAACGGATAACCCGAGTTTTTCCAAAACGGGTAATGCCCGAATGATCCTTTCATGGTCAGCGATAAATAGTTTGGAGCCACTATGCGATAATCCGTATTCAATTTCGTCGCTTTGCCATAGCGCATTCATAGCGACCGCAATAGCGCCAATGGAGGTGATCGCCATAAAAGATATGATCCATTCCGGATAATTTCGCATGGATATGGAAATACGATCCCCTTTGACAATGTTGAAATCGGTTAACAGTACCTGGGCCAGGCTAGCGGCTCTGCCGTATATTTCCTCAAAACTGTATCGTTCATCCTGATACACAAAGAAGGTGAGGCCACTGCGATTGTCTTCATACAGCTCTCGAAGGGTTGCCGGGGCATGACTGAAAATTTTACAGACTCGGTCATTAATCAGCCCTTGTTCCAAGGCGTAGGGCATGCCGGCTGCCGTTAGCTTTGTAAGCGCTTGCTTTCTGGTAATGGACATGGTGTCAATATTGCCTTTGTGATCGTTATGAATTGAGCGCTGGCTGAAAATGCGCGTTTTAGGGTTGCTTTTAAGTGCTTGTCATCCTGCTAAGCTTGTTTGAATTTCTCAGTTGTCGCTGGGAACCTGCTAGTGGCCTGGTGCAGCCATTGCAGTGCTTCGTTGTCAAGAAAAGGCGCTAGCTTTTCAACGACCTGCTGGTGATATTGGTTTAACCAGTTGATTTCCGTTTCGGTCATTAATTTTTCATTAATCAGCGTTTGGTCAAATGGCGCGAAAGTAATCGTTTCAAATTCGAGCATGCCGCTGGTGTGTTCTTTGACGATCATCAGGTTTTCGCAACGGATGCCGTAACTGTTTTCTTTATAGAAGCCGGGTTCGTTGGATAGCACCATACCGGGTAGCAGGGGGGCGGATGGGCCTGTGGTTTTAGCAATCCGCTGTGGACCCTCATGCACGCTGAGAAAGCAGCCGACGCCATGACCGGTACCATGGTCGAAATCCAGGCCGATTTCCCATAGTGGCAGCCTTGCCAGGACATCCAGCTGATTACCGGCTGTACCTTTTGGAAAGATAGCCGAAGCCAGAGCAATATGGCCTTTTAACACGCGAGTGAACATTTCTCTGTGTTCTTCACTGGGTTGGCCTATTGCAACGGTACGCGTTATATCTGTGGTGCCACCCAGATACTGCCCACCAGAGTCCACCAGATAAAGGGTATTGGCTGACAGCTTGGCCGGGGTTCCGTTTGTATGGCTGTAGTGTGCCATCGCTGCGTTCGAGCCGGCGGCTGAAATAGTTGCAAATGAAAGGTCTACCAGATCCGGTAAATCTCGCCTGAACTGTTCAAGCCGGTCCGATAAGAAGCCTTCATCATGAAACCGCTGGGCTTTGACCTCTGTTTCGATCCAGTGCAGGTAACGGCTGACTGCAGACCCATCACGGATATGGCAGTGCCGCATACCTTCCAGTTCTGCCGCGTTTTTCTGTGCCTTGGGCAGCAGTACTGGGTCGGTTCCTTGAATGACTTCAGCCTGATATTCGATACACCTCAGGGCCGCATGAGTATTGGTGTTATTAGCATCAATTATAATTTTCTGATTTTGCTTGCCCAGTGTTTGTATGAGTTCGTTAAACGTCTCTTCTGCATAAAGTTCTACGCCCTCGCCAACATGCTCACTGAAACCATCGGGAATTTTTTTAAGGTTGGTACAAAAGGCCATGTCACCAGATGGATACAGAATGCCCCGTCCCATTACTACCGGTAGATGCGGAACATCATTGCCTCTGATATTGAGGAGCCAGGCTATGGAATCCAATTGTGATATAAGTGCTGCATTGGCGCCTTGTTCCTGTATTTTCCAGCCAATTCTTTTGCGTTTATTGAGACTGGTTTCGCCGGTATATTTGTTCTCGAGAAGAAGGGCAACTTCGATTTCAGAGTCAGGTCGATCAAGCCAGTTCAAATCAATTGGGTTTTCAGGGAGTTCTGTTAAGCTGATATTGTTCGCAGATAATTGGTCATGTGCTCGGGTATAAAACTGGTAGCTGTGCAGGCGGCTGTCAAAACCGACACAATCACCGTCACTCAGATGCTGAATTAACCATTGCAATGGTGGGTTGTCGATCAAGTGTTCAAATTCAAAGATATCTGAGGAACATTGTTGCTGTACCTGGATGGTGTATCGGCCATCAACAAATAGAATGGCTTTTTCCTGGGTAATAATGAGTATGCCGGCTGAGCCTGTGAAACCACTGATCCAGGCCAGTCTCTCATTCTGCTTCGGCACATACTCGCCGAGATATTCATCAGCCCGTGGCACAAGAAAGGCGCTGATGTGTTTATCAGCCATGTATTGCCTTACGGCAGAGAGTTTGTCGGGAAGATGCATGGTTTCACTCTTATATTGATAAAGGTTGGCTTAAAAATGATTCTAAATGATGGCCTGCATGAATCTGCTTCAGCAGCGGTAAGGGGCAAGCCAGGTGGATGAAATTATCTGGATATAGACTATCGCACTTTGAACGGGCTTGGCAAAGTCAGGGCGCAAAAAAGTTCAAGGCTGAGTCTATCAGGCTGCAGGGGGAAGGCACAGAATTTCCCGAACAGGCCACTGGCACAGCATGGGTTGATGCGATGGTAGCTTGAACTGGAAAGTATGCGGTGTTTCATGCATGCTCAATTGCAATTGTAAAGCCTCGGGAAATCCTATGGGAACTTATACTTATATTGAAAAACACGCAGGATGGGCTGAAATAGTTCTCAATCGGCCGGAGCGCAGAAATGCCTTGATTCCGCCCATGGCCGGAGAGATTACCCAGGCTGTAGAGGGGCTTCAGACCGATCCGGAAGTAGCAAGCATTCTGATCCGAGGTGAGGACGGTTATCTTTGTTCTGGCATTGATTTAAAGGCATTGCAGGCAGACCCTGCGCCTGATTGGCAGGGCAAAGATGTAGGCGATGTCAGGTCGATGCATATGGCCTTTTACAGATGTCGCAAACCCTTGCTGTGTGCGCTTCAAAGGTTTGCCATTAATGCCGGTGCTGCGCTGGTTTTCGCCTGTGATATTACCGTAGCGGGTCATGCCTCTTTTTTACAGATTGGCGAGATCCAGCAGGGCTCGGATATGCCCATGAATGCCGGTTGGTTGAAGTTAAAAAGTACAGAACAGGTACTTTTAAGGCTGTCTTTGATGGGCGATCGAGTCCTGGGTCCTGAATTGGTGACGCTCGGGCTGGCGCTGCGATCGGTGGAGGACGAACAGGTTCTGGAGAATGTCCGGGAGATCGCCGCCAGGCTTGCCAGTTTCCCGGCGGGTGCCTCTGAAACTATTATCGAGAGAATTCGTGGCATGAGGCCAGATGATGCTGAGAGTGTATTTCCAGTGTCGAGTAATCAGGCCTTGCTGACGGCAAGTCAGGTAAGGAGTTAGTGTTAATGACTGAAGATGCCATGGAATCACGCTGGATTGGCCATCCGCGGGGATTGTTTATCCTTTTTATGACCGAAATGTGGGAACGATTCAGCTATTACGGTATGCGCGCCCTGTTGATTTTGTATCTGACCAAGCACTGGTTGTATGCAGATGGTGAAGCAGGGTTGATATATGGCAGTTATGCCGCTTTAGTCTATGCCATGCCTGTATTGGGAGGCATGATTGCGGATCGTTATCTCGGCTTGAAAAAAGCGATCGTATTTGGTGCCTGCCTGTTAGTCCTGGGTCATTTTGGCATGGCATTTGAAGGGCCCGCTGCCCTGATTGCGGATGGTGTTCTTGTTCGTGAAGGAATTTATGAACAGATATTTTATCTATCATTGGCATTTATCGTGGTCGGCGTCGGTTTCCTCAAGGCAAATATTTCCACCATCGTAGGAAGCTTGTATGGGCAAGATGACCCTCGGCGCGATGGCGGATTTACTATCTTTTATATGGGCATCAATTTGGGTGCTTTTTCGGCGACTATTATCTGCGCCTATCTGGGTGAAAATTTCGGCTGGAGGTACGGTTTTGGCCTGGCTGGTGTTGGTATGTTGGTGGGCCTGATGACTTTTCTGCGTGGGCAGAAATATCTATCGGGTTTGGGGTTGCCGCCAGATGCCCCGTTGCTGGCGGTCAAATGGATGGGTATTTCCAGGGAAGTCATCATTTATATAGCCAGTCTGCTTGTGGTCGTTATTATCTGGCAGGCTATACAGTATACCAGCGAGCTTGGTGTGGTATTGCTTGTTTTTAGTGCCATTGTGTTTACTTATGTCATCTGGTTCTCATTATCCAGTTGTACGCCTGTTGAACGGGATCGTATGCTGGTGATGTTGTTTTTGATGATTCTGTCGGTTTTGTTCTGGGCGCTATTTGAGCAGGCCGGGTCGTCGTTGACGTTGTTCACTGATCGTAATGTGGATAAAGGCGTTTTAACGGCAGGGATGTTCCAGTCCCTGAACCCAGCCTTTATTATTGTCCTGGCACCGGTATTTGCGTATCTCTGGGTAAAATTGTCGCAGAGCGGTTTCGAACCTTCCACACCCGTTAAGTTTGCCTTTGCCACGCTTCAAGTCGGCTTGGGATTTGCAGTTCTTGTTTTTGGTATTTCCCAGGCTGGCGAAGATGGCCAGGTAGCTGTCATATGGTTGGTGCTGATGTACCTGTTACATACCACAGGAGAGCTATGCCTGTCTCCGGTGGGATTGTCTATGGTGACCAAACTTTCGGTTCAGAGAGTGGCTGCCATGATGATGGGGGTCTGGTTTTTGTCCAGCGCTCTGGCGGCCTACGCAGGTGGAATGATTGCTGGGTTGATGGCTATCGAAGATTCGCCGGAGTCCACTGCATTGCCGCTGGGTTCACTATCTATCTATGCCAATGTTTTTGAATCGCTGGCGTGGCTAGCGATACTGATCGGCGTGGTTTTATTGCTGATTTCTCCCTGGCTGGCCCGAAAGATGCACTGAAAGTTGATTTTCGGGCATAAGATGGTTGATTCGCTGCTGAGCAACCCTCGCTATTGGAACCCGTTTTATGCCGGCCTGGGAATACTCCGCAACTGTTAACACCAGGCTAATTATAGCCGGTTTGTGAATTGCCCGAGGCGTGGCAAGCGAAGGCGATTTGTCCTTACTAGTGTTTTTACTAGTTTTTTTTGCTCGTGTTTTTGGGCTAGCTGGGTTTGACTCGCGCGCACAGTTTGCTGGTGCCGCCAGTGTCAGACAGGCGCTTTACGGGGGAGCAGGGGTTCGGTCAGTTCCGGTAGGGTCGTTTCGATTACCGTTTTGAAATGGTGCTTGATTTCTTCCTGTCCTGGATCATCCCAGAGATTGTGATATTGCTGCGGGTCGGCGTTCATATTATAGAGTTCACCCTCAGTGCCCTGGTACAGGCTACCCGGGTCATATTGAGTATAGAGCCAGCCATCTCGGTGGTACACACTTCGCAGGTGGAGATCGATGCCGCCGTGCTGTGAATCCCACTGGGTAAAAACCTGAGTTCTGTTTTGCTCTGTGGCAGTGGCCTGGCTATCGGGTAATGGTTCACCTTCAACGTAGTCGGGGATATCGATTCCGGCAATTTCGCAGAAGGTCGCGGCAAGATCCAGGTGACCCACAGGGTCTCGTATTTCATCTGGTTGAATACCTGAGGTGTTAGCCGGTCGCCAGATCAGAGGCACATGCATGAGCGCATCCACATGGTAGGGGCCCTTGAACATGAGGCCAAAGTCCCCCTGTAATTCACCATGATCAGACGTGAAGAATATATCCGTGTTGTCATAACTGCCATTGGCTTTTAGGTAAGCAAGGACACCCGCGCAGGCCTCATCGATTAATTCGTTTTCAATGTGGGTCATGGCATTTATTTCCCGAACCTGGTCAGGGGTCATGTTTGCGGGAATGAATTCTCTCGGAGATTCCAGGTTAGTCCAGATCGAACCTTTATAATAGCCAAGCCAGTGTTTGGGTTTTTGTCCGAGTACTTGCCCAGCTGCTTTGTCATCGCAATAACGTTCAGGTAGTTCAAGACTTCGCCAGGAAACTCTTGGTAACTCTGATTGCGGTACGTCCCAGGGGTGGTGGGGATCGGGAAAGCTCATCCAGCAGAACCAGGGATCTTTAGAGGATTGCTGGTTTTCCAGCCACTTGACAGTTCGATCAGCAACCCACTGAGTATGGTAGAGGGACAGCGGAATATCCATTGGCCAGACCTGGCAGGCGTTGGTATCGCCCGTGCCGATGGTATTCTGGCCTTGCCTGGTTATCATGGGATAGAAAAGTGCTTTTTCGTGAGGATGTTCATTCATCCACAGATCGTAGTGGCTATGTCCCTCAAAGAAATGATTGGCCAGTTCCATGTGGTGAAAGCCTCGATGAGGTCCCGTTTGATTCAGCGAGGCCATTCTGTTTTCATAAAAATCATCTGCTGAGCCAAGCCACGGTTCAAAATGGGCCTTACCCAACAGGGCCGTCTGATAACCGTGATCCTGGAGATGGTGAGCGATGGTCGGTTTATCCTCTGGCAGGGCGACGCCATTCATCCAGACGCCATGTGAGGCGACGTGCTGGCCGGTTATGATTGTCGCTCTTGCCGGCATGCAGACCACATTCTGGTTGTGAGCCCTGACATAATTTAAACCGGTGCTGGCCAGGCCATCAATGGTTGGCGTCCTGGCAACCTTGCCACCATTGCAAGCCAGCGCATCAAAGCGCATCTGGTCGGTTGTGATGAGTAGAATGTTACGCTTTTTGTTCGCTGTGATGTCAGGTCGTGCCTGCCTGGCAGTTCGGTCAGAAACTACCATATACTGACTCGTTCCGATTTATCCAGATAAAGGTCGTGGTCAGGCTTAACATCAAAAGCGGCGTACCAGGCGTCTACATTGCGTACAATCCCATTGACCCGATATTTTGGCGGGGAATGGGGGTCTATCTTTAACAATTGCAATGCAAGGTCGGGGCTTCGATGGGTTCGCCAGCTTTGCGCAAAAGCAAGAAAGAATCGCTGGTCCCCCGTCAGGTCATCGATCACAGGGGCAGCCTGGCCGTTGAGTGCCTGCTTATAGGCATAGTAGGCTACTTCGATTCCACCCAGATCGCCGATGTTTTCGCCGAGGGTAAATTTCCCATCGATAAAATTGTTTTCAGCCGGTTCATAAGTATTGAATTGGTTGATTAATTCTCTGGTACGGCCGTCGAAATTTTCCCTGTCCTTGTCTGTCCACCAGTTTCTCTTGACACCGAGCGAATCTGACTTTGACCCTTGATCATCAAACCCGTGACCCATCTCATGTCCAATAACTGCGCCAATGGCACCATAGTTAACAGCCAGGTCTGCTGCTGGATCGAAAAAAGGCGGATCCAGAATGGCGGCCGGAAAGACGATTTCGTTGAAGCCGGAATTGTAATAAGCATTAACAGTTTGCGGCATCATGAACCACTCTTCACGATCAGTTTTAGTGGCCAGTCTGTCGATATCATATTGCTCGAAGAAACTGTTTATGCGGTGGGCGTTAGCAAACAGTGATTTTGCATCAATGGTAATGGCAGACAAGTCCATCCACTGGTCTGGATAGCCAATTTTTGCCCTGAAAGCCTCTAATTTAAGCAGTGCTTCCTGTTTCGTGGTACTGCCCATCCAGTCGATCTTTTCTATGCGTGCCCGAAATGCTGAGCGTAGATTTTCGACCAGTGTTTCCATGGCGGCTTTCGACTCGGCACTGAAATGGCGATTAACGTAAGCCTGACCGAGCAGTTCACCAAGGCCATATTTACTGCCGACCAGGGCGACTCCCCTCTTCCAGCGAGCAAGGGGTTCGCTTTGCCCTCTTATTTTTTGCCCCCAGAATTCGAAGCTTGCCTGATCAATCTCGGTCGATAACAGGTTAGTTTGATGGTCGATTATATGGAAAGTTAGATAGGCTCGCCAATCCTCGATTTCCACCGTCCTGATCAGTTCAATGAGCGGAGCAATGGTATCTGGGTGAGACAGGTTGATTTCTTCAATGGCCTGAATTCCTCTTGCTTTCAGAAATCTGTGCCAGGGAAAGTTTGGCTGTTCAGCGACTAGCTGGCTGGTCGAGGTGGGATTGAATGTTTTGTCCCTGTCTCTTCTATCTGATCTGACCCATTGTAGTTCGGCGATTTTCGTTTCGATGGCCAGAATTCTGGCAGGCCAGTCTGTAGTCTTGTTGTAATCAGCGAACGAAAGTATCTGAGCAATATAGTCCTTGTATTCCGATCTGATCTGGATCATTCGTTCACTGTCTTCCAGATAATAATCCCGATCCCGAAGGCCCAGCCCAGAAAGCCCGATGGATAGGTTGTACTCGTCCGGGTTTAACGGGTTGAGGCCTATCCAGGCACTGAACGGACTGATTCCACTAACGAAGTATTGGCGTCCGAATTCATCGGCTAAATCGTCAATAGAGTTGATCAGATTGATTCGTTCGAGGTCTTCGGAAAGCGGCGACAATCCTAATTGATCCAGCGTTTTGGTATCCATCCAGCTGGTAAAATAATCTCCGACTTTCTGTTCAGGTCCGTCTGCTACCGATTCATCCTGGCTCAGGTCAGAGATAATTTGCCGAACCCTGTCTTCTGCTCGTTCACGGATCAGTGCGCTAACGCCCCAAGAGGTTCGCTCTGCGGGAACCGGGTTTTCGGATAACCACTTACCATTGGCATATTGATGAAAATCGTCTCCGGGGGAAGTGGTAAAATCCCGCGCTTTGAGGTCAACGCCCCAGGGCGGATACAACGGTAATACTTTTGCCGCTTTAGATAGCTTGGATTCAGTTTCTTCGGTGCAAGCAGTAATGAGCATGGCTGCTGCTATTGCCAGCATTGATTTTGCTAATAGATTCATGCATTTCTCTTTATCGGTCTGAGCAATGGCCTGGTCAGAATAGCATCAGTTGTCGAACAGTTGTTGATACAAGCCGGGTTGCCCATGATTCAGGTAGTTTTCAGTGTGGTCGCCTTTTTTAAAGATGCGTCATTATGACGCGTCTTCGGCATGCACGGATATTAGCATATCACTGTTATTGCAACGCTTCGGTCTGCCGCGTTTATCAGGTCGCTGAACGCGTTCCGGTAACGAATTTCATGGATATTGAATTGACGCAGTGTCGAGTGTTTTTTGCAGTAAGTCGCTCGCCTTCGAAGACGTGACCCAGGTGGCCGAGACAGTTAGTACACAGGATCTCAGTGCGCAGGCCATCGTTATCCTTTTCTTTAGTAATGGCCCCGGGAATTTCATCGTCGAAAGCAGGCCATCCGCAATGGGCTTGGAATTTGTCCTCCGAGCGATAGAGCGGAGCATCACATTGTTTGCATAGGTACAGGCCGGTTTCAAATAGATTGTCAAATTCGCCAGAAAAAGGCCGTTCGGTTCCCTTTTGAAGCAGGACCCACTGTTCTTCTGCCGTTAGCGTATTTCTATGGTCGTTCATAAGGTTGCCTTGATCTGGAGAGAAAATGCTGTTTGACAGACAATTATGCCTCTGATCAGGACAGTTTCACAGCACTGGAATAGTTTGATATCACTAGTAGACTAGGCTATGAGGGTGCAACAAGGTGTAACAGGATCAATAGGAGAAAGGGGGAAGTATGACTTTTCATAGTGGGAAATGTCTTTGCGGTGAAATCAGTTATCAGATCGATGGTGATCCTGTAGCGGCAGGCGTCTGCCACTGTAAGAATTGCCAGAGGCAGGCAGGGTCTGCTTTTTCGACGCTCTGGGGCATACCCAAAGCTGCAATTCAATTCACTGGTGCGATGCCCAAGTGCTATCTGGATGGCGATACCGCCAGTGGTGGGCAAGTCAGCCGTTATTTTTGTGGTAACTGTGGATCAGCTCTGTATTCAGAGGTTCCGGGCCAGAAAGATATTCTGTATCTGAAAACGGGGACCCTTGATGACACCGACTCGTTTTCCCCTGATTTCCATGCCTGGTGTGATAGTAAGCAGTCATGGGTGGATATTCCGGACGGTGTGACTCAGATGGCGAGACAATAGCAATTCCAGTTCGGGGGTTTTTCGTTTGCATTGTTGTCGCTTAGCTGAGATCGGCAACACCAACCGGGTCGGTCAACAGTAGTTGCAATGCCATCAATTGAAACGAAGCCACTCATGAGAAACTCTGGGGCCAGCTGGTTCTAAATACCGTAGGCTTTCCTGAGTAGCGACATGGGGTGACTAGTGACTGCGCTGCTATCGGTCAGGTTTTCAATATGGGCGGCTGCCATGGGGCAGTCACTCGCGAAATGGTGGTTCTGTGCAGCGTCAACCTGTTTGACCACGGGTCGGGCAATTTTCAGGGATTTTGATCGGGTCTCTTTTTTTACCGCATAGGTGCCATCGTGGCCTGAACAGCGTTCGATGGTCTGGACCTGAGTGTCAGGCACTAAATTAAGGATGTCCCGGGTCTTATAGCCAATTTTTTGGACCCTTAAATGGCAGGCAACCTGATAACTAATGTCACCGAGAGATTGTTTGAAGTGGGTGTTGAATTCACCCGCTTTGTGGCGCAGGTAGAGATATTCAAAGGGATCGTAGAAAGCTTCCTTAACCTTTTGGACATCTGGATCATCCGGATACATCAGCGGTAATTCCTGTTTGTACATCAGCACGCACGAAGGGATGGGTGCGATCAGGTCATAACCTTCATCGACCATGCTGGCAAGAATCGGAATATTTTTTTGTTTCAATGCATCGACGGAATCCAGGTCGCCCAGTTCCAGTTTGGGCATGCCACAGCAGGCTTCTTTGTTGACCAGATCAATATTGATGCCGTTGTGCTCGAACACTTTGACAAAATCGTCGCCGAGATCCGGGGTATGGTAATTGCCGTAGCAGGTTGCATAAAAAGCCACTTTACCAGTGGTTGCGGCCACTGCTTTAACCTTTATTTTATCGGCCTTTTTGTCGGCGTTGAATTTTTTCCGTAAAGTATTGCGGTGATAGGATGGCAGCGGGGCCTTTTTATGGATGCCCATAGTCGTTTCCAGGGCACTGCGAAACAGCGTGTTGTTATTCAGCGTATTAACCGTCAGGTCGACCAGAGGGATAGTGGTGATAGCTTTGCCTAAAGCATCGGTGCTGGTGAGTATCCTGTCGCGTAAGCGTACCTTGCCTGCTTTGAATTTCTGGGCTTTGGCTCGTAGCATCAAGTGCGGAAAGTCAACATTCCATTCGTGGGGTGGTACGTAAGGGCATTTGGTAAGATAACAGAGATCGCACAGGTAGCATTGATCAACAACCTTGTCGTAATCCGCTTTGTTAACGCCGTCTACTTCCATGGTTTCTGATGCATCGACCAGGTCAAACAGTGTGGGAAAGGTATCGCACAAACTCACACAGCGGCGGCAGCCATGGCAGATATCAAACACCCTTTCCAGTTCTTCATTGAGCTGGTCAGCCCGCCAGAAATTGTCATCTTTCCAGTTCAGAGGATGCCGTGTAGGAGCCTGGAGACTGCCTTCGCGATGTGCTTTCATGTTTGACCCGGTATTGCTGATTTAGTTAATAAGGCAGGATTAAGTTTATTAGGAGTTGAGCGATAGCGCCAATAAAACCGCTTACGCTTATCAATCAAGGCAATTTATTGTGACACCGCGCCTGGAAATAGCAGCAGTTTTGGTGCCGCGCTAACGCTGGATTACTAGCTCTGAATCATTAGCTCGGGGTTATTGATTGCTGGCGCAGGTCGAGTTTTGACCGAATAAGCTGGTGGGCTTTTTTGTTTAGGGGATACTGGATCAAAGGGATAACTGCGAGAAAAAGGCCCAGTGCGGTGCCCACTGAGTAGGTGAGCAAGAGACCGTCAAGGGCCGGTTGCGGGTTTGTCTGGCCAGGGATGAAATTAAAGGCCAGTTCAAGAATGGCAAAGCTGGCACCGACCGCGATTGCGGCTCCGAGTTTGTTGGTTGTCGTCAATAAGGCGAAAAACATGCCGGAGCGCTTTTCGCCTGAATGGAGTTCATCCTGATCTGTGAGATCCGCCATCATTGATCGCAACAGTGTTGGCGCGGCTCCAAAAGCGATACCGTAAGTGAGCGTAAATCCCCACAGGATGAAAATATTCCCGGCTTCGGCTATGGGTAATAGGAGTATGTTGACAGCCGCGCCGTAAAGGAGGGCGATTTTTAGCGCCACATCTTTGCCGATTTTATAAGCGAGTTTTAACCACATGGGCATGGCCAGGAAGCTGGCCATGAAATAGAAAAGCAAGGCTATGCTGGCATGTTCCGGGAGCTTGAAATAGGTGCTGGCGACAAAGATATAAAGGGCACCACTGACTGCTGTGCCAAAACCGGAAGCAAAGTCTGCGGCCAGCAGGCGCCACATGAGCCGGTTATTGACGATGAGGTGGAACTGTTGTTTTATGGCCAGCCGGGTTGGAGAAATGGCCTGACTGTCCGGAACCACCAGTAAAGTGGGGAGGGCGAGAATTGGGAAAAGGATTAAGCAGAACCAACCCATGCTGGCTACCTTATCCTGCTGCTGACTATAACCAGATAACTCAAGAGCGGCAGGTATAGCCAGCACGATGGTCATGCCAGCAATAACAAAAATTTCCCGCCAACCAAATAATCGGGAACGATCATCATAGCTCTGGGACAGTTCTGCTCCCCAGGATTGATGGGCTATAGCCAGCATGGTATAGCCGATATAAAGAGCGATCAGCCAGAACAGGAGATAGCCGGCTGATACTGACTCTTTAACAGGCATGAAAACCATCCAGACTGAAATCAGAAGGATAGGCAGGGACAGAGCAATCCAGTGTTTCCTTCGTCCCCAGCGTGTCTGGAAACGATCGATAGCGTAACCCATGATTGGATCTGTAATGACATCGCTTATTCTGGCTATGGTGAAAATCGTACCGACCATGACAAGGGACAAACCCATTCCTTCACTATAAAAACGAGGTAAGTAGACGGCGATGGGCATGCCCATCGCGGCCATGGGCAGCGATATACCGGAATAGGCGGCTAGAATAGGTGTAGTAAGTGGTTTAACGGGCTGATTTCACTTGTTGATTACGGTTGCTAGTTACCCTACCAGAATTTACCTTAAAATGAGCAGGCCATCGGCGATTTCCTCTGACCTGTTGCGCCCACGGGTTTAAGCCGTAAATCAGTAGGAACTCGAGCATTATTGCCACAATGAGGTGGGAAAACAGAACTCACTCGAGTTAATTACGGTGATATGAATATCTGGAATTAGCTGAAATTAACGTTTGAGGACTAAATGTTCACAAACGTCATTATTGAAAGATGATGCTATTGTAAACAGTTGGCTAGACCGGTTAGCCTGATGGCTGAAATTATCTATGGATTGAAATTATGAAGGTTGTCTATTGCGTTAAAGCGGGCACACATTTGGATTTGGTGTATCAGGATATAGCCCCGCCATCGCCGCCAGGGCCCGGTGAAATCCAGGTTTCGGTTGATGCTAGAGGCATTCAGTTCAGCGATCTGGTGCGGTTTGCAGGGGACTACCAGGATAACGCGGGTTATCCTTTTGTGGTTGGTGGTGAAGGCGGTGGGACCGTTGTTGCAGCGGGTAGCGGCGTGACCCAGGTAGAACCAGGGGATAAGGTTCTTGTGCCAGCGGGTTGTGTTGAAATCGTTAACGTCGCGGAAAAAGCCGCAACCCTCGTTCCGGACGGCATTGACCTTAAAGTAGCCGCTTCATTCAGAAACAATTATTTGACGGCACTGGATGGTTTGACTCGAGCCGGTCTGCAGCCTGGAGAAACGCTTCTTGTTCATGGGGCGGCTGGCGGCGTGGGGCTGGCGGCAGTTGATGTTGGTAAGTTAATGGGTGCCAGCGTCATTGGTACGGCCAGCTCGGATGAAAAACTGGCTGTGGTTAAGCAAATGGGCGCGGATCAGGTAATCAATTACAATAATGGTTTTCGAGAGCAGGTGAAACAGTTGACCAGTGGTCTGGGTGCAGATGTTATTTATGATCCAGTTGGGGGTGATGTGTTCGACGAATCGGTACGAAGTATTGCTCCCTTTGGACGCATTCTGATTGTAGGTTTTACTGGCGGGCGACCCGCCCTTGCTAAAACCAACCACCTGCTGGTTAAGGATGCATCTGTCATTGGCTATACCGTTGGGGGCCTGCAGCGGCATCGACCCCAGTTAGCACGCGGGCATATGCAGGTATTAATGGGTTGGCTCGCTTCTGGAAGAATCCACCCGTTTATTTCCCACGTGCTGCCCATGGCCGATATTGTAGAGGCCTACCAGCTACTGGTGGATCGTAAAGTGGTGGGCAAGGCGATTATCACCAGTTCTAGGTAATCAGATTCGCTTGCTAATTGTGCCGGGTACTGGCATCTGAGCGCCCAGTGTCTGCTCGTTTGAGGTCTGGATGACAGACCCTTGCCGGTCCGGCGAAATCGCTAATGGAGCAGATCCTGGTTGTTAATCCTTATTTAGTGATATACAGGCCTCGCGGAGCAATTTAGCTGCCACTGCGCTATTCACTTTCGACAGGTTCTTAATAATACATTCGGCGGCCTCTGCGACCATTTTCTGTTTCATGGGATGCCCGTCTCTGGCTTTCTCAAACCAATGTATGGCACCCGGCGGCATACCGGCTTCACCATGAATTTCCTCCAGTAGTACTTCTTCTAGCATGTCTTCCCCGTGCCCGGTTGGGCCGCCTATGCCTTTGATGAAGTGTAGTTTTTTTTCTGGGCCACCGATGCCTTTGATGAAGTGAAGGGTGTCGCCTTCTGTTTCAACGACTTCAATATTAATGTGATCCATGTCCTGATGTATGTTTGATCCCCTTGCCCTGTGTTCCCCGTCATTGGACCGGGTGACAAAGATTTTCTTATTGGATGATGGGTTACTGTTATTTTCACCGTCCCCAGAAGTCTTGATGATTTTGATTCTGGTGTTCTTGTTGTTCAGGGCCTTTAACAGTTCGTCATTGAGTTCGATGCCTGCTTCACTGAGGATTTCCACTAGGGTTTCGTGGTTATTATCCTGAGGCTGATCAGACGTGATCTCACTCTCAATGGCTATAGCAATGGCTGATTCATTAGATTCCTGGTCCGCCCTGGTCAGCACAGGTGATACCAGCAGAACGACTAGGAATGCGCCGATAAATTTTTGCATGTGAGGATGTCCTTTCATTGGTGTCTTTAAATTAATTGTCTCTTAAATTAATTGCTTTAAATTAATTGCTTTAAATTAATTGCTTTAAATTAATTGCTTTAAATTAATTGCTTTAAATTAAATTTCTTAATTATTGTTTCTCAATTAAAGTTACTAACCAGGTTAAGTTTTTGGCCATGGTAGGGTTGGTCTATTCGAATACCTGCTCCAGATAGAATGCCTGCTTGCTTCGAAACTGAAGTGCTGACCTGACTTAATGCCTAGCTTGAAGTTTATCCAATAGTTGTCGAATGCCAAGCGCTTGCAAGCCCAAACGATAGTTTTATGAGGTAGAGCGACTTACCAGACTTGTATTTCAGGCGGTCGCGGTCATAAAAACCCTAGTTTTCGTTAAATTGATGGTTAAATTCCTTCAGGCCCTGGTGGTCGCCGTCCTGGACAGTACGGTAGGTTGCCTGTGCTTCGAGCAGAGTAACCTGATCAGAAGGGTCAATAGGAATTGGTTCACTAACAGGGTGAATAGGTGGGTAGACCTCAACGGTATATTGGCTGCCTAACATTTTCAACGCGAACCAGCGGGTCGTGGCTATGGCATTACTGGAGGTAACAATGCCGACGTCAAACCACGAGCAGGGAAGCAGGAATTCAGTTTTGCAGAAATAAAGGTTCTCCACTAGTTGGCTTGATTTTTCTTCCATAAACAGGCTTGAAGCTGGAACGTCTCGTTCAATCAGAGCGTAACGCATGGCTTCTGCCTGGCTTCTGACAGGCTTGATATCAAGGTCTTTTGGGTATCCACCGGAAAGAAGAACTTGTGCGGTACCGCCGGCCTGGAAAATCCCGGCTGCTAGATCACACCGCTGGCGGACCGTGGGATCATCAAAGCTATGGCTGTGGCCCAGAACAATGAGTACGTCATGGTAGTGTGGTACGGTCATGGGTTGCATATTCTCCACTGTCGTTTCTTCACCTGTTGGTCAGGCCCTTTTTACGGCCAAACCGCTTTCTGGTATTGCAGGTTACAGTCAACAGGACCTCAGCAGCCTGGACTCTTGGCGCAGTATCCGGTGATTTATAGCTATGCCTTATGCACTCAGTTCAAAACCGCGGTAGTGTTGTTCAGCCACCTCTGAACAGATTTGCGCATAGGCAGGGAAGCCACCTGCGAAAGGCATGAAAATCCTTGGTTTACCTGGCACATTGGCACCCAGATACCAGGAATTACAAGTGGGGAACAGCGTACCATTGGCGATTTCGTTGGTTTGGGTCACCCAATCGTTTTCTGCTTCTTCAAGGGCTTCGATGGTGCTCAGGTTGTTGTCGCGCAGATGGGTCATGCAATCGATTATCCAGTTTACATGCTGCTCGATAGTGATAATCATGTTTGACAGCACAGACGGACTGCCCGGCCCGGAAACAGTAAAGAAATTAGGAAAACCATAAGTGCATAGGCCAAGGTAGGTTCGTGGGCCTGCGTGCCATTTTTCCTGCAGTGAAATACCGTCTTTGCCGGTTATATCTATTTTCAGCAGACTGCCGGTCATGGCATCAAAGCCGGTAGCGTAGATAATCATATCGAATTGATAGTGCTGGTCTTTGTGGATGAGGCCTTCAGCTGTGATTTCCTCTATAGGATGCTCGTTTACATTCACTAGCTGCACATTGGGTCTGTTATAAGTCTCGAAGTAATGGCTGTCTACGCAGACTCGTTTACATCCCAGGACCTGATCAGGACAGAGCAGTTCGGCAATTTCGCTGTCCTTTACGATTGTTCTTATTTTGTTGCGTACAAAGGTCGCGGCAATATCGTTGGCTTGCTTGCTGGCGCCAGTATCGCCGAAAGCACCGGTGAAACCCAGTCCCCCTTCTTGCCATTTTGTTTCAAAACGCGCCTGTCGAGTGTCGTCATCTGCGTCAAAAATAGAATCGTCCCAGCGCGACTGGTGTGCACCGAAAGCTGCATACATCTGCCTGTTTTCTTCTCTGAATGCCGGGTAGGAGTCTTTGATAGAGGCAGCGTATTGTTTATCCAGAGGGTGATTGTGTGCAGGAATAGAAAAATTGGCGGTGCGTTGAAATACGGTCAGGTGCTCACAGCTTTCGGCAATAAGCGGTATTGACTGTATTGCCGATGAACCGGTGCCAATAATACCAACACGTTTTGAGCTGAAATCTACTGGACTGTGTGGCCAGTCGCCAGTATGAAATGACTCACCGCTGAATATATCGATGCCTTTGAATTTAGGCAGGTTGGTAGAAGACAGGCACCCGGTCCCCATGATGCAGAATTTGGCTCGGTAGACCTTGTTATGGTCGGTGCTAACCAGCCATTCCTGGTCATCCTCTTGATAGTGTGCAGACAGGACCCGGGTACCGAAGTTGATATGCGGGCGCAGGTTGAATCGGTCAGCAACGTGGTTTGCGTAGCGAAGAATTTCCGGCTGGGATGCGTACTTTTCTGTCCAGTCCCAATCCTGCTGGAGGGTATCATCGAAAGTATATGAGTACTCCATACTCTGGACATCACAACGTGCGCCGGGATAGCGATTCCAGTACCAGGTGCCGCCTACATTATCGCCAGTTTCAAATACAATGGGCTGGAAATTTTCTTTCAATAGCCGATGTAAAGCGTACATTCCGGCGAATCCAGCGCCTACGATAACGGCATCAACTCGCTGTTCAGACATAGATCACGGTTCCTTTTTATCTTCATTGAATTGAAATTGTTCCACGTCTTGTGCATGGACACAAACGCTCAAACTGCGCATACTCTGTGCCGAAATTGATAGATTGGCAGTTGCCCCGGGAACGTGACTATGCATCCTACCTTAATTGTATTGACCATGGCACAGTGTTTGGCGCAGACGGGTGCGCCAATGGTGGTTTTATTAGGCGGTATTATTGGTGCAACGCTGGCACCATCATCGGATCTGGCGACTTTGCCATTGGCGCTGATGATAGTCGGTACAGCGGCTACAACCGTGCCGGCATCGCTGCTCATGCGCAGGTTTGGCAGAAAACCCGGATTTATTTTTGCGGCAGGCTATGCCAGTTTAGGTGGTTTGCTGGCAGCCTATGCTGTGACAAATGAACATTTCCCTTTGTTCTGTTGCGCTACCTTTCTCATTGGCAGTCACAATGCCTTTATTCAGCAGTATCGTTTTGCTCTGGCGGAAGTGATTCCTGCAGAAAAACTGGGTCGATATCTGTCGGTTCTTATGCTGGCAGGTGTGGTCGCCGCCTATATAGGGCCTGAGCTGGCCACCCGTTTAAAGCATGTGAGCGGTATGGCGCTTTACGCCGGTTCATTTATCGGCTTGAGTTTTTTTATGTTGGCTGCAATGATCGTATTGTTTTTTTATCGTCCCGGAAAGATGCCGGTTGCAGTCAAAGGGCAAAGCGGTAGGCCGCTTCTGGAAATTGCCCGACAGGTCAATTTTAAACTTGCCCTGGGCGCTGCTGTGGCCGCGTGGAGCATCATGAGCCTGCTCATGACAGCGACACCGTTGAGTATGCATCACCTTGATCTGTTCAATCTGGAAGACACCGCCTGGGTCATTCAGAGCCATATCATGGCTATGTTCCTTCCTTCCTTGTTCAGCGGAATGCTCGTGGACAGGTATGGCCCCTTGAAAATCATAGCAGCCGGGGCTGTTATACTACTGGCCTGTCTTTTGGTTGCCTGGGGCGATCTCTTTTTGATTCATTACTGGTGGTCTATGGTGTTACTGGGTGTAGGTTGGAATTTCATGTTCCTGGGCGGTACCACTTTGCTCACCAAGACCTATCGGCAGGGAGAACAGTTTAAGGTCCAGGCATGTAATGATTTTGTTGTTTTTTCGTTGCAGGGGGTCGCTGCCTTGAGTTCCGGATTCCTGTTGTTGAATTGGGGTTGGGACTTTTTAGTCTATATAAGCGCGCCGTTCCTGTTGATACCCATTATTATTATGATTCGTTACCGGAATGCCTTTGTACCTTCTGCGGCGAACCCATAGGAGATAATATTTGTGGCCGAATTTGTTATACCGCCAGTTGATGTTGTCGGTTTGCCTGTGAGTGGCAGCAGCGGACAGTTTCCGGTAGCACAGATATATTGTGTGGGCCGCAATTACGCCGATCATGCTATTGAAATGGGGCATAATCCTGATCGTGAAGCGCCGTTTTTCTTTTTGAAGCCCGGCTATGCTTTGTTAAGTGGTGGTGGTGCTCTTAGCTACCCGAGTATGACCCAGGACCTTCACCACGAAGTGGAGTTGGTTGTCGCGCTGGCCAGGGGTGGAGAAAATATTACGGTGCATGAGGCGCAGGATTTAATCTATGGTTTTGCGGTGGGGATCGATCTAACACGTCGTGATCTCCAGGCGCAGGCAAAAAAACTGGGACGACCCTGGGATGCTGGCAAAACTTTTTTGCATGCCGCCCCCTGTTCTGAATTACGACCCGGGTCATCGCTGCAGTCCATCCATCAGGCTAAGATCAAGTTGAGCGTAAATGGTGAGATTCGCCAGTCTGGAAACCTTGATCAGATGATTTGGAAGGTACCTGAAATCATAGCCAGATTGTCAGAATGCTTTCCCCTGCGAGGTGGTGATCTAATCTTTACTGGCACGCCAGCTGGCGTTGGTCCAGTACAGACAGGTGATGAATTGCATGCGGAAATTGAAGGTATCGGTTCATTACGGGTGAGTGTAAAGCAGTGACTCGTTCAAAGGGGCTGGTTCCGGTCCGGCGCAGAAATCAGATTCAGTGAAAGTGTGCCTGTTTGAGGCCGCTCCTGGATTTGTATCAATTGCTCTGGAAAGGCCGGATGGCAGTACCTGGCAAGGTAAGCAATTGGAATGAGGCTCAGGGCAGCATTTTCTGGCAGCGCGCCGCCCAATGATGGCCCGTAGCAGGTATACTAGGCGACCATGATTGATTCGCCTTCAATACTCTGCCGTGCCAGCAACGTTGTCTGTGAAAGGAATCAACGCACGTTATTTTCTGATCTCAGTTTCAGGCTTGAGCGTGGCCAGATACTACATCTAAAGGGCCCCAATGGTTCTGGTAAGACCACCCTGTTGCGAATCCTTGCAGGGCTATTCATAGACTATGATGGTGAGATTGAATGGCAGAAAGATCATGGCTTGATTTACGCTGGGCACCAATATGCCGTACAGGGACAGCTTACCCCGCTTGAAAATATCAGCTTTATATTGAGCCTCCAGGGAATTGCAGTAGCCAGAGATGAGATTTACCGGGCATTAGCTGACTTTGGTCTTGAAGATACTCGGTTTAGCCTGTGCAGAGAACTGTCAGAGGGGCAGCGTAAACGCGTGACCTTGTGCAGGTTGAAGTTGATCAAACAATCTGTCTGGCTGCTGGATGAACCCTACAGCGCTTTGGATGAAGCCGGCGCTGCGTTATTGAGCCGTCTCTGTGAGCAACATCTCAAGGATGGCGGTGGGCTGGTCATGACCAGCCATCAAGCTATTCCAATTGCCCATTCCATCCATACTCTGGAATTGCAGCCGTGTTTTTAAGCGTGCTCAATCGAGAGTTGCGCATTGCCGCGAGAAGTCCTGGAGAATGGTTGCAACCCCTGTGCTTTCTATTGATTGTTATGACCCTGTTTCCATTGGGTATTGGGCCTTCCCCGGAGTTACTGGCAATGCTTGCTCCTGCGCTTATCTGGATCACTGCGCTGATGGCAGTATTATTATCAGTTGATCGCTTGTTCCGGGATGATTTTGAGGATGGAACGCTAGAACAACTGGTACTGAGTTCAGGACCTGTCTGGCTTAATAGCCTGGCGAAAGTAGGTGCTCACTGGCTGTTTACGGGTTTGCCGATTGTCTGCCTCAGCCCGTTTCTTTGTATCATGATGAATCTCAGCAGTCAGTGGATGCCAAAAATTGCGCTCTCCTTGCTATTGGGAACCCCCATACTCAGCCTGCTGGCAGCCCTGGGCGGTGCCTTGACAGTGGGTTTAAGGCAGGGCAGCGCACTGCTTCCTGTGATCATCATGCCGCTGATGATTCCAGTTCTGATCTTGGCCACTCAAGCGATCGCATCGCCCGCGTCTGGACACGCTTATTTTTTATGGCTTGGAGCGCTATTGAGTTTTTCGCTGACGTTCCTTCCCCTGGCAATAGCTGCCAGTCTGAAAGTGGCAGTGAGTCGTTAATCGGCCTGCTCGGCTTAATAATCTGATAAAATCACCGGTCGCGCGAGCAAGGCTTTGGTTAAAGGTAATTGATATGAACATTAGGCTGTGGAACTGGATACATAAGCTTGGCTCAGCGAAGCACTTTTATCGCTTCAGTAGTTTGATTCTGCCCGGTCTGTGGGTGGTTTCTGTGCTGATCCTGTCGTTAGGATTGTATGCAGGTCTGGTGCTAGCCCCAGCTGATTATCAACAAGGCGATTCGTTTCGGATAATGTATATTCATGTACCTGCTGCCATCCTGTCCCAATCCAGTTATGTGATGATGGCCAGCATGGGGGCTCTGTTTCTTATTTGGAAGATTAAACTTGCTGATGTGGCCATGCGAACAGTTGCACCTATCGGCGCTGCAATAACCTTTGTTGCTTTGTTAACTGGGGCAATCTGGGGCAAACCAACCTGGGGGACCTGGTGGGTCTGGGATGCCCGACTAACATCAACGTTGATTCTGATGTTTCTTTTCCTGGGTGTGTTAGCAATTCGCAATGCAGCCGGAAATGGGCCTGCTGCGGGACGAATGGCAGCGATCCTTGCTGTTATCGGGGTTATTAACCTGCCAATCATAAAATATTCGGTGGACTGGTGGTTTACTTTGCATCAGCCAGCCAGTTTTTCCTTGACTGAACGGCCAACCATGCCTGTGGAAATGTGGCTGCCGTTAGTGGTGATGATCCTGGGATTTTACTGCTGGTTCTTCGCTTTGTGGATCCTGCGTATCCGCACTGAAGTGCTGGTAACAGATGCAAACAAGGATTGGGTAAGGCAACTGGTGAATCAGCGATGAGATTTACGTCGATCTCGGTTTTTCTGTCCATGGGAGGCTATGCGGAATATGTCTGGAGTGCCTATGGAGTCACTATTGCAGTTATGATTATGATGACCTTGCTCGCGCTGCTGAAATCCAGGCGGACGCTGCAGAAATTAAAATTCGAACACGCTTTGAAGGCAAAAAGGCAAGTGAAACCGTGAAGTTTGGTATGATGAAAACACATCGCAGGAACCAGTTATTGCTCATCGCTGTGTTGATTCTGGGCGCAGGTGCAACGCTCGCCCTGGTTATGCAGGCGCTAACCGAAAACATTAATTTGTTTTATTCTCCTGCGCAGGTTGTAGCCGGGGAAGCGCCGGTTAACCAGCGTATTCGCGCGGGTGGTATGGTGGTGGAGGGCAGCGTTCAGCGCGCAGTCGACTCACTGCAAGTGAATTTCCTGATCGGTGATTTAAGGTCTGCGCAGTTCCCAGTGGTATTTGAAGGTATTTTGCCGGACCTGTTTCGCGAAGGTCAAGGCGTGATCGCCGGCGGTAACCTGAATGAGAGTGGTGTCCTGATCGCTGATGAAATTCTTGCCAAGCATGATGAAAACTATATGCCACCAGAAGTGCTGCAGATGATGGCGTCAGAGCAGGAAAAAAACCTGCCGTGATTATTGAATTAGGACACTTTGCACTCATTCTCGCCCTGGCTATGAGCTGCTGTCTGGCGGTGTTGCCGGCTATTGGCGTTCATATGGAGAAGGCGGTTTTAATGCGCACCGGTGGGTCTTTGGCAGCGGGCATGTTTGTGTTTACCCTGATCAGTTTTATTTGCCTGGCGCTCGCTTTTATCGGTGACGATTTTTCAGTTGCTTATGTGGCAAGGAATTCCAATAGCCTGCTGCCGGTTTATTATAAACTCTCAGCAGTTTGGGGTGCCCACGAGGGTTCCTTCCTGCTCTGGTGCCTGGTCATGTCGAGCTGGACCCTGGCAGTGGCCTTGTTCAGTCAACAGTTAACCGATGACATGCGCGCCAGGGTGTTGGCTGTGCTGGGCAGTGTCAGCATTGGTTTCTATTTATTTTTGATATTTACTTCTAATCCGTTTGACAGGACCCTGCCTTTTTTCCCTTCTGAAGGCACTGACCTGAACCCCTTGCTGCAGGACTTTGGACTGATCGTTCATCCACCTCTCCTTTATATCGGCTATGTTGGATTATCCGTGCCTTTTGCTTTTGCCATTGCCAGTTTGTCCTCTGGCAAGCTTGATGCAGCCTGGGCAAGGTGGTCCCGGCCATGGACCAATGCCGCCTGGGCATTTCTAACCATGGGTATCACCTTAGGCAGTTGGTGGGCCTATTATGAACTGGGCTGGGGAGGATGGTGGTTTTGGGATGCGGTGGAAAACGCATCATTTATGCCCTGGCTGATTGCCACGGCGCTGATACATTCGCTTGCAGCCACCGAAAAACGGGGTGTTTTCAGGTCCTGGACGGTATTGTTAGCCATCTCTGCTTTTTCATTCAGTCTGTTGGGTGCTTTTCTGGTGCGGTCCGGTGTGCTGACCTCTGTCCATGCTTTTGCGGTCGATCCTGAGCGGGGTGTTTTCATTCTTTGGTATCTGGTTATTGTCATCGGTGGATCGTTATTGCTGTATGGCATCAGGGCGGGGAAGATGGGCGTTAGTGTTGGATTTGGCTGGCTCAGTCGGGAAAGTTTTATTCTAGCGAATAATCTGATTCTGACAGTGTCAGCGATCACAGTTTTACTGGGCACTATCTATCCGTTGATTTATGAATGGTTCAGTTCAGGTCAGAAAATTTCAGTAGGGCCGCCATATTTCAATATGGTTTTCGTGCCCTTGATGTTACCGCTGATTGTGTTGATGGCCTTGAGTAGCGGCTCGCGATGGCGCAGGACAACAACTGAGGTTTTATTGGCCAAGCAGCCGTTAAGGCTGCTGCTAAGCGGCGTTGTTTGCCTGATTTTCTGCTTGCTGACTTCAACCTGGAATTTGTGGTTTCTGGCGGTTTCCTTCATTTCCATCTGGTTAATTGTTAATTTGCTGGCAGACGTCCGTTTTCGTCTGGGCAAGCGGGGATTTGCTGGCTTACTGAAACAGACCCCGTCCTACTATGGCATGTGGCTGGGACATATAGGTATAGCTTTGAGTGCGCTTGGGATTGTGACCACGGTTATCATGAGTGAAGAAATTGACCTGTTGATGTCGCCTGGAGATAAAACCCAGATCGCCGGCTATGATCTTACCTTTGAAGGTGTGGAAAGGGTTATGGGTCCCAATTATAGTGCTGATAGAGGCATTTTTGAGATCAGCAGACAGGACCGGGTAATTGAGATGCTATACCCCGAGAAAAGGTTGTACTCACCCTCGCAGAATGTCATGACAGAAGCCGATATTAGTGTCAGCTTCTGGCGTGATGTGTATGTTGCGCTGGGCGAGCCCATCGGTAATCAGGCCTGGTCGGTACGAGTCCATGTAAAACCATTGGTTCGCTGGATCTGGTTGGGCGGGATCCTGGTAGCTATAGGCGGTTTTACGACGATTTTGGACAAACGCTACCGAAGGCTGAAAATAGCCCGGCAGCAGCAGTTCAGATCAGATACACCCGTGCAGGCAAGCCTGGCATGATAGTTGCCAGACGATTCCTAGTGCCGCTCTTTGGCTTCCTCGGGTTAGTGACCGTCCTGGCTTTGGGTTTCAGATTACAAGATCCCCATTTGTTACCATCACAGATGCTTAACAGGCCCTTGCCCGCATTTAATCTGCCGCGATTAGGCAATCCTTCAAAAACGTGGAGTGAAAAAGATCTTTACGGCAAAGTGAGTTTGTTGAATGTGTGGGCAACTTGGTGCCCGAGTTGTGTTCATGAGCACCCCCAACTGATGCGTATTAGTCGTGAGCAAGATATTTCAATTTTCGGCATCAATTACAACGATGACACGGTAAAAGCGCTGGCCTGGTTGCAGCGTTATGGTGACCCGTTTCAGCTTAATATTGCCGATCATGATGGTCAGCTGGCAATTGATTTAGGTGTCTATGGCGCGCCCGAAACCTTTCTTTTGGATGCCAAGGGTATCATTCGTTATCGTCATGTGGGGGTTGTCGATGAACAGGTCTGGGCTGACATATTCACACCGATGATTGCTGAATTAAATCGTCAAGACGGAGGCAGTTAAGTGCAGACGCTTCGATGCCTGCTGGTTTTTGTTCTGATGAGTGGGTCTGCCCATGCAGCTATTGATGCCTATGTCTTTCCTAGCAAGGATCTGCGTGCCAGATATTATGACCTGATAGAGCAGTTGCGATGCCCGCAGTGCCTGAACACCAATCTGGCAGGTTCAGATGCCATGATTGCACAGGATCTTCGACGTGAGGTCCACCGAATGATACTCGAAGGGCAGACTGACGCTGAAATCCTACAATTCATGCATCATCGGTATGGTGATTTCGTGCTTTATAAGCCTCGTTTTAATTCTTCAACCTGGGTTCTCTGGTTAGCGCCAGGGATGGTTTTTTGTGTGGCCCTGGCAGGCTGTATTATCATGGTTCGCCGCAGGCAGAGCCAGGGCAGTGTTAGCCTCAGTGATCTGGATCGACAGCGACTCGATCAATTGCTCAGGGATAAAGCATGATCGCCTTCTGGTTGCCTGCTTTGCTACTGCTGGTGGTTGCTGTTGCTTTTGTTCTGTTTCCGCTGTTTCGGGTGAAACGTCCTGCAGGCGTTGATCGAACACGCGTTAACCTGGAATTGTTCCGTGAAAGAACGGCCGTTCTAGAGCAGCAACTGGCTGAGGATTCAATTGATTTATTTGAGATGGAGACGCAGCTTGTTGAACTTCAGCAGAACCTGCTCAGTGATATAGACGATCCGTCTGACCCAGCAGTTCAGGTCAACGGTACATCGGCGGTCGACAGGTCTAAGAAAACCATGGACTGGCGGGTGGTCGTGCTGATGGCAGCCATGTTCGTTCCCCTTTGTGCATTTTTGATATATACCGATTTAGGCTTTTCAAAGGGGGCTATATCAGATGTATTGGCGGCAGATCGAATCAGTGAGGTTGACCCGAATGATGAAGCCAGCGTCGCCGATATGGTAGAAGCTTTAGAGCAGACTCTGTCGAGAAAGCCGGATAACGATAGAACTCGCTTTATGCTCGGCCAGTCTTATTTGCGCCTGTCCCGATTTGCAGAGGCGGTTTCCGTATTTGAAGCGATGCGAATGAAGTACCCTGCGGACGGAAATATTGCAGCAAGGTTTGCTGAAGCGCTGTTTCTGGCTGAAGGAGAGGTCATTACTGGGCCCGTCAGAGAGGCCATCGATGGAGTGCTGGCTATCAACCCTCATTCGGTCGGCATGCTCGAAATACTAGCCATGGATGCTTTTCGGAGGAACGATCTGGCGACTGCGAAAGCCCATTTTCAACATGCTGCGGAATTTGCTGAAACTTCACGCGCCGCGGTGATTCGTCGGGTATTGGCACAGCTTCCCGGAAGTGATTCCGATGATTCAGGCAAGACAGCAAGTCTCAACTCAAAGGCTGGGTCTTCACCGATGAAGTCGGTGTCTGTGCTGGTTGAATTGTCTTCCGACCTTGTGCTTTCGGGGCCAGCATCGGTTTTTGTTTTCGCAAGAGCTGTGACTGGCCCGCCAATGCCCCTGGCGGTACGTAAATTATCCAGTGAGCAATTACCTGCACTGGTGCAACTGACTGAAGAAATGGCTATGTTTCCGGGAATGAGTCTAAAGGATTTCTCGGAAGTAGTACTGGTGGCTCGAATATCAGAAAGTGGCGTTGCTAATCCGTCGCCAGAAGATTTTGAAGTTACTTCACAGGTTATTCAGCTGGACCAGGTGCAGGGTGTTATCAAGCTGCAGATCAGTCAGAGGCGAGGTGGGGGTTAACCTTGGTTATGCCGCTGATACCTTGGCATGCGGGGAAGGGATGAAGCAGGCGCCCTGGGCCTGACCTTCTGATTGCAATATCAGTTGTGGTAACGCGAATAAATTAGGAGATACGCCATTGGCTCTGACTCGGTGCTCAGGATAGTGACTTTTCAATAGGTCAGCAATATTTTCAGGCAGATCCGACATCATGCTCAGCATTTCAGTGCCGGAGACGTCAATTCGTGGCTGGTGCGCCGCCTGGCCGGCATCCATATTGAAGTCCATGATAAAGGAAGCGAGTTGAAACACCGCAGGGAAGATCTTCCGCCCGCCACAAGCTCCCAGAGCGAACCAGTCACCGTTTGACTTTCTGCCGACCACAGGACACATATTACATAGAGGTTTTCGTCCGGGAACGACTGAATTGGGGCCACCTGGCCTTGGGTCAAACCACATCATGCCATTGTTCAGCAACACACCTGAATCTGGCAGCATAATGCGAGAACCGAATCCCGACATGATGGTTTGAGTCAGAGATACCATATTGCCTTCTTGATCGGTGCAGCAGATATGAGATGTGTTGCCGGAATGGCCTTGACCCGCTCCCAGATTAAGCAAGCGATTCTCATAGGAAGAATAGAGTGATTCGGCAAAAGCACGATAGGAATTTTCATCTGGGGTATCTGGTGGCTGAGGCATCAGAGAATTGAGCCTGGTCAGCGCATGTATGATACTGGGTCCGGCAGTGAGTTCTCCGGATACATAGAAATCATGTTCTCTGTATCTGAGGAAAAGGGGGTCGGTGATCACTGCCTGGTATTGGTTGAGGTCTTCCTGACTGATTTTTGAACCCGCATTGTTCAGATCCTGGACAATTTTCTGAGAAAGTGTTCCGGTATAAAAAGACTCAGGGCCTTCGGCCTGGATCTGCCGGTAGGTTGTAGCCAGGGAACCCAGAGGCATATAACTCAATAGCCCTTCTGCATGAGCAGTAGGGGGTAGGCCATCGCTGAGATAGGTCTCTGTTGTCGTCTTGTACTGGCGAAGGCCCCTTGCTAGCTGGTTAATTTTGCTGCAACTGTACCAGTCCAGAGGTAAGCCCAGTTCTGCCTGCTGGCAGGCAGGTTCGATTAACTTGCTGAACGGTAGGCTACCAAACGCCTGGCTGGCCAGCCCCATGCCCTTTAGGTACCCTGGGATGGCCACGGCCAGAGGGCCATGAATATTGGTATCGTTAGTAACTGCGGGCCAGTTAAATGAGTCCGAGGCATTGGTACCCTCGTCAGCCAGAGGATAATCTGCCGGACTGCTTGCCAGTGGTGCCTGCATACCGAATTCAACGATCTGAACACGATTTTGTTTGGCTTGGTACACGGTCATGTATCCACCACCGCCAATTCCGCTCATCCAGGGTTCCACAGTACCCAGCATCAGGCCTGTGGCAATCGCCGCATCTACTGCATTACCACCCATTTGAAGAATTTTAGCGCCTGCATCGGATGCCAGATAGTGCTGGCTGGCAACCAGACCATTCTGGCCAGTGATAGCGGGCTTGGATAACTGCCAGTGTTCTTTTGCGGATATAGGCATGAGAGGCGTCCTGTATCAATGGAGGCTACGCCAGACCCGTTCATCTGACAAGTTGTATTGTCTTGCTTGTGCAGGATGGGCCAATAGGCTATTTTGGGACAGAAATGCAATTAAAGGATAGGACTATGAGTGCAGATGGAAGTTGGGCTGTAAAGTTGAACTCTCCCATGGGAGCGCAGGATGCGGTATTAACCCTGAAAACAGATGGTGACAGCTTGTCCGGTTCTATGGATGGCCCGCAGGGGAGCCAGGCGTTTTCCGGTGGTACCGTTGACGGCGATAATGTTTCCTGGGTAATTGATATGACCCAGCCGATGCCCATGAAGTTGGAGTGCAGTGGCACCGTTGATGGCGATAATATCTCTGGTACCGTCAAACTGGGTGCTTTTGGTCAGGCAACGTTCGCAGGAACCCGGGCTTAATTCTGGGTCGCGATGATTCGTGCGTTCACCCGCAGAGTCGAATTTTTTTTAGAATAGAAGTCTGACTCGTATCAGGATCACCCTGGCTTTGCTGATTAACCCGGTGGTTGTGACCACGGCTTAGTGTGCACAATCCGAGACCGCTATGGGTCTCTCAGGCGGTTCTGCCAGGGGTATAATTGTGGTCAGGAATTCGCCTGAAAGCGAGTTTATGAGTCTATTAAGGGTTCTTGTTAAGAGCGGCTGAGGTTCTTTATTAGGAGCGGCTGAGGGCTCTTTATTAAAAGCTGGCTGAGGGCTCCATTAAAAGCGGCTGAGGCTCTTTATTAGGCGCGGCTGAGGGCTCTCTATTAAAAGCAGGCTGAGGGCTCTCTATTAAAAGCAGGCTGAGGGCTCTTTATTAAGAGCAGCTGAGGTTCTTTATTAGGAGCGGCTGAGGGCTCTTTATTAAAAGCTGGCTGAGGGCTCTTTATTAAAAGCAGGCTGAGGGCTCCATTAAAAGCGGCTGAGGGCTCTTGTTAAGAGCAGCTGAGGGCTCTTTATTAGGCGCGGCTGAGGGCTCTTTGCCCGGGATAAGCGAGTTAGTGCAGGCAAACCACCGGGGTCATTGAATAATGTCCTGATAATGGCTCGCTGCTTGTCTGCGGGAGTCGAAAGGTTGATGATTATCAACTATTTTCGAGAACAGTTTTTCGCAGGAGACATCATCGTATATGATGGAGCGGTTGCCCTCATGAAGACCGCGAATTACCCATGACTTTGCCTTTCGTACACTTAAGAGTTCACTCCGAGTATTCTCTCGCGGATGGTATGGTCAGGATCAAAGAGTTGGTTGCTGAAACCCGCCAGCAGGGTATGCCAGCAGTCGCGATTTCCGATATCAGCAATCTGTTCGCACTGGTTAAGCTGTACCAGGCAGCCCTGGAAGGGGGCATTAAGCCGATTGTGGCCTGTGACGTCGTAGTTCAGGGTCTGGATAATAAAGACCCGCCGTCAACATTAGTTCTGATCGCCCAGACCTCAGTGGGTTACCAGGGACTTTCAAGGTTATTATCCAAAGCCTATACCCACGGCCAGGAATCAGGCAAACCAATCCTGAATCGGGATTGGATCAGACAGGAGTCCACTGACCTGATAGCGTTGTCCGCCGCATTGGATGGCGATATTGGAAAGGCCATTGCCATGGGCAATCTACAGGAAGCCGTCAGTCGGACAAACTACTGGCAACAGCTGTTTCCCGAGCGGTTTTATATTGAGTTACAGCGTACCGGTGCGCCAGGTGAGGCTGATTACGTGACGGCTGCTTTGGATGTGGCAAGAGAAACCGATTGTCCTGTGGTGGCCACCAATAACGTGCGATTTCTGCATAAAGTTCAGTTTGATGCGCATGAAGTGCGGGTCTGCATCCACCAGGGTAGAACAGCAGATGACCCGAGGCGTGAAAAACGCTACAGCGAAGAACAGTATTTAAAGTCTTCTGAAGAAATGGCTGAGTTATTCAGCGATATACCCGAGGCGATTGAGAATACTTATCGAATCGCTCAGCGTTGCAGCGTCATTCTGACCCTGGGCAAATCGTTCTTGCCTGAATATCCCGTTCCAGCAGGAAAAACGATGGAGACGTTTCTGGAAGATGTAGCCATGGAAGGGCTGGAAAATCGAATTTGTACCTTCCCGGTGGAAAAAAAGCCAGCTGACCAGGCATGGCGGAAGGCCTATATGGATCGACTCTCATTTGAACTTAGTGTCATCAACAACATGGGTTATCCGGGTTATTTCCTGATCGTAATGGAGTTTATTCAATGGGCTAAGGATAACGATATACCGGTGGGACCAGGTCGGGGTTCTGGAGCAGGCTCATTGGTTGCTTATGCTCTGAATATTACGGATATCGACCCCTTGGAATACGACCTGCTATTCGAACGTTTTCTGAATCCTGAACGTGTATCGTTACCTGATTTTGATATCGATTTCTGTATGGATGGCAGGGACCGAGTGATCCAGCATGTAACAGAGCGTTATGGTTTTGAGTCAGTTTCACAGATTATTACCTTTGGTACCATGGCAGCAAAAGCCGTTGTCCGAGATGTTGCAAGAGTTCAGGGAAAACCTTATAGCCTTGCCGATAAATTATCTAAATTGATACCGTTTGAACCTGGCATGACGCTGGCTAAGGCGATGGAAGAAGAACCGCTGCTGGTTGAGTTTGTGGAACAGAGTAGTGAAGCCGCAGAAATTATGGAAATGGCTTATAAACTGGAGGGGTTGGCCCGAAATATAGGTCGACATGCCGGCGGTGTGGTTATAGCGCCCACGCTATTAACGGATTTCACACCCGTTTATAAAGATGAAGCCAGTGCCGCGCATATGACGCAGTACGATATGAATGACGTGGAGAAGGTTGGCCTGGTTAAATTTGATTTCCTTGGCCTTAGAACGCTGACTATTATTGATAAAGCGGTGAAATCGATTAACGCCAGAGCCGTGGTAGAGGGAGAGCCTCAGGTTGATATTGATAAGCTGGATCTTGAAGATGCCGCTATTTATGAGAATTTACGTGAAGCCCGGACGACAGCAGTATTTCAGCTTGAATCGAGGGGAATGAAGGATTTGATGAAACGGGTTAAGCCGTCCAGGTTCGCGGATATAGTCGCCCTGGTTGCTTTATTCAGACCCGGGCCGTTACAACTTGCAGATGACTTCATTCGCCGAAAACACGGAATTGATGAAGTAGATTATCTGCACCCGAGCCTTAAAGACGTTCTGGTAGATACCTATGGTGTGATGCTTTATCAGGAACAGGTGATGCAGATAGCGCAGATATTAGCGGGTTATTCTTTAGCAGATGCAGATCTGCTGCGCAGGGCCATGGGCAAAAAGAAACCGGAAGAGATGGCTCAGCAGAGAGAGGTGTTCATTGCGGGAGCGATGAAGAATAGTGTCAGCGAAAAGCAGGCTGATTATATTTTTGGTTTGATGGAAAAATTCGCTGGCTATGGATTCAATAAACCGCACTCCGTCTGTTATGCATTGATTGCTTACCAGACTGCTTGGCTGAAGCATTATTATCCGGCAGATTTCATGGCAGCGGTGATGTCCGCAGATATGCAGAACACCGATAAGATTGTAACCAACGTAGAAGAATGTCGAGAAATGGGCTTGCAACTGGCGCCGCCGGATGTGAATAAGGGCGAGTTTCGGTTCACGCCGAAGCCTGATAATCGCATTGTTTACGGTCTGGGTGCGATAAAGGGACTGGGTGAAGGCGCCATAAATATAATTATTCAGGCTCGTCACAACGATGGCCCGTTCAGTAATTTGTTCGAGTTCTGCAAGAGAGTGGATCCAAGAAGAATCAATAGAAGAGCACTAGACGCTTTAGTTGGATCGGGTTCGCTGGATGAACTGGTATCGGAGCAGGGCGCCCAGCAGGGTAGCCCGGTAGACTATAAACGTGCCCTGCTTTATGCCAACCAGGAAGAAGCTGTAAAGATGGCTGAGCAGGATGCCAGGAATATCGAATCGGGAACCGACGACTTGTTTGGTAGTTTCAATCCTGTTGAGGGTCATGTTAGCCACCCGTCTCGACCGGTGGTAAAAGGCTTGTCTATGCAGGTAAGACTAGCCAAGGAAAAAGAAACCCTGGGTCTGTATCTGACGGGTCATCCGATTGACGTCTATCGGCCAGAATTAAAGCATCTAGCTGGCTGCAGGATCAGTGAGCTGAGAGCCAGTCAGTCCGAACAAACGGTTGCTGGCTGGGTAGTGGGCGTGCGCAGCATGAAAAGCCAGCGGGGTGTCATTGTGTTTGCCACCCTGGATGACCGCAGTGGCAGGCTCGATGTTTCTGTTTTTTCGGACCTGCTTGAACAAAACAGAGATAAAATCCGCAAGGATTCATTGTTGGTTGTGCGTGGCATTGTCAGTGTTGATGAATACTCCGGTGGCCTGCGGATGAGGTCAAGTGAAATCTGTGATCTAGTGGAAGCGCGCGGGAAATATGCGAAAAGTCTGAAAGTTCGGATAAATTCTAATGTTCCGGAAGCTTGCCTGAGTGGTGACCTTGCTAAGGTGCTGACGCCATACAAAGAGCAGCCGGGCAATGGCTGTCCTGTCGTGATCCATTACACCAGCGCCAATGCCTGTGCGGAAATAGTGCTGGGTGATGAATGGCGAGTGAATCCAAATGATGATCTCCTTGAATTGCTAAGGGATAAATTCGGTAGTGATGAAGTGAGTATCGACTATACCGGACTGAGCAGTTAGCGAAAGTGGCTAATCTGGAATTGGATCAAGAAGCCTCTGCCATGTTGTTTTCGGCGGATATTAAACGTTGGGTTGTTGGGTTTAGCGGTGGTATGGATTCGACGGTGCTGCTCCATCTGTTGGTGAATCAAACTGATCGACCGGAGATGCTGGCCCTGTACATAGATCATGGTTTACAGGCGGAATCTGAAACCTGGGCATTGCACTGTGCTGATATCTGCCAACAGTTTCAAATTCCCTTCGCCACAATTGCTGTGACTGTTGCGGCCTCGGGCAGCAGTGAAACGAATGCCCGAGAAAGTCGATATCAGGCCTTCGAGAATGTCTTGAATCGGCATGACCTGCTGGTTCTTGGTCATCATCTAGATGATCAGCTGGAAACCACCTTCCTGAATTTGCTGAGAGGCAGTGAAGCTCCGGGCTTAACGGGCATTCCACGATCGCGCAGGCTGGGAGATTCAACGGTTTGTCGACCCTTACTGGGGACTGCAAGAGCTACCATTAAAAGCTATGCCCTGGAGCAGAATCTTTCCTGGATTGAGGATCCCAGTAACGCGGTTGATCTGGCCGACCGGAACTTCCTTCGTAACAGGGTCCTGCCACTATTGGCCTCCCGGTTTCCTGATATAAGCTCAAAAGTGTTAACAGGCCTACACCGAGATGAGCAGGCTCGTCAATTACTCCATCAGATGGCTCACCAGGATCTTCAGAGTCTTCAGGATGACCGGTCAGGAATTTCCCTACAGGCATTAAAGACGTTGGGTGAAGCCCGGGCGATGAATCTGCTGCGCAGTCAATTATCTGATAAAGGGGTGGCCTTACCTTCGGGAAAGCATCTTAGGCAGGGCCTGGCAGACATGCAGAGCGCAGAACCTGATAAGTCTCCCCTGATTAATCTCAAAGGTTACCAGTATCGCCGGTTTAAGGGGCGGATTTACCTGCTTAAGACAGTGGCCATAGTTGATTGGCAACCCTTTGAATGGCCGAAAGATGCTCAGACTTTGGATATAGAGGGCATACGGATAACCAGAGACAAGGTGGACACGGGTGGCCTGCCAATGCACCTGGGTACGCCGCAGTTACGATTGAAACAAGCCGGAGAGGTCATTTTAGGCGACCAACACAGGAAAATTAATGACATTTTAAGAGAAGCATCGGTGCCCTCCTGGATTCGCAGTCGTTTGCCTGTTCTGGTCAGTAAAGATCAGCTGATTGCTATCCCTGCTATTCCTGATTGGTCATTCGATCAGCAGATTGCAACGCCCTACGCAGCCGATAAGTCATCTCCGGGCTGGCGTTTCAACGTTTTTTTTCAGGCATAGGGCGCTCTCTTTGTTGTTAATTTCATTGAGCGCAAAGCCGATGAGTGTTAACCTTTAAAGCCATCTCGGGTGAAGCCTTTTCATCCTTAAAAAGATGGGAGTCTTATGTCTCGTTTGATTTTTGTTACCGGCGGTGTTGTCTCTTCATTAGGGAAAGGGATCACAGCAGCGTCTCTGGGAACCGTTCTTGCTGCCCGTGGTTTGAAGGTTACCATGCAGAAGCTGGACCCCTATATTAATGTTGATCCGGGAACCATGAGTCCGCTTCAGCATGGTGAGGTTTTTGTAACGGCTGATGGTACAGAGACTGACCTTGATCTCGGTCATTATGAACGATTCATTCGTACTAACATGACCCGCCATAATAATTTCACCACGGGGCGGGTCTATGCAGATGTGATAGCCAAGGAGCGGCGTGGTGACTATCTGGGAGCAACCATTCAGGTTATCCCGCATATAACTGATGAAATAAAGTCCAGAGTCCTTGAAGTGGCCAAAGACTGCGATGTTGCAATCATTGAAATTGGCGGAACGGTGGGTGATATTGAATCTCAGCCATTCCTCGAAGCCGCGCGCCAACTGCGCTTCGAATTGGGTTCTTCTCGGGCCATGTTGATGCATTTGACGCTGGTACCCTATATTGCAACTGCCGGTGAAACCAAAACTAAACCAACCCAGCATTCTGTTAAAGAACTGAGATCAATTGGTCTCCAGCCCGATATATTAATTGTTCGGTCTGACCATGAAATTCCCGAATCGGCTCGAGATAAAATTGCACTTTTCACCAATGTTGAGCCCAAGGCAGTTATCCCGTTGCAGGATGTATCGAGCATCTACCAGATTCCATCTCTGCTTGCTCAGGAAGGTCTGGATGAGATCGTCGTGCAGAAATTGGGCTTTGAAGTACCACGCGCTGATCTCTCAGACTGGCAGCGAGTGCTTGAACTGCAGATGAATCCTAAGAACGAAATCCGTCTCAAGATGGTGGGTAAATATATGGATCTTCTCGATGCATATAAATCGCTTAATGAAGCGCTGATTCATGCAGGGATTCATACTGAAACTAAAGTAAAGGTCGATTTTATTGATTCGGAGCAGGTAGAAATAGAGGGCACAGACATGCTCTCTGGGGCCGATGCTATTTTGGTGCCAGGGGGATTCGGAGATCGAGGTTTTGAAGGTAAAATAGCGGCAGCAGGGTACGCAAGAGAAAATAAGATTCCTTATTTAGGGATCTGTTATGGGTTACATGCGGCCATTATTGAATTCGCCCGAAATGTAGCTCAAATACCTGGTGCTAATACTACAGAAATTGAGCCTGGTGCAGTCAGCCCAGTCATTGGATTGATTACAGAATGGGTAGATGAGCAGGGGGTTGTAGAAACCAGAGATGCAGGCTCAGATTTAGGCGGCACAATGCGAATGGGGGAACAGACTTGTTTGTTGTCGCAAGGTTCTATTTCCAGAGCGGTTTACGGCTCGGATCTGATAAAGGAAAGACATCGGCATCGATATGAGGTTAACCCTCGGTTTATCGCCCAGCTGGAACAGGCCGGGCTACGGGTGGCAGGTACATCGGAAGATCAATCCCTGGTAGAAGTCATTGAACTTGTTGATCATCCCTGGTTTGTAGCCTGTCAATTTCATCCGGAATTCACCTCGACGCCCCGAGAAGGGCACCCGCTGTTTACCGACTTTGTTCAAGCGGCTCTGGCTGAACAGGAGTCTAGGTAAATTGAAATGTCGGAATTGAGATAAATTGGGCCTATCATTCGTTACTAAATAGAGAAACCGTTAACCACTCCGAGAACAGTGAGAAATATAGATTGATCGAAAAACAGGGATCAATGAACGTGGCCTGTTAAAGATAGCCACAGGTAAGTTAAAGGTAGTCACTGGTAAGAGAATGCTAGCAGTAATCATGCATTTATTTTTTTGGTAATAATATTATGAATCTTTGTGGTTTTGAGGTTACCGAGCGTTCACCCGTGTTCTTAATTGCTGGACCGTGTGTCATAGAGTCTGAGCAGTTAACGTTGGATATCGCTGGGCAGCTTCGTGATATGTGCCAGAATCTCGGCATCTTTTTTATTTTTAAGGCGTCATTTGATAAGGCTAATCGCTCTTCGGTGGAAAGTTATCGGGGGCCAGGCATTGAACAGGGATTAAAAGTACTTGGGTTGGTCAGAACCCAGATCGGAGTCCCAGTATTGACCGATGTTCATGAAGATACGCCGCTCGATGAAGTTGCAGATGTTGTCTCTGTGCTGCAGACTCCGGCGTTTCTGTGCCGGCAGACCAATTACATTCAGAAAGTAGCCGCTATGGGATTACCCGTTAATATAAAAAAAGGCCAGTTCCTGGCGCCTTGGGATATGCAGCATGTGGTTGGTAAAGCAAAAGCCACAGGGAACGAGCAGATAATGGTTTGCGAGCGCGGCGCGAGTTTTGGTTACAACAATCTTGTTTCAGATATGCGCTCCCTGCCTGTTCTCAGGGAGACCGGTTGTCCCGTTGTATTCGATGCCACCCACAGTGTGCAGTTGCCCGGAGGGCAGGGTGCTTCGTCAGGGGGGCAAAGAGAAATGGTCCCGGTATTGGCCCGGGCGGCGACCGCAGTGGGGGTTCATGGACTATTCATGGAAACCCACCCGGATCCTGAAAAGGCATTGAGCGATGGCCCAAATTCATGGCCTTTAGGTCAGTTGCATTCACTATTGGAAACTTTACTGGAATTGGATGCCATTGTTAAGAAATAGGATCTGTCAGGGTGCTTGACTGGTTGTTGTCTGTCACGGATAACGTATTTGGAGATATGAGTTGTCGGAAATTGGAGATATAAGAGCACGGGAAATCCTCGATTCAAGAGGAAACCCGACCCTTGAAGCGGAAGTTGAATTGTTGTCCGGTGAAGTTGGCATGGCCTGCGTGCCGTCCGGTGCGTCAACGGGTTCAAGGGAGGCTGTTGAATTGCGTGATGGAGACCCGCAGCGATATGGCGGCAAGGGCGTGCTGAAAGCAGTCGAAAACGTGAATTCGGCTATTCGAGAGAAGCTGTTGAGAAAGGATGCTAGAAACCAGTATGAAGTAGACCAGCTGATGATAGAGCTCGATGGTACCGAGAATAAAGAGGTGCTTGGAGCAAATGCCATACTGGCGGTCTCTCTCGCTGTGGCTGCAGCAGCAGCCAGAGTGAAGCAACAGCCTCTTTATGAACATTATGCCGACCTGGATGGCACCGGCGGTCGATACAGTATGCCAGTGCCGATGATGAATATATTAAATGGCGGCGAGCATGCTGATAACAATGTGGATATTCAGGAATTCATGATTCAACCTGTTGGGTTCCAGAGTTTTTCCGAAGCGCTTCGTTGCGGCGCAGAGATTTTTCACGCATTGAAAGCAGTTCTCAGGAATAGAGGTTTGAGTACAGCCGTTGGCGATGAAGGTGGATTTGCTCCCAATCTGCAGAGTAATCAAGATGCACTTGAAATCATAATGGAAGCGATACAGTCGACACCTTACCAAGCAGGCAAGGATGTTTTTCTGGCTTTGGATTGTGCGGCATCAGAATTTTTTGATAACGGCAAGTATCACCTGAAAGGTGAGGGCAGGCAGTTTACCAGTAACGAGTTTGCCGACTATCTGGCAAATCTGGTAGATCAGTTCCCCATACTGTCCATTGAAGATGGGCTGGATGAAAGTGACTGGCAGGGCTGGCAATACCTGACGGCGTCGCTGGGTGAGCGCTGTCAGTTAGTTGGTGATGATTTGTTTGTTACCAATCCTACTATTTTACAGCAGGGGGTAGATGCTAAAGTTGCCAATGCGATCCTCATTAAAGTGAACCAGATAGGTACTTTGACAGAGACGCTAGAAGCAATGCAGGTAGCACGTAAAGCCGGGTATGGCACGGTCATATCACATCGATCCGGTGAAACTGAAGATACTTGTATTGCCGATCTGGCGGTGGCGACAGCTGCAGGCCAGATAAAGGCAGGGTCTTTATGTCGCTCTGATCGCGTGGCAAAGTACAATAGGTTATTGCGGATTGAAGACCGCTGTCAGGCAGTATATAAAGGCCTTGGCGAGTTTAAGCACTGAGAACTGAGAACTGGATGGAGTACGACTGTGGCGTCTAAACTCATTATAGCGATTCTGGTGGTGTTGACTGTTTACCTGCAGGCTCGATTCTGGATCGGAGAAGGCAGTTTTGCTCATGTTGATGCCCTGACGCATCAACTGGACAAGAAACTGGCAGAAAATGAACAGAAAAAATTTCGCAATAGGGTTCTTAAAGCTGAGATTATCGATCTTCGAGAGGGCTTAGATGCAGTGGAAGAACGCGCCAGAACCGAATTTGGACTTATCAAAGAGGATGAGACGTTCATTTTATTGGTTAACGATTGAATGCAGGCGAGGCCAGTATGTCTCTTCTTGACCAGTTCACCTGTATTATCCCTGCTGCAGGCCTGGGCCTCAGGATGGGGGCCGAGGTGCCCAAGCAGTATCTCTCTGTCGGCGGGAAGGCAATTCTGCAATTGACTCTAGACAATCTGGCTGCCCATCAACCCAGAGAAATCATCGTTGCCCTGAATGCTGCGGATAGGTATTTTTCTGAGCTGACTTTTGATTATCCTTTACGAACGGTAATGGGCGGTAAACAACGGTCTCAATCAGTGCTGAGTGCGCTGCAGACGGTGAACGCTGGCGAAGATTCCTTTGTGTTGGTCCATGATGGAGTGAGACCTTGTTTACGTGTAGAAGATATTCAGGCGCTGATTGCGGCTGTGGATGGACACCCGGTAGGGGGTTGCCTTGGCGTACCCATAAAAGAAACGGTTAAGCAAGCGAAGGATGAGCATATAGTGGGTACGCTAGATCGGTCACAGCTTTGGCTTGCCCAAACACCACAGATATTTCGGTTTGGTATGCTCAGGCAGGCACTAACCCAGTTTCCTGATGCCACTGATGAGGCATCGGCCATCGAAATGCTGGGTTTTCAACCTAAATTGGTCCAGGGCCATTCGGATAATATTAAAATCACCACATCTGAAGATCTGGTTATGGCGCAGGCTATTCTTAAGAGCCGGAGAACACCATGAAGGTGGGTCAGGGTTTCGACGTTCACGCGCTCGACGTGCCGGGTTCGGCCTCGGTTATCCGGCTCGGTGGTACGGATATTCCGTTTGACCGGGCGCTTATCGCTCATTCTGACGGCGATGTATTGATTCATGCTCTGTGTGACGCCATATTAGGCGCATTGGCTCTGGGAGATATAGGCAGTCGCTATCCAGATACCGACGCTTCTCTTGCAGGTATCGATTCCAGAAAATTACTGGTGGACATTGCCGGCAGGGCTCGCGCCCTGGGTTATACCGTCTCGAACGCGGATATGACGGTAATTGCTGAACAACCTAAGCTGGCTGCATTTATTGATCAAATGAGATTGGTGTTGGCGACCGACCTGGGTGTTGACGCTTCTTGTGTCAGTGTTAAGGCAACAACAACCGAACAGCTGGGTTTTACTGGACGCGGCGAAGGCATCGCCGCTCAGGCGGTCGTTCTGCTCAGGTCAGAATCTTGAGTTTTTCGCTGCAGTTTGGTTACGCCCATGATCTGCCCAGCGTGGTTGCACGGGTTAAGAGTCAGCCTTCAGATTTCATGGTTGTAGAGCAGTCCATTGCAGCCACATCGCATGGAGAACACGTTTATCTGAGACTCAGAAAAACCAATATGAATACCGCCTGGCTGGCAAAATGTATAGCAGAAACGGCTAATGTGACGGTTAAGGATGTTGGTTATGCTGGCCGGAAGGATCGTTTTGCCATTACCGAACAAGCTTTTAGCTGTTACCTGCCGGGCAAACAGGTGAATCAATGGGATCGATTGGAGGATGACCAGGTTAAGATTCTTGCTGTTGACCGAACCTCTCGTAAAATTCGAAAAGGTGACTTGTATGGAAATCAATTTGTTATCAGATTGCGCGATGTTAGTGATGACCTGACGAGGAAACTGGAAACAGTAAAGTCTCAGGGTGTGCCTAATTATTTTGGCGAACAGCGCTTCGGGCGGAACATGAATAATCTGAGGCAGGCTGAATTGTTAATGAGCGGTAAACGACGGCATTGCCAGCAACGTGATCTGATGCTCTCTGCAGCTCGGTCGTATCTTTTTAATGTGAATTTGTCCAGGCAGATAACAGAGCAAGGCTGGCGATCCATAGGCGATGACCAGCAGGGCGTCCTGTTTGGACTTTCCAGGGATCCGCAGACAGGTGAGTTGGATTTACCTGAATATTGCGCGCACTGGGTTGCCGGCTTGAGGGGCTTTCGCATCAGGTCTGGCTTGAGAAACTATAAGCTGGTGCCGCGAGAAATGAGCTGGGACTCTCTCGGACGAGATTGGCAAATCAGGTTTGTTCTGCCACCAGGTGCTTATGCAACCAGTGTCTTAAGGGAACTGGTACACGACGGGGAGCCGGGCAGTGGCTGCTAAAATAGATCTGTCCGGGGTTGGAATGACATCCCAGCGGACGCGTAATCGACTGACCGACAGATTAAGAGACCAAGGTATCAGCAATGAGGGCATACTCGACGTGATGGCCTCGACGCCCAGGCATCTATTTGTAGACGAGGCGCTTGCGCACCGGGCATACGAAGATACAGCACTGCCCATTGGTTACAGCCAGACCCTGTCACAGCCTTATATTGTCGCCAGAATGACTCAGGCAATCCTGTCTTTGGGTCGACCGAAGAACGTATTGGAGATCGGTACAGGCTCAGGCTATCAGACGGTAATTCTGGCTCAGTTGATTGACGAGGTCTCGACCGTAGAAAGAATATCCGGCTTATTGGAAAAAGCAATCAGCAGGTTCAGATTGCTGGGTTTGAGCCAGATCCGCTATAAATATGATGATGGTCAGTTAGGATGGCCGGAAAAACAGCCTTTTGATGCCATCATGGTCACGGCATCACCGCGAGTGATTCCGCAGGAACTGGTTGCTCAGCTCAGTCCCGGGGGTTGTATGGTGGTACCTGTAGGCACCCCGGGAAACCAGGAATTGACGCTGATACAGCGTGAAGAAAACGGATTCAGGACGGAGGTATTGGAGAAGGTGCGCTTTGTCCCTCTCCTGGGAGGTAAGCGTTGAAGTCGGTTAGGCAATGGTTCCAGGTTGCTTTACTTGGTTTTCTTATTGGTGCAGCAGAGAGTGTGCCGGGTGTTTCTGGTGGCACCATCGCGTTCATCTCAGGATATTATGAAAGGCTGTTAAGGGCTCTGGGACAACTTACACCTGGAAAACTGTGGCGGATGCTGCGCTCGAGTGATAGAAAGGCCTGGCAAGAAGCAGATGCAGGTTTTCTGTTGGTTTTATTTTCAACAATGGCCCTGTCACTGGCGACGGTCGCAGAACTGTTCAGGCGGGCTCTGTCTGAATTTCCCATTGCTATCGGGTCATTGTTTTTCGGTATAGTGCTCGGTTCAGCCTTAGTCATGTTAAAAAAAGTGGGGAAGCCTAACCGGTTTTATCTTATTTGCCTGTGTAGCGGATTGATGTGCGGTCATACCCTGACACTGTTGCAGCCCGGTGAAATTGAAGCCTCTGTTCTTAAATATTTTGTTGCGGGTGTGGTTAGTATTTTTGCCTGGCTTTTACCGGGTATATCGGGCAGCTTCATCCTGCTCCTGCTGGGGCTGTATGCGACGGTGTTGGAAGGAGTTAGTCTGCTGAGGTTTTCTGTATTGCTTCCAATAGCTCTGGGCGCTGTTCTGGGCCTGGTACTATTTTCCCAGTTTCTTACTGTCCTGTTTCAAAAAGCCCGTCCGGAGTTATTATCCGGGCTAGTCGGGTTGATGCTTGGCTCTTTATATAGATTGTGGCCGTGGCAGCGCATTAGTGCTTACCAGCTGAGAGACGATGGTTCATCGATACCGCTGGTGCAAGAACCTGTTATGCCGCACACTTATGAAATTCTGGGAGGGGTAAATCCAATGATCATGACAGCATTGTTGGTTGGGCTATTTGGTTTTGTTTTGGTCATCCTGTTGAACCGCCTGCCAGAAATTGAACATGACTAATTTTAGATTGCCAGGCATCAATCTGCTATATAGTGTCGTGATGCTACTGATCCTAGTAGCCTGCGATAGCCAACCGGTGCGTGTGCCGGTTAGTCAAATCGGCGAGAGGGGGAAATATCATCAGGTGAGGCGTGGTGATACCTTGTATTCAATTGCCTGGAGATACGGTCAGGATTACCACGATATAGCCAAGCTGAATGGCATATCAAAGCCTTATACTATTTATGTCGGCCAGCGAGTCTGGCTTAGTCGGCAGCAGCCAGGGTCCCAATCCACAGGCAAGAGCAGGGCTGTCTCGAAAGCACGAACCTCAAAAAGGAATCAAGGTCTGGTTTACAAGAGTAAGCCTAATGCTGCTCCGATAAAAACTTTTGTTGCCAGCCAGTTTGACTGGCAATGGCCTGTTCGCGGAAAAATCATCAAGCCGTTCTCGCTGACCGGAAAAGTGAATAAAGGTATTGATATTAAGAGTAAGTCCGGCACGGCCGTACACGCGTCAGCACCCGGTAAAGTTGTTTATGCAGGGGGTAATCTGAGGGGTTATGGTAAATTAGTTATTATAAAGCATGATGAACATTTTCTAAGTGCGTACGGAAATAATCAAAAATTGAGAGTGGCGGAGGATGATCAGGTTTCCCGTGGCCAGATCATATCAGAAGTCGGCATGACGGCAGCAGATGTTGAGATGCTGCATTTCGAGATTCGTCGGGATGGCAAACCAGAAGATCCAGGGAAACATCTACCGAAGTAGCAAAATTCTTATCTGCTCTGAACCTGTAAATCACGGTGACTTATGGATTGCCTGTGGTAAGCAGCTTTCACGCGGCAGCTGTGGTTTTAGAAGTTAGCTCAGCGTTCCAGATGATCAATTTTACCGGTGACTTCCTCCCAGTCCTCGGCATCATCCAGAGGATCTTTCTTTTCGGTAATGTTGGGCCAGACCTCACATAGTTCAGCATTGATTTCGAGAAATTCCATCTCGTTTTCTGGCAATTCATCTTCAGAAAAAATAGCATCAACGGGACATTCCGGCTCACACAGGGCGCAATCAATACACTCATCAGGATGGATAACCAGGAAGTTAGGGCCTTCATAGAAGCAGTCCACCGGACAAACTTCAACACAGTCGGTATGTTTACATTTAATGCATGAATCGCTCACTACAAATGTCATTGCTGCTGTCCCTCTTCTCGCGTTTAAAAATGGTGATTAGCCGAGTACACGATTATTTCTAATGGAGTTGTACCGAGGCATTCATATTTGTCAGAAGTCCGCATTTTAGCAGCTTTTCTGTTGCTTACAACTTATCCTTTCAGGATGCTTTGCTGTAATGAGTAGATAAGGTCAAGGGCGGCTTTTGGCGTGAGTTCATCCAGTTCTGTTTTCTTCAGGGTAGCGATTACCTGGCTCCATGCCGGATGCTCTTCTAGAAAAAGGTCTGATTGAAGGGGGTCTCCTTTTTCGTGGACAACAGCCATTTCGCTGCTGATTTCATTGCGTTCTAGTTGTGCGAGCTTGTCCCTGGCTGCCCGGATTACCTTTGCTGGAATTCCCGCCAGTCTGGCGACTTGAATGCCGTAACTTTGACTGGCGGGTCCCGGTTGGACCGCATACAGGAAAATAATTCGATCCGCATGCTCTTTGGCGGTCATGTGGACATTGCAGGTACCCGGTAGTAAGTCCGGTAAGGCGGTTAGTTCAAAATAGTGGGTGGCAAACAGGGTCATGGCCCTGAGTCTGTGGGCGATAAATTCGGCCGTTGCCCAGGCCAGAGACAATCCATCAAAAGTGGATGTTCCCCGGCCAATTTCGTCGAGTAGCACCAGACTTCGCTGAGTTGCGTTATTGAGAATGACGGCTGTTTCGGTCATCTCGACCATAAACGTGGAACGACCACTGGCCAGATCATCGGACGAGCCGATGCGTGTGAATATGCGATCCAGGTCACCGATTCTGGCTGACTCGGCAGGTACGAAACAGCCTGTATGTGCCAGCAGTGCAATAATCGCGGATTGTCGCATAAAAGTGGATTTCCCTCCCATGTTGGGCCCAGTAATGATCAGTTGCCGGGTTTTATCATCTAATTGCAGATCATTGGCGATAAAAGGGGTTTCGAGCATGTTTTCAACGACTAGATGGCGGCCTGCCTGTATCTCGATACTTGCTTCGCCATGTAACTCTGGTCTATTGAGCTTGAGCGTAAGGGTGCGTTCTGCATGGCTGCATAAGACGTCAAGTTGTGCCAGTGATTCAGCAAGTTTCTTCAGGCTTGAAAGATGGTCAAGAAGCCTGTTTATCAATTCGTCGTACAAACCCTTTTCCCTGGCCAGGGCTCTGCTCTTGCTGCTCAGGGCTTTATCTTCAAAAGTTTTCAGTTCGGGGGTGATGAACCGCTCGACATTTTTCAGCGTCTGCCGTCGAATATAATTAATCGGTGCAGCTTCTGCCTGCATTTTGCTGATCTCGATAAAGTAGCCATGCACTCTGTTGAAGCCGACTTTAAGAGAAGATAAACCGGTTTTAGCTTTTTCATCCTGTTCCAGTTTAACCAGGAATTCTGCCGCGTTTTCACTCATGCTGCGAAGTTCATCCAGTTCAGGATCATAGCCTTCTTTGATAACGCCACCCTCCCTTATCACCATGGGCGGGTTATCATTAATAGCGCGAAGGAGCAGATCTGCTAGATCGGGCCTGGCAGTACTGTTGATTCTTATGTCTTCCAGCAGACTGCTCTGGGTTGCGGTGAGCAGGTCTTCAATATCAGGAAGCGCAGTCAGCCCCGTCCTCAATTTGGTCAGGTCTCTGGGTCGGGCAGATTGCAGAGCAATTCGGGCTACGATTCTTTCCAGGTCACCAATAGGAGCAAGGACTGATTGCAGGGGTTCGTGACGATAGTACCGGGATAAAAAGCCGATCGCATCAAGGCGATTGTTTAGAACCGCTTGATCCCTAATGGGCTGAGTCAGCCATCTTGCTAATAATCTGCTGCCCATGGGTGTCTGGGTTCTGTCAAGGATGGATAGTAAAGTGTGCTCTCTTTGGCCCTGCAGGTTGACGATGAGCTCCAGGTTCCGGCGAGAAGCAGGGTCCATTAGGACAGTGTCCTCGTGACGGATTCGCTGCAGTGATTCGATATGGGGAAGGTCTCTTCTCTGGGTTTCCATAACATAGCTCAGCAGGCAACCCGCTGCCCTGATGGCCTGGCAATCCCGGCCACAATCGAACCCGGATAAATCCCGGGTTCCAAATTGGCGGCATAGGTTTTCTGTCGCCATGGCCAGGTCAAAGTCCCAGATGGGTTGTTTGCGCAGACCCGGATGATTTGCCACGAAATCAGGGTTAGTGTCAGTGTCAGCAACGAGTATCTCTGCTGGTGACAGTCGGGTCAGTTCACTGAGGATGGCGTCACGGTCAGCTGACTCAAACAGTTCAAAACGGCCACTGCTCAGGTCAAGCGTGGCGATCCCCCAGGCTTCTGCTTCAGTTAAAAGGGCCGCAATTAAACTTTCGCTGTGCGCATCAAGCAAGGTATCTTCAGTCAGGGTGCCAGGCGTAACGATACGCACCACCTTACGCTCAACCGGGCCTTTGCTTTTGCCGGGTTCGCCGAATTGTTCACAGATAGCCACCGACACACCTTCTTTGACCAGTTTTGCCAGATAAGAATCGGCGGCATGATAGGGTACTCCACACATGGGGATGGCCTCCCCTGCAGAGTGGCCTCGAGAGGTTAGTGTGATATCCAGTATTTGAGCTGCTTTTTTTGCATCTTCATAGAATAGCTCGTAAAAATCGCCCATTCTATAAAATAGGAGAGCATCGGGGTGCTGCGCCTTGATGCCGAGGAATTGTTGCATCATGGGTGTATGGGCAGGAGTGCTCAATTGCAGCTGAAACCTTTTGCGAATAATAGCCTGAGGTTAACAAAGCCAAACCAAGACTTCACCCACTATCAGGCTAAAGTGGTTAACCCGTCATCGCGAATTGATCCCGAACGTTGTCAAACAGGCTTCCCGGGAGCTCTAAATCGGCCGGTAATGGTATTTTAAAATTGATTAAAATAATACTGTACGTATAACCAGTATATGGGTTAAAGTGGGTCTTAGCGTAAACACAGTACGGCTCGTATAAAAACGCTGGATTGGGGCTAAAATCGCAGCCCTTCATCAGCAAAAGCCTAGGGTGGGCAAAAGCATATATGTTTAAGCTAGGCTATCCAAAGCACGTAATTAAAGCAGGTGATAAAAAGCACGTAATTAAATCAAGTGGTAGAAAGCAGGTAATAGAAAGCAGGTAATAGAAAGCAGGTGATAAAAATACAGAGCACAGCCGAGCAACTGGGATTTACGGCTAGATGGGTAAAACGCGGCTCTTGGGCGAATTGAGTTGCTTTCCCGAGCAGGGACTGAGTGGGATATTTAACAGCTTGTATTTAACAGCTTGTATTTAACAGCTTGTATTTAACAGCTTGTATTTAACAGCTAAGGACTGAGGCGAGTCCTTTGATTGGAATAGCAATACGGAGAGTATTATGGATATGACTAAAGACGATAATAAGGAAAAAGCATTATCAGCGGCACTATCACAGATTGAACGTCAGTTTGGTAAAGGTGCAATGATGCGCTTGGGTGATTCACCACAGGAAAAGATTCCCTCGATCTCCACAGGATCACTTGGCCTGGATGTGGCACTCGGGATTGGAGGTCTGCCTAGAGGGCGGATTGTTGAAATCTATGGTCCAGAGTCATCAGGAAAAACCACACTGACGTTACAGGTCATTGCTGAATGCCAGAAGATTGGCGGTACCTGTGCGTTTATTGATGCTGAGCATGCGCTGGATCCGCTCTACGCACAGAATTTGGGAGTCAATATTGACGATCTGCTGGTATCCCAGCCAGATACCGGTGAACAGGCGCTGGAAATTTGCGACATGATTGTCCGTTCCGGTGCTGTTGATGTTGTTGTTATCGACTCCGTTGCAGCGCTCACGCCTAAAGCCGAAATTGAAGGCGATATGGGCGATCATCATGTAGGTCTGCAAGCCAGGTTAATGAGCCAGGCATTGAGGAAAATGGCAGGTAATATCAAAAATTCTAATACGCTGGTTGTATTTATTAACCAGATCCGAATGAAGATTGGGGTGATGTTTGGTAGCCCTGAAACGACGACAGGCGGCAATGCGCTTAAGTTTTATTCTTCAGTCCGGCTCGATATTCGCCGCATAGGAGCTATTAAGGAAGGTGATGAAATAGTCGGTAATGAAACCAGGGTTAAGGTTATTAAAAACAAGGTAGCCCCCCCATTTAAGCAGACTGAGTTTCAAATCATGTACGGTACGGGTATCTACCGTTTAGGCGAGGTCATTGATCTAGGGGTCCAGCTAGGATTGGTCGATAAGGCCGGTGCATGGTATAGCTATAAGGGTGACCGAATTGGCCAAGGGAAGAAAAATGCCTGTGAATTCCTTCAGGAAAATACAGCGATGGCCAGCGAAATTGAAAATCTCATCCGTACGCAATTACTGGATTCCGGTACGGATAAGGGTGATGCCGATAGCGATTCAGAAGAAGACAACGTAACACCGATAAGCGGTGGCCAATAGGCGATTGTCAGTACGGTCTTGGCTAACGGTGCTTCAGCGGCTGGTCGGTCTATGAAGGAATCAGGCTCTACTAGCTCTATATCGGCCGCCGATGTCAGACGGGCAGCTATGGATTTGCTGGCGCGTCGGGAGCATGCAGCAGGAGAGTTGCGGCGAAAACTTAACGCTCGTTTCAGAGATGCCAGTGAACTCGTGGAAATGGGAGTCCAACGGCTGACGGAAGAGGGCTTGCAGAGCGATGTCAGACTTGCTGAAGCATTTGTGAATTCTAGAATAGGAAAGGGACACGGGCCGCTGAAGATTCGCAAGGAACTGCAACAGCGACAAGTGAGCCCGGAAATTATCGGCTGTGCCATTGCACACGCTCACGTAAAATGGACTGAACTCGCCGCTGGTGTACTGGAGAAGCGATTTGGCGATGCTGCACAGGGGGGCGAGGCCTTTGCCGCCAGTGAGAGGGGCAGGCGGTCACGGTTTCTGCAGCAGAGAGGGTTTACCTTTGAGCAGATATCCGAGGTGCTGTAATTTCTGCGGTTGCTTTTGAAGGATTCTCGGCCTGACGCTGTGGGATGCTAAAGCTGTAAGATTGATATTTAGCGTATTCTGGGTTCATCATGATGCTATTGATGGAAGCCCGGTTACGATTACTGCACCGCTTATTGCCGTTAGGCTAATAAGTCATGCCTTGCCGAACTATACGATAATTTCAGCGATACTATAATATAATGCCTGCCGTATAATCGTGTAACGAGCAGTTTCGCCATTTAGATATTCAGTGAATTCCTGTATCGTTCCCGGATTTGTGGGAGACGGAGTCAGTGATATGAATAGCCCCGAAATAAGAAAAGCGTTCTTAAGTTACTTTAGCCAGCAAGGCCACCAGATAGTGGACTCGGCTTCGCTTGTGCCGGATAACGATCCAACCTTGCTGTTTACCAACTCAGGTATGGTTCAGTTTAAAGAAGCTTTTGCCATGAAGGAAAACCGCGGTTACACACGAGCCGCCAGTTGTCAGCGATGCATTCGAGCCGGTGGCAAACACAATGATCTGGATAATGTAGGCTACACCGCCAGGCACCATACTTTTTTTGAAATGCTGGGAAATTTCAGTTTTGGTGATTATTTCAAGGAAGAGGCCATCCGTTTTGCCTGGGACTTTCTGACTGAGGTGATCGCTATTCCGCCGGAGCGACTGTGGGTAACGATCCATGACAGCGATGATGAAGCAGAGAGAATCTGGATTGAAGACATTGGTTTTGATCCCGACAGAATTACCCGATTAGGCGATGAGGATAATTTTTGGATGATGGGGGACACAGGGCCCTGTGGTCCCTGTTCTGAGATATTTTATGATCATGGTGAAGAGGTGCCTGGCGGTCCACCGGGATCTGAGCACGGTGACCTCGATCGCTATGTGGAAATCTGGAACCTGGTTTTTACGCAGTACGAACGTGATTCAGCAGGAAACCTTACACCCTTGCCTCGTCCTTGTGTGGATACGGGGATGGGCTTAGAAAGAGTTGCTGCGGTCCTGCAGCATGCTCATAATAATTATGATACTGACTTATTCCAGCCTCTACTGAAGGAAACTGCTGAACTGCTGGGCTCTGCTGACATGAATGATCCATCGCTTAAAGTTATAGCGGACCATTTAAGATCCGCGTGTTTCCTTATTGCTGATGGCGTATTGCCATCGAACGAGGGTCGCGGGTATGTCATGAGAAGGATCATCCGCAGAGCCTTGCGCCATGGTCATAAACTTGATTCTAGCGAACCATTTTTTCATAAACTAGTAGTAACATTGTGTACAGTAATGGGTGACGCCTATCCATTGCTGGTGCAGACGGCAGATCAGATTGAACGTATTTTACTCAAAGAGGAACAGCAGTTTGAACTGACACTGGATCAGGGCATGAAGATTCTGGACGACGCTATAGCATCACTCGACAGTCAGGTCATACCTGGCCCGGTGATTTTTAAGCTATATGATACCTTTGGGTTCCCCACCGATTTAACGGGTGATATAGCTAGGGAAAGAGGCCTGAGCCTTGATATGGATGGCTTTGATGAAGCGATGCAACAGCAGCGCAGCAGGGCTAGAGCAGCCAGTAAGTTTACTAGCGATGCAGAGGCTGAATTGTCTCTTGATTTTGAAACGCAGTTCGTCGGCTACGATACCTTAACGGCTCATAGTCAGGTGCTGGCATTGATAGCAAATGGATCTGAGGTGGAAACAGTAGGGCCCGGCGAGCAGGCACTGGCAGTATTAGAGCAGTCGCCTTTTTATGCTGAAAGTGGTGGACAGGTCGGGGATTGGGGTGTGCTCAATGCAACGGGTCTGTCAGTTGAGGTGCAAGATACTGTCAGGCTTGGGAGTGCCCATGCTCATCGGATTAAGGTGCTCTCTGGAGAACTTCGAGTTAGCGATAAGGTGGATGCAGAAGTTTCGGGTGATGCCAGACAGGCCACCGCTTTGAATCATTCTGCGACTCATCTGTTGCATGCTGCACTGCGCTCGATACTTGGAACCCATGTGAATCAGCGGGGCTCACGAGTTCAGCCGGAGAGACTGAGATTTGATTTTTCCCATTTTGAAGCAGTAACGGCTGCAGAAATACGACGCATCGAAACGCTGGTAAATAACCAAATCAGGAACAATTCCGTTATCACCACTGACATCATGAAGATAGAGGATGCAAAAAGCGCTGGTGCCTTGGCGTTATTCGGGGAAAAATATTCAGAAGAAGTTAGAGTACTGACCATGGGTGATGGTTTTTCAGCAGAATTGTGTGGTGGCACCCATGCGGATCGAACCGGTGACATTGGTTTGTTCAGGATTTTATCAGAGCAGGGCGTGGCATCGGGTGTGCGTCGTATAGAAGCAGTCACTGGCGACATGGCTATGCAGGATATACAGGAACTCGATGATGCGGTCGGTGCTATTGGCCGTGTACTAAAAGTTGAACGTAGCGGTTACGTCGACAGGCTAAAAGCGTTAATGGATGATAATCGAAAGTTAGAGAAACAGGTCAGCCAGTTGAACGCAAAGATAGCCAGCGGAGAAGGTCAGGATGTGTTGGCATCGGTCCTGTCAATTGGTGATGTGCGTCTACTGGTTAAACAGCTAACTGGGACTGACCCTAAATCTTTACCTGATGCGCTTGATCGTCTGAAAAATAAGCTAGGCAGTGGTGTCGTCGTCCTTGGTATGGCCGATGAAGCAAAAGTGTCTTTGATTGCCGGGGTGACAAAAGACCTGACAGATCGCGTACATGCAGGCGAGCTGGTCAACCACGTGGCCTCCCAGGTAGGCGGTAAAGGTGGCGGGCGTGCTGATATGGCCCGGGCGGGTGGCTCCGATGTGGACGCATTACCGGCTGCTTTGGCCAGCATTGAGCCTTATTTAAGGGGGCGGCTACTGCAGTAAGCGCAGAAACAGATCCCCTTGATATTAGTCACTATGATTCATTGTTAAATAGTTAGGAAATTACTATGGCTCTTCTGGTCATGAAGTTTGGAGGCACGTCGGTTGCCTCTATCAAACACATGGAGAATGTGGCTGCCAGGGTGCGTCAGGAAAAGCAGGCTGGAAATGAAGTTCTGGTAGTCGTTTCTGCCATGGGAGATGAAACGGATAGATTGGTTTCACTGGCCGAAGAAGTGCAAGATCAAGCGCTCGATACACGGCGGGAACTTGATGTTCTACTATCCACTGGCGAACAGGTCAGCATAGCCCTTGTTGCAATGGTGCTGTTGAAGAATGGTATTGCTGCCAAATCTTTTACTGGTGGGCAGGTTGCCATTAGAACTGATGCTGTGCCAAACCGATCCAGAATACTGGAGGTGGATGCAGATAAACTGCGGGTAGAATTAGCCAAGGGGGTAGTGCCTGTAGTTGCTGGGTTTCAGGGGATCGATGAAGCCGGTACCATAACGACTTTGGGCAGGGGCGGATCTGATACTACAGCGGTTGCTCTGGCGGCGCGGCTGGATGCAAGCGAGTGTCGAATTTATACAGATGTGGAAGGCGTGTTTACGACGGATCCAAGGATTGTTGAATCGGCTCGGTGTCTTGAACAGATTAGCTTTGAAGAAATGCTAGAGTTGGCCAGTCTGGGATCGAAAGTACTGCATACCCGGGCTGTAGAATTGGCGGGCAAGTCTCAGGTACCTTTAAGGGTACTTTCCAGTTTTAATGATGCCCCGGGAACGCTCATCACAAGGGAGGAAGATCTCACTATGGAAGCACCATTGATTTCAGGTATCGCTTTCACCAAAAACGAAGCAAAGTTAACACTCCTTGGTGTTCCCGACCTACCGGGTATTGCATCAACCATATTGGGGCCGATCAGTGCTGCAAATATTGAAGTGGATATGATTGTGCAGAATGTATCAGCCGACCTCAGCACTGATTTCACTTTTACCCTTTCTCGAGAAGATTATGACGAAGCTGCGACTATTCTAAAACAAGTAGCGGCTACCATGGGCGCTCGCGAGGTGACCGGTGATAGCAGTATTGCCAAGCTGTCAATTGTTGGTGTGGGCATGCGCTCGCATGCCGGTGTGGCCAGTAAAATGTTTGAAGTTCTGGCAGCTGAATCGATCAATATCCAGATGATTTCAACTTCTGAAATAGCTATATCAGTTGTAATTGATGAAAAGTATCTTGAGCTGGCCGCTCGGGCGCTTCATTCGGAATTTAAACTGGCAGAATCCACTGCCTAGTTGTGGCACGCGGTTAGCCCGGCGCAGCATCTGTTGAGGTGTTTAACGATCAGTGAAGGTGGCTAGTCCCTGGTTGCCTATCCTGAGAGCCAGAATTAAGCTGATACCAATGGAAGATACGGCTCTGCAAAGTAGTAGCGCCTAGTCAGATCTGCTTCTTTGCTGTTAGCCAGTAGATATTAACTGCAGGTTTTCCCTTCACTGGGTCACCTGTTTGTATAACGGGATATAGCCCTGGGTGAATGAGATGTTTTCGTAGTAGGCTTTAGCGGCAAGCAAACGATGCATTAGAGGTAATCGATACATGGGAACACTCGGCATTAAATGATGTTCCATGTGGAAATTGATCTGGTGAGGGGCTATCAACAGGCGTTCCCACCAATGTGTTATCAGGGTTCTGGTATTTAACCTGGCATCCTTGCTGTATAGATCAGGAACGGCAGCATGTTCGGCCACCTGTCTTAGCCTTGTACATAGCATGTGAGTCGTTGCGAACGCACCGATCCAGATGAGTATTAGCCAGGGCACATTCAGGGAAACAAATAACCCCAACAGGCCTAGGTTAACAATTAAGCCCCCTCTGACAGCACTCTGAGAGTTATGATCAAGCTTGCGGTAATTTCTGATCGAACGTCCTATTGATTTAAGCCTTCGCCAGCCGGTTTGACCGGTCAGGTCCCGGATGATTTTCCGTCGGAAACTCTCGGGTGATACAGGGTAAGCATGATAGTTTTTGAGGTCAGGATCGTTAGCAGTACCAGCAAGCTGATGATGTTTAATATGCCCTTTCATATAGTTATTTTTACTGGAAAAGATCCAGTACCCGGACAGCCAGCTTGCAACGAAGTTATTCGTTGATTTGCTTCGAAAGAAAGACTGGTGCCCAGTCTCGTGCACAATGATGCCCAGCGCGAGTTGCCGGGCACCGATTATAAAGGTAGCCACCAGAATCGACCATACGGAAGGAAAGCGAGCCGCCAGCACGAAAGCCCCGGCAATTAGCAGCCAGTCAGATGCTAAGGCCAGGCCTGCCCTGAAATCGCTCTTCTGGGTAACCTGCTTGATTTCCTCAGGTGATAGTTTTTGCATAGGTGGGTAATTTAATCCTGATAACGGCAATGTGCAATGATTCTGGTGTCCGCCGGTAAATTCATTTTAACCTTAAGCATTCATTTTTTTCGCTTTTAGACCATAATTTGCTTGCATGAGTGGTTGAAATTTCGCTGCTTGTGGGTCGCTGTAACGACGTGGTGAATACCAGGTTTGTGGGTCTGACAGGGGCACTCCTAGGATACGGCGGGATTAGTATGCCCCTATGGGTCTCTGCAAGAATGATTTATCGGGCCCGTTTTGGCGCTGCTGAGCGGAGTGGTAAACTTACTTTAAATACAGATCCTTTGTTGACAGTACTCTTCACGGTGATCTTACCTTTGTGGGCTTGAATGGCTGCCCTGACTATAGCAAGACCCAGCCTCGTCCCTGCCTTGTTCAATGAGCGCCCGGTGTCTAATCGATAGAATCGCTCGAAAATTCTCTGTTGCTCTGCTTTAGGGATACCTAAGCCCTGGTCTTCTACAGTAACAAAGCATTGGTCTGCTTTAACTGAGATGCTGACCCGGGCAGTAGTATCGGGTTTCGAAAATATAATCCCATTTTCAATCAGATTATGAAAAACCGGATGCAGAGATACACTATCCCCGTTTACGTAAACAGGTTTGCTTTGGTTGTGCAGTTTAATGATGATGTTTTTGGAAGAGGCGAAATCTTCCTGATCTCAAATCGTTTGTTCTACCAGCAGATTAAGGTCGACCAGACCAGGGTCCTGCTCGGAATCCAGTCCTGTCTGTAATCGGGTCAATTGCAGGAGTTGGCTCACTGTTGTACTTAGGCTCTTTGTTTGGTTGGACATTTTAAGCAGGAATTCATCGCGAGTTTTTTTTAACATTTTGGATGAGTCGATGATTGTTTCGATCATTCCCTGGAGAGCGGTAATGGGTGTTTTGAGTTCGTGGGAAGCATTTGCAACGAAGTCAATGCGGATATTGTCCGCTATTGTTCGTTCGGTAACATTCTGTATGGAGATCAGTAACTTATCAGGGTTGCAATCTTCTATTATCCGGCGCGCGCTTATTTCAAGGATTCGGCCATGAATTTCGATAGTGCTTGCAGAATCATCCCGCCGGTTCAGTTCGGGATTAGCGAAAGACCAGATTTGCATCAAAGAATCTATATCGAATAGATTTTTACCGATAGGGCTTTCTTCAAGAGAAAATAGCGTCAGTGCTGAAGAGTTGATATGAATAATCTGTTGGTTTGCATCTATGGCGACAACACCTTCATTTAAAGCCTCTAGCATGCTGGATAGTTTTTTGACATTCTGGTCCAGGCCACTAACCGTTTGTTCTGTGTTGAAGGCCAGGTCGTTTAGAGCCCCTTCCAGGATGGCAATGTCGTCCTGCCCCTTCGCCGGCAATCGCGCGACGTAGTTTCCTTGTGAAAGTCGCCGTGCATAGTTTGTCGCTCTGTTAATGGGTCGGAAAAAGTAAGTGATTAGTAAATAGGTGGCTAGTGAAGACAGCAGAAATGCAATAAAGAAGAAATAGAATAATTTGTTAAGCACCATCTCTGTCCAGGAACTGCGAGTCTCCACCGTTTCTAATAACAGCAAGTAACCGAGACTTTGCCCGTCAACATCGACCCGTCTGGCGATGGAGAGCACAGCACTTCCTTGATCAAGGCTTGAATGCCTTGCTGAACTGGTTCCGTGAATCTTTGCCTCTGCAATCTCAGGGCGATTAATATAGTTTTCGTTATCAATTGGGCCATGGTTATCATAAAGTGCACTGCCATTATTACTGATCACTACTAGTTTTTTTGAGGTTTCTAGCTTCCTGCTTTCTTGAAAATCCTTAAAGTCTCCAGTGAGTATGTTCTCGGCCAGCAATGTTGTGATAGGTAAATCAGACTTGAGACTCCTTTCAGATTCAATAAAGAATTCGCTATTCAAATCTTCAGCCAGGCTTAGATAAATTATAACTGCCGCAATGATGCCAACAATGATAGCCGTCAGATACATCTGCCAGAAAAATTTGTTCTTGAACATAGGCGTTAAATTCTTTACTCATGGAAGTAATTGACTGAGTCAAGCCAGAAATAGCCTCATCAGAAAGTGGATTCGACCTCTGCTGAACCATGCCGTTTACTCTTGAGCACTGATTATTGTTCAGCAGGATTTGATGAACTCAGAATTTTTGCCTTGAATGACGAGGCTATAGCTATAGGGACTAAAGGCCCAGGTGACCCCTGCAATACCGCTAAACAGGCTTCGAAAGGAGGTTTAATGAGATCCTCTGCTGCGAGGAAGTTAGCCATTGCGCATCGATTTCAGGGCTACCAGGAAACAGTTCGGCCTTGTTATGGTGTCATGAGATATCCAGAGGACGGGTCGATGCACATGGCGGTCAGTCAGTCTAAAAACTGACTTTAAAGCCCACCGTAGTAGATCGGTTTCGATTTGGGCGGGCGCCATAGGGTTGACGGCTGACAATGTGTCGCACATTCAGGGCATTCTCAACTTTAAGGAAAACCTGGGCATGCCCGTTCAGTTCAAACTGACTGGTAAAGTCAACAGTGGTGGTACTTTCCGTTTTTTCAAAGGATGAGCAACTGGCTCTTACACAAACACCTTTTTGATAATCCAGGTTT
>DUBB01000050.1:146619-195350 GCA_012960535.1 Gammaproteobacteria bacterium
GAAATGAGACCAGCGAAGGCCAGCTAAACCGGTTGAGAACTGCAATTGATGTGCCGGTATATAAGGTATGGGGTCGCCATTAGAGACATTGCCAAAGAAGGCGGTGTCAGCAATATCACTATCGAATTGGCTGTCAATCCATGTGTAGCTGACTGAAATGGGAACATCAAAGGAGCTGGTTGCTTCAAGCTGAATCGATGCTGAGAACTCCAGGCCCTGAACCGTTGCGGCGTCCCCATTGAAGATATCACCGGTTGTGCATTGCGAGCCTGATGACGCAGTGCATAAGCCTAGAATGTTGTCGTAATCACTGAGGAAAAAAATGGCTTCGGCTTTGAAGCCGTTGTTTAGGCGAATACCCATTTCGTAATTAACGGATAATTCTTCTTTGGCTTGGGGCGCATTGCCAGCGGCAGAGAAACCTTTGTGTATACCTGCTATCAGGGTTGTGCTTTCGTTTAATTGGTATAGCACAGCCATTCCGGGTAACCAGATTTTAGTTTGATGCCGTCTCTGATCTCTGCGGTTGTCAATGTGACGACTTGACGGGTTGAGTGTTTTATCAGGCCTGGTTTCCCAGCGCTGTCTCTGCTGCTGGATGTATTCGAAACGAATTCCAGGCGCTAAGGTTAAATTGCTGATTTTTATGTTGTCGTGAAGATGAAATGCAAAAGCCCTGGCGGACTGAAGTTGATTTCCGGCGTTGCCCCATCGTCCGGGATCGTCCAACACCAGCGTGTGCGATACTTGATGGTAGGTGCTGTTGCGTTGTAATCGATCTTCATTGTCTTCATGGACACGAAAACCGAGTTCAAGGTTATGCTGGCTGCTTTGGCTATTAAATACAGTCTCCCACTTCGCTTGAATTCCCCTGGAGAGATAAGTCCTGGCGTTAGCTCGCAGTTGAATACTACCCTCAGCACTATCGAAGGTCCCGTTAAGTACGCCAGCGAGAAAAGAAGGTGAGGTGCCGTTGATACTCTGGCCCAGATTCACTGCAGAAATGATGCGATTCCAACTTAATCCGGAAAAATCACGATTGGCCGGGCTACCATCGAGATCAATGCCCTGGGTTTTAAACCAGTTTCTGGCCAGGCGGTTCCTGTAGATTGTTAGTTGTAGGGTGTTTGATTCTGATTGAAAAAATCGATATTGAATCATTTCCTGTCGATGACCGCTGTAGATATTATCCAGGGCAGAGATGTCATATCGACGTAGAGGAGAACGCTCGAAGTCAGGGTCGGTAAGTCCCAGGTAGGATTGATTTGAGTGCTGCCGGGTTTGTTGCAGTTTAAGTATGAATTGATGCCGGCCATCGATGCTTTGGTGTCTGTATTTCAGCATGTAATCCTGGATATTGAGCCCTGTGGGCTGATTACTTTTGCTGAAGTGCTGAAAGCCCTCCGATCGCCATTGATGGGTTTCTAACAGGAATTGGGTTTGATCTGACAGACGACGATTAATGAAAGTATGGGTCCTGAAGGTTTCATCAGTACCGGTCTCCATAATCAGATTGAACTGATTATGGTCAGTGATGGGCGTGGATATCATATTCAGAGCGCCGCCAACAGTATAGGGCCCCTGGGTAATGGCGGCTGGTCCCTTAAGAATTTCGATCCCATGAATTCTACCTGGCGTGGGAAAGTAGTAGGCCGCAGGAGCAGCATAGGGTGCAGGGGCAATAAGAATATTATCTTCCAGCAACGTGATACGGCTGCTACGTTCGGTTGCTACACCGCGGATACTGATGTTGGGTCGAAGTCCAAAGCCATCTTCTATCTGCAGGGATATTCCGGGCACGCTCCGGAGTATGCGTTGTATATCGGTATAGGAAAAACGATCGAGATGTTCGAAACCTAGATAGGTTGCTGCTCCGGCAATCTGGCGGGCCCGGGCTCTGGAGCCGACAATGGAGACTTCTTCAATATAGGGATCTGTATCGAGATCAGGGGGGAGAGTGGTCGCCAGACAGCAGTTGACTAATAAATAGGTGCTTATAAAAGTGACAATGGAACCTGCTCTCATTGCTTATCTCTATGCTAGAAGCGTAAATAATAATCTAAATACGAATCATTATCAATAACATTTACGATAGATAGCGGTTTGTCTCCGTGAAAGCACTCGTTAGTGTCTGCGGCTTACCGAAGCATAAATTAACCACTACTGAAAATTCCTTAAGAATAAAGGTAGGTGCTGGCTTGTCTTAATTTTTGGCCTCAGCGTCAGGGCAAGTTAGCGATGCTTAGAAAGGTTCTGCTTCTGAGCCGATTTCTGCTTTTAATAATTCCTTAAAGCCTCGCTTGGCGTCGCTCTTACCCTGTACGACGGCACAGACTTCCTGGCAGATAGGCATTTTAACGTTATACTGGGCTGCCAGGGCGATGACGGCTGGCGCACTCTTGACGCCTTCGGCCACCATAAACATATCACGCGTTATAGCTTCGATTGGCTGACCCATACCCAGTCGAAAGCCAACAGTTCTGTTACGTGATTTTTCACTGGTGCAGGTTGCTACTAGATCACCAACGCCGGCTAACCCCGCGAACGTGCTGGCGTCTCCACCCATGGCAGTGCCAAGCCGGGTCATTTCCGCTAGCCCTCGAGTGATGATGGCAGAGCGAGTATTGTCTCCGGCACCCTGGCCATCGCCCATCCCAGCAGCGATAGCAATTATGTTCTTAAGGACACCACCGAGTTCGCAGCCGATAACGTCATGATTGCGGTAAACACGAAATAAGCTGCTGTGAAATACGTTTTGTATCTGCTGTCTAAGTGATTTATCGGGTATAGCCAGTACACTGGCTGCTGCAAATCCTGCCATAATCTCAATAGCTAGATTAGGACCGGTAAGTACGCCGCAGGGGTGGTCTGGTAGAACAGCTTTGATTACCTGGGTCATGCGTGAGCCTGTGGAAAGCTCAAGCCCCTTGCTTAGGCTGATAATAGGCGTGTGTTTTTTAATATATTGGCTTCCCAGGGTTAATACTTCTCTGAAATTCTGGGAAGGAATAGCCATGACAATGAGGTTTTTGCCTTCGATGACCTCCTGAAGATCGGCACTTGCCGAAAGCTTCGGTGATAATCGGGCTTGCGGAAGATAATGCTGGTTGCTGTGGTCCTGGTTTATTTCATTGACAGTATCGGAATTTCTTGCCCACAGTTTAACGGCCTGATGGCGGCTTAACAGGTGGGCAAACGTGGTGCCCCAGCTGCCGCCACCAATAACACCAATATTCCAACTGTTCATTTTTGAAACGGGGTCTGTAGATTTAGAATATCTTCGATGAGATCCTTAGGGGTATCATTTGGCAGGTTTACGATGTCTACCGTACCGCCAAAATGCTGTTCAATTTCAGCGGCTATTTCATCGAAGCGACCGACCGCAGCAAACTCATGCACCAGATCATCGGTAATCCTTGTCGACATATCTTGCCATTGGCCCTTTTTAGACAATGCGTTTAACTCAAATCCAAGATCTTCTAATCCGTGAACTTTAAAAACAGGCCAGTAGGCTGGTGTGGAACCATAGAATCCGATTCTGGTTCTAACCCACTCAAATTGTCTTTGAACTGCGGCATCATCCTGGCCGGTGATAACGAAGCCGCCGCCGGAAATTTCAAACTCCTTTCTGTTACGGTCTGCACGATTCAGACCTTGGTTGAGTCTTGGCATAATATAGGTGCTCAGGTATCGCGAAGTGCAGAAAGCGTGCAGCATCACGCCATCGCATTCTTCTGCAGCCACCTTCATCATAGCCGGACCGACGGCAGCGATCTGAATCCGCGGTAATGGGCAGTTCAGAGGCTCTGGCGTAAAGTTGGGTGTCATGAGTGACAACTGATAGTGCTCTCCCTGATAGTCCAGTTGGCTACCGGTGTGCCAGCAGTGCCAGATAGCGCGAACAGCCTGCACATATTCTCTAAGCCTTGGTGCTGGCGCACTCCAGGGTACGCTGAAACGCCTCACATTATGGCCTTTGACCTGACTTCCTAGACCCAGTGTAAATCTACCTGAAGAAGCCGCTTGAAGATCCCATGCCAGCCCCGCCGAAACCATGGGGCTTCGGGCGAAAGCGATTGCCACGCTGGTTCTCAGTTCCAGTCTGCTGCTGTGGGTAGCGGCTATGGCAAGCGGCAGGAAGGGGTTGTGTCGATTTTCCTGAGTTGACACGCCTGAAAATCCAGTAAGATCAAGGTCATGAACAACGCCCGCTATTTCATTGAGTGCTTCACTGGGAATGCTGGTGATGACCTTCATGGGACCAACCCTCATAATTGAACGGAAATCATGGCACAGGCAGATAGAGAAGGCCAAGGACAAAGTGACCACCGGGTAGTAAAAATCGCAGCTCCCAGTATTCCAGGAGTGCGGCAATCAGCCATTTTTATTGTAATGCTACCTGATTAAAGGGCGTTTACTTTTGTGGCCAGACTTGCTGACAACGCCTACCCGATGTAGCAGTGTAGGCAGAATAAGAAAGGTTACTAACAGCATTAATGAGATTGCAATGGTTAGTAATAAACCCACGGATGCAGCACCCTTGTGTAAACTGAAGGACAATGAAAAGAAGGTGCCAATGGTTGTCAAAGCACTGATTAGGACGGCCTTGGAAGTACTGAAACTGAGCAGCATATCGCTGGCGCCGGTCTGCTGGTACCTGTGCACAACATGAATACCGGCATCAACGCCAAGACCGATAATAAGTGGAATCACTAGAATATTGGCCATATTGAGGGTCAGGCCGGATAGTTGACAGATCGCCAGGGTCAATAACACGCTGAGTCCGATGGGTATCAGTACCAGAACTGCTAAAATAAAGTTTCTAAAATAGGCCATGAGAAGAATAGACACGCCCAGGAAGGTTAATGACGCTGCTTGCTGAAAAGCTTTAACTACCACATCACCCACGCCCCACTCGACTATGGTGCGACCAGCCGTGTTTGGGGCCTCCTGCATGACTTGTTTAATAAAACGATCGGTTTCTATTCGGGAATTGAGTTTATATTTGGGTTGAACTGAAACCAGATACTGGTTTTTATCGGTTATGAGCCTGCTTTTGAAGGCGGCAGGTATGTCCTCAATTGAAAAAGGCCTTGCGGTCAGCAATTTATTCAGATGATTCAGCGCTACCTGCACCTGGCGATGGATATTTTGATTTATTTGAGCCTGCCGTTCCGGGTTTTTGACAATTGCGTTGAGAGTATGAAGTAATGGCTGGTAATGAGCTCGACTTTCATCATCGACGGTCTGCAGCGATGCTTTAAAATAATCTAACGCAGGTTCCAATTGCTGGTTGGCTTCGCCTGGCAACACTTCCTCTATGTTGGCATATAATGCAGCGGTTTCCTGGAGCATTAGCTGTTTTGTGGATTGCTCAGAGGGTAGAAAATCCAGCGGCGTGGTGACGTCCCCGACCAGGGGCAGACTCGTTAGATGCTGTTTCAGATGGGCGGCGGAAGTGGCCGAGTCTGCTAACACGGAAATACTGTAGTCCGTCGCCAACTGGGCTTCCTGAAGTGTTAGCAGGGTTTGTGTGGCTTCAGAATTTTCGTCTCGCATTGCCAGGACGTTATAGTCGAACGTGATATCTTTGGCAATGAAAGCGGCCACTAAGCCAAGTGGTATGACGCAGTAGCCAAGCCAACTGATTTTTAGCTGGGGCAATGGATTGGCAGTGACCCGGGTGTCGATGCTAGCAGGCGACCATCGAGTGAACCACGCCGGCAGAAGTGTCATGGTAAGAAATAACGCGATGGCCATTCCACCGGCCGAGATGATGCCTAATTCGGCCAATCCAAGATAGGCGGTAGGGGCAAAGGAAAGGAAAGCCAGCATCGAAGTTGCCGTACATAGAAGTAGCGCGGGCAGCAGGTCTTTTGACGTTGATAACAGTGCAGATGAAACGCTTTCATCCCTGAGGCCGACCTGAAACCTCAGTGAAAAGTGCACAGCAAAATCGACCCCCAAGCCAAAGAACATCACCACGAAAATCATCGAAAGGGTATTGAAACTACCAATCGTCAGCGTTGCAAAACCCAGCGTAAGGCTGATGCCAATAATGAGCATGGCAAAGATAGCGGTAATAATGCTGGTAGAGCGAATGCCGATTACCATGATGATGGCAAGCAGCACAGCGGAAATTGAAGCAGCGATACCGATACCCTGCAGACCAGCGCGGAGTTCTTCATCCGCCAGGGCGACCTCTCCAGTGAGATGAACTTCGATGCCCTCGGCGACAGCTTCAGCTTCAATGGTCTGCCTGATGTTGGCTATAATCTCTGAATTGGGTAACTGCTGGTTAAAATCCTGACGGCCCTTAATAAGGATGAGATGGATGTGCTGTCTAGCATTTTGATCAACCAGCGGGTAGTAGCCCTGTAGCTGCAGTTCACCGGAAGGTAGGGAATTGACCAGACTGTCCAGCGTGACAGGTAGCTGTAATCCCGGGTTAGCCTGAATAAAGTCGGCCAGGGAAAAGATAACATTGCTCAGATCAGCTTCATCGGCAATTCTCAGAAGTGGCCCATAATTGAATTCCGCCCCTTTTAGCCACTGCTCAAGCTTGTCTAAGGGGAGGAAATAGAGCAGGCGCTGTTCTAGGAAGTCATGAACTGTCGGTGCGAAAACAGATTCATAGTGGTTACTGGCGGTGAAGGCATCCGCCAGGTCCCTGGTGGTTTGTTTGACGGCATTCCCGTCCTGTCCGGAAATTACAACAATGGCAGTTTGTTGCAGATCGGGAAAGGCCGCTTTAAAATATTCATTGTCCTGGTACCAGATCAGGTTTTCTTCTGGTTTAACCAGATCTGCCAGATCAGAGTTTATTTTTCCCTTAAAAGCAAATAGCGTAGCGGAGGCTATTCCCAGGCAGGCCAGTAATATAATGGTCTGCAGAGAATACCGCTGAACTAAACCAAACCAGCGGTTAAGCCACTGTCTGTCTGTGGTAGTTTCAGCCATGGGTCAGGCTAATCTGCAGATTTGCGGCTGCGTAGGTCTGTCTATAAATCTCTGCCAGGCGCATTGCAGAATTGAAGTGCGTCTTTTCCGATACCTTTTCTCTGTTGACCTTCCCCTGTGTGCTGCGTTGAGTACTTCTGGGTAGCCAGAAGTCAATTTTTTTGGCGAGATCAACGGCATCGCCTGATCGGAAATGGGTGTTTTTATCGTCGATCGATTCTCTCAGGGCACTGCTCCGGGAATCGCTGACGATGACGCAGCATGCACTGGCCATAGCTTCCATTACGGCCATTCCTTCTAGTTCAACTTCACTGGCGTGCACAAAAAGGTCCGTTGACGCATATAGGCTTTCCAGGCGTTGTTGACTGACCTTGCCTATGGACGCTTTTACGCCGAGACGTGCAGCCAGGCGTTCCAGTTTTTTCTGCTGCGGTCCTGTTCCCGCTAAGGTCAGGCTGATATTTTTCTTGAATTTTGACCGTTGTATGGCCTCGATGATCAGATGCTGTTTTTTCTCTGCCGCAAGACGACCCACCGAAAGGATATGAAACTGATCCAGATGCTTGTCATTTCTTTGAATATCAAAAAAATGATCCGGGATTCCGTTTGAGATAGTGGTCACTGGTTTTTCCAGGCCATGTTGAAGCAGCAGTTTTGCAGCAAAATCAGATGGTGTGATTACCAGGTCTACCTGATTGTACAGCTTGCGCAGAAAGAGGCGATATAACCATTTGATGCTCCAGTTATGCTCAAGCCTGATGTTGCGCAGTAGATTTTCAGGCTGCACGTGAAAAGAACATATAATAGGAATATTCAATTTACGGGCACAATCTATAGTGGCGCTGGCCAGGAAAAAAGGATATTGGATATGCAACAGATCACTGCCTGCCAGGGCTTCCAGAATCTTCTTTTTGTTGGGGATGGCCAGCGGGGTATTCATTGATTCCATCAGGTCATTGGCACCGGGTAGGCGTAATCTAGTGAAGTGCACAAATCGGTCGTCGTGATTTGAATCCGGTTTAAGGGTCGCAAGGATTCTGAAATCGAATTCATCTGCCAGTGCGGTAACGAAGCGCTGAGTGGAGACAACGGTACCGTTGAAAGGATAGTCCCAGGAGTCTATTACCATGGCGATTTTGAGCGGTCGTTTACCCCTATTGATGTTCAGTTGGTTCATTTGCGATGACGCCAGTTCGTTTCTGAAATAGACAATTACTGTAAATCATCACTGAAAGTCTCTATTTCTGGTCCGCCTCAGGAAACCTCACAATGGAAAGCCTCCGTATAGGTAATGAAATATTAGGCGGTTCAGTAATAGTCCCAGCCGCGGATAGTGATCGTAAATGCCGCTAAAGTCAAAAAATCACTGCCTTTTACATGGATTTTCACCTAGCTCCCCATCTAGTTCTTGTTTAGTTTTTGTCTGGTTTTTATTTAGCTTCTGCCTGGTCTGTTAAGAGAATACACGCCATAAATTACCTGACAAAAAGGCCCAGTTAGTCCTGTTGCAAGAGACTTTTAATAGACCCGACAACGATTTCAATTAGAATCTACATCGCTAAACGCCTGGGCCTGATATTTTGATGTGGTGATTTTTTGCCTGCCGGTATTCCGTTTTGCGCGATATGATTGAGTGTGAAAGTCACTGCCAGGGTTGTTATCCATAGGGCTCTGCATCGCCGGTGACGAGTATTTTTCTGGGATCAAGCGCATCTCTTATGGCCTCGCCAATGAAGATGAGCAGGATCAGCATCGATGCTAAAGCGCAGAAAGTGGTTATGCCGATCCATGGTGCATGCAGGTTTGCTTTTGCACTGGATAGCAACCGACCAAAAGAAGGGGCGTCCAATGGTAATCCGAAGCCCAGGAAGTCCAGCGCAGTCAGAGTGGTAATCGATGAATTCAGGATAAATGGCAGGTAAGTCAGGGTAGCCACCATCGCATTGGGGAGCACGTGCCGGGTCATAATCGTGAAATTGCTCAGACCCAGGCTTCGTGCGGCACGAACGAATTCAAAGTTGCGGGCTCGCAGGAACTCAGCTCTGACCACGCCAACAAGGGCCATCCAGCTGAACAGCGACAAAATCGCCAGTAACCAGATGATGTTTGATTCCACCATGGAGGCGAGGATAATCAGAATAAAAAGAACCGGTAGGCCCGACCAGATTTCTACCAGTCTTTGTCCAAGGAGATCTATTAAGCCGCCAAAATAACCCTGCAGGGCACCCACGGTTATGCCGATGGTACAGCTGATCATCGTTAATGAAAGTCCAAACAGGACAGATAGCCTGAACGAATATAATAATTTGACCAGAACATCTGTGCCGCTACCATCTGTGCCTAACCAGTGTTCGTCATCAGGTGGGTGGGGATAGGGCGGTGCCAGATTCCAGTCTAGGGTGTTATAGCTGAAACGAAAAGGGGGCCAGAGAGCCCAGCCGCTGCGCTGAATCAATTTGCTGAAAAAGGGGTCGAGGTAATGTGTTTCTGTCTCGAACTCACCGCCAAGGGATTTTTCGCTGTAAGACATCCAGATCGGGAAGTAAGTCTGGCCCTCGATGGAAAAAACAATCGGCCTGTCGTTGGCTATGAATTCGGCAAATAATGAGGTGCCGAACAACACCATAAAAATCAGTGTTGCATAGTACCCTCGCTTGTTAGCCCTGAACTGCTGCCAGCGTCGACGATTAATAGGATTCATTTAACTGTCTCTGGATTCAAAATCGATTCTCGGATCGATGAGGGTGTAGGTCAGATCGCCGATTAACTGCATAAATAAACCGATTAAAGTAAAACAATACATGGTGCCAAACAATATAGGGTAGTCACGTTTAATGACCGCCTCATAGCCAAGCAGGCCAATCCCGTCCAGGGAAAAGATGACCTCAATGAGTAGCGCGCCGGTAAACAGAATGCCGATAAATGCGGCGGGGAATCCAGCAATAACAATCAACATGGCATTTCTGAAAACATGGCCATACAGAACGCGGGTCTGACTTAATCCTTTGGCGTAGGCAGTGAGTACGAACTGCTTGTTTAATTCTTCCAGGAAGCTGTTTTTGGTGAGCATGGTCAGAGTTGCAAATCCGCCAATAGTGAGGGCGATCAGCGGTAGCGTCAGGTGCCAGAGATAGTCTTTGACCTGTGCCGTAAAACTAAGGGTGTCTGCATTTTCGGAAGTTAGTCCGCGCAGCGGAAACCAATCCAGATAAGAACCGCCGGCAAAGATGACAATAAGTATAACAGCGAATAGGAACCCGGGTATAGCGTAAGCTGTGAACACGATTAAACTGGACCACAGATCAAAGGCTTCGCCGTCTTTGACGGCTTTGCTGATGCCGAGCGGAATTGATATGCCGTAGATGAGCAGTAAAGACCAGAGGCCTAGGGAAAGTGACACTGGAAGTCGTTCGAACACCAGGTCGACCACATCTCGATCCTGAAAGTAGCTGTGCCCGAAATCGAACTGAAGATAATCCCACATCATATTAAAAAAACGCACGTGCGGTGGTTTATCGAAGCCGAACTGGCGCTTTAATGATTCCACTAGTTCAGGATCCAGGCCGGAAGCGCCTTGATAACCGCTACTTTCTGCAGGACCCATGGCATTTGCAGAAGAGATACTTGCTGTGCTGGACATATTACCAAGGCCAGTTGCCTGGGCTAGGGCCTGTTCTACTGGGCCACCAGGGGCAAACTGAATGATGGTAAAATTGATGACCATGATGCCAAACAGAGTAGGCAGAATCAGCAATAATCGTTTGAAGATATAGCGAGCCATCAGTTGTCGTCTCCAGCATAGTTGGCGACGCGACTGGCCTTTTCTTCGTCCCACCACCATAGGTCCAGAAAGCCCAGACGCTGCAGTCGGCCATGATCAGGAATGCCGAATTTATCCCAGTAGACGATGGCGTGATTGGTTTTTGACATCATGGGTAACCAGTAATAGTTGTGTAACATGACACGATCAAATGCCCTGATTGCGGCGACATAGTTGGGCCAGGTCTCCGCTGTGCCAATGGCATCAATCAGGAAGTCGATTGCCGGATCCTGAAGGTTTGACCAGTTCGCACTATAGTCACGATTCGCTTCGCTGCTATGGAAAGAATTTCTGATCTGTAGTGTCGGTGTATTGTTGGGCAGGAACCAGATTGCACCACCATCGAAATCCCCGGAACGCATCCTGTATAGCCAGTTTGAAATCTCGGGTGATTTGGCGCTGGCCTTGATGCCGAGTTTCGCCAGTTGCCTGGTGAGCGGGATAAAAGAGCTAGCCAGGGCAGGAGATACAGCTACTAACCTGAGCTCGAAGGATTCACCGGTTTCACCGTGCACGAGTTTATTATCGCGGACAACCCAGCCTGCCTGTTTGAGTAGACTGGCCGCTTCTAGAAGGTTGGCTCTTGACCAGCCTGAGCCACTATTAGGTTGAGCCCGGTAGGGTTGTGAAAAAACCTGCTCCGGCACCAGATGCTTAATAGGATTAAGCAATGCCAGTTCTTTTTCAGAGGGCAATCCTCTTGCAGCAAATTCGGAATCATGAAAGAAACTGGTTGCCTGCCCCCAGAAGCCATAGGATCTGGTGTTCTGCCAGGTCATATCGTTAATGATCCACAGGGCTCTGCGAACACGCCTGTCCTGAAATCGTTTCTGCGCCATATTCCAGAAAATTGGCCACCACAGGCCAGCGGGTTTAGCCAGTTGATACTCTTGTTTAATGACATAACCTTCACTGACTGCCGGGATATCATAGGATGCATACCAGGTCCTGGGGACATTTTCCACATGGACATCGACGATATTGGCTTTGACCGCTTCGGTTTGAACCTGATCGTCTCGGAAATAATCGAATTTAACCTCATCGAAGTTGTAACGGCCGCGATTGATGGCCAGGTGAGCCCCCCAATAGTCGATTACTCGATTGAATTTTATCCAGCGCCCGACCCGCATTTCGGCAATTTCATAGGGTCCAGATCCCAGGATAGGCAAAACGGTTGTTTTGTCGATGCCGCGGTCTGTCCAGACGTGCGCCGGGAGAATAGGCAGCGCGCCGAGTCGAATGGGTAATTCAGGATCCTGTCTATATTCGGCTGGTATCAGGAACCTGAATTCATGAGTTGTTTCTACTTCCAGTTGGAAGGCGCCGAAGGCACTTTTTAGATCTGGGGCGCCATGCTCGATGATGGCTTTAAAAGTGAATTCAACATCTTCAGTGGTAATGGCCTGACCATCGTGAAAGCGGGCTTCGGCTCTGAGTTTGAAGGCGACCCAGGAGCGGTCCTCAGCAACAGCAATGCCTTCGGCCAGTAAACCATAGTGGGTTGCCGGTTCATCAAGAGCAGGAACCATTAAGCTGTCCCAGAGGAGATTGGTATCTCTGGACCAGAAACCCAGTCCTGCAGCTAATCTGCCCTTGGTGGTAATGGGATTCAAATTGTCCCAGTTGCCCATTTGTGGGAGGCGTATAACGCCGCCTTTGTTCGCCTCAGGATTGACATAGTCAAAATGGTTGAAGTCGGCAGAGTACTTTGGCGTGCTTAAAAAAGCATAGGCATGCTGGTATTGCCTGTCAGCCAGGCTATTTATGGGTACTAACGATAAAGTCAGATATAGTGCAAATAGAATTTTCATTATCAATACTTCGTGTTCTGTTTCTTTTAATAACAAATTATTTGCTGGGTAACTAGCTTTATTGGCAGGCGGTTGAACAAACAAAGGCGAAATTGCTGCTATAAGAGGCTTTTGGGTTTGCGCTGTTACCGGGCACTGGGTTATTTTAGGGCTTTGGCTCGTTAAACCGTATCTTTTATAAGGGTTGCGGAAAGCGCTTGCCAGGAACGGTGAAAGAGGCGGTCCTGAATGCAGGAAAACCAGGTAATAGTTGAAGTTGATAACCTCACGGTGAAATTTGCCGATCGCACTGTAGTGGATCACATCTCTTTCAGTATCAGTAGAGGCGAGACGCTGGCCCTGGTAGGAGAAAGTGGTTCTGGTAAATCTGTATCTGCCCTGTCAATCGTTCAGTTGCTGCCCTATCCCAAGGCTTCGCATCCGGATGGTTCTATTAAATGCCTCGGCCAGGAGGTGATTGGAGCCAGTCAGGAAAAGATGCGCCAGATTCGTGGTCAGGTCATCTCCATGATCTTTCAGGAACCAATGACATCCCTGAATCCGCTGCATAATATAGAAAGGCAGATAGCTGAAATACTTTGGGTTCATAAGCAGATGCCCGTGCAGGTGGCCAGACCCAGAATTATTGAGCTTCTTGCTTTAGTTGGTATTGCTGATCCCATAGACAAAATGAAAGCCTACCCACATGAGTTATCGGGAGGCCAGCGGCAGCGCGTCATGATTGCTATGGCCCTGGCCAACGAACCGGATTTATTGATTGCTGATGAGCCAACCACGGCATTGGATGTCACCATCCAGGCACAGATTCTGAACCTGCTTAAATCCCTGCAGCGGCAACTGGGGATGGGCTTGCTGTTAATAACCCATGATTTAGGGGTCGTTAGAAAGATGGCGGACAGAGTCTGTGTTATGACTCAAGGCGAGATAGTGGAGTCGGGCCTGTGCCAAACAGTATTTACCCAACCACAACATCACTATACCAGGGCGCTGCTGTCAGCTGAGCCCCAGGGGGACCCTATTGAGCTCACGGACAAACTGCCATTACTGCAGGTAGAAAATTTATCGGTTAGCTATCAGACAACCAAAGGCTTTTTCTGGAAGGGTGAGTCTTTTAAAGCTGTGGATAATGTAGGCTTTGAGGTTTATCGAGGGGAAACCCTCGGTATTGTTGGAGAATCTGGTTCTGGCAAAACCTCCCTGGGTATGGCCGTTTTGAAATTAATCCATAGCGAAGGAGAACTCAGAATTGATGGTAAGGACCTGCACCGGCTAAACCATAAGCAGTTAACCCAGGCGAGAAAGGATTTCCAGGTCGTGTTTCAGGACCCGTTCGGAAGCCTGTCACCAAGAATGTCTGTTCAGCAGATCATTGCCGAAGGCCTGGCAGTTCATCAACCAACATTATCTGCCAGCCAAACCAGACTGGAAGTTGCCAAGATGCTGGATGAGGTGGGTCTTACCCAGGATTCGCTGGACAGATATCCGCACGAATTTTCAGGCGGACAACGCCAGCGAATTGCCATTGCCAGGGCGCTGATCATGAAGCCCAAATTCATTGTGCTTGATGAACCGACTTCGGCACTGGATATGTCGGTGCAGGCTCAGATAGTTGATTTGTTGCGAGCTTTGCAGATAAGGCATGAGTTGACTTACCTGTTTATCAGCCATGACCTAAAGGTTATAAGGGCCCTGAGCCATCGGGTATTGGTTATGAAAAACGGCATCATTGTTGAGCAGGGCTCAAGCGAGCAGATATTTGAATCTCCCGTTGAAGCTTATACAAAGCAGTTGATAGCTGCCGCTTTTGAACTTGCGGCTTAATGTGATCGACCGGCCTTATAGCTGAAACAGTGACTCCAATGTTGTGCCCATGGGAAAACAGGTCGTAAATAGGTGATAATGCGTGCCTGCCTCCCTTGATTGAGTTTCCTGGAGAAAATGGTTTGCTTATCAGTGTTATTTTCACAACCTATAACTCACCTGACTGGTTAGCGAAAGTATTGTGGGGCTTTCATTATCAGGCTGATATCGAATTTGAAATTGTCATCGCCGATGATGGCTCTCGTTCTGACACCGAACAGGTAATTCAGGCGTTCAGCGCACAGACTCATTTGACCGTGAAACATGTCTGGCACGCCGATGAGGGTTTCCAGAAGTGTCGGATTCTCAATAAAGCGATCTTGGCTTCTGCAGGTGAATATCTGATCCTGACCGATGGTGATTGTATACCCAGACACGATTTTGTCACGGCCCACCGACAGCAGGCTGAGCCGGGCCGTTATTTAAGTGGCGGCTACTTCAAATTACCATTGGCGGTGAGCCAGGCAATTGATCAGAACGCTATTGAGGCCGGGTTGTGCTTTGATCGACAATGGTTATTGCATCAGGGCATGAAATCATCCCTGAAATTCATGAAGTTGACTGCCAGTGGTGGCCAGTCGAAATGGTTCAATCGATTAACGCCGACCAAAAGAACCTGGAACGGTCACAATGCTTCAGGCTGGAAAGCAGATGCGCTGGCAGTCAACGGCTTTGATGAGCGCTTGCAATATGGCGGGCTGGATTGCGAATTTGGCGAGCGCCTGGTCAATCTCGGGGTCAGGCCCAAGCAGATAAGATACAGTGCTATCACGGTACACTTGGATCACCCCAGAGGCTATGCGTCTGCTGAAGGCTGGGCCCGAAATCGAGCCATTCGTCGGACTGTTGCAGACCAGAAGGTGATTGAAACCCCCGCAGGTATCAGGCAGTTATCCTTATAGTGCCGGCACCCATGCCAGCCAAGTAGGCTATCGCAGTGATTGGAAATAACTCAGCAGCTTGGCAGCTTCCTGTTCGACGGTGTGGCAGTCGGTCACTTTCTGCCGGGCCTGCAGGGCCAGAGCCTCCAGAGTTTCCTTATCGTTGATCAGTTCGTTCAGTGCTCGAGATGTTGCTGCCACGTCAGCTATGGGTACGATTCTACCCGTCTGAGTTGAGTTGATAATTTCCGGCCAGGCACCGGCCGTGCTGGCGATGACGGCAACCCCCGAACTCATGGCTTCCAGGACAGTAAGGCCGAACCCCTCGTTGCGACTTAGCGCCGTGATGATGCTCATGGCTTGAAACAACTCTGGTATTTTTTGGAAAGGTTGTTTCCCTGTGAAAACGAATTGCCCGGCCAGGTCCGCAGCTTTAATTTTCTGTTGTTGTTGCTCAAAGAATGCGGTCTGATCGGCTGTGATCTCGCCAACGATGATGACGCTCCAGGCCGGATTTTTTTTCAGCAAGGGAATGGCTGCATCTATCAGGATATCGATTCCTTTTTGCTTTCGCACTCGACCGAAAATCCCTATGCCATGCTTACCAGGCAGACCCAACTGCTGCCATAACTCGCTCTTCGAGGTTGCCGGTTGATAGCGTTGCGTATCGATACCGTGCGCAATGATGGCCTGTGGTTTGCGCTTAAGATAAAAGGCAGCAGCATCACAGGTTGAAATAACGCCGTCCATTTTTCTTATCAGCCAGCGAGTAAACCGGCTGTGGTGGCGTTGCGCGGTAGAGGTGAAAACAATTTTCAGCTTGTTCCCGGAAAATAGCTTTAACGCTAATGCCTGAATCATTTCATCATTTCTACGCGCATGAAAGATAACGTTGGAGTCATTGCCTGACAGCCGTCGCAACATGAATACAGCTTCAAGAAAGCCGATTACCGGGGTGCCTTTGGGCAGGTGATGGCTGCCCAGAACAGCCAGTTCACAAGCCTGCCGTTGATGCGGCAGTACTTGTAGCAGGGTGGAAGTAACCCCCGAGAATCGGCGACTGGAATTACCCAGGATTAAGTCAGGTGGCATTGGCTGACAACCTTGGTTCACGGTCAGGGATAACGAAACTTACAGTCCTCATAACGATGCACAGGTGGTGATGGTCTATCGAGGTTTTAACCGGATGCGTCCATCTGAAAATGAAACGCAGTCCATCGCTGTAAGAATTCACGGTTAGTCGGTCTTTCGATAAAATGCAGGGCGTCTTTTAACTGGATCGAGCAGGCTCCAGTCTCCCTGGTCCAGTTTATGGCCCAGCGGGAAGGGAGGCCTGGCTTCGTGTTTAATGGATTTCAAGACGCGTTCATCTTCATAGTAGCAGGAGGCAATGGTGACCATTAAGGCGCCCGCCAGCGGGGCTTTCTGGCGCCTGAAATCAGCCAGTAGTGCCCGGCTGCAGGCATCGTTGATTTCAGAAAACGTTAGCTCAAATTTCTCTAAGGAGGCTTGCTCCAGCCAATCGTAGATTTCTGCGAAGGCACTGAGCTGCTTGCCGAGGCGTTGCATAATCCTGGTAATGATCTGCGCATCGTCAGCACCAGGTAACTGCAGGTCTGTACTGGCAGGAATCATTTGGCCCGCTATCCACTTAAGGCAGTGTTTGTGTGCTGCTGGCAGGCCGTCACTGCTGATCAAGTCATTTTGGGTAGAATCTGTCATGGGCATCTCAGTCGAATAATGTGTCCAGCCGTTTTTTGATGTTGTCGGCGATATAGAGTGCCAGCGCCTGAATGGTTCGAGTCGGATTTACTCCTGCACTGGTGACGAATAGACTGCCATCGACAATAAATAGGTTTTTCACATCATGGCTTCTGCCCCATTCATTGACAACCGAATTATCTGGATCAATACCCATTCGAGCTGTGCCCATCAGGTGCCATCCGCCAATGCTGATAGGCGCAGTTGCTATAACGTCCAGAGCCCCTGCTGCTCGAAGTACTTCTGATGCTTTGCTGATCGAGAAATCGAGCATAGCCTGGGAGTTCTTGCTGATGGTGTAGTCAATTTTAGGAGCAGGAATGCCGTTAGAATCGGTGAGTGCAAGATCCAGCCTGACAGTATTGTGCGCTTCGGGCAGATCTTCACAGATAGCAACCATGCCGGTTGTCCGGTCTATCATTTTCCGAAAGGCCTGGTGATGTCCTTCTCCCCAGGGAATGTGGCCGCTACTCATGCCCTGTAACGCCGTACTAACCGGCCCTCGACCTCGGCTGATCTCGTAGGTGAAGCCACGCAGGAAGCCACGTGATGGGTCGCTTTCATAGAATTCCTGGCTCCATATACAGTTGCTTGGGCCATGGCAACCGTCCATTGGATCCTTAAATATCCCCTGGATTGAAGCATAGGGGTGGAACATGAGATTCCTGCCCACTAATCCGCTTGAATTTGCCAGGCCATCCGGGTGTTGTTTCGATCTGGAATTAAGCAGGATCCTCGGCGTACCGACGCCATTACAGGCTAGAATAACCACTTCGGCGCGTTGATGGATTTCGCGGCCGTCACGGTCAAAATAGGTGACGCCGGATGCCATACCATTGTCGTGCACGGTGATTTCTTTAACCCTGCAACGGGTTCGCACTTCCACACCGCTGCGAATGGCCTTTGGCCAGTAGGTGATGTCAGTACTGGCCTTTGCTCCCTGTGCACAGCCGCTCAGGCAAGCGCCCAGATTAATGCATTGATCCCGGCCGTCGTAAGGCTGGGTGGCAACAGTACTGTCGGAAGGCCACCAGTGCCAGCCCAGGCTATTAAAGCCTCGCGCCAGTGTCTCACCGGACTGCCCCAGTGGTACCGGTGGCATAAGGGCGGGTTTAGCCGGGTAAGCCGGATCACCGGCTAATCCAGAGACGCCCATTATCCGATCGTTTTCATCGTAATAAGGCTCCAGGGTCTGATAGTTAATAGGCCAGTCGTCGGCGATGCCATCGAGGCTCTTCACTCTGAAATCTGATGGGTGAAATCGGGGGAAATGCCCGGCATATAAGATGGTGCCGCCGCCAACACCGTTGAAATTGGCAACTGAGATGGGCGAATTGTCTTCATTGATCGGATAGTCAACATCAAGTTTTCTGCGATTGGGATTAATTGCAAAATCGCCGTAACCGGCCCTGGATTCCCAGTCTTCTCCATTGCTGGGATAATCAGTGGGTTTAACCCAGTCACCCTGCTCAAGACAGACTATTCTCATTCGAGTATCAGCAAGGCTCCAGGCCGCAGCAGCACCTGATGCCCCGGCACCAACGATTAAAACGTCAACAATGTCTGTCGCCACCTGGTTTTTCCCTTTTCAATTCGGGCCTGTCTCTGCTTAATAGTTTGCAGGTGTGTCGGCCCAAGCGCAACTTGTGCATAATGTTAAGCTGGTAATTATAGAAAACGGTTAATGTGATGATATTTTATTATGCACCCGGAGCCTGTTCGCTTGCACCGCATATTGCTTTGCAGCAGTCAGGTGCTCAATTCGAAAGCAGGAGAGTGGATCTGCATCGGGGAGAACAGACAACAGATGAATACCTCGCCATCAATCCGAAGGGACGAGTGCCAGTCCTGATAACCGAGCAGGGCACGCTAACAGAAAATTCAGCCATACTGTTCTATATCAGCCAGTTGTTTCCCCAGGCCGGACTGGCGCCAGTGAATGATCCTTTTGCCTTAGCGAAAGTGCAGGAATTCAATAACTATCTGGCATCCACAGTCCATGTTGCTCATGCGCACGGCCCTCGAGGCTACCGCTGGGCGGATGATCAGGCAGCCCTGGTTGCAATGAAGGCAAAAGTACCCATGACGATGACTGCAGGTTTTCAATTAATTGAAGATGAACTGCTGGAGGGGCCCTGGGTGATGGGTGAACACTACTCTATCTGCGATATCTATCTTTATACCCTTTCCAGATGGCTTGAGGGTGATGGTGTTAACACGTCGTTACTGCCGCGTGTAATCGATCATCGCCATAGAATGGAAGTACTTGCGCCTGTTGCAGAAGTCCTCCAGGTGGAAGGTCTGGTTTGACAGGCGCATTGGTCTATGGGGGAAAATTAATTCAGGGGATACGGATAAAGCAATGGAACTAGCAAAACCCTATATCGATGTCGGTATTCAGACCAATCAGCGCGATGCAATGCTTGATTTCTGGGGCAGGCAAGTGGGCCTTCCTTACGAAGAACTGTTGAAGGTGGGGGGTGGTAATCATCAGCACCGGCATAGCTTGAACGGTTCTGTGTTCAAGCTGAATCATCTTCGCGATGAACTTCCCAGTCAGACGATGTCCGGTTATAACGGTCTGTTGATTGCCAGTGATGATATTGAAGAACCCGTCACCCTGTATGACCCGGACCGTAATCGGGTCACCTTGATTCCGGAAGGTGAATTTGGTGTTGACCATATAGGGATTGAGCTGGAAGTCTCATCGATCGCAGCATTCCAGCATTTTTATAGACGCGTACTTCGAATAGAGGAAGTAGCTGAAAATTGTTTCAAGTGGGGGACGACGTTGCTGTTTCTCGAGGAAAACCCTGGTCACCAGCCTTGCCTGGAGATGCGCGGTGTTGGTTTTCGTTATATTACCGTTCAGGTCTGGGATGTGGATGAAGAATATCGTGGCTTTATCGATAGAGGGGGCAGCCAGGGGAGTCCGCCAAGGACGCTGGGAACAACGGCAAGGATCTCATTTGTCCGAGACCCTGATGGCAATTGGATTGAAATCTCCCAGCGGGCCTCGTTAACAGGGGATTTGCCTTAACGTCGGTGGCAGGTGCAGGTGCCTGATTGGCAACGAGCCCGCAGGGATTGAGTTGTAAGGGCTGTATAACTAAGTAGGCCATAACTAAGCGTGGCCAGGAGGATCAGAAAGTGGTAGAACGCGCGGTTGATTCGTTGATTAATTCAAGTTTTCTGTCACCCGGAAGCGATGCTGCATTAAGTTATTTGTTTAAAGATATTGGTGCCAGGAGAAAAATTGATTCAGCAACAGCACTGCTTGAAATACTGGATGAGTCCGATATAGGGGCTTGTGTCATTTCTATTATGGAACCGGATCATGCCCAGTGGGTGGTCGATGCGCATTTGCAGTATCCCAGTAAAATTCTTCCGGCAATGATTGTTAACCCCATCAATGGTTTCAAGGAAATCGAGAAGATTAAGGCTTACCATGAGCAGTATAATGTTCGTTGTCTGAGAATACCCCCATTCAGAACGGGTTTGCCGCCAACTGATCGAGTTTATTGGCCTTTTTATATTAAAGCGCTGGAATTAGACCTGGCCGTTTCCCAGAATGCCGGTATGCCAGGTCCGAGAAGGCCGGGCTTTGTTCAGAACCCTATCTACTATGATGAGGTGGCCTTCCACTTTCAGGAATTGCGCTTGATCATGACTCACTGTGGGCAGCCATGGATAGAAGAAACGATTTCCACGATCAGTCATTGGGACAATGTTTATATGTCCTGCTGTGCGGTTGCCCCGAAATACTGGCCAGAGAATTTTGTCCATTTCATTAATACCCGGGGTAAGGAAAAAATGATGTTTGGTACCGAGTATCCAACCATTGACTGGCAAAGATCCCGGCAGGAAATAGCCGATCTTGCTTTGCGAGAATCTGTTGCCGAGTCGTTTTTTAAAGGTAATGCGTGCCGAGCCTATAATTTTGATTTTGATGTGAGCTGAAGTAAATGAAAGTTGATGTTTCCGTCAGTGCTGACCTCAGTCAGGTAGGAAGGCAGGCGCAGCGAGCTGAAGCGCTGGGTTATGACGGGCTTAAGATCGCTGAGCTTGAGCATGATCCGTTTCTGCCGCTGACGCTGGCAGCGGAGCATACCAGTCGCATTGAGCTGATGACTTCAGTGGCGGTTGCTTTTGCCCGCAATCCCATGAGCATGGCGCATCTTGGCCACGACTTGAATGCATTTAGCCAGGACAGGTTTATCCTGGGCCTGGGCACGCAGGTTAAACCGCATGTTACCCACCGGTTTGGAATGCCCTGGCACAGGGCACCCAGGCAGATGCGAGAATTCATCAATGCCATGCACCACATTTATGATTGTTGGTACCAGGGTGATCGACTCGATTTCCAGGGCGAGTATTACCAGCATACCTTGATGCCAAGCACGTTTACCCCGAAAAATTCGAAGTGGGGCAGGCCAAGAATATTTCTATCGGCAACAGGACCGCTGATGACCAGAGTCGCTGCTGAGACAGCAGACGGGTTCATCATGCATCCCTTTACGACGGAAAAATTCATCAGAGAAGTTAACTTGCCTGCTGTTGCAGCCGGCCTGGCCACCGTTGAAATGGATCGATCCGATTTTGAAATAGATTTCTCACCCTTGATTGCAACCGGTAATTCGGATCAGGAGATTAATCATGCGATTGAAGTAGCCAGGGGAAGAATTGCTTTTTATGGTTCTACACCGGGATACCGAATGGTTCTGGAGGCGCATGGCTGGGGAGAACTGCAGACCGAACTGAACAAGCTGATGAAACAGCATCGCACTGAGGAGATGGCGATGCTGATTGAAGACGACATTCTGGCCGCATTCACGATCGTTGGCTCGCCTGATGAAATCGTCGATGAATGGGTGGGGCGTTTCGGTGACCTGATTGATCGCACCAGTTTCAATGCAGGTGCGCTTGATGACCAGCAGGTCGGCTCGATACTGGAAAAATTACACCAATGTGCGCACCAGTAAAAACCGCGGTGAAGCGCTAGCCAGCACCTTTTGGCGGCATCCTGCAGAAAAAAGTATTTCCCCGCGGTAAAACTCTGTTATGTTCGATCCATTACGATTTAATGATCAGAAGCATAACATTGAAAAGGAGAATGCCTTGAAATCGCCGATTTGTGACACGCTGGGAATTGAATTTCCGTTAATTGCCTTCACTCATTGCCGGGACGTGGTTTGTGAAGTCTCTAAAGCAGGGGGTATGGGCGTACTGGGGGCGGCTGGTTACACACCCGATCAGCTTGAAATAGAGATGCAGTGGATTGATGACCATATTGGTGGCAAGCCTTATGGTGTAGACCTTATTGTTCCCACGTCAATGGCCAATAAAGATGAAAGTTTATCGGCGGAAGAGATACATGCAATGATCCCTGATGAACATAAGAATTTTGCCGCAGGTGTCCTGGCCCGGCATAATGTCGACACAGCGGATGTCTACCAAAGCGGCCCAACCCGGGGTAATGGCGGGTTTCTGGGTGAGGGACGGGCAGCAAATATTCTCGACGTTGCCTTTGCTCACCCGATCAGCATCATTGTTAATGCGCTGGGCGTACCGCCCCGCTACATGCTGGAACTGGGCAAGCAGCACAACGTACCGGTAGGCGCCCTGGTCGGCGCTAAGCACCACGCGGTCAAACAGGCAGAGGCCGGGGTCGACATTCTTATAGTCGCTGGCACGGAAGCGGGTGGCCATTGTGGCGAAGTATCAACCATGGTTCTGGTTCCAGAAGTTGCCCAGGCTGTTGAAAAATATCCGCATGTGTCTGTCTTGGCAGCAGGCGGTATTGTCACAGGTCGACAGATGGCGGCTGCCATGGCCATGGGGGCTGATGGCGCCTGGACGGGATCCGTCTGGCTGACAACCCAGGAAGCAGAAACGTCACCGGTTATAAAGGAAAAGTTACTGGCAGCAGGCTCGAGCCAGACAGTTCGCTCGCGCAGCCGGACCGGTAAATATTCGAGGCAGATCAGGTCACCCTGGACCGATGCCTGGGAGCTTAGCGAAGATGCGCCGGATCCACTGGCTATGCCGCTGCAGTCTTTAGTGAGTGAGCCGGCTCTGGCCAAGGTAACTAAAATGGCGGAGATCGGTCATGAAGGCGCAAAGCAGCTGGCCACTTTCTTTGTGGGGCAGGGCGTGGGTATGATGAATCAGTCGCTGACTTCGCGTCAGGTGGTGTATGATTTTATGGAAGATTTTCTTGCCGCTAATGAGCGTCTGGGGAAGATTGTCAATGACTGAAGATCATCCCATAGCAACTGAAATTGTTTTTGAAGACGATACGGTTCGTGTCTGGAACCAGCACGTGCCGGCCGGAGGTAGTATCCCCAGGCATCGCCACGAGCATGATTATTTTTTGTTGAATATATCCGGAACAGGTCCCATCGCCGTGCAGTTTCATGAAGACACCGGCGGGGCAATGGGTGACAGCATAGAATTTTCCCCTGTCCCCGGCAAAGCAGATTTTATCCGAAAAGGCCATGTCGAAACCGCGACCAATCTGGGTGAAGCGTACAGAGCGATTCTGGTGGAACTGAAGCAGACGTGAAATATCGCGATCCTGCCCAGGTAGGTGCCTGTTTCCACTACGGTAAAGTACAACCCAGGGGTAGAGCCGATGATCAATAGCCAATGGCAGTTAGCGCACACCCCCAGTGGCGGATGGCCGGTGGATCAGGATTTTGTACTTAACCAGGAGGAGGTTCCCGATCCGGCGCCTGGGCAGGTACTGACCCGTACGATTTACTTGTCTATGGACCCGTATCAGTGGGGCCGAAGGCGTAATGGCACGGAAGTACCAGGTCAGGTATGCCATGGCCGGACGGTTGCCCAGGTTGTGTCCAGTAACGAGGGACCATTTGAGCCTGGGGATTATATTTTCAACACCAATGGCTGGCAAAGTTATGGCCTTACAGGGCAGGGCATCAGTCATTTTGGTTATATGCACCCGCGGCGTTTAGATCCTGGCCAGGCTCCTCTGTCCACTGCGATCGGCGTTTTGGGGATGCTGGGATTAACGGCTTATTCGGGGCTGGTCATTCAGTGTCAACCTCGTGCTGGCGAAACTGTTGTCGTTTCTGCTGCATCGGGTGGCGTAGGACAGGTGGCAGCACAATTGGCTAAGCTGGCTGGTTGCCGAGTCGTTGGTATCGCCGGCACAGCAGAGAAAGTCAGGTTTTGCCTGGAACAATTGGGGCTCGATGCCTGTGTTTCCCATTTGGCTGAAGATTTTCCAGAGCAGCTTCATAATGCGTGCCCTGATGGCTGCGATATTTATTTTGAAAATGTCGGCGGCAAGGTTTATGAGACGGTTCTGGGATTGCTCAATAGCAGAGCCAGGATTACTGTCTGTGGGATGATATCCCAGTACGGTAATACCGATGGTAGCGATGCCCGTGAGGTATGGAAGGCCACTGGCCAGCGCGTGTTTGATGCGCAGCAGGTTGAAGTTCATTCCCTGTTCGTTGGAAATTTCGTTGATCAGTATCAGGATCGGTTTTTGGCCGAAGTCAGTGATTATGTTCGGGATGAAAAGATGTTTTATAGAGAAGATCGCTGGTCCGGCCTGGAAAAGGCGCCGGTGGCTTTCCAAGCCATGCTGGCGGGTCGAAATTTTGGTAAGACCCTGGTGACGGTAGCAGATGAAACGCTGCCCTGAAGGTACCGAGCAGACCTACATGGTTAACTGAATATGAATTGCTAACTGGGAGTAATGTATGGGAAGGTTTGCAGGCAAGTCGGTCATTGTTACCGGCGCAGCATCCGGTTTTGGAACAGCTATCGCAAGAAAGTTTTCCCAGGAAGGCGCCTGGTTGGTGCTTGCTGATCGAAATGTTGACGGTGCAGAAGCACTGGCGCGGGAATTGACCAATGCCATTGCAGTTGAGACGGATGTTGCTTTGGAAGCAGATAATGAGAACATGGTGAATGCCGCTGTGAAAGCCTACGGCAAGATAGATGTTCTCTGCTGTAACGCTGGAGCGCCTCATAAAGGCAGTTATATGACGAGAATGTCAACCGAGGATTTTGATTCCATGTGGAGCATTAATGTGAGGAGTATTTTTCTTGCGACCAAGCTGAGTGTGCCTCATATGCCCGAAGGCGGCTGTATCGTCAGCACGGCTTCGGTGGGTGGCAAGCGACCTCGGCCTGGACTGGCAGCCTACAATGCCTCTAAAGCAGCCGTGATTAATTTAACGCAGACTATGGCAATTGAGCTGGCGCCGAAGATTCGCGCCAATTGCGTTTGCCCGGTATCTTCGGCTACTAATTTTGACTTCCAGGTCTCTGGCAAGAAAGATCTGGATCAAGCGCTGGAGGCAAAAGTGGTGGCAGGAATACCTATGGGCCGGCGAGCCCTGCCCGAAGATGTCGCTGATGCCTTTGCCTATCTTGCCTCTGAGGAGGCTAAATTTGTAACCGGCATTGCGCTGGATGTAGATGGCGGTCGCTTGCTTTCATGACCCGGTAGCCCCGTTGGGCACCGCCGCTGACCGATCAAGCCGGGTCGGCTTTTCTAATTCGACATTGTGTTGTCTGCAGTTAACCGGGCCCCAGCGTATCCTCAACGCCGCCTGCCAGGGCTGGCAATAAACTAGCAAGCTGCTAGGGCAGTACGGTTGCCGGTATCTGCCTTCGTGTCGAGCATCTCTGCACAAAATTGGCAATCCCTTTGGCAACACGGTTGTGTATAAACAAGCCATAGCGGTATCGTTCCACCTGTCCCGCGCCTGATTGTGGTTTCGTCCGAGCATCCTTGCAGTTCTGTTGGCGTTTACATTATTTGCCTTTAGGTTATTTACCTTTACGTTATTTGCCGGAGTTTTAGGGCCTTAAGCGGGTTACCGTGCGGGCATCGCTTGATAAGCTGCCTATAGAGAAGATATAAACTAGGGTTTAATGCGGATAAAGGACTGGGCTATGAATGGTAACGATTACATCGCAGAGATTCTCAAGGCCGAAGGTATTGACCTGATGACTTGCTTTCCCAATAACCCGCTCATCGAAGCTGCTGCAAAGCAGGGCATCAGGCCGGTTGCCTTCCGACATGAACGTGGCGCAATTATGGCGGCTGATGGGATCAGCAGAACCAGTGACCGGAATAAAATCGGCGTCGCGGCAATTCAATCCCAGGCTGGGGCCGAAAATGCCATGGGCGGTATTGCGCAAGCCTACGCCGATAGTATCCCCATTCTGGTTTTGCCCGGAGGCGTGCTGCTGAACCAGATTGCCGTGAAACCGAATTTCTCAGCGGTGCATAATTACCAGGGCATAGTGAAGCAGGTGGAAGCCGTCTACCAGCCTGAAGACATCGGCAACGCGATGCGGCGTGCTTTTCATGCCCTGCGTAATGGGCCGGGTGGCCCCGTCGTTGTTGAGTTAACCGCTGACGTTTGCATGAAAGAAATCCCGGATAATGCATTGAATTATCAATCGCCGCCCCGTGCATTAGCGCAACCCTCAGATTCTGACATCAGCGATGCGGTGAAGGCGCTTCGAGCAGCAAAGCGGCCGTTGCTTTGGGCTGGCCAGGGTGTACTCCTGGGTGGTGCTACCGCCGAGCTGAAGCAATTAGCAGAATTGACCGGAATACCGGTATTTTGCACCATGCCCGGGAAGTCTGCGATGGATGAACGCCATCCCTTATGCCTGGGCGCGGGTAGTGGGCTTACCACCATGGCGGCGGGTAAGTGGTTGAGCGAATGTGATTTGATTCTAGCTCTGGGCTCGAGCCTGACCCGCACCTTCTACGGCCAGCCGATTCGTAGTAATAACAAAGTCTTAATCCAGAATACCGATGATGTCTCGGCGATCAGTCGCGATGAGAGCGTCGATATTGCCTTGCTGGGTGATACTCGCCTGACCCTACTCGCCTTGATCGATGCCATTAACGATGAAACCGGCGGGCGTGGCTTTGGCGACGGAAAAAGCACGGCCAAACTAATTGCCGAGGTCAAAGCAGACTGGTTGAAACAGTGGCAACCTCTACTGACTTCAACAGAAGAACCTTTGAATACCTATCGAGTGATTCATGAGATAGATAAAAACCTGGACCGTGAAAACAGTATTGTCACCCATGATGCGGGTGCCCCAAGGGACTCGTTTGTGCCTTTTTACACAGCCACATCGCCGCACAGCTATGTGGGTTGGGGTAAGACAACCCACCTGGGATTTGGTATACCGTTAATGATTGGCGCGAAGATGGCGAACCCGGAAAAATTCTGCCTCAACCTCATGGGTGATGCTGCCTTTGGTATGTCGGGGACAGATCTGGAAACGGCATCGAGAAGTGGTTTCGCTATCACTACAGTGCTACTGAATAATGGCAACATGGCAACTTATCCAAGAGGATTTCCCGAAGCGGGTAAGTTTGGGGTCGGTGAAATGCAGGGTGATTACGCAAAAATAGCTGAAGGCATGGGCGCAGTCGGATTGACCGTGACAAAAGCCTCGGCAATGGCGCCGGCCCTGCAACAGGCCAGGGAATTAAACCAGTCTGGCCAGACCGTGCTCATTGATGTCCACTCGAATATGGAAGCCAGAAAATCTCGCTACTAGAGATGCTGCCCCGCCTGACACAGATTAAATCTTAGCTTTGTGTGTCTATCGTTTTAAGTCGGGAATGGGTAATGAGCTTGGTTATGCCAATTTCAGTGGCTGCTGCCATTTCTAATGATCTGGATATATCCCTTTGTGCCCTGGATAAATGTAGCAACAGAGATTTTTTCGTTAGTACCATGAAATCCACTGACATCTTCAGCTGCCAGTACGAACGGGTTAAAGCGGTAGGCGTTGTCTGCTACTTTACCATAGTGTTTGCTGTCCGAACCGGCAACCATCAGGCCTGGCGCAACGGCGATATCACCGTATACCTCGCGCATGCTTTGCGCGATCTGTTCAAACGCGGGTGTGTCCCAGGCTGATACCGCAGAGGCATTTACGCCGCCTCGATTACGCACTGTTATTGTGTCACTGGCAACGGTATCGGTTACAAACGCTACGATGCTTTCGGTATTGTCTCTTGGATGTATACGGAAATTAACGGTAGCAACCGCCTCGATTGGCAGGACGTTAGTTTTGATACTGCCGGATAACATGGTGGGCGCAGTCGTTGTCCTGAGCATGGCATTGGTTGTCGGCGACGCGCTCAGTTGTTTTTCTATGAGTTGACTGAACAACCATGGGTTGGCAAATAGTGCTTTCGTTGAAAATGGCATATAGCGGCTGATGACGTCGAACATTTTTGCGCTCAGACCTTCAAGGCCACCAGGGATGGGGTTTTCATGCAAACGGGTAATAGCCTGGGCCAGATCGGTGATGGCACTGTTACTGGGTGGCATGGAAGAGTGTCCGCCCGCTGCGGTAGCGACTATATCGAGCGTGATGCTGCCTTTTTCTGCGACGTTGATGGCCGCAACCAGGGTATTCACGCCTGGGAACATCCCTTTGAATAGGAACGATCCTTCATCCAGAGACCAGGCTAACTGGACCTGCGTCTCCTTGAGAAAGGCAGTCACAGCCGCCGCACCTTCAGGGCCACCTATTTCCTCGTCGTGACCAAAGCTTAGATAAATAGTCCGAGCGGGTTTAAAGCCATCCTTGAGCAGGTAAGTCACCGCTTCGAGCATACCAATGACACCACTTTTATCGTCAAGCGCACCTCTTCCCCAGATTTCGCCGTTCACAGACTCACCTGCGAAAGGGGGGTGTGTCCACTTGTGTTCAGAGCCTGGGATAACGGGCACAACGTCGTAGTGACCAGTGAGCAGAATGGGTTGCAACTGATTATCGCTACCCTGCCACTTGTAGAGCATGGTTTGATTCAACATAACCAGCGACAGCTGCGAGTTCACTTCCGGGTAAGTGGCTTTTGCCCAGTCAATAAAGCGCTGGAATTCCAGGTCCTGTTTTTCTGAGGAGGATTGATGAGAAACAGTTTGAAAAGTAATGGCCTGGGATAGATGCTCTGCAAGCGCTAATTCATCGAGATCAATGTTGACCTGGGTGATATCAGCGAAGGGGGGTGGCGCGTGCAGCAGGGTCCGAATCACTACCACAGCAGTGCTGAGTATTAACACAGCTGTAATTACAAGTGTCAGCTTCTTCATGGGATGGTTTCCTTAGGGGATGAAAGTCCTTTCGGCTGGCTTGAGTCCCGCCAGGCGAAGGGCCCGGTTTCAGGCTGATTTGCCAGTTGGCAGCGATGTCAGACAGCTGCCGGCAGTGGTAAAACAGCCCTTAGTTTGGCTATCGCATTGAATTCCGGGCCAGTTCTGCTTAGATAACAGGTAAGGCTTACCAGGAATTAACATGCATAATGTTCTCGACAGGTGGACGATAGGCTGGTTTGAAATTAGTGCCCTTGGTATAAGCAAGAGGTATCAGCGCCACCTGCATAAAGTCATCAAATGGGATATTCAGCAGGTCCGCGATCGCTTTTTCGTGCATCAGATGAAGTGTGGTCCAGGCGCTGCCCAAGCCCCGGGCTCTGGCTGCCAGCATGAAGTTCCAGGCAGCAGGAATCACTGAGCCAAGCGTTGCTGTTTGTGATAATACATTAGCGCCAGCTTCATTATCTGTTCGGCCGGCAATGCAGGGGATCATCAGTACCGGTGCTTTACCCATATTGTCGGCCAGGAAATCAGCTGACGAAGCAGAGCGAGTCTGGCTGGCCGTGAGGTCATGGTCGCTGCTATCTGCATGTAGCTTATGAATAGCAACCGGCATTTCCTTATAGATAGAAAAGGCCTGCTGGTAATAACGCCCGATTTCTGCGCGTTTATCCGGGTCTGTGACGAATACGAACTGCCAACCCTGGGCATTGGAACCGGTCGGTGCCTGTACGGCGAGTTCCATGCATTCGTTTATCAGGTCCATGGAAACAGGACGATCAAAGTCCAGTCTTTTGCGCACAGCTCTGGTTGTGCTTAATAGCTCGTCATTGCTGAGTCCTAGCTGTTCATGTGCCATTGGTTTATCACTCCTGTGTTATTGCGATGTTGTCGGGTATTTTACGCTTATTTTTCTCGCCATAGATACTTGTCCGGGAAGGTTTTCAGCCGCAGTGCCTGTTGGTTATCGCTGGGTTTTTCTGGGCTCTCCCATGTTTCTGATATCAGCGCTGAGCAGTGCAAAAAAAGGCGTTATGATCATAAAGAACCCAATACTGATGAATAGGGTGGTCACCCCGGCAAAATCAATAAACCAGCCGGAGAAACCCTGCGATAAGGGTTGCAGGCCCATGACCGCCAGCATGACCAGACTCATGACTCGACCAATGTACTCAAGTGAGACTCTTTTCTGTACCCAGGTCATAAATACAATGCTGCTGTAGCCCGTAAGAACCCCCATGGTGGTCATCAGCAGTATGCCTTGCTGATCGCTGGTAATAGCGGCTATCAGTAGGGTGCCAAAGCCTCGAACAATGGCCAGAGTCATGACAACAGGTCCCAGTAATGCTGCTGCTGGTGTGGCGACGGCGGCAAGTAGGGAACCAAATACAGCGCCTAAACCCTGCGCTGACATTAATATGCCAAAGGATCTCATACCATTGAGGTTGTCATCGGCCAGGACCGGCATACCAACCATCTGCGGCCCCATGGATACAAAGGTCGTGATGGTCATGTAAATGATAAAGGCTCTCAGCGAGGCATCCTGCCATACATAGGAAAAGCCATCTTGTATAGAAGTCATTATGCTGTCAGCCTGGTTTGGCTGTTTTGGTTCTGTTTCGAGCTTGATCAGCCACAGTGGAATCATGGAAACCATAATCAGCAGGACGTCGATAGCGTAGGCCAGACCGATACCTTGCATATCCGCTCGCCTGGGTAGATCTTCAATAGCGGGCCATGACCCAAGCAGTATCGCTTTAAAAGGCTCGGTAGACAGATAAAGTACGGCAATACCGACCAAGGCGGGTGCCAGCGCAGAAATGAGCTGACTGGTGCTTCCTGTAATAGCGTTGGCCGGAGCCAGCTCCTCGCGTTTCACAAGCAAGGGTAAAATAGCCATGCTGGCGGGCATACCGAAGGCGCCGATTACGCCCATTAACCCGGAAAAAACGTAAAGCCCAGCTATACTGATGGATTCGTTAAGAACCAGTGCCGTCATCAGAAGTAAAAGTAGCATAAAGGCAACCCGGGAAACTTTCATCATTAGCAGTGGCGAGAAACGGTCACTCAGGGCCCCGCCGAACAGCAGCAGGAGAGCCCTGGGAATGCCTGCCACGGCCAGTACACCGCCTATGGTTGCTCTGTCTTCAGTCAGGTTCATGATCAGAAAGGGCATACCCACGAACAGGAAGAAATCTCCCATCATGGCGACAAGGGAACCAAACCATAGAAGGCGAAAATTTCGATTTCGAAATAAATTGAAGCGCTGTTTCAGTTTGTTTTTATTTAGTAACACGTTAATTAAGCTACGCCCTGCGATAACCTATATATTTTTGTAAAAGCGTGATTCATTTTTCTCAGTTTGTTCTAGCCTAGTGGTTTTTCAACAGCAATGACATCATGCCATATTGTGGGCCTTTATTGCTGACCAAAGACGCTGACCAAAGACGCTCTGGGTCTGGGCATCTTGTTAAGACGGGTAGATCATTTGATTTCACCAGGGTTATAAGGGAGTATTTAACGGCATTCATTAATTGTGTGGGCCACTCGGTGACGACAGCGGGAGTTCAAAGCAGAACAAACAGAACTCGCCAGCACTTAATCCGTGCTGCAGAGTCTTTGTTCGTAAAAGATGGGCTGGAAAATGTTTCAATTAAGGCAATCATTCGAGAAGCAGGTCAGAAAAATGAATCCGCACTTCAGTACCACTTTACTAATCGTGAAGGGTTGATACGTGAGATTCAGATTCGGCGAGCGGGCCAGCTTGATGCCATACGCCAGCAGTTGCTGGATGAAACGTTAAGGGTTAATTCGGTACCTGATATTAGAAGTGTTTGCGAGGTCATCATCAGAACCCCTTTTCTATTGTGCAGGAAGGACACAACCTTTCGCGATTACCTGGGCGTCTTTGGTCAGCGCTTGATAACATCCGGGGAGCCGGTCAGCCGGGTTCTGGCGCAGTTGAAAACAGAAAACCAGGATCAGTTATTTAATCTTCTGCGGGGGCATCTGGACCAATTGGATGACCATTTATTCACTATTCGACATGAGCAGATGTCAAGTTGGGTTGTCTTATCGATGTCTGCCCGGGCGCGTGAGAAAAAGTCCTTTCAGGGCGCCAGAGCGGAATTTTTTTTCAATGATCTAGTGGATGTGACCGAGGCATTATTGCTGGCGCCAGTGTCTGTTAAGACGCAGCAATACATTTGAAGTCATGAAGGCAATTGATATCGGCCCGTTAATTCAGGACAAAACCCAGCAGTCTGTATTGTGAATAGACATTTTGTGCGGGCAGGACAGAAAACACCCATCAGGCCTCTGGCGCGGCTGTGTTTAACCATGACACCATCTAGCTGCCATGAAGCTATCGCCCTTCTGGTTTATAAAAAAACAGGTCCAGCAGTGCCGTGGTAAAACCTAAAATCAGGATGATCAGAAATCTCGGGTCGCTGAGATAAAGATTTGCTTCCACGGGGTAGGCAATGGTCTTGGTCATTGCCGCCAGCTTATATTCATGGCGAGGGCCCATGTCTGGATGGGTAATGATTTCTAGGAAACTGCGACGACTACGATAGCGAAACAGGGCGGCAATATTCCAGCCCCTGGCCCCTTCTATACCCGAGATGTCAGCACTGAAACCAAGGCCGGAGGCGAAGAAGACGGGATGGCAGGCCCGGGCAAACAATTGCGGATACATGTGTTCCATATAATAATCTATATAATCGGACGCGGTGGCATCTTGGGTCATTGCGGGCATGGCCGGCGGATTCTCATTTAAATCGATATTATTAACCATGAGAAACTGTCTCCCCGTATCATTTTCCAGAAATGAACGAAGATCTGTCAGGCGGTCTGCATCCAAACCACGTGATTGCAGAACAACCATGGCCTCACTGATTTCCCGCTGGCTCAGTGGCCCGCCTAAATCGGTATACCACAGCGAGAATAACAACCCTATTCCGATTGGGGTTCCCCAGAGCAGTAATCGCTTGTTCATGTCGTAGTCTCCGATGATGATCGCGTGTATAAGTGCAGGATACCGGTATAGTTCAGAACTTTTAGCTACCGGATGACGGACGCTGTCCATCTTAGTCGCATAAGTTTATCTGCGTTATTGTAGTCATTTAGCCAGTGTCGGGAAGGGCCTGTTCTCGCCGTCTGCAACCGAGCAGCCCGATTAATTTTCTGGTATAGCTGCTGAGCGTACCGGTGCCACGCTGGGTTAAGTCATAAATCCTAGCCATCCCAGCAAGGCTATTGTGCAGCGTGACCGGGACACTGCAACATCGACGCAGTCTTTTCAGAGATTGGCACAGAAGCGCATAAAACCTAGCACATTTAAGCTATAAGATGATCCCGGCGTCTGATCTATTCTTTTTTCCTTGTTCTGCAACCCGCATCTCTTGCCTAGATCATGTTATAACACGCTGTACAGGTATAAACGGTCAGGCCGAGCTAGTAAAGATAGACTAACAGGATTAATCGAGCCTCGGAGCAACTTTAAGGATGGCTGAATTAAACGCTGGTACTGGTCGAGGCGGGTTCTAGCGTACCGTAAATCATGGCATCAGACAGGCGTCAAACTGACCCAATGAGGGGGATTACTCATGACCCAATTAAAACAGCGAATCTCAGATTTGGTAATGGAGTTAGTCGAGACCGGTTCGGTACCGGGCATAGTCTGCGGTGTCGCTAACCGTGCTGGTACACAGTTGCAGGTGGCAGCGGGCGTGCAGAACAGCCAAACCCGGCAGAGCATGACTAACGAGTCTATTATTGCCATCGCGTCGATGACCAAACCGATCACTACCATGGCTGTATTACAGTTATTTGAGCAGGGCCTGATCGGCCTGGATAATCCGGTCTCAGACTATCTGCCTGAGCTGGCTGGGCTTGAACTGCGGGTAGGCTTTGATGAACAGGGCAGGCAACAGCTAAGGGCGCCTGATAAGGTGCCAACGCTGCGCCAGTTGCTTACCCACACCTCAGGTTTTGTCTATGAGGTTTGGAATAAAAATGCAGCCATAGCGCTAAGCCGGGGGCAGATTCAGAGCACATTTTCTGCAGATGGCCTGAATGTCCCCCTGGGCTTTGAGCCGGGAGAGCGATGGGAATATGGCATTGGTATCGACTGGGCCGGGCGAGTCGTGGAAAAGGTCAGCGGCAAAGCCCTTGATGTCTATTTTGATGACCATATTTTCTCGAAGTTAGGTATGAAGGATACGGCTTTTTCAGTTCCCCGCGATCAGCAGTTTCGCCATGCCGATGTTCATCGGCGAGGACCGGCTGGCTTTGTTGCAGAGCCCAGTTTCCCTGTCTCGGTCAGTGGAGGAGGAGGTCTTCAGTCCACTGTCAGCGACTACATTGAGTTTATGCGCTGCATTCTCAATATGGGCAGCGGCAACGGTAATACATTGCTTCAGCCGGACACCGTGGCATTGATGTTAGCCAATCAGATCGGTGATTTATCGGTGGGCCCTGTGCTGTCTCAGATGAGTGATATGAGCTGCGATTTTGATTTAACTTTTTCCGTGGGTGCGAAGTGGAGTCTTGGCTTTCTGCTCCATGAAGTACAGGCACCTGCAGGTCGCATGCCTGGCAGTGTTTCCTGGGCAGGCTTGTTTAATTCATTTTTCTGGATTGATCCCGGCACTGACCTGTGCGCTGTGATTGCCACCCAACTGCTACCGTTCTGTGATCCGTTAGCAGTGCATATGCTCAGCGAGTTTGAACGTTTGATCTACAGCGAGTTGGGGGCTTAAGCGACCACCAGGCGGTTATTAACCCGTTCGATGCAGGCTTTCACCGGCACCGAAACCAGCTCCCTGCTCAGGCTATCACCCAGCATCTGATTCACCCGGGCCTGGTTGTCCGGCCCCAGGGATTGAAAATAACGCTGCGATCTCTGTAATAACCAGATAGCGTAAAGGCGTCCACGAACCGGGTAGGTCGTCCCTTTATATTCAATCTGCTGATTGGCCAGAAGGGGTTGGTCCTGGTCTTTATCAAAAATGTGTCCGCTTGCTGGTTTTATCTCTTCAATCAATTGATTAAATGCCAGAGCATCGAGCACAAACTGCTGACCAAAGTGATCGCATATATAGTGCAGAACGCGCATGGCTGTGTCGGGCACCTGATCATCGGCGGGGTACTCAATAGCCCGATCAAAAAACTCAGGTGATTGAACCTCGGGTACGATCATGTGCTCTATCCATCGAAATACCCTGGGTGCGTTATCCTGCATAAGGCGTAAACCTGCCGGATCACGGCCCAGATGAGCATGCACAGCGCCCATGATGGCATAGTCAGCTGCAGATGGATGCCCGCCAAGAAAATAAGGATGCTCTACCAGGTGGTTCTCTATTACAGCCAGTAATCCCAGGTATTGTTGGTCCAGGTTCGTTTTAACAGATTCAGTTGCCTGTGGCAGGCCATGCCTCATCATACGATCAGCGATCAGATTGCCATACTTCATGAGGTCCTCATCTGATCCCTGGGGTCGGAACGAACGGCCGAAATCCATCTTTACGAAGCGGAGGTTTGCATCGAATAACCAGCGATGCTTCCAGGCCAGCTGGAGCAGGCCCTCGCTTGCCAGCAGTTCCATGAGATGTACGAAGACTCGCTGGCAGGGTGTTGTCGGTATCGCTGGAAGTTCAGGGAAACGCAGCTCCAGGAAGTCCAGTATGGTCACACTATCCTGGAGTACGATGTTATCGGGCGTCAGTAGTTGAGGGATGCGGGCGCTGCCTGATCCAGGGCGGATTTTCTCACGAAACTGAGGGTCGCTGGGCAGGCGCTCAGCAAAGGGTATGCCCTTTTTGCGTAGGTAAGATCGTGTTTTAGCCGTGTAGTAGGATGCATAAGATCCATAAAGTAGGTATTGGTCGTCCATTTACATCCTTCTTTTAGATTGAATGGGTTGAATGGGTTGAATGGGTGGAATAAAAAGACGGCTGATTGGCTGCCCGTCTGCGCAATAGATAACCGCCTGTGCATTGCTCACAGATTACCCTTAACGGCGGTGAACTCAACTGCGCAGCCTTTGGTTAGTCGGATCATAGACGGCATTTAATTCCACATGGGCACTGCGCATACCGGCAGAGGTCATTACCTGCAGTTTCACGTCCTGGGCTACCAGTTCAGGCCTGATATAGGCAAAAGCCAGGCTGTAGCCGACCCGATGACCAAAAGCGCCACCTGTGCTGATGCCTACCAGTTGTCGTTCATGGTAAATCGCCTCGTTGCCAAAGCATTCACACGGGATATCATCGTCAAAGGCCAGGTAGGCCAGGCGGATGCTGCCAGGCTTGGCTAGACGTTGCCTGATGCTCTGTGCACCGATAAATTCCCGGCTGGTATCAATAAAGCGTTCCATGCCGGCTTCTACACCGCTGATTTCCTCGGTGAATTCGCTGCCCCAGGCCCGGTAGGCCTTTTCCATGCGAAGTGAATTGAAGGCGTAACCGCCAAACTCGCGGAGCCCATGCTCAGCACCCACGCGTTGCAGTGACTGGTAGATAGACAGCAGCTGATAGCCTGGCATATGCAATTCAAAACCCAGTTCTCCAGCGTAGGAAACCCGCAGTAGGCGCACTTGCGCGCTGTCAATTTTAATGGTCTGGCATCCGAGCCAGGGCAGGGTCTTTGCTGACAGATCATTGTTTGTCAGTTGCTGTAATATTGCTCTGGAATTCGGGCCAGTGAGTAATACCGCTGCCGTACGATCGGTGCAGTTATCGATTTTAACATTGAAGCCGCTACAGTGTTGCTGCATCCAGTCCAGATCACGGTATTCTGAGGCAATGGGGCCGATGAGGTAGTAAAGTTGTTCATTGATGCGGGTGATGGATTGCTCGGTCATGATGCCACCATTGGCCGCGTGGAACAGGGTAAGCGCCATGCGGCCATCCTTTGCGGGCAACTTGTTGGATGACATTTTATCCAGAAACGTGCTGGCATCAGCGCCACTGATTTCAAACTTAGCAGCCCCGGATATGTCAATGATGCCAGCGGCGTGATGCACGGCAGCACACTCTTCGGCGACTGCTGCATGGGCAGCGCTGCGCTGCCAGGTCGGTGGTTCCGACTGGATCAGGTTGGTTGTAAACCACAGGGGTTTTTCATAACCCTGGACGGCGGTGTGCACCGCACCCTTTTCAGCCAGCAGGGCGTGTAAGGGGCTGATGCGTTTGAGTCGGGCATGTGGTCGGTTGTCATTGACACCAACGGCGGTATACATGATCTCATAGGATTCGATGGCCTTGGTAATGCAATAATCTCTGTCTGCCCAGGCACCAAAACGACGGCTGTCCAGGCTCGCCATATTGAGTTCGGTCTGGCCGTGTACCATCCACTGCGCCATGTATTTGCCCAGGCCGCCCTGGGCTATGCCTATACTGGAGCCGCAGAGGTTCCAGAAATTGGGATGCCCAGCTTGCGGTCCAGCCAGCACATTGTCGTCCGGCGTGTGGGTGATGGGGCCATTTACTACGGTCTTTATGCCGACTTCGCTGAACAGGGGCAGTAGTTCCATACAGCGATCCAGGAAAGGCATCAGTCTTTCCAGGTCACCCGGGAACAGTTCCCGGTCGAAGTTCCAGTCCATACCCTGCAGAGCCCAGGGTTTGCTACCATAGGTTTCATAGGGACCTACCAGTAAACCCTGCGCCTCCTGGCGAAGGTAAGCACTGCAGTAAGAATCTCGCAGTACAGGCAGTTCTGTTGCAGACTTCTGCAGCGACGGGTGGTTTTCAGTCACCAGGTACTGGTGCTCCAGATTGACGATAGGCAGGTTTATTCCGAGCAGGGCACTTACTTCTGGTGCGAAACAGCCCGCCGCATTGACCACATGTTGTGCAATGACTGTGCCCTTTTCAGTGACCACCTGCCATTCGCCATTGGCCATGGAGTTGATTTCAATTACCCGGTTGAATCGACTGATTTCAGCGCCCTGGGCCCGTGCCAGCTGGGCCAATGGCATGGCCACGGAAGTTGGGTCGACATGACCGTCATTGGGTGTGCTGGCGATGACGCGGGCCTTGTCAAAGTTTGCCCAGGGATGCATATCTTGTGCTTCAGCTCGACTGATAATATTGAATTCGCAGGGGACATTCTTAGCTTTGCTTTCCAGATTCCTGAACCATTCTTCCTCCAGTTTGCTGTAGCCGATTCTCAGGCTACCGGTCTGGTGAAAGGTGGATTCATCACCGGTTTCCTTCGGTAGGATTTCATTGTAGAGCCGGATTGAATAGTCATGGATTTTTGCGACCGTCATGTTACCGATGAAATTGGAACACAGGCCAGCTGCATGCCAGGTAGAGCCGCTGGTTAATTCTCCCTTCTCGACCAGCAGCAGGTCGGTCCAGCCCTCTTTTGTCAGGTGATACAGCAGACTGATACCCAGTGAACCACCACCGATGATGACAACACGTGCCTGTGATTTCATGATTTGTCTCCCGACTCTGGCTTAGCTACGACCCATTGCTTCCCGGCTTAAGAAAATAGGGAATGCGGCTCGAATCCTCGCATCTACCTCATCGCTGATATGCCGTGGAACGTGGCTGGATAAGATCTCCCTTTTTCGAGCAGTAGCCTGGACCAGTGGGTCTGGCCGATCAGCATCTTTCCAGTCGTTGGGGCTCATGCGATTAGAAAATTCAGGATAGATGTATTCGCTCTGCATGACGCTGAGCGTCTGGTCAGAGCCCAGATAGTGGCCCGTGCCGCTCAAGCAGACGTCCTTCAGGGTATCGAAAGCCAGCGTATCCTGGTTCACGGTAACACCTTTTGCCATGCGCAGGCTGGCGCCGAGTATGTCATTGTCGAGTAGCAGACTCTCCGGGCAGGTACCAAGCAGGCTGGCGTACATACCGGCGGCTTCATAGATGATGTTTGCCCCAGACAGGGCTGCTACCGCGGCGTTATAGCCGTGCTCAGAACCTGCCTGAAAATCAGGTACTTTTGAGTCAGACATGCCACAACCCGTGCCCATGGGTAGAGAAAAATAGTGACCAATCTGGGCGCAGGCTGCAGACAGGATACCCTGCTCGGGTGATCCTCCGCTCATGGCGCCGGTACGAAGGTCTGACACAAATGGCCAGGTACCGATGATGGCAGGTGCGCCTGGTTTGATAGCGTTGACATAAACCAGGCCGCCGAGACACTCCGCCCAGGCTTGGGAGATGGTGCCCGCCAGACAGGGAGGTGCGGTGGCGCCTGCCTGCCCCGCAGACAAAAGCAGCACTGGCATGCCACCTTCTACGGCAATTTTAAGGCATTCAAGGGCTTCCTCGGCGAACTTCATGGGGGGTACCACGAAGCAGTTAGACTGACTGACAAAGGGCCGGGCACGCCAGGCTGCTTCACTACCCGCAGCCATATGCAGTAATTTCAAGGTTTCCTGCAGATGCTGTGCTTCTGTCCAGGAAGCGCCTACATGCTTGCTGGTGCCCATGATCGCGTTGTAGGTAGTATTGATATCCATGGCGCAGTTATCGAGGATATCGCGCAGCACACAGGTGCGCTGGAACATGTGAATATGCTCGCAGGTATCTGTAATACGAGCCATGTCATACAGATCCTGAGCTGTCGAATCTCGATATTCCCCAGTCGTTGGATCTACCACCATGACTGCAGCGCCGGCGGTGGAGAAATACACTTTCGAGCCGCTCAAAGTCAGATCCTGTGCAGGATTCTGGGCATGGAGAGTGAGTTCACTGGGGGTAGCTTCAAGTGCTTTTTGTACAACATCACGAGACATGCGCAGGCGGCCGTCTTTGCCCAGCTCTGCACCATAGGCGGTACAGGTCTCTATACAATGCGGTGTGGCCTGAGCAAAGCCAACTTCTTCCAGGATGCGAAAGCAGTTATCCACTATCGCCTCGGTATCAGCCTCCGTCAGAGGACGGTACTGGCCGCCACTTTCGCCCGGCTGAACCGGTCTGAGTTCCTCTGCCAGCGGCGCTGTTCTGATCGCGATTCGAGACTTTCTACCGCCTGAGCGTCTGGGCATTGGCGCCTCCTTGTTTTTTGAATCTGCTGCCTCGATTCTGCCCGCTAGAGACGCTAGTCTCAAGTCCTGCTGACAACTAGTTGAGTCGACCACATGCTCAGGAATTCTAAATTTGTTGCCGGGTTCCGTCCTGGGCTCCCGGTCTGGGTTGGGGCAGGACCTGCTATAATTCGTGCTGCCGGGGGTAATTGTTGGTCAGCTAAACCCCTTGCTGGGTAATCAACTGGCAATGGCGAAGTTGCTGTGCTGCTTGTTGGCGGTTTCAGTTGAAGCTAGACTGTTACCGGAAGACCTATCTGAGCGTTTACATCAGAGCCTATAAACGAGACTAAGAAAGTTGGTGGAGCATCCAATGACTAAACCTTTTGTTGTCGACATGGATTCTCATGTAATGGAACCTGCAGATCTCTGGGACAATTATCTCGAGCCTCAATACAGGGATCGTTCTATTACTATACGTAAAAACAATAGTGGCCGAGAGGAGCTTATAGTTGATAATAAGGTCCTGCTGTCGGGGCGACTGGCCTCGCTTGGTGGAGTAGAGCACCAGGCCGATAAGTTGTTCATCGATCCTGATATACCCTATATGGATGGTTGTCCGCTGGCCAGTTACGACACCACTGCCAGGGTAAAATTGCTTGATGAATGGGGCGTGGATGCTGGCGTGGTCTTTCCGACGATCGGTATTCTCTGGGACAAACCGGATGATCCGGAACTGGCCATGGCCTATGCGCGAGCCTATAACAACTGGCAATGGGATTTTGCATCTCCCGCACTTAACAGGATTGTGCCCATCGCGCATATTCCGCTGTATGACGTCGAACTGGCCAAAGTGGAATTACAGCGTTGTCTTAAACTCGGTTTCAAGGGCATGTTTCTGGCCCCAGAACCGGTAGCTGGGAAACGGCCTTCGCATCCTGATTTTGATCCGTTATGGCAGATGTTGGTCGAAGCAGACCTACCGGTCTGTATTCATCTCATTGTTCGATTTGATCGGGTCATCAATTTATCGGCGACGCGCTGGTGGGACAGCAATACCGAGCCAATGAATACGGTTTTCTCGTTTGCACTTGGTGGCACCATGCAGCTGATACCGGCAACGGCGGCGCTGATCTGTGATGGTCTGTTTGACCGATTCCCGGGTTTGAAGATCGCTATTGTTGAATCTGGTGCGGGTTATGCCAGTTACCTGATGGACCGGCTCGATGAAAAATATGATCGTTTCGGTGCCATGGCTAACCTGAAAAGAAAGCCCAGCGAATATATGCGGGAAAATTTCTGGTTTGTCATGGACCCGTCTGAACGCTCCATCGATGCGCAGTGTGATCTGCTTGGCGAAGAGCACTTTCTCTGGGGCAGTGATTATCCGCATATTGACTCTCATGCGGATGCCATGTCAGAAGTCCATACAGCGCTTGCGCCCATGAGCGAACATCGCCGTAATCTGGTGCTCGGTGAGAATGCCAGAAAACTGTTCCACCTGTGACGGCCAGAGACGAACCGAAACCAGTCCAGTTTTGACGTTTCAGCTTTTCAGCAAATACTGCTTGATTCCAGTGTGTTGTGGTAGGTAAGCCGCCAGCCTAACTGTCCCTTGAACTGTCCCTTGAACTGCACACTTAAAACTAAGCTTTTCGTGTCATAGCTGTTGTGGCTGCGGTCTTGAGACGCTAGGCTTTGTGATAAGCAATATTATTTCAGAGGATCGTTGTGATGATAAATACCCACCCCATTCTTCTCCCCGTTCTCGTTTTGGTGCTCTGGTCGATGGTTCAATTGATCTGGATGGCGGCCACCCGCCTACCAGCTATTGGCGCCGCGAAGCTTGGTCCAGCCGCTGGTCAGCGTACTGCAGAACTTGCAGGCCAGATACCTAAAGAAGTTCAATGGAAAGCTGACAATTACAATCACCTCATGGAGCAGCCCACCTTATTCTACGCCACTGCGATTACACTGGCTGTGGTTGGGCTGGGTACAGGCCTGAATCTTTACCTGGCCTGGTTGTATACCGGTTTAAGAGTGGTCCACAGCATTGTGCAATCCACGACCAATCCAGTCATGGTTCGTTTCTCGCTGTTTATTCTGGGAAGCCTGGCTTTGGCTGCGATGGCGGTAAACGGGATTATGCAGATGCTCTGATAAGGGCAAGGCGGTCTATGGCAACTTTTAACTGCGCCTGCCCTGCACCGACAGGGGCTCATGTTTGAAATTTCAGAGGCTACTTTAATGCCCGACTTCAACTTATTAGGACACTTCCATGCAAGACTTTATCCGCGACATGCCAAAAGCCGAACTACATGTTCATCTGGAAGGTACGCTTGAACCTGAGCACATATTTGCATTGGCTGAGCGAAATCAGATTGAGATGGAATACAAGACCCCGGAAGAGGTTATTGCCGCTTACAATTTTCATGATTTACCGTCTTTCCTGGCCATCTATTACGCGGCCATGGGGGTGTTACAGACCGAGGAGGATTTTTTTGAGCTGACTTACCACTATTTCTTGCGAGCTCACGAGGACAATATTGTCTATGTTGAACCTTTTTTTGATCCGCAGGGCCATACCAGTCGCGGTGTAAGCTTTGCCACCGTTATCAACGGCATTCATCGGGCCCAGGTCGCTGCCAGAGAAAAACTGGGCATCGAATCAAATCTCATTATGTGTTTTCTCCGGGACGCATCGGCAGAATCAGCCATGCAGCATCTGCACATGAGTCTGGCTTATCGTGATTGGATTATTGGCGTTGGCCTTGATTCTGACGAAAAAGATAACCCCCCCTCTAAATTCCGCGAAGTATTCGCACTGGCACGGCAGGAAGGCTACAAACTGACCATGCATTGTGATGTTAACCAGGTGGATATTGTCGACCATATCTGGCAGTGCCTGGACGATATTGAAGTGGACAGGATTGATCATGGTATCAACTCCCTGGAAGACGAAAAACTGTGCCAGGAAATCGCCAGCAGGGGATTAGGTTTGACGGTCTGTCCTGTGTCGAATCGTTTTGTGGTCCAGTCGCTGACCAGTCAGGAAATCAAGGCCATGCTGGCCAGGCGCATGAAGGTCTCTATCCATTCAGATGACCCGGGCTATTTTCGTGCTTATCTCACCGATAACTATCTGGCGCTGATTGAAGAAGCCGAATTCAGCCGTGCTGAGATTATGCAACTTAACCGTCATGCATTCGAAACCAGCTGGGCAGAAGATGAGCAGAAACAGCGCTACCTGGAACAATTGCAGCAGTATTCGAGTTGATCTTAGCGGGCCCAGCCCGGGCCGATAGTGATTCAGGCTCGTTTGTGACGGTATAGGCTAAGCTTTTATTCGCATCTGGCCCAGGAAGTCTCTCTTTCCGAGGGGAACTCCCTTCATCCTTAATATGTCGTAGGTCGTGGTCGCGTGAAAATAGAAATTAGGCAGCGAGAACGACATTAAGAAATCTTCCGCGATAAATGGCATGCCGCGATCACCGATCTTGAACATGAGATCATTGCCTTCCAGGGCATTAACAGCATCTGGAGTGAGCTGCTGGACTTCCTGCAGCGCGGCTTTGACGGAATCGTGTAATTCCTGGTAGTCCTTGTCGATGGCGAATGACGGCGTTGTGAACTCTCCGGCCTGAACACCCCGCATCGCACCCTGGGAGTGATGTACCACAGATACGATCTGAAAATGGAATGGCATCATATCGGGATGCAGGCGCGTGTTGACGATGTCATCCAACTCGATGTTATTTTCCTCGCAGTACTGTCGGCCTTTTTCAAGCACCCCGGAGACTGCACCTAATTCTTGTATATACGTTTTTACGCTGACATCATAAAGTGTGGTCATTGTTAGGTCCCCGGTGGTTATTAAGCGTGTAGTTTGGCTTTAGGGTACTACACAGGTTTGTTGGCGGATACAGCTAAGTTCAGGCTGCTGTGGGCTATTACCCGGTTATCTTTCAGGCAGACAGGATGCGCCGCAACTTGAACTGGTATGATCGCTATACCAAGATAGATCAATGGGTAGGTATACCAACCTTGAGCGCTATTTTTTAGCGGTTCAGACAAACCTGATTTTAACCCGAAAACCTGCCATCCCAGGTTGGATATAAGAGATAGTCATATGAGAATAATTAAGAGTTTGCTGGCCGGCTGCCTGCTGGCTGCGCTGAGTTTCAGCGCTCAAGCCAGCCAGTACCAAGAGCCGTTCCAGGATAAAGCCCTGGAATTACTGCGACACAGTGTCACCATGCGCACGGCAGACGGTTTTGGTCTGGTTCCTGAACTGGCTTCCTATCTTGCTGCAGAGCTGAAGCTGGCAGGTTTTGACCCACAGGATCTTCACCTGCTGCCCATGGGCAGAACAGCAGCCCTGGTGGTGCGTTATCCGGGTGATGGTTCTTCCGGCAGGAAACCGATTCTGCTTTCCGCTCACATGGATGTCGTGGATGCACTGCCGGAGGACTGGCAGCGCGATCCCTTCACGCTGATTGAGGAAAACGGTTATTATTTTGGCCGTGGCGCCAGTGACAATAAATTTGGTATGTCGGTGCTGGTTGCCACCCTGATGCGCTTGAAGGCGGAAGGTTTTGTGCCGAGCCGTGATCTGGTACTGGCGCTATCCGGCGATGAAGAAAGCTATATGGAAACCACCCGCCAGCTGGCGACCGACTACCGTCATTTGATCGATGCTGAATTTGCCCTGATTGCCGATGGCGGAGGTGGTCACCTGGATGAAGCAACCGGCGAGGCGGTTGCCTTCTCGGTAGACGTTGCCGAAAAAACCTATGCTACATTCGAGATGACGGCCCGCAATGCCGGTGGTCACAGCTCGCTGCCGCGAACGGATAATGCCATCAAGGATCTGACTCTGGCGCTGACAAAAATATTCAATTTTGAATTTCCGGTTGAGGATAGTGAACTGACCCGTTCCTATTTCCGACAGACCGCGTTATTGGTAGGCGGGCAACTGGGCCAGGCGATGACGCGTTTCTCGGACAACCCGGCAGATAAAGAGGCCGTGGCCCTGTTGCGACGACATCCTGGTTATGCAGGCTCGACCGGGACCACCTGTGTACCCACCATGCTCAGGGGTGGTCATGCCGAAAACGCTTTACCACAATCAGCCACCGCGACGGTGAATTGCCGGATTTTCCCTGGTGTAGGCGTTGCCAGCACGCTGGATACTTTAAAAGCGCTGGTTGGCAACAGTGATATTGAGTGGAAAACGCTGGATAACCCGCTCGAGAGTGACCCATCACCCTTGCGGAAGGATGTGTTCGATGCCATAGCCAATGGGGTGCACCTTTCTTATCCTGGGCTGGCTATCATTCCGCATATGGCCTCGGGTGCATCGGATGGATTGCACTTTCGGGCGGTGGGCATTCCCAGCTATACTTTTTCCGGTATCTTCATGAAGGCATCCGATGAGTTTGCGCATGGTTTGAACGAGCGCGTGCCCGTGGCAACACTGCCAGTCGCGATGACCCTGTGGTATTCGATCCTGACCGAACTAGCCCAGTAACAGGGCTCACTGGACTATTCACTGAACTATTCACTGAACTATCCTCTGGACTATTCACTGGGCAATTCATTGAACTATCTACTGGGCTGTCCATTGAACTATCCATTGAACTATCCTCTGAACTGTCCGCTGAAATATCCACTGAACGGGGCAATCGCCTGTTGTCTGCTTGTGTGACCAGCGTTTATGTTTAAATTGCGCTGTTTATGACAGGTTTTGATCGCCGTGCCTGATTGAATAATTAAGGCTTTATTCAGTAGCTGATGAAGTTTCTGGATAGATAAATTTTTGTGTAGGTTTCAGTCATAGCGAGGCAATCCAGGGACGCGGATCAATTGTGAGAAAACGGAGAACACCGGTTTAGCCAGGTCTGGGTACTACTTAGATCATGGGCGATTATAATCCCTGGATCACGGGTAGCACTTCGCTTTCAAATAATGGGTCGCCCAGGGCCAGGTGAATCATATCCACACCAGAAGATTTGAGTGCTGCCAGGCGCTCGATAATGGTTTCCGGCGAACCGATCAGGCCCGTGGCATAACCCTCGTTGGTATCGAGCATGCTCAGGGCATCGGCATTGGCCCACATGCCTTCGGCGCCAATGAGGCGTTTCTTGCGGGCGGCTAACACCACGGGATCTATATTGTTTAACATGGCGCTGATTTCCTGCTCTGCTTCCGCATCGGTGGCACGACAAAGGGGGATGCCGTAGACCGCAAACCGGGGGCATGCTGCCTGTGTGCCTGCCCTGGCCCTGACTTTATCGATTAGACCCTGGATTTTCTCCAGCGAGCCGCCATTGAGGAACATCCAGTCTGATTGCTGCACGGCCATGGTGATGGCAGCATCTGACTGGCCGCCCTGGAACACCTCCAAAGGGCTAGTCGGGCGGGGTTCCAGCACCAGGTCCTGTACCTGGTAATAGCTGCCCTGGTAATTGAACAGCTCGTTATCCCAGGCGCCGCGCAATACTTCGATGAATTCTGATGATCGTGCATAGCGACCACCATGATCCAGAGGATCAATACCGTATTTGGAAAATTCCTCCAGGTTCCAGCCACTGGTTACATTGATACTCCAGCGACCGTCACTGAGGTTGTCCAGGGTGGACGCCCATTTGGCGATCACAGCGGGATGAAAGAACCCGGGATGAATGGCGGTGACCAGCCTGATGCTGTTGCTGTGGGCAGCGATGTAATCGGTCATGGCCAGGCAGTCCAAGGTGGAGCCTTCAATGTCGCTGGCGTTACCCCACCAGCGCTGGGCTATCAACAGGTGACTGAGGTCAAGCTGCTCGAGCCGGTGCACATACTGGCGTACCAGTTCCCTGAGCTGGCGACCTTTCGGCATCTCTTTTACTGGTTGTTTGCTTTTCACTACTTGGGTACCAGAGAAGGTAGACGGGGCCCAGGTGCAGGTGTACATGTTGTTTCCTCCTTCTCTATAGATAGGGACAGGCCACCTAAGATGGCCAGTGCTTTAGGCCTAGCCTGGTTGAGCGTACCACGACTTCTGTCGTCAATGTTCCGGGGTTCCCGATATCAGTTAGCTATGTTACTTCGCAGGCGTGATACCAAACTCGGCCAGGATCTCTTCGTTATGTTCTCCCAGTCTGGGTGGCGCTTGATAAAAACTGGTTTGGCTCTTGGTAAACTTGATTGGATTACCTGACAGTGCCACCTCAGGGTTCTCGCCTGGCAGTTGGTACTGCTGGATCATGTTTCTTGCGGCAACATGGGGATCTGCGAATACCTCGGCCATTGAATTGGCGGGTCCGCACGGAACACTGCCGCCGATGAGATCAAGAATTTCCTGTTTGGTTCGAGTCGATGTCCAGCTGGCAACCACTTCTTCGGTGAAAGCTTGATTCTCAACGCGTTTGAAGTTGTTACGGGTTCGATCGTCTTTGCCGAGCTCCGGCCGTCCCATGGCGTCGCAGAGTAGCTGCCAGTGGCGCTCAACCGGTGCGGCAATGGCTATTCTGCCGTCCACCGTTGGAAACAGGCCAAAGGGGACCAGTATTTTTTTGCCCGGTTTTCGCGATTGTTTGGTTAAGCTGTATGCGGCGACGTTCGGCTTCAGCAGAGTCAGCATGCTGTCGTACATGGCAACGTCAAAAAACTCCCCTTCACCGGTCTGCTGGGCACGATGAATGGCAGACACCATACCCAGGGCCATCAGGGTGCCCGGATAGATGTCGGCGATAGCGATCGGGAACAAATCACCGGTCGCCTCAACCAGACCACCGGCACTCTGGCCAGCGACGTCCAGGCAGGGCCAGGACGAGTAGGGGCTGTCTCCTGTTCTCGGATCGCCATAGCCGCGTACAGCGCCATAAACGATAGCGGGGTTGCGCTCAGCGATGGTCTCGTAACTGAGGCCCAGGTCATCCATGACGCCGGCCCGCATGTTTTCGACGATGGCATCGGCCTGTTCGCACAGTTGCAGCAGGATCTCTTTATCTTCTGGCTTCTTGAGGTCAAGGCAGATACTGCGTTTATTACGGTTAACGCCGGCAAAGGACATACCGTAATCGACGCCGGCATCGGCGTGGTTACGGGCGTGCTCGTAATCGGGTGGGAAGGGCGGCACGGGTCGAAAATTGTCACCGTTGGGCGGTTCGACCTTGATGACGTTTGCGCCTAGATCGGCCAGTAATACGGTGCCAAACGGCCCCGCAAAAGCCATGGTGCAATCGATGATGGTTAGATCATCCAGTGGCCCGGTACGTTGTGCCTGTTTCATGGCTATCTCCGTTTATTATTGTTAATCCAGTTCAGGCTGCAAGGCCCTGTAGATTTGCTCCAGGTGATCGATCATCGCGTCGCTTGAACGAAAACCCAATTGGAAAATCGGTACGCAATCAATAGAGATTTGGTCAAAGCCAAGCACCTGAAGGGCGTTGGCCTGTTCTTTGAGTAAATCCAGGTCGGCATAGAAGCGTTTGCGTTTTTCTTTATCCAGCGGTCCGGGAGACAGGCTCATTT
>DUBB01000051.1 GCA_012960535.1 Gammaproteobacteria bacterium
TGGTGCCGCCACCAAGAGTCGAACTCGGGACCTACTGATTACAAATCAGTTGCTCTACCAACTGAGCTATAGCGGCACGTCAGGGAGCGGATTCTATGCCAATATCACCTCCCCGTACAGGTGCACAGCAGAAAATTGTCTGGTTTTCAATAAATCGTGTGCCTACGGGCCGCTATTGACACACAGGTCGAACTGATATCTTGTCAGGGAGTGACTGCGCGATAATTTTATCAGCGATTTTATCGAGAATATTCCGGTCTTTATGCTCCAGTTTTAACCAATGGCTTCTTTGGATTCGAGAAATAGGGGCAACGACTGGCTTATAGACTATCAAGGAAGACTGCCTCCTGAATCGCTCAGCCGACTCTCTATTGGAGAACACGCCCAATGATATACCTCGAGCGAGTGGACCATCGGTCATAACAAAGCTATCGATGCCGTTAGACCGTAACAGTTTAAGGGTGCGATACGCCTCCTCTATAGAACTGGCAGGGGCAATATAACCACGGTAGTCCACTTTATCATCCGTAAAGTCTTCGCTTTCTATCCAGTCGTCGTCAAGCCCTGCAGAATTTGCTGCGCTTCTGGCATTGGATAGATTGAAATAAGGTCCCAGCATGATGCAAACAGGAGCGACCGTAATGGGATCACTGACACTTTCCGCCAAAGTACCCGAGCGCACCAGCTGCGTTGCCCCGGCTACACCGCCTGGCTTTCTGGTAACTGCAGCGTCACGACTGGTTTCACTGACCAGGCGTATGCTTTTATGCAGCAGGCCAACTCGATCTTTACTGCTGCTCGACAACGCATTGATCTGATCCGCGCGCCACTGAAAAATGAAAATCGCAGCGGCCAGTAAATTGACAACTACCAGGAGCCTAATCAGTTGATTATTCAGCATTCACCGCCCTCACACTGACTTCGCCTGCGATACAATACTCAATGCCGTTGGCTGTATGCAAAATCAACCGGCCCTGAGGGTCGATCCCTGCATCTATCCCCTCAACCTTTTTCCCAGCCGCACTAACCTGTACTTTACGACCATTGAATTGGTTTAGATTTTTCCATATAAGCCGATAGTCATTCATCGATTCAGGACCGTGGTTTGCCATAGCATAGATAATTTTCTCAGCCATTTCACCCGCCAATATCGATCTATCGACATCCATGTAATCGGACAAAAAGGAAATATTCTGGTCAATCGAATCGTAACCCTGGGTATTACTGGTCACATTTAATCCAATACCGACACAGACCGGTATACCCTCCGGGCCCGGAGAACCCAACTCCACCAGAATACCGCCCAGCTTACCCTCTGAGGTCAATAGATCATTCGGCCACTTAAGACCAACGCACGAACAGCCCTTATCTCGCAGCAACTGGGCAACCTCTATGCCGATCACCAGACTGAGTCCAGCCAGGTCAGCCATTCTCACTGTAAGTACCTTGCCCACCGAGAGATAAATGTTCCTCGCGAAAGGACTGATCCAATGCTTGCCACGTCGTCCCCGTCCAGCCGTCTGCACTTCAGCAATGCACACCAGGGTCTGCCCCGGCTGCAATGAATCAATGACATGCCGATTAGTCGAATCCACTTCCCAAAGCAGATTCAAACTGGCATCAGGCCCTATTAACGGTTCAATTACGGCATAATTCAGCAACTTCAGTTCACGCCTCAACGATAGGCCATTGACTGGGTCGATCTGATAATCCAGGCCCAGTTTTTTCAGCAGCGCCTCCAAGGCTAAATCCGCAGTAACGACTGTACCCTGAGACAACAATCTAAGGATTGATTTCGCTCCATCAGTTATCACCGGGCATTCACCTCCATCACCTCCATCACCTCCATTGTCTATTTGTAATATAGGATGGGCTGCGTATAATACGCGCCCTCAGGTGCCAAAGTTATTTTATAATCGGGTCTGTAGCTCAGTTGGTTAGAGCGCACCCCTGATAAGGGTGAGGTCGGTGGTTCAAATCCACCCAGACCCACCAGATTAGAAATTAATGTAGCAGGTATGTCGCTTCTGGCAAAGAATCGTTTCCGGCTCTTTGAACAAACATACTGACTTCAAACAACCTGAGATGTATATTGTAAACCTTTAATCATGGCAGTGTTTATCAACTGTGATTATTCAGGGGCCATAGCTCAGCTGGGAGAGCGCCTGCCTTGCACGCAGGAGGTCGGCGGTTCGATCCCGCCTGGCTCCACCAAATTTTCCCAGCGTTCATCACCGGCCAAACCAACCTCACATCACCTTGATGCGCCGTCGCTTTCTGATTCCGGCATCGTTGGATCATCATCGGCAACCTGACTATTATCTTCGCCGGCAAACAGGCTACCCAACATCGGTCTTCCCAAAGCAACTTCTTAATTGTTATTGTTCCTTGTAAACCCTCACGCTAATTAATTTCCTTTACAATATAATGTTACATCAATTGTTTATTTCAGCCTCATCATCGGAGAACCTGGCTCACTATGAACGCACGTCGAAAGTTACATTGCTGGGTATGGATTCTGGTTTTTGCTGGATTCAGTATCCTCCAGTTAAATGACCCCGATCCTTTGCCCTGGTCTATGGTCTACTTGCTGTGCAGCTTGCTCTGGTTGGCTGAACTCATTGGACGCCAAAAAATCTGGATCATACACTTAGCCGCAGTGGGCCTTGCTTTCTGGATGGGAACGCTATCACAAGCGCCCGTAGACCTCTTTGAACTCGGCGTGCCAGCTGACCTGATAGCTGAAATGTCGCCTGAAAAACCTTATATTGAAGAAGCCAGAGAATTTTTCGGTCTGGGCATCTGCGCAATCAGTCTTCTCATTCTATTTGAAAGCGCTCGTCTAACAAAAAGCCAACAATAAAAATTACTATCAATCCCCGTGCTCTATTGTTTTCTAAACTGCCTGCCGAGGGATTTCTCGCCAACAATTCAGCCAGACAAACCAAGTGCTAGATCAAATATAAAATTGGCGCAGTAGGGGTAACCGATTGCCTGAACGCCCTGAAACTAAGACATCGATTTGACTGATGAAGAACAATAACGGGCATTAACGTAAGCGCAGCCAGCAATATCTGGCTACACTATTAGTCTTGTTGCTTGTAGTAGCGTGATCGCTCTCATTGCGCAGTTTCGCTGATTACTCCAAAGTCCAGGACTCTCAGTAATTTAACCGAAACAATCAGTGACAACGAATACAGCCAACCTAATCGAGCTTACCATGGCCAAGTGCTTGATGGGTCAGCCAGAAGAATACAGCAAACAGGTATTGATAATGCAGGTGACTCTATCCTCATAACGAATGCAGAAATATACAACTACACGGCAATTGCTCAGCCTCTGATCGACGTTCGCATCACAGGATCTAAAATAACGGCCATGGGCACACTCCCTAGACTCGACCGGGAAGAAGTGATCGATGCCCGGGGCGGCAGCCTGTTGCCATCCCTTGCAGATCACCATATTCATCTGCTGGCGCTTGCAGCCAGATCAGCATCCATCGTCTGTGGGCCGCCTGAGATCAATACCGAAACGGCCTTAGCCCACCTGCTCGAACAACAAAGCGCGGGCACTACCTGGATAAGAGGGGTGGCCTATCATGAATCAGTCGCAGGCATCATCGATAGACACTGGCTAGATCAACACCTGCCAGGCAGACCCGTCAGAATCCAGCATCGCAGTGGCCGGCTTTGGATTATTAATTCAAAAGGTCTGGAAATTCTCAGGTCTGGTTCAAAAGAGGCTCAGCCGTCTGGTATGTCCTGGGACAAAGGCCAGCTTTATGATGAAGATCTGTGGCTTCACCATCGACTTGCTGCTTCTCCACCTGATCTCAGTCAAATCAGTCGCGATCTGGCCCGCTTTGGCGTGGCACTGGTTACCGATATGACGCCCCGCAACGATCAATTTATCGCGAATTACCTATCCTCTCAACAACAACAAAATAAGCTGCTTCAGGATGTTGTAATTGCCGGCCGACCAAGCTTATCCAGACTGGAAGGACCTCTTTATGGAAATAGGCTGAAAATAGGACCCACTAAGATTCATCTGCACGAAGCCAAACTACCGGACTTCTACGAGGTCTGTAGTCTCATCATTGAAAGCCATTGTGAATCCAGGCCGGTTGCTTTTCACTGTGTGACCGAAATAGAGCTGGTATTTGCACTGGCAGCAATATCTGAGGCTGGCCCGGTCAAGGGTGACAGAATTGAACACGCCTCCATTGTTCCAAGCAACCTTCTGAAATCACTGTCAGAGCTCAACCTCCTTGTTGTGACTCAACCCAATTTCATTCAGGAACGCGGTGACCAATACCTAAGCGACCTAAGCCATGAAGACATCCCCGGACTCTATCGATGCAGGGGATTCCTCGACCATGGGATTGAACTCGCTGGCGGTACTGATGCACCATTTGGTAACGCCGACCCATGGCGGGCGATGCAGGCTGCAGTATCTCGTCAAAGCTATAACAGTAGAACAATAAATACTTCAGAAGCGCTGACTCCGGAGCAGGCGATTTCCCTGTTCCTGGGAGAACTCGATAATCCGGGGCACCAGAGGAAACTTGAGACGGGCGAACTAGCTCATATGTGCTTGCTCAACTGCAACTGGCGCAAGGCCCGACAGAATCTGAACGCTAATCAGGTCATTGCTACCTGGCGTGCCGGCGTGTTAATCCACAATAGCGTCAATTAGCCCCCACTCCAGTGCCGTGCGAGCGTTGATCCGTTTTCCATTGAGTGCAAAGTAAGCCGTTCGCTGCCGACCTATCCGCCTGGGAATGCTCACGCAGCCACCCGCCCCAGGGATGAGACCCAGGGATACTTCTGGTAATTGAAAGAAGGCCTTAGGCCGGGCTGTCACATGACTCGCAAAGGCTGGAATCTCTATTCCGGAACCGATACAGGCGCCATGCAGGTTAAACTCTACCCGGTCAACATGCTCTGCTAGAACTCGGCTCGGTAAACTTAATGTGCGCACCCGATGCGCATCCGCTGGATTAGCAAAACCACCAAATTCGAGGAGGTCACCACCCGTACTGAAACAAGGCCCCAGACCTGAGACTCTCGCCATTTTAATGCTGCTATCCATCGCCAGCAGTTGAAATGCTTCAAACAGCCCATCGCGCATCTCAACTGAAAGGGCATTATTATTATCTGGCCGATTAAGCCTGATATTCAGCACAGCTGCCTCGCGAGACAACAAAACCGGTGGCGAGCGGTCAGGCAAAGTTGTATTTTCAATACCCCTTCTATTCGATTCCCGAAACTGTTCTAACCAGGTGGTGAATTCAGTGCCACTCTGCAGGGTTGAATAAGCAAGCGACTCTACAGTCAGGGCTTGCTGGACATCCATAGATTCGGTACTGCGAAGAACCTGAATCAGCACCATTGAGCTAACCGGGTTTTCAGCAATATTGGCTGTGATGCGATCCAGATCAATAACGCGATCAACAACCAGATCAACATACTCAAGCATGTCATTGGGGGTTTTCGCATCCCTTAAATAGCCGATGACTGGCACAGCCTGACGCTGCAACCAGCATCCCAGACCCTGGCTATTATAGTCAGGTTGAGAACATGCGGAACTTAAATCAACCAGCAGATAAGGCTGCTGTTTCACCATTACCGGCGCAGCATGAAACTCCAGCGATAAAGCCATAAGCTGATCCAAACACAATAATCCCAGAATCTTTTCGCTGTGCATTTTATTGGCCGGCTTTTCGATCCTTCCTGTGATAACTATAGCAACTGTCAATCAAACTAACAGCGCTGTTTTCATCTCAGGCAGCCATCTCTTTGAACACCCTCAGACGTGCTACACGTCATGGACTACCTGCTACGCTGCGGGACGAATCAAATAGCCCCTCGATAACACCTTGATTACCCAGATTCATTACCCTGCAGAATCTGGCGTTCGAGAAGTGCCTGACTCCAGGCTCAGCACAAACCACTGTTGCCCATTCTGACGGCAATGCAGACTGACCTCTGGGTTCAGCCTGACATTTATTATACGGTCAGGCGCTACCACTCAAAACAATCAAATGATGATTCTTCTTTCCTTTTTGAACCAGGTGGTAGCGAGAAAATAACGCTCCCGAACGATCCAGCAGGCAATGCTCGTCGCTTTGTTTTACACCGTTGACGGATACCGCATTAGATTGTATTAATTTCCTGGCTTGACCTCGCGTCACCTGTCCTTTTGGAGTAACTGCCAAACCTGATTCCACCAGGCAATCTAACAGAGAAATTACCTCCTCAGCCAAATGAGTGCAGGGAAGCCCATCCTGAGCTAACTGTTCAAAATCGCCTTCAGATAGTCTATCCAGATCGTTAGTGAATATTGCTCTAGTAATCCTCTGAGCCCCATCAAGGCCTTCCTCTCCATGAACCAGCCTAGTCACCTCACAGGCCAATTTATGCTGCGCAAGCCTCTTTCCTGGCTCCTCAAGGTGAGCGTGGTCAATGGCAACCAGTTCTTTCTGGTCAAGAAAAGTAAAGGTTCGAAGAAACTGAAGCACATCAGCATCTGCACTGTTGAGCCAGAACTGATAAAATTTATAAGGTGACGTTTTTTCGGGATCCAGCCAAACAGCCCCATCAGCACTTTTCCCAAATTTGCTACCATCAGCTTTGGTTATCAAGGGATAGGTCAGCGCATGCGCATGCCCTGATTCCATACGTCTAATCAGATCAATACCACTGGTGATGTTTCCCCATTGATCACTGCCACCAATCTGGATAGTACAATTGTGCTGCCTGTACAAAACTACAAAATCAAAAGACTGCAAAATCATGTAGCTGAATTCCGTATAACTGATACCTAGACTGTCATCCTGCAGTCGGCGACGCACTGTTTCCTTCTGAACCATCGCATTGACACTAAAATGTTTTCCCACATCCCTCAGGTATTCAATGACATTAAGTCCATTTGTCCACTCAGCGTTATCAACAACCACCGCGGCATTGTCTTCGCAATCAAAATCCAGAAATCCACTTGCCTGGACCTTGATCTTGTCAACAAACTGCCTGACCTGCTCTACCGGCTTGAGTTCACGCTCACGGCTCTTTCCTCCAGGATCGCCAATCATTCCAGTTGCCCCACCAACCAGCAAAATTGGCGTATGCCCGTAGAGCTGAAATCGCCTGAGAGCCAGCAAAGGGACTAAATTCCCTATATGCAGGCTGTCAGCGGTGGGATCAAACCCACAATAGACAGCGCGTTGGCCCGAACTCAGATGTTCTTGCAACTGCTGTTCATTACTGACCTGGGCAATCAAACCTTTCGACTTCATGTCCGGTAGCAAAAATTCAGATTTCAGTGTCACCGCTTTATCTCCATAAATAGACCTGATAGCTTCTCGACTTTCACCCTTCTTTAACAAACAGCATCTGGAACAAACAGCATCTGGAACAAACAGCATCTGACTGCGCGGGTTGCGGAGAATTATACCTATCCTGGCTACGAAAGGCAGAATGCCTGACTAAAATATCGACTCTGCTGATGCGAAAATCTGAAATTAACAAAAGAACCCACTACATCGCAGTCTGATCTTACCGCCATTGATAATTAGCCTGCAAAACTTTCATTGATAACCCACAAACAGGTTGGTTGGAACCTCACCACAAAAAAAGCTAATCCCCAACCCTGCATGGCTAAGCCAACAACTAACCCAACATTCATTATCGAGTCAATCCAAAATCAGATCCATATTCATCAAAACAGTCAGCGCTTGATAAGACTTCCTTGCTTTTTGGCTCCATTTTTATAAGCTTAGGCCACAAATAGCTGTTATGCGCACACCTTCTACTAGCAACTGATTACATTATGGGCCACTATCCTCTCTCAAACCTCAAAATTGCGGCAATTCTGGCAATAGGCACCTTGATTCTCAGCTTCTTAGCCCCGATTGATCCGCCCGAAAAAGATAGCAATGACACCTTCTCTCTGGCGTTACCAATAAAGCCTGACACTTCTGCATCAGCAGATAGCATCAATGCGTGGCCTGAAAACAATGCTGAAGCTGGCGCGAGCCCACCTGAAGATCCGCTGAACCATGCCAGGACAACTTATGTCATTCTGCAAGATGACAATCTATCTAATGTGTTTGCAAAGCTGGACTTCCAGGCAAGAGATCTTCAGGAAATTCTCCAGGCTGATGGCAGCGGCGCCCTCAGGCGCATTGTCCCTGGCAATGAACTTGAACTCACCAAGAACGAATCGGGCCAAATCCATATCCTGAAATACGAAGTTGACCCATTGAATACCCTAGTGGCGACTCGCTTAACCAGGGGCTTCGTTATTGAAACAATAGAGAAGCAACTCAACATCGTAACAGCACATCGAGCTGCGAGCATTTCTGCAAAGCTTCCATCTCTTTACAAAGCCGGCAAAAAGGCGGGACTGAGCGATAACTTAATCATGGAGTTGGCCAATCTGTTTCAGTGGGACATCAGCTTTGCTCTGGATCTACGCCAAGGCGATAAATTCTCGTTGGTTTACCAGGAGCATTATGTTGACGGAGTAAAAATTGCAGATGGTAAAATCTTAGCGGCAGCGTTCTCAAACAGCGGAAAGAAGCATACAGCCCTGCTCTATAAGAATGACAAAGGGGATGCCACTTACTTTTCGGAAAACGGTGAAAGCCTGCAGAAAGCATTTATCAGAGATCCTGTGCACTTTTCTTACGTGAGTTCTAGTTTCAATCTAAGACGTCTTCATCCTATTCACAAAAAGGTTCGTCCACACAGAGGAACTGACTATGCAGCCAAGAAGGGCACACCGGTAGTCGCTGCAGGAGATGGCAAGGTTCATGAAGCATCCTCTAATGAAGCATCAGGAAACTTCATCATCATTAACCATGGTGAACAATACATAACCAAATACCTGCATCTGTCAAGATTCGCCAGGGGCATAAGAGCCGGGAAATCTGTGAAACAAGGACAGGAAATTGGTTATGTTGGATCCACCGGGTGGGCGACTGGCCCGCACCTGCATTACGAATTCCTGGTCAGTGGGGTTCATCGAAATCCTAAGACTGTAGGCCTGCCCAATGCCAAACCGATCCCATCTACTGAGTTACAGGCCTTTCGGCTACAGACCAGTCCTTATCTTGAGCAGTTAGCCGTACTTAGCAGGGAAGTTGACAAAGACACTCTGGGCTCGGGTTCAAAGACAGGAAAATAACCACCTGCCTGGCGTCATATCGAGAAGGAATTACCACAACCGCAGGTGGCACTGGCACTGGGGTTGGTCACAATGAACCGTGAACCCTGCAAATCTTCACGAAAATCTATTTCCGCTCCGGCAAGATATTGATAACTCAAGGGATCAATTAAAAGGGTCACGCCGTTTTTCTCAATGGCAGAGTCATCGTCTTCCTTGTCTTCATCAAAGGTAAAACCGTATTCAAACCCCGAGCAGCCGCCGCCAGTGACAAACACCCGCAGCTTAAGATTCTCGTTCTGCTCCTCGCCAATCAGAAGTTTCACTTTACAGGCTGCTGCCTCAGTAAAACTCATTGATGTCATATCTATCATTTTTTTATTGAACCCTTAATACCTACTATCGTGGAAATCCAGTGCATTTCAGGCACCAGAGTCCGATTTCTGGACTGCTTTTATCCAAGAATCGGTTTTCTCTTTAGATTCCTCTTTGGATGTTGCCAGTTTCTGGCTCTTTTGAACTACCTTACTTTGCTCAATCTGACGCAGACTTCCCAATAGCTGACTGCCTTTCATCATTTCAATAATTCGATAATAAACTGCACCGCGGACGTTGGCTTTTGGTGATAATTCAAGATGCTTTTCAGAGTATATATCACCTTCAACTTTACCGTTGACTATGATAGTTGGTGCTCTGATTTCGCCTTTTACTAATCCTCTTTGACCGACGGTGATAATCGCGTCCTGGTCATCCAGAGCACAGATATTGCCTTCCACCACACCGTTAACAATCAACTGGGACTTAAAAAGTAGATCACCTTCAATCTTACAATTTTCGGCAATCAACGATACCTGCCCTGGATTACCACCCCTTAATTTCATCATGCTGCTCAACCTCCTATAACCGGCCATTGATAGTTTCTTTCATAGAGTCGTTCTTTCAGCCCATCTTCCCTGGCCACTAACTGGACGGTTGAAGGTTTGAAATCATCGGGTATGGAAAACCGACCACTGATATTCTGGAAGTACCTGAAACTGAACTCCAACGATTGATCCTGACTATCTAAAACCGGTTCCAGAGGTACGCTCACCTCAACGCCGTTCCGTTCACCCTGGATTTCTATATCAACACTGCCAGAAACAAGATCACCATCCTTGGACATCTGGGTCAACATCAATCGATATTCGTATAAATTAGATTCTCCCAGACTCTTTAATTGCCAGCCCTCAATTGACAAATTACCGGTAACCAACTCAGGTCGGAACAGATTCCGATAATATGAAATCTCTCCCTTAAGATCGGCTAACTCAACCTCAAGCCGCTGCACCGTATTCAATAATTCATTGGTAGCAAGGCTATCAACATTTTTGGCGAACTCTAGATTAGCTACCTTATACTGCAGCTCAAGTTTCTTTTTGAGGCTGGAATCTAACGCTTCCTGAACAGCTCCAAATCTGGCTGCTTCCTCTTCATCTGTTTTCTTACCCTTCTCAAAACCAAAACCATAACTGAACAGCCCTGCCAGACAAACCAAGCCCATCATCACAAAAGCAATTACGATCCTGAAACCGGGCCGGTGCTCAGTGACAATAATTTCATCATTTCCTGCTTTACGCGAGATATTCATCTCTACACTCTACTATTGCGCCAAGCCCACATATTAACAGAATTATCGTAGCTGGCTAGGACAGCTATATGCGCTTTAGTTTATGGACACTGCCGAAATCAGTTAAACTGCCTGAACAGGCCACCGGCTATATCATATTCATGAATCAACTACGGCATCTAATACTATGCGAACCATTCGAAAAACACTTCGAAGCATACCCCTGCGGAACCTTCTGGCAACTCGGTTACCTATTTACCGACAACCTTTCCCGTTCGGCCTTTTACGTTATATTAAGCATGGGTGCCATGATGGGAGCTGTTCTGCAGGCTGCCCTTATGGCGGTAATGGAACTGCTTGGACTGCAATACAAGCAAAACCCGATATCCATGGCTCTGAACGGAGCCTCGGTTGGCAGCCAAATGTCCAAAATATTTATTCGCGTGGCTAATCTACTCAGCTGGCAGGAAGCGCAATCCTACGCCGACCAGGACTGTGTCTGGCTCTTGATGGAAAAGAACCACGCTGCTGTTTTTATCCTGCGGCTTGAATATCTGAAAATTTACCTGGCTTCTGCACAGGACACATCCGTTGATCTGGCAAAGATTCCCGGCTTGAGAAAAGATGTCACCCGTATTCTATTGCAGGAAACATTAAGCGAAGCATTTGATAAACTGCAAATATCAGGAGTACAGGCGCTGGTGATCGTGAGGATGAGTGCGCCCTTGATTGAATCTCCTGTGGGGATTCTCACTCGTGAAGACATTGAGAGTTTTTATAGCAGAGCATAGCTTAACAACATTTTTAGTCATAGGTGGCAACCTTATCGAGCTCTTTTACCGAATTGCGTCGCGGCAACGCCATCATTACTAGCAGGTAATAAACCGGAAACCAAAACAATCCAGGGTTATTCCAATTTATAAGTGCGCCCGAAGGAGTCAAAATGAAACGTTCCAAATTCCTATTTACCGAAGCTCAGGAGATTCTCCCTGGCGGCGTGAATTCACCGGTGCGTGCATTCAGCCGTGTAGGTGGCAATCCCGTTTACTTCAAACGTGGCAAAGGGGCCTATCTCTATGATGAAGATAACAAGGCCTATATTGACTATGTAGGCTCCTGGGGGCCAATGATTGCGGGTCATGCCCACCCGGATGTGATCCATGCGGTGCAGGAAGCAGCGCAGAATGGTCTCGGTTTTGGCGCGCCAACAGAAATCGAAACGCAACTGGCTAAGAAAATCCAACTGCACATGCCCACCATGGAACTCATGCGTATGGTCAACTCGGGTACAGAAGCGACTATGAGCGCACTGAGAGTAGCCAGAGGCTTTACCGGCCGAGACAAGATCGTTAAATTCGAGGGCTGCTATCATGGCCATTCTGATGGCCTCCTGGTAAAAGCAGGCTCAGGTGCTCTGACCCTGGGAGAACCAGACTCCGCAGGCGTACCCCAGCAGGTCGCAGAACAGACGCTGACCCTGCCTTTCAATGATATAGAAGCTGCAAAAATACTTTTTAGCCAGCTTGGCGAACAAGTAGCTGCCATCATCATCGAGCCCGTGGCAGGTAACATGGGTATGGTGATGCCGGTTCCAGGATTCCTAGCTGAATTAAAACGACTCTGTCTGGATTATGGTGCACTCCTTATATTCGACGAAGTAATGACCGGGTTCAGGGTTGGCTTGAAGGGTGCACAGGGTCTGTTTTCAGTTCAACCAGATCTTACGACGCTGGGTAAGGTTATCGGTGGCGGCCTGCCAGTGGGTTCTTTTGGCGGCCGTCGGGATATCATGGAATGTGTAGCGCCACTCGGGCCGGTGTACCAGGCAGGCACTCTCTCAGGCAATCCCATAGCGATGGCCTCTGGTATTGCCACCTTAAGTATTATCGAAAAACCTGACTTTTTCCCTGACCTGCAAGCCCAGACCAGCAACTTCGTGAAAAGACTGGAGGTCCTGGCAAGGGACCGAAAAGTGCCACTAACCGCCAACAGCATCGGTGGCATGTTTGGCTTCTTCTTCACCTCTGATAACCCAGTCAGCAACTTCTCCCAGGTGCTTAATTCGAATACCAGCAACTTTAACGCATTTTTTCACCACATGCTGGCTTCGGGAATCAATCTTGCACCCTCCCCTTTTGAGAGTGGATTCGTGTCTGGCGCCCATACTGAACAAGAATTTGCTGCAACTCTGGATGCGGCTGATACAGCCTTCAAAAACATCTAATCCACATAAGGTTAAAAACATGTACGACGTTTATGGTATAGGTAATGCCCTGGTTGACTCTGAATATGAAGTTGTAGATTCTTTTTTAGAGAGCAACCATTATCAGAAAGGATCAATGACGCTGGTTGACGCCCAGCAACGAGCTGACCTCATTTTGGCTTTGGAACGAGAGCACAATCTGCGGAAAACTAAATTGTCCGGTGGTGGGTCCGCCGCCAATTCCATGGTGATCATCGCTCAACTCGGCGGTAAGGCGTTTTACAGCTGCAAAGTCGCCAATGATCTGACCGGAGACTTTTTTGTCACCGATCTCAGTACTGCGGGGGTTGCTACCAACCTGAAATCAAACCGCGAGCCCGGCGTTACCGGTGAGTGTATATCGATGATCAGCCCTGATGCCGAAAGAACGCTAATGACTCACCTTGGAATTACCGAAAACCTGTCGGTCAAGGACTTAGATGAGACAGCACTGAAGGATGCCAGTTATCTCTACATTGAGGGTTATCTGGTTAGCTCACCCACCGCCTTTGAAGCTGCTTTAACGGCACAGAGGATAGCAAAACAAGCAGGTGTCGCAGTGTCACTGACTTTATCGGATATGACCATGGTGGAAAATTTCCGTGCTGAGTTCGATACCCTCATTGACCGGGGTGTGGATCTGTTATTCTGCAATGAAGATGAAGCGCGTATCTGCACACAAAGCAACAACAGGGAAGACATGGTACGAATACTCGGCCAGAGGGTGGGCAGCTTTGCATTGACCTGCGGTGGTGATGGTGCCTATGTCGCAGGACACAATCAGCCGCCGAGTTTCATCAAGGCTTCCAGAGTAAACCCTGTAGACACCACCGGGGCAGGCGATATATTTGCCGGAACCTTCCTATACCACCTTGCTAATGGCAGTAGCATAGCCGCCGCTACCCAGCAGGCTCACCGGGCGGCCGCTTTACTGGTCCAGAAATTCGGTGCCCGGCTGGACAACAAAGACATTGGCAAACTAATACTGGCTTGATGAGGTCAATACTGAAGCCACGTATTATTCAAACAACAATCCAGGGCGATCATTAAACTGAGATGGCTGAAGCGTTGTCTTTACGCCGAAAATTGCCTGAATGGCCTGGGGTGTTAACACGGCTGGAGGCTCACCAAATTCAGCAAGTTCACCAGAGCCATTTAACAAAGCTATCAAGTCACCATATCGCATCGCCAGATTTAAGTCGTGCAGGACCACGCATATGCAGTGTCCTCCAGTCGCTAATGTTTTCAATAACCGCATGAGCATTAACTGATGAGCTAAATCCAGTGAAGTCAGCGGTTCATCAAGAAACAGACAGGTCCCCTGGGATATAGACCAAATCTGCGCCAGAACTCGAGCAATCTGAACACGCTGCTTTTCACCACCAGATAAAGTCAGATAATCTCTCTCTGCAATCCTGTCCAGCGCCATTGCTAACAATACTTCGGCAACCACACGTTTATTTTCTTCCTGGCTGGTTACAAAGGGCGAGCGGCCAAAATGCACAACTTCTCTAACCTTAAAAGGGAAATCCAGCCTGCTGCTCTGAGGTAAAACACCAATACGTGTCGCCCGCTGACTTCTGGGAAGATTAAAAGGATCATGGCCAAATTGCCTTATCTCTCCCTCTGCAGGTTGATAATCTCCTGCTGCAAGATGCAGTAACGTTGATTTACCGGCACCATTGGGACCAAGGACAACCAGCAATTTGCCAGGACCTATCTGAAATGAAACATCACGGAGCAGGCATTTTTCACCGATTCGATAGCTCACCTGTGACAGCCGTAAACTCATAATCGATCTCCGCTGTCTTTCTTAACGATGAGGTAAATGAAAAAAGGCCCGCCAATCAGGGCGGTAACAATGCCAACCGGGATCTGCGAAGGAGAGAACAATTGTCTGCTTACGGTATCTGCCAGCAACACCAGCATACCGCCAACAACCATTGACCCTGGCAAAACAATCTCATGCCTGGCATGCGAGGCCATCCTGACCAAATGGGGGACGATCAGGCCGACAAAGGCGATGACACCACAGAGGCTCACAGCAATTCCGGTAATCAAGGCTGCCAGTAAAATAGCTTCAAGCCGCAGTTTGGGCACCTCAATACCCAGGTGCCCGGCTTCCAGGTCACCCAGTGTCATGATATCAAGCCTTCTGGCCAGAAAAAGAATGCGCAGCAAAGCCGGCAGCATGAACAAAGAGATCAACACACTCTGCCAATCAGCATGATTGAAACTGCCCAGAGCCCAGAAAGTCACACTTCTGAGTTGCTGGTCAGTTGCCAGGAGCGACAAAATACCCACGCCTGACAAACTCACGGCGTTAACTGCAATACCAGCGAGCAGCATACCGGAAATCCTGCCGCCACGGTCTCCTATCAATATTACCAGCCAGGTCGCAAGAAGGCTGCCAATGAAAGCGCTCAAGGCAAGGCCAAAACCTAACAAACCGACCTCAGGTCCCAGCACAATATATAATGATGCAAACAGGGCTGCGCCTCCGGATACCCCAATCAGGGCAGGATCAGCTAACGGGTTTCTGAACAATCCCTGAATCAGGGCGCCAGAGGTCGCAACGCCAGCGCCAACCAGTACCGACAGGAGCACCCTGGGCATTCTTACTTCCGTCAATATCATTCTAGAAACCGCGTCATCTTCTGACATTAAGCTCGCTATCGACAAGTCACTCTCACCCAGGCCCAGAGCGATCAAAATAAAAACCAGTAGCAATAACAAGGCAATGATAAGCGTTGATTTCATAGTCTGCCTGCATCAGAGTCAAACGGTAATTCCCGGCTCAGCCAACCATGAGGGGGTCTGAAAACAACCTTCATGGCGATGACTTCCACGCCTTCAGCAATTGCTGAGCGAACGGCATCCGCGTAAGCTGAATCAATATTGTGAGCAAGATGGACTCGCCTGATCCCTGTATGTTGAACGCAATATAACAATACCGCCCTGGAACCCGCCTGTTTAAGCCTGCGAAGAATCTCTATATGTTTCAACCCTCTTTGTGTAACAGCATCTGGGAACATGCCTGTACCAGAGGATTCCAGCAATGTGACACTTTTGACCTCAACAAAACAATCCTCACGAGACTTCGAATCGACACGAGTTGAAAAAAGTCTGAAGTCTAAGCGTCCGCTATTGACCGTCACTTCTCTATCATAGCCTGAATAACCCTGCAGGCCTGGAATTACATTTCTATTAAGACCTTCTGCAACTAAGTCATTGGCCCTGAGTGTATTGATGCCAATATAATAACCGGGTGTTGTCCGCAACAACTCAAAAGTATACTGGGTTTTTCGAGCAGGATTAACAGAATGACTCAGCCAGACTGGCGCACCCTGCTCAAGACAGTTGGTCATAGCCCCAGTATTGGGGCAATGCGCAACGACCCTATCTCCATCAGTTAATTCTATATCGGCTAAGAAGCGCTTATATCTTCTGATTAACCGGCCGGTTACCCAGTCGCCCTGTAGTACCTTCACGAATTAAACTTCTGTATGCGGTCGATGGCTTCCGCCAACCTTGCGTAATCCTGAGCATAGCTAATCCGGACAAACCGTTTCTGCTGTTCGCCACCAAAATCATCTCCAGGGGTCAGTGCTACATAGCTTGATTCAAGTAAAGACGAACAATAGTGGGCGGCGTCAGTGGCGGCCTCTGGTAGCTCAGCGTAAAGATAAAAAGCGCCTTCTGGGTTACCGTGAACCCTGAACCCCAGCTGTCTGAGCGCCGTCAGCATAAACTCCTTTCGACGGGCCAATTCCTGTCGGTTCGCCTCAATTTCCAATCTGGATTCTCTACTGAAAGCTGCCAGGGCCGCATACTGGGCCGGTACCGATGGACAAATAAACAGGTTTTGGGCCAGCTTCATTAAAGTTTCTCTAGCCTTAGGTGGCGCCACAAGCCAACCCAGTCTCCAGCCAGTCATTGCAAAGTATTTTGAAAAACTGTTGACCACGAATACATCATCAGCAATACCAAGTGCGCTGCTTCTGGTATTCGGTCCATACTCCAGACCCTGGTAGATCTCATCGGACACCAGGTAGCCACCACGCTTATCAATGACCTGATAAATTGCTTCTAGCTCATCTGGGCTGACCCGGGTTCCCGTTGGGTTAGAGGGCGAGGCAATCAGAACAACTTTCGTATTTGCCTGCCAGTTCCGAGCTACGACGTCCGCACTCAATTGAAATTGGGTTTCGGCGGTAACACTGACTAGCTGGGGATCGCCAGAGAAAGCGGTAACAAAATTTCGATTCGAAGGGTAACCAGGATCTGTCAGAATCCAACCCTGACCTACGTCGGTCAGCAAAGCGGCGAGCAGGCACAGTGCACCGGAACCCCCTGCGGTCACAAATATCCGGTCTGGGTCAATATCCAGCTTATAGTCACTAGCATAGTAATCACTGATAGCCTGACGGAGCTGATAAATACCATCTGCGTTGGAATAACCGGTGCAATTCAAGTCAAGTGCCTGCTTTCCAGCCTCGATTACCGGTGCGGGTGTCACAAAATCTGGCTGGCCCACTTCAAGATGGATGACATCACGGCCCTGGGTTTCAAGCTGGTTTGCTCTAGCCAGTACATCCATAGCCATGAAAGGCTTGATATTCGCACTTCTAATTGAATACTCGTTACTCACCACATTGCACCCTTATTACGACAAAAATCACCATCCTCTATTAAGTAATATCTGTATCCATTAACCAATATCGTCATCTATATCTGCTGACTCACATCCCTATTTCACCGACTGATTCACTCTTTTGCCAGTCAGCATCCTTAAAAATTCTATTAATTTCGCGGAATTGAAAAAGTAGCTTGGCGAACCGCCCATCATCTGTTATGGTTCGCCGCTAATTTTTGAACGGTTTAGTTCCCGTTAACCATACAAGGAACGATCATGGTCGCGAAGCGAAAATCAACTACCCATGCGCAACAAGAAACATCTAAAAATCCGGGCAAAACTATAGTCAGCGATAGCCATAAGTCAACAGCCAAAACAGCACCCAAAAAAACTGGAACAAAAACTACCCCTGTTAAACCTCCAGCAGCGAAGATGAAAAAAACTAAAAGTACCACCACTAAAACAACAATGGCAAAAAAAACCACAGCACAAAAACCCGATTCCGGCAGCACTGCCGATAACAAGCTGGCAAGCACTGCAAAGGTCGCGAAAACCAGAAAAACTTCGACTAAGATCACAAAATCCGCAAAAACCGCGGACAAACCAGTAAAAGCTGTCAAGGCCGCTGTTGCTAAAGCGAGCAAAAAAGCCAAAAGCACCAACAATAGCGATACCCCCAAACGCAAGTCGCGCCGGAAAAGCGATCCGGAATTAGTTAGCTTCAAACCTTACGTATTACGCAAGCATGAAGAGTATATGAATGAAAACCAGAAAAAGCATTTTATTACCATGCTCCTGGACTGGCGCAAGCAGTTAATGGAAGAAGTAGACCGAACTGTCAGCCATATGAAAGACGAAGCTGCTAACTATCCTGATCCCTCAGATCGAGCCAGCCAGGAAGAAGAGTTCAGTATTGAACTGAGAACCAGGGACAGGGAAAGAAAGCTGATTCGGAAAATTGAAAAAACCATCGACTTACTGGACCAGGACGACTATGGCTATTGTGAATCATGTGGTATAGAAATCGGTATCAGAAGGCTGGAAGCCCGGCCCACAGCAACCCAGTGCATTGACTGCAAGACCCTGGATGAATTAAAGGAACGCCAGATACACGGATAAACTCTGTTCCCATGACAAAGGTACCGGAAGCAAAAGACGCATATATTGGCCGATTTGCCCCATCACCCAGTGGGCCGTTGCATTTTGGTTCCCTGGTTGCCGCAGTAGCAAGCTACCTTGATGCCAGATCCCATCAGGGTTCGTGGCTTCTGCGAATCGACGATCTCGACCCGGCAAGAGAGTCATCCACTGCACCAGCCGAAATTGTGGACCAGTTGCTTCAGCACGGACTCGTCTGGGACGGTGATATTTTGTTTCAAAGTAGTCGTCTCGCCAATTATCAACAGGCCAGAAAGCAACTAACAGCTGACAATCGCCTGTATCCCTGCACCTGTAGCAGAAAAGATACCCCTCGCATCTATGCTGGCCACTGCCTCACCAATTCCCTTCAGGACCTGAGCCAACCACACGCAATACGCTTCCATATCAAGGAGCCGAAATTAGAGATTCATGACAGGCTGTTGGGTCCGATAAAATGGCGGCAGCAACTCGATATGGGGGATTTCATTGTTCTGCGCAAAGATGGCCTCAACGCCTATCAACTCGCAGTGGTGGTTGATGACATCTATCAGGGGATCACCGATGTGCTTAGAGGTGCCGATCTAATTCATTCTACGCCCCTGCAACTGAGCCTGTTTAAGGCCCTGAACGGCACACCCCCGCGTTATTGTCACGTACCGGTGGTACTTGCTGCTGATGGTCGAAAACTAAGTAAACAGGCCTTTGCCGAAACTGTTTCCAGCAAATCTGCCGTCGACAACATTCGTAACGCGTTAGATTTTCTCGGTCAAAAGCACACAAAAGGGCACTCGGTTAATGAATTATTAGAAAGTGCTACTAGATCCTGGAATGTCCAGGCCGTTCCCCCGCTGAGAGGTATTTCAGAGAAAACCTGAAATTAATTCAAGGTTAATAGCCGTCCTGACCCAAAAACCTGCTTCTGAAGCTGCTCCTGACTAACACGAATACCCTCCCGGCGGTCCATGATCCAGAAAATACAAGGTTGACTTTGGTACGAGTCTCATTATTAACTAACCAAATAATAAACCTGATGATAGAAAGTGACGGAACTTAACCACATTCTGATCATTGAAGATAAAATCGCCTTAAGTGCTTCAATTAAGCGATGTCTGGATAAAAATAACAATAACCTTTCTAAGGCCGACTCTCTTAACCATGCCATCGAGCAAGGGCTAAGCGGTTTCTCTTTGATTATCGCTGAGACGGACCTGGATGGGCATCCTGTTACAGAGCTCATAAAACTGGCTCCGGGTGTGCCTGTGATTGCTGTTTCTGACAAGGTTGATCTCAAGATGGCCATATCGCTCATCAAAAGAGGCGCCGAAAATTATCTGGTAGCACCCTTTACGGATCAGGAGCTGACTGACACCGTGGCAGCGATTCTCCGAGATCCCGTGCCTGAGCACCAATCAGAAACCATTATTGGCCGCAGCGAATCCATGAAAACGCTTTTTTCGCAGATAAAAAAAGTAGCTCCAACAAGGTCATCGGTACTCATATTGGGTGAATCAGGTACAGGAAAGGAACTGGTTGCTAGGGCAATCCACCATAACAGCGACCGTTACCATGAACCGCTTATCTCATTAAACTGCGCGGCTATTCCGGAAACACTCATCGAGGCTGAGTTGTTTGGTCATGAACGCGGTGCATTCACGGGCGCTACCAAAAGTCGCATGGGGCTCATTGAAGCAGCTGACAAAGGCACATTATTTCTCGATGAAATTGGAGAACTTCCACTTGAAGCTCAAGCCAGGCTTTTGCGTGTCCTGCAGGGAGGTGAGGTCCGAAGGATTGGCTCGACCCGTACCTTGAAAGTTAATATAAGGCTCATTGCCGCCACCCATCGAGACTTATTACAGCTGGTTGAGGAAAAGCTTTTCAGACTGGACCTGTACTATCGGCTCGATGTCATGCAACTCAAGCTGCCTCCACTGCGGGAACGTGGTGATGATCTGGATCTACTCGCTGATCACTGCTTGAAGCAGACTTGCCAACAAATGAACAAAAATCTGCTGACTTTTTCTGATAAAACCAGACACCTGATGAGTTCGTATAGCTGGCCGGGTAACATCAGAGAGCTGGAAAATTCAGTTGCCAGGGCAGTCATACTCTGTGAGAGCCAGGTAATCACCCCTGATCTACTGGGTATTCAACTTGATTTACAAAGCAAACCCAATCAACTGGAAGTGAGTGAGCACTCAGAACCTGAGACTCTCTCACTGGAAAGTTATCTCTACAATTTTATTTTAGAAAACCAAAATGCAATGACCGAAACTCAAATGGCTCAAAAGCTCGGTATCAGCAGAAAGAGCCTGTGGCAGAAAAGGCAGAAACTCAAATTACCCCGCATTCGCTCTAGAGACAGATAATCCCTTTTCTTCGACCACTACACCCGCCCAGTCGTTACCAAATGTAACACCTAAGGTAGCAAAAGGTAACAGTACTCAATACCTATTCCACACTATAATTTAACTAACTGATTTTTCTACATAAAATTTATGGCACGAAATATGCGACACATAAGATTGCTGATAAGAACAATAATAAAAAATTATCAGCCTAATAATAAAAAATTATCTAGCTCGCTCAATGGGAAAAGTCCGCTTTTCCCATTTCTTTTTGGTTCACCTGTTACTGTCTTTCACGCTTCTAATTATTTCACTGTTTCATTAGTCACTGTCTGCTAAACTATCAGCATCGCCTCTCATAGACCATGTTCAATAATTCCCTGTATAGCACAATCTGAATGAACAAGATAAGCCAACTCCTTCCCCCCAATAAAATCAGCGTAAGCGCCTCTAAAGTCATTCAAAGACTCTGTTCGGCAGGCCATCTTGCATACCTGGTTGGTGGCGGTGTCAGAGATATTCTGCTCAATCGAAATCCAAAAGATTTTGACGTGGCCACCGATGCCAAGCCTGAAGAAATAAGAAACCTGTTTCGAAATTCTCGAGAGGTTGGCAGGCGCTTCCGTATTGTTCACATCCGCTTCGGCAGAGAAATCATTGAGGTGTCCACTTTCAGAGGACACCATAAGGGCCCTGCAGCAGAACACAGTGGACCTGTCATGGATGACAATGTCTACGGTAGCTTTCAAGAAGACGTCCTACGGAGGGACTTTACCATCAATGCGCTCTATTACGACCTTATCAACAATGAAATTCTTGATCTGGTCGGTGGTATGACCGATCTAGAAAACAGCGCTATCCGGATTATTGGCGACCCTATAAAGCGCTTCCGCGAAGATCCGGTGCGAATGCTCAGAGCGATTCGCTTTAAAGCCAAACTTGATTTCAACCTGGCGGACAACGTTACCCAAGAAATCCGTCGGTCAGGGCAATTACTAGAACAAATTCCAGCGGCCAGACTCTTTGAAGAAACATTAAAACTGTTTATGTCCGGTCACGCAGCCAAGAGCTTTGCAGCGCTAACCGAATACGGGTTATTCAACTGGTTATTTCCATGCGTTGAAAATCACTTCTCGCGTTACAGCACCCAACAACGCCTGATTGAGCTCGCGTTGAACAGTACTGACCGTCGCATCAAGGCAGGACTACCTGTTACACCGGCATTTGTTCTTGCAGCCTTTCTCTGGAGTGAGTTCTTACATCAGAAGGACCTTCTACAAGAAGGTGGCATGGCCAGTGCCGATGCCATAGCACAGGCTGGGCTCAGAACCCTGACTGAGCAGCAAATGAGTACCTCTATACCAAAACGATTTGCAATTCCCATACGGGAAATCTGGTCCCTGCAATTTCGTCTGCCAATGCGCAGGGGGAAAAGAGCAGAAAAAGTGCGATCACATAAACGCTTCAGGGCCGCTTATGACTTCCTTATATTAAGAGAAGAATCAGGGGAGAAACTCGACAACCTGGGGAAATGGTGGACCCACTATCAGGAAGTGGACGAAGAACAGAAAGAGGCATTACGATCAACAGCCGACAAGCAAGTAACAAAAAGGCCAAGGGCTAAAAAAACCTCTAATAACTGAACAGGACAGGACAATGCCAGCTGATTTTCTACCCAAGATGCTGCCATCCTATATCGCTGTTGAAGGTCCTATAGGCGTCGGCAAAACTTCACTCACAAAACGATTGGCAGAATCCTTTAATTACGAGATCGTATTAGAAATGCCCGATACCAACCCCTTCCTTGATCAATTTTATGAAAACAGAGGGCATTCTGCGTTACCGACACAGCTGTTTTTTCTATTTGATCGAGTTCGACAAATTGAAAATATGCGTCAGGGAGACATATTCAAACCAGTTAGAGTGGCAGACTTTCTTATCGACAAGGACAGGTTATTTGCCGAACTTAACCTCTCAACTGATGAACTCGCCCTCTACGACAAGGTCGCTGAACATTTATCCGTAGATCCTCTCGCACCAGACTTGGTTATCTACCTGCAAGCACCCGCAGAAGTATTGATGGATCGAATTCAGCAACGTGGCATTCCCCGAGAAGCAAAAATGGATCGTAATTATCTGGATTCACTGATAGAGGCTTATACGCGCTTTTTTCACTATTATGATGAAGCACCATTGCTCATCGTCAATTCAGCCGAATTAGATCTGGTCAACAACGATCAGGACTACCAGTCTCTTTTAGACTATATGCTGACTATAAAAACGGGTAGGCATTACTATAACCCCAAACAGACGATTCTTTAGTATACGGCTAACGATACAAAAGAAATTAAGGAGATAAGCCATGTCCGACGATAAAACCTACAAGGTCAAAAAAGATAGCCACCACCAGACCCACCTCTCAAACGAGGACTATCTTGAGCTGTATCGTCAATCCATAGAGGACCCCACAACATTCTGGGGAGAGCAAGCGGCACAAACGCTTGACTGGTACAAACCTTTTACGGTCACCGGTTCTGGTGACTTCAACAAAGGCACCGCCAGCTGGTTTACAGACGGGTCACTTAATGCATCCTATAACTGCATCGACCGTCACCTACCAACAAAAGCTGATCAAACAGCCATCATCTGGGAAGGCGATGACCCCAGTGAATCGAGCCTCATTACCTACGCCGAATTGCATGATAGCGTGTGTCGACTTGCCAATTTGCTCAAAAAACGGGGGATAAAGAAAGGTGATCGCGTCTGCATCTATATGCCCATGATTCCCGAAGCTGCTTATGCGATGCTGGCCTGTGCAAGAATTGGCGCCATTCACAGCGTCGTGTTCGGGGGCTTTTCGCCTCAGGCCCTGCAGGACCGAATCCTTGATTCAGACTGTCAGACCGTGATCACGGCAGATGAAGGTCTCCGCGGCGCCAAACCGATTCCTCTGAAAGCCAATACCGACATGGCATTAGAGGGCTGCCCCAATGTGCATAGTGTTCTGGTGATAAAGCGTACCGGCGGCAAGGTCAATATGACCCGCAACAGAGATATCTGGTATCACGAAGAAATCCAACAGGTAGAACCTCAATGCGAGCCCGAACAGATGGCTAGCGAAGACCCACTATTTATCCTGTATACCTCCGGTTCCACAGGCAAACCCAAAGGGGTCCTACATACCACTGGAGGTTATTTATTACAGGCCGCCATGACTCACAAGTACGTTTTTGACTATCATGAAGGTGACGTTTACTGGTGTACAGCCGATGTGGGTTGGGTAACGGGTCACTCCTATATTGTCTATGGCCCTCTGGCTAACGCAGCCATTACCCTGATGTTTGAAGGACTACCCACCTATCCCGATGCATCCCGATGCTGGCAGATCGTAGACAAACACCAGGTAAATATCTTTTACACAGCACCCACCGCGCTTCGCTCCCTAATGGGTCAGGGAGATGGATTCGTTCAATCATGTTCCAGGCAAAGCCTGAGAATACTGGGCTCGGTGGGTGAACCCATTAATCCTGAAGCCTGGGAGTGGTATTATCATGTGGTTGGCGACAGTCGCTGTCCAATCGTTGACACCTGGTGGCAAACAGAGACTGGTGGCATCATGATTACGCCCCTGCCCGGTGCCACTGACTTAAAACCAGGTTCTGCTACAAGACCTTTTTTTGGCGTCCAACCTGTCCTTCTTGATCCGGAAGGCTCCATTATCGACGGGCCTGGCTCAGGCAACCTGGCAATTGCAGCTTCCTGGCCCGGTCAGATAAGAACAGTGTATGGTGACCATCAGCGATGTATGGAGACTTACTACTCAACTTACCCAGGCTATTACTTTACCGGGGATGGCGCCAGGCGTGACGACGATGGCTATTTCTGGATCACCGGAAGAGTCGATGACGTTCTCAATGTGTCTGGACATCGAATGGGTACTGCCGAAGTGGAAAGCGCTCTGGTCTTACACGAAAAGGTTGCCGAAGCAGCCGTAGTGGGCTACCCACACAAGGTAAAAGGGCAGGGAATCTATGCCTACGTCACCCTGATGCAGGGAATTGAAGGAAACGATGAATTAGTAATAGAGCTAAACGACTTGGTTCGTAAGGAAATTGGCGCTATTGCAAGACCCGATATACTTCAATGGGCACCGGGTCTACCCAAAACTCGGTCTGGCAAAATTATGCGACGGATATTGAGGAAAATTGCTGAAAACGAACTGTCTAACCTTGGCGACACCAGCACGCTTGCTGACCCAAGCGTTGTTGACGACCTGATTCAAAATAGCCCCGTCGCCGATACATGACTTTGAGAAACCAGTATCGAAGGCAATAACGCCTTCGATACTGTTACTATGGCAATCCCCTATCTGGCGGGTTTTGCTTCGGTTTCTGTTTCTGCTTCTACTTCCGCTTCTGTTTCTGTTTCTGCTTCTACTTCCGCTTCTGTTTCTGCAGTATCAGTCGAACCTTCTTCCGCTACCAGTTCAGCAATAGGCTCAGCAGCTGTTTCCGCAGCTTCAACCTCGACTGTCTCGCTCTGGGCATTTTCAGCTTCATCTGCAGGAACTTCCTTCATTGATAGCTTGATGCGACCACGTTCGGTATCAAGAACGATTACTTTCACTTCCTGACCTTCAGACAGATAGTCAGTCACCTTCTCGACCCGTTTGTTGGCTATCTGAGAGATATGAACAAGACCATCTTTTCCGGGAAGGATATTAACAAAAGCACCAAAATCGGCAATCTTTACAACCTTGCCGACATAAATCCGCCCGACTTCAGCATCGGCAACAATCGCCTCAATAGCATTCACCGCCGCATCTCGCGATTCAATTCCTTCCCCGAAAATGGTTATGGTTCCGTCATCCTCAATATCGATAGACGCACCCGTCTCTTCGGTGATACCTCGAATAGTTGCGCCCCCCTTACCAATGACATCGCGGATCTTGTCAGATTCAACCTTCATGGTTACCATGGCAGGTGCGTTATCAGAAACAGTGTCCCTTGCCCGACCGATAACTTTATTCATTTCTCCAAGGATGTGCAGCCTGGCAGTCCGGGCCTGCTCAAGCGCCGTCTCCATGATCTGCTCTGTAATACCCTGGATCTTGATATCCATCTGTAGCGCTGTAACACCGGTTTCAGTCCCAGCTACTTTAAAATCCATGTCTCCCAGATGATCTTCATCTCCGAGAATGTCTGTGAGTACCGCAAAGTCCTCATCTTCTTTTACCAGACCCATGGCAACACCAGCAACAGGTGCTTTAATCGGCACGCCAGCATCCATTAAAGCCAGGCTAGCACCACAGACCGAGGCCATCGAAGAAGATCCGTTTGACTCTGTGATCTCCGATACTACGCGGGTTGTGTAAGGCCATTCGTCCGAATCAGGTAATAACGCGGCAATACCCCGGCGGGCTAAGCGACCATGGCCAATTTCACGACGTTTCGGACCTCCCGAAAATCCAGTTTCTCCTACACTGTAATGCGGGAAATTATAATGAAGCATGAAACTATCTCGATACGACCCTTGTAGGGCATCAATGATAGCCGCGTCCCGCATGGATCCCAACGTAGTGGTAACCAGTGCCTGAGTTTCACCCCGGGTAAAAAGGGCAGAGCCATGGGCTCGATCTAGTAGACCCACTTCTACCTGGATTGCGCGAACCGTCTTTGTATCGCGACCATCGATTCGAGGTTCACCAGCAATAACGGCCTGGCGAACTGTTTTCTTTTCAATACTTCCAAACACTGCACTCACTTCATCTCTATCAGGACCCGCTTCAGCAACAAAACTACCTATGGCTTCTTCTCGGAGGACATCAAGTCGGTCCTGCCGCACCATTTTTTCGGTAATCTTGTAAGCATCAGCAATCTGTCCGGAAAACTGTTCGGAAACTGCAGAATTCAGTGCTTCATTCTGCGCTGGAAGCTGCCATTGCCATTGGTCGACACCAACTTCATCGCACAATTCTTTAATGGCTCTAACGACAACCTGCATCTCCTGGTGAGCAAACAAAACGGCACCCAGCATCTGGTCTTCGGTTAATTCCCTGGCTTCAGATTCAACCATTAATACCGCGGCTTCAGTACCTGCCACCACCATATCCAGATGAGAATCGGCCAAAGCCTCATAACCCGGGTTGAGCAGATAGCCAGCCTCGGTAAAGCCCACCCTTGCTGCTCCAATAGGGCCAGCAAAAGGCATCCCCGACAGGCTCAGTGCTGCCGATACGCCAATCAAAGCAGGGATATCAGGATCGACATCCTTTGGTGCAGAGACCACCTGACAGGTAACCTGAACTTCGTTCATAAATCCTTTCGGGAATAACGGACGAATGGGCCGATCAATTAGTCTTGAGGTCAGAGTTTCTTTCTCTGAAGGACGACCCTCACGTTTAAAGAAACCACCCGGTATCTTCCCGGCTGCATACGTTTTTTCTTCGTAGTTAACTGTTAACGGAAAGAAATCCTGCCCGGATTTCGCTTCTTTACGACCCACTACTGCTATCAAGACGGAGGCTTCAGCCATGGTGACTAAAACCGAAGCCGTCGCTTGACGGGCAATTCTTCCTGTCTCTATTACGACTTCCTGGTCGCCATACATAAACATTTTTCTAACTGGATTCACATTTTTCTCCAATAAAATAACTCGATTAGACTATCTTCGTAGACCCAACCGCTTAATAAGCTGAGAATATCTATCTGTACTCTTACTTCTTAAATAATTCAGCAGTTTCCTTCTTTGACTTACCATCCTCAGTAATCCAACACGAGAATGATGATCATGATTGTGTGCTTGAAAATGCGCTTGCAATTTTTCAATATTGGCTGTTAGTAATGCCACCTGCACCTCCGGCGAACCTGTATCCTGTTCAGACGTTTGAAAATCCTTAACGATCGCCGATTTTTCTTCGTTTGATAAAGCCATCCTGGCCTCCCTTAATATGCTTGCCTTATCCAGGCAACATTTATGTTAATAGGCACGTCCGCGCATATTTGCAGACACCCTACTCCTTTTGTGTCGCGACTAATCTTCGCGGCGCAATTCTACCATCATCGAGTATCTCTCCCACACCGATGAAATTACTATCGTCCTCTACTTCAGAAAAAAGACTAACCCAGCCCGACACAGGCGAATTCGGAACCTGTACTGGCTGCCCCTGCATCAAATACGATGCTGTTAGTTCTGAAAGAACTGACCGTGGCCAGTCACTTACCGCCGCACTGACAGAAAGTAGCGCTTGGTCCATCACCGCTTCGGCCTGTTCCTTTAAACCGGTCACTTCAGCCATGGTGAGACTATCATCAATCTCAAAAGGGCCTGCTCTCAATCTGCGTAAAGCTGCCACATGTGCGCCGCAACCTAAATCCTCTCCTATATCCTGCGCCAAAGTTCTGACATAGGTTCCCTTGCTGCAATCGATGTCTAAAACCAGTATGTTTTCATCAAATTCCATCAACTGCAAACTTGCAATTCTAATTTTCCGCGCCTTTCGTTCTACTTCTATGCCCTGCCTTGCTAATTTATAAAGTGGCTGGCCATTTTGTTTAATCGCTGAAAACATGGAAGGAATCTGTTCAATCTCCCCAATATATTTAGAGAGAACGAACTCAAGGTCATCCCGAGTTCTCCTTGCCACAGGTCGAGTCCGGGTTATCTCACCCTCTGAATCTCCTGTCGTTGTACTGACGCCTAACTGCAATGTCGCCAGATAGCGCTTATCCGCTTCGAGAAGGTATCTGGAAAATTTGGTTGCTTCTCCAAAACAGATTGGCAGAACACCTGTAGCAATCGGATCAAGACTGCCGGTATGGCCAGCTTTTTCAGCACCATAAAGACGCTTGACCTGTTGCAGCGCGCCATTTGACGTTATTCCCTGAGGTTTGTCCAGCAATAATATGCCATTAACCGGGCGGCCCTTCCTTTTAACCCTAGATTTCGTCATCAGCCGCTTCAGTCAGCCCCTTACTTGATGCCGCTTTGATCGCAGCCGATATTCGAGCACCATCCACCAACGACTTATCGTAATGAAATCTCAACTTGGGGGTTATCCTGGTATTCAGCATGCTGGCTAATTGTTTTCGAAGATAACTGGCCGAATTATTAAGCAATTGTTCAGTCTGCTTATCTTTACAGTCAGGAAATACAGTGAAGTAAACGTCAGCAAAAGCCAGATCGCGAGATACTTTCGCTTCGTTGATAGTCACCATCCCTAATCTTGGATCATTCAACTCTCTTTGTACCAACACAGCTAAATTCTTCTGAATATGATCTGCAACGCGATCAGTCCTATTGAAATTAGCTTTCATCTCTTCTTACTCTGGCGGGTCAAAGCTGCCTGGCTACTTCCTTGATATCAAAGACTTCAATCTGATCCTTGACTTGCACATCATTGTAATTCTTAACACCAATACCACATTCGGTTCCGCTTCGAACGGTGTTAACTTCTTCCTTAAAATGCCGCAATGATTCTAATTCGCCTTCAAATATAACAATATTGTCACGCAAGACTCTGATTTTCTTATGCCTCTCTATGGCGCCTTCCATTACCATGCAACCCGCTATAGAGCCGAATTTCTTACTGTCAAAAACATCCTTGACTTCAGCAATACCAATAATGTCCTCCCTGATTTCAGGGTCCAGCATACCACTCAGAGCCGCTTTGACATCGTCAACAAGATCATAGATTACCTTGTAATAACGCAGATCAATTCCTTCAGCTTCGACTATCTTCTTGGCTGAATTCTCTGCTCGGACATTAAAACCAAATACCACCGCCTCGGAGGTAATAGCATAGTTAACGTCTGAATCAGAGATACCACCGACACCAGAAAAAACAACATTAACCTTAACCTCATCATTGCCCAGCTCAGATAGCGCGGAAACAATTGCTTCCAAAGAACCTCTAACATCTGTCTTAACAACAATATTTAACGCTTTAACCTCTGCTTCGCCGAAACTTGCCAATAAGTTGTCCAGAGAAACAACGGGTGTAGAGAGCCGTTGTGCGTTGACTTTACTGCGGCGAAATTGGGCCACTTCTCTGGCTGTCTTTTCGTCTTTTGTGACCGTAAAAGTATCCCCTGCCGCTGGAGTACCATCCAATCCCAACAGAGATACAGGTGTTGCTGGGCCTGCCTTATTCACCTTCTTGCCATGCTCATCGTTAATCGCTCGTGCGCGGCCATAGTTTTCGCCGGCAACAACAACGTCTCCCTGCTCGAGCGTACCATTTTGAATCAACAGCGTTGCGACTGCGCCACGACCTTTTTCAAGGCGTGACTCAATTATAATACCTTGGGCAGTGCCTTCGATGTGAGCATTGAGTTCCAACAATTCAGCTTGTAACAAAACGGCTTCCAGCAGTGCGTCAATACCTTCACCAGTCATTGCTGAGACAGGAATGAACTGGGTATCACCACCCCAATCTTCAGGAATAACCTCTTTTGCCGCTAGTTCGGATTTAACTCTTTCCTGATCCGCGCCTTCCAGGTCTATTTTATTAATTGCTACAACAATGGGTACGCCGGCAGACCGAGCATGAGTAACTGCTTCTTCGGTCTGCGGCATGACACCGTCATCGGCGGCCACCACAAGAATAACAATATCCGTACAATCTGCACCTCTTGCACGCATAGCCGTAAACGCAGCGTGGCCCGGGGTATCAATAAAACAGATTTCACCATGATCGGTGTGAACCCGATAGGCACCGATATGCTGTGTAATGCCGCCTGCTTCACCACTTGCTACCTGCGCTTTACGTATATGGTCTAAAAGAGATGTCTTGCCGTGATCAACATGCCCCATCACCGTTACTATCGGCGCCCTTGGCTGAGCTTCAGTTTTGTATACAATGGTTTCGGTTAGCGTATTTTCAATATCATCAGCATCAATGACTTTCACTGTATGACCATATTCCTCTACCACAAGCTTGGCGGTTTCCTGATCAATTGATTCATTTATATTGACCATGACGTCCAAACTCATCAAATATTTAATGACGTCACGAGCCTTTACAGAGATGCGCTGCGACAGTTGTTGCACAGTGATTGATTTACCTAGTTCTACTTCACGGGCCTGATGTTCAGTTGGCGCATTAAACTGATGCTGGCGCCCTCCTTTTGGAGATACCGCCCGTTTACTTCTTGCGCCGCCGGATAGTCCAAGTGTTGTTGGTGCGGCCTCATCCCCTGTTTCAGGCGTTACAAGGATTTCTTCAACCTCTTCACTGAGTAATTCTTCAACTCGTTTTTTCCGATTACCATGTTTGGCTTTCTTCTGCTGAACGTCTTCTACATCAAGATCACTGCGGTCACGCTTATCTTTACGCGAACTCGGTTTGTCTTCTGCTTCTTTGTCCGCTTCTGCTTTTAGCGCTTTAGCTTTTGCCGTTCCAGCCTTCCTGGTTTTTTCTAGGTTTTCCGCAGCTTCCTTCGCCTTAAGTTCTGCTTCTTTTTCAAGGGCTTCCTGGCGGCGTTTTTCTGCTTCTAGTTCAGCCTCAGCATGGGCCGCTTTGCGAATTGCTTCAGCATCAGGAACGACTTCTGCAACCGCTGCGGTACTGTCACGGGAAGGTGCTTCGATATCTTCTGCGGCAGGGGCCTGGTCATCCCGACGAACGTAGGTTCGCTTCTTCCTCACCTCTACATTGACGGTTCTACCACGACCAGCACTTCCTCCGGCTTTAATAGTACTAACCGTACGACGCTTCAAAGTGATTTTCTTGGGACCTTCCCCAGTTTCACCGTGACTGCGTTTAAGATGAGATAGCAATTTTTCCTTCTCGGTTTCAGTCACCGAATCGGTTTCTGCCTTATGAGGCAGGTCTGCTTCATTCATCTGCTGCAATAAACGGTCAACCGGCGTACCCACTGTTTCAGCCAACTGTTTTACCGTCGTCTCAGCCATCTTTTATTCCTTATCGGTTAAGCCTAAATCGAATCGAGCCCAACTCGCTTCCTGCAATCCCTCATTCAAACCACGGTGCTCTTGCAGTCATAATAATTTCCCCTGCAAAGGTTTCCGTCATATCTTGTATATCAATCAAATCATCTATCGCCTGCTCAGCAAGATCTTCCATGGAGATAATCCCAATCGCGGCCAGTTGATAAGCCAAACGAGTATTCATGCCTTCCATGGTCAACAGGTCTTCTGCTGGTTCTGCATTGCTTCGATTTGCCTCATCAGTTAATTCCAGAGTTGTCAGCGCATTTTTGGCCCGGGTTCGCAGTTCCTCAACAATGTCGATATCGAAACCTTCTATATCAACCATCTCGTCAATAGGAACATAAGCTATTTCTTCGAGTGAACTAAACCCTTCCTCGACCAGAACGATAGCCACATCTTCATCAACATCTAGTTTGTCCATGAATTCAGTAACAACCGCACCAGACTCCTGCTCTTGCTTTTCTGATGCTTCTTCTTCGGTCATGATATTCAAAACCCAGCCTGTTAATTCGCTAGCCAGTTTCACGTTTTGACCGCCTCGGCCAATTGCCTGAGCGAGGTTATCCTCTGATACAGCAATGTCCATGCTGTGGGTTTCTTCATCTACAACAATCGAGACAACCTCTGCCGGCGCCATCGCGTTTATAGCTAACTGGGCTATATTGTCATCCCATAAAACGATGTCAATTCGCTCGTTGCCTAATTCGCCTGAGACCGCCTGGACCCTGGATCCTCGCATCCCAACGCATGCCCCAACTGGATCAATTCTTCCATCATTGGTTTTCACAGCAATTTTTGCACGAGAGCCCGGATCTCTAGCTGATGCCAGGATTTCAATGATGCCATCAGACACTTCAGGCACCTCTATCTTAAACAGCTCGGTTAAAACCTCTGCAGATGTACGAGTCATTGCCAACTGAGGACCTCGAGCTTCTGGCCTGACTTCCTTTAACAGCGCACGCAATCGATCACCAATACGAAAAGTCTCACGGGGTATCCACTCTTCGCGCGGCAGTATTGCTTCCGCATTATTGCCCAAATCAATGATAACTGCTTCACGAGTGACTTTCTTGACCTGACCGTTCAGTAACTCGCCAATTTTCGGGCGATAAGCGTCAACAACCTGGGCTCGCTCTGCTTCCCTTACCTTCTGAACAATGACCTGCTTCGCTGTTTGTGCGGCAATCCTACCAAACTCAACTGACTCAATGGGGATCTCAAAAATGTCACCGCCTACCAGGCCTGCTTGTCGATCTTGCGCTTGAAGAATTGACAGCTGAGCCCCAGGAAACTCTAGCTCTTCATCATCGGCCATCACTGTCCAACGCTGAAATGAATCATACAGTCCTGTGGTCCTATCAATTGCAACTCTTATGTCTACTTCTTCCGCATATCGTCTTTTTGTCGCGGTCGCAAGAGCCACTTCCAGAGCCTCAAATATGATTTCTTCTGAAACACCTTTCTCATTCGAAACAGATTCGACTACCAATAGAATTTCTTTGCTCATTACAATGTCTCTAAGTCATTTCCTCGCCAAACCCCTACTCGGTTTCGACGATAATATTTGCTCTTTCAATCCCTTCCACAGGGAGTAAAACCTCTTCTTCATCTATCCGCAAAACGACCTGCTCGTCTTCAAGGCCACACAACCGTCCTCTAAAGCGACGTCTGCCCTCAAACGGGACTCGCAAGCTCAATTTAATCATGGCACCTTTAAAAAGCTCATAGTGCTCAGCTTTAAACAAACGCCGGTCCATACCCGGTGATGACACCTCAAGGGTATATTCACCTGCTATCAAATCTTCAACATCCAGTAGACTACTGACCTGTCGACTTACTTTCACACAATCCTCAATACTGATGCCTTCCTCGGAGTCGATATACACCTTCAATAACGACCGTCTTCCCTGAGAGATCTGCTCCACGCCCCAAAGAACGCAATTCATTTCTTTCGCAACAGGCCCGATCAGTTTTTCTAACCTCGTCTCCGCCACAATTTCAACATTCTCCTAAAAAATTAGGATTATTTTCTATCCCAAACCATGAAACATTTTTTATCCAAAAAATTAGGATTATTTCCTGTCCTCAAATTCTATATCCAATCCTTCAACCACTTATTTCTGCTAAAAAAAATGGGCATACTTGCCCACTTTTCGATGGTTAGACTTAAACTAACCTACTTTTATGCCTCTTTTAGAGACTAATAAAAAGCCCCTCATAGGGGCTTTCCAAAATTGTGGTAGCGGGGGCAGGATTTGAACCTACGACCTACGGGTTATGAGCCCGTCGAGCTACCAGACTGCTCCACCCCGCATCAACAAGGGCAGGAATTATATGTGCGTTGCACTAGGTGGTCAACACATTGCTGGTGTTTTGTTTAAATGAATTAGCTACAGATAGCGATTTGCAACAGGCCAGAGCGGCAATAGAAGAAAGTGGTGCCGAAGAGAGGACTTGAACCTCCACGGGGTTACCCCCACTACCCCCTCAAGGTAGCGTGTCTACCAATTCCACCACTTCGGCATTTTTATCTTATTCTACTGGCACTGCTGGTATTTCTGAATCAAAACTTTCGGAATCTACACGACTCGGTATTTCTGCCGGTATAACAACTTCCGCTGATGATTCGATTTCCGGCATACCTAATGCGACCACTTGTTCGGAGCGCTGCTTGGCAACATAAGCAAGTGAAAAACTCGTCAGGAAAAAAGCGATCGCTATCCAAGTGGTGAGCCTGGTCAGGAAATTCCCTGCACCACCGCTACCGAATACGGTTCCAGAAGCGCCTGAGCCAAAACCAGCCCCCATATCAGAGCCTTTTCCATGCTGAATCAATACCAGACCAATAACTGCAACTGCTGCAATCACGTGGACAATCAATACCAGCGATTCAAATAAGTCTAAATCCATTCTTAATCAACCTAATTTTTATTTTCGGACTGCAACCGCGGCTGTGTTGCAAATCTCTAAGAATTCGTTTGTGTTCAATGAAGCACCTCCGACCAGAACACCATCTATATCTGGCTGTTCCAGCAGTTCCTTCACACCATTTGCGCGCACACTCCCCCCATACAGCAACCTGGTATCCGGGCACTGAGCACCATAGAAGTCTTTCAGCGTCCTGCGAATCTCAGCATGCACCGTCTGAGCATCATCAGCAGATGCTACCTCGCCTGTACCTATGGCCCAAATAGGCTCATAAGCAATGATGACGGATGCCATCTGTGCAGCTGTCAACGCTTCCATCAATGCGCCAATCTGGCTAGCAACAATCTGTTGTGCCTGTCCAGCCTGCCTTTCCAGGAGGGTTTCTCCTACACAGACCAGAGGTTGTATATCATGGTCAATACACGCTTTTGTTTTCTTGACCACCTCGTCATCAGTCTCGCCAAAAATCTGCCTTCTTTCAGAATGTCCTACCAGACAAATCCTGCAACCCACCTCTTTTAGCAGCGACCCACCAATTTCACCGGTGAAGGCGCCCGGTAGTCGCCAGTTCAAATTCTGCGCGCCCACTTGGACAGTTGCTGCACTAAACTGCTTTATCGCGGATTCGACAAAAACAGATGGTAACAGCAACCAGGTGTCACAAGCTGCCGGTTGCCTGTTGCGAAAGGCTGCCGCCATCTCAACCAGCAATGATTTTGAACCGTTCATTTTCCAATTACCCGCTACTAACGGTCTATGCATCGCAAAATTCCTGTGTAGCAGTCCAGTCCAACTGGCAAGGGCTCCGCATATTAACGGCTTTACTATTAACTTTCAATCCATTGGAGCAGCACGATGTACAGCATCTGCTATTTCCTGGGCTAACTGCTTTACCTGACTTCTTTCTTCGCCTTCGACCATGACACGAACCACGGGTTCGGTGCCTGAAGGTCTCAGCAATACCCGTCCTGACTCCCCTAGTCTCGATTCAGCTGAGTGTACTGCTCGTAAAATCGATTCAGACTGCAGATCAGGGGCTTGAGAGCAGCGAACATTGACCAGTTCCTGAGGGAATTTCTTCATTCCTTGCTTCAGCTGGTTCAAATCAAGTTCCAGACTGACAATCGCTGTCAGGACATGAAGTGCCGATACGATACCATCACCGGTGGATGCCGAATCCAGGCACAGAATATGACCCGAACCCTCGCCTCCGATTCTCCAGCCCCTGTTCTCTAACATGGCCAGGACATGACGATCTCCCACTGCGGCCCTGACAAAAGGGATATTCTGTTGTTCCAGTGCACGCTGCAATCCTAAATTACTCATCTGGGTTCCAACCACACCCCCCTGCAATTCGTTTCTGCCACTTTTATACTGGGTAATCACGAATAACAGCTCATCGCCATCAACAATTTCACCGAGATGATCTACCATTATGAGACGATCGCCATCTCCATCCAGGGCGATACCCAGATCAGCACCGGTCTCCAATACTAACGCTGATAACGCACCTGGGCTGGTGGCGCCAACACCGTCATTGATATTCAGCCCATTCGGCGAAGTCCCTATTTCAATAACTTCAGCACCCAGCTCTCTGAAAACATTCGGCGCAATGCGATAAGCAGCCCCATGGGCCCCGTCTACCGCAATCTTAAGCCCCTTAAGCGTCAGTTCTGCAGGAAAACAGCTTTTGCAAAATTCAACGTATCGTCCCGCTGCATCTTCAATACGACTGGCTTTACCTAGATGCTCGGAAGACACAGTGACCATCTCCGTCTGCATCATCTGTTCGATGGCTAACTCCTGATTATCCGTCAGTTTCTGGCCTGCACCGGTGAAAAATTTGATGCCGTTATCTTGATAAGCATTGTGCGAAGCACTCACCACGATACCCGCACAAGCCGAAAAGGTCTGCGTCAAATAGGCAACCGCGGGCGTTGGCATTGGACCTAGCAGCAGGACATCCACGCCTGCCGAAGCCAGACCCGCCTCCAGTGCCGATTCAAACAGGTAACCCGAGTTGCGAGTATCTTTGCCGATCATGATACTGCCGCCGGATTCCTCGGCTAATACACGTCCGGCAGCCCAACCCAGTTTCAGGACAAAATCTGCGGTGATCGGATGCCTGCCAACTACGCCTCTGATACCATCAGTGCCAAAATACTTCTTAGTTTTCATCTTTCTCGCCGCTTCTCACAATAGCCGTCACCACCCGAAGGGCACTCAGGGTCTGCTTCACATCATGCACCCTGAGAATTTTTGCACCCGCCAGAAGAGCCATGATATTACCAGCTACAGATCCTGCAATCACGTCATCTGCTATCCTGGACAACGTACTCTTCCGGGACAGGCCCACCATCAGCGGCAGACCATGAATATTAAATTCCGCTAACCGGTTAACTAGCGCCAGATTCTGCTGATGTGTTTTTCCAAAACCAAACCCTGGATCAAGAATCATTCGACCCGGACTAATGCCAGCACGACAACAGCGTTGTACGGCCTTTTCAAAGAATAAATTAATATCATCCACAACGTCATTATACTGGGGGTTGACCTGCATCGTGTCTGGCTCGCCCTGCATATGCATGAGGCAGACATGTAAATTATTTTCAGCGACTAATTCCATTGACCCATCACTCGACAAGGCCCGCACATCATTAATCATATCAACCCGCAAGGAAGCGGCTTCTCGCATCACTTCCGGTGAGCTGGTATCAACTGAAATGGGTATCACCGAATGATTGTTAATCTTTTCGATAACGGGAATGACGCGATCAAGCTCTTCTGAAACAGATACGCCGACCGCGCCAGGTCGGGTTGATTCGCCCCCAATATCAATAATATGCGCGCCCTGTGCTGCCATTTCCAGCGCTCTTGACAGAGCCTGATCAACACTTACGTGAAGGCCGCCGTCAGAAAATGAGTCCGGTGTCACATTCAGTATACCCATCACTAAAGGCGTTGGCCTTTCAAGCAATTCAGACAAGACTGCCATAAGAGTAATTACAAGTCGGCTGCGGGATCCCCTAATGGTTTCCCGGAACCAGTCTGATCATCTTCAGCTGAATCCGTTCCAGAAGAGGGCTTCATAGGGGCATCATCGTCATTCCAATCGGAAGGGGGTTGTGGTTTTCGACCTGCCATAATGTCATCTATCTGACTTTTGTCGATAGTTTCATATTCCAGCAGTGCTTCTACCATGGCATCGAGCTTGTCACGATTCTTCTCAAGCAGATCACGAGCAACGCTATAACAATCATCTATAATCGATTTTATCTCTTCATCAATGAGCTTCGCCGTTTCACCGGAGACATGAGCGCGAGAGCTAGCAGCCGATTTACCCAAAAATACCTCACCACTTTCTTCTTCATACTGCATCGGTCCTAATTTTTCAGACAATCCCCATTTAGTCACCATAGACCGGGCCATTCGAGTGGCTCTTTCGATATCATTGGAAGCGCCGGTGGTCACCCCATCAACTCCAAGGGTCAACTCCTCAGCAACCCGCCCGCCAAAAAGACCGCAGATCTGACTATGGATTAGCCGTTTACTCATTGAGTACCGATCCTCCTCGGGTAAAAACATAGTGACCCCTAATGCTCTACCCCTGGGAATGATGGAGACTTTATAGGAGGGGTCATGTTCTGGAACCAGGTAACCAACGACACAATGACCCGCTTCATGATAGGCAGTATTGCGCTTTTCCTTATCCGACATCACCATGCTCTTGCGTTCAGCTCCCATCATAATCTTGTCTTTAGCCTGCTCAAAATGATACATGGCTACCAGTCGTTGATCCTGACGTGCAGCAAACAATGCTGCTTCGTTAACCACGTTCGCAAGATCAGCACCAGAAAATCCCGGAGTACCTCTGGCAATATCAAGCGGAATCACATCAGCGGCGATGGGTACTTTTCGCATATGGACTTTTAGTATCTGCTCCCTGCCTCTTAAATCCGGCAATGACACTACAACCTGGCGATCAAATCTTCCGGGTCGCAGCAGGGCGGGATCCAATACATCCGGACGATTGGTTGATGCAATCACAATAATGCCCTCGTTACCTTCAAACCCGTCCATTTCAACGAGAAGCTGGTTCAGAGTCTGTTCCCTTTCATCATGACCTCCGCCTAAACCTGCGCCTCGGTGACGGCCTACCGCATCAATTTCATCGATGAAAATGATACAGGGTGTCTGCTTCTTGGCCTGTTCAAACATATCTCTGACCCTGGACGCACCAACGCCAACAAACATTTCAACGAAGTCAGAACCGGAGATAGAGAAAAAAGGAACTTTCGCTTCGCCAGCAATAGCCTTAGCCAGCAAAGTTTTACCCGTCCCGGGAGGACCAACCATTAAGGTACCACTCGGGATTTTACCGCCCAATTTTTGAAATTTGCCGGGTTCACGAAGAAACTCAACCAGTTCCTGCACATCTTCTTTGGCTTCATCCACACCGGCCACATCAGCAAAAGTGGTTTTAATCTGATCTTCACCCAGCAACTTTGCCTTACTTTTACCAAAAGAAAGAGGACCGCCTTTACCGCCTGCCCCTCCCTGCATCTGCCTCATGAAGAACATAAACACAGCAATTATTACTAAGATAGGGAAACTTGCTACCAGCAGTTGCATCCAAATACTTTGCTGCTCTGGCCGTTCTCCCTTGAAATCCACTTTATGATCAACCAAATCATCAATGAGCGCCTTGTCGACGATTTGTGGTTGTATGGTTTCAAATCGAAGCCCATCGGAACGCTCGCCTCGTATGGTCAGGCCATCAATCTCAATCGTCTTCACCTGATTACGCTTCACCAACTCCAGGAAAGTGGAATATTTCACTTCTTCAGGGTTCTTACTGACGCTGAAATTTTGAAAGACAGTGAGCAGAACCGCCGCTATCACCAGCCAGAGCAGGAGATTTTTTGCCATATCATTCACAATTCAATTCCTCTTCTATACTACTCAGCGCCTGAAGCGCTCGTTAACGGTTATTCTGCTATACCGGTCTGTTTTGTCAGTCTCTTTAACCGTTACCTTGTTCTGAGAATGGGGATTATTTGTGTCCAATTCCCACCAGATACAATTCTCTCGATCGCCCTCGAGATGCCTTGGGTTTCATATTCACTAATCGAGTATAGCGACTGCGAATCTGATTCCTTAAATCATCAATTCCTTCACCCTCAAAGACTTTGGTCACTACAATACCACCCTTTGCTAAGACTTTATCGGCAAAATCCAGCGCGAGCTCCACTAAAAACACAGATCTTGGTAAATCAATGTGCTTCATACCACTTAAATTGGGGGCCATATCAGAAATTACAAGGTCAACGGCGCATCCTCGCAAAGTTTCCTGCAAACCCGCATATACGTCATCCGTAGTGAAATCCCCACGGATGACTTCAACCCCTGGTATAGCCTCCATCTCAAGAAGGTCCAGGGCTATTATTCGGCCTGCGGGTCGGGCGCATCTTTCGGCCACCTGAGACCAACCACCTGGCGCAGCCCCAAGATCAACAATGATCTGCCCTGGCCGAAACAAATTGAGTCGATCGTTAATTTCTAGCAATTTATAGCTTGCCCGAGAACGGTAACCTTCAGCTCGGGCCTTTTTCACATAAGGATCCTGCTCATGCTGCTTGAGCCATCTTTGACTGGTCTTTGATCTTTTCATATTCAATTAGATTTAGGGTCTAGGCTAACGTACAATGACGTTCTTTAATTTATAGCATCTCATGTTAAGCCAACAAGACAAAAAAAAACTCCGTGCCATTGGCCATCATTTAAACCCTGTTGTTACTATCGCCGGTAACGGGCTGTCCGAATCCGTGCTGGCAGAGATAGAAAGAGCACTGGCAGATCACGAGCTCATCAAGGTACGAATCAACGGAGACCGTGAACAAAGAGTATCTACACTGACCGCGATAACCGAAAGTACTAACGCCATCAAGGTCCAGGCAACGGGCGGAACCGCTTTAATTTACAAGAAAGCGCTTGAACTAAAACCGCATCTCTCCAATCTATCGCGTCACAGCTGAATCAGCGCTTGCTCAGATGTGCTGCACACGGCATATCTCATATTCAATTTTCCCTGATGGGGTCTGCACTACGGCGACATCATCGATCTGTTTACCAATCAGGCTTCGAGCAACAGGGGAGTACACAGATATTTTATTTTCTTTAATATCTGACTCATCGTCACCGACAATCTGATAAACGACCTCTGCATCGGTATCCAGGTTAAGTAACGTTACCGTGGTACCAAATACGACTTTACCGGTAGACGTAATTTCAGTCACATCAATGATCTGAGCTGAGCCCAGCTTTCCAGCGATTTCAGCAATTCTACCTTCAATAAAAGATTGCTCTTCCTTGGCATATTGGAATTCGGCATTTTCCCTCAGATCCCCCTGCTCCAGGGCCTCTGATATAGCCTGAACAATTCTTGGTCGCTCAGTGGACATCAATCGGGTGAGTTCAGCCCTGAGTGCTTCAGCACCAGCCAATGTCATTGGTATCTTATCCATGTCTACGTCTCTTTCTTTGCTAAGCTGCCTGGCATCGCGATACAGGCCCACTAAAAAGTATCGTGTAATTCCTGCAGACAGTATACTTCCATTTCAGCATCATGGCGGAGAGCTTCTATACTTGCCCGGCCCCCAGCCATGGTTGTCGTGTAACACACCTTGTGCTGAAGCGCTGTCCTCCTTATGGTAAAAGAATCAGCTATCGCCTGCTTACCTTCCGTAGTATTGATAATAAAGTCAATTTCTCCATTCTTAATCGAATCAGTGACATCGGGCCTTCCCTCTATGACTTTATTCACTGTTTTCACTGGAAGACCTGCTTCCTCCAGGGTTTTAGCAGTTCCTCTGGTTGCTACCAATTTAAATCCCAGATCTAACAATTCGACAGCCATGTCAGCTAGTTGATCCTTGTCAGGATCCCTAATGCTCAAAAAAACCTGCCCAGAAGAAGGAATCTTATCATCTGCTGCTATCTGGGCTTTCCAATAGGCTTCGGCAAAAGTCTGGCCGATGCCCATGACTTCACCTGTCGATTTCATCTCTGGGCCGAGAATCGGATCAACTCCAGGGAATTTCCCAAAAGGAAATACCGCCTCCTTTACATTGAAATACCCTGGTAGCACCTCCGTAGTAAAATTCTGCTCTTCAAGACTTGTCCCGACCATACAACGAGCTGCAATTTTAGCCAGAGATCGACCAATGGATTTAGAAACAAACGGGACCGTGCGGGATGCTCGAGGGTTAACTTCGAGTATAAATATCTGGTCACCTTGAAGAGCAAGCTGCACATTCATCAAACCTATAACGCCTAGCTCCTGAGCCATGGCTTTTACCTGTTCTGACATTTCATAAATAACGCCCGTATCCAGGCTGTAAGGCGGCAGGGAGCAGGCAGAATCGCCGGAATGAACACCTGCCTGTTCAATGTGTTCCATCACAGCGCCAATCACAACGCGCTCACCATCGCATACGGCATCAACATCAACTTCGATGGCCTGATCTAAAAAACGATCAAGTAACACAGGAGAATCATCTGAAACTATGACCGCCTGTTTAAGATATTTCTCAAGTTCACTGGCCTGATAGACAATATCCATGGCTCGACCACCCAGCACATATGACGGGCGAACAACAAGTGGATAGCCTATCTCTTCTGCAGCAGCTAATCCTTCATCGATATTTCTGATAATCCGATTGGCGGGTTGAAGCAAGCCAAGTTTATGAATCATCTGCTGGAATCGTTCACGGTCTTCTGCCTGGTCAATGGCATCAGGAGAAGTACCAATGATTGGCACACCTGCGTTTGCTAACGCGGCAGCGAGGTTCAATGGTGTCTGTCCGCCAAACTGCACGATCACGCCGCTGGGATTTTCGACCTCGACTATGGCGAGAACATCTTCAAGTGTCAGAGGTTCAAAATATAATCGATCGGAAGTATCAAAATCAGTAGAAACTGTTTCAGGATTACAGTTGACCATAATCGTCTCATAACCATCTTCACGCAAGGCAAGCGCTGCATGAACACAACAGTAATCAAATTCAATACCTTGGCCAATTCGGTTAGGACCGCCACCGAGCACCATGATTTTTTTCCGATTAGAGGGCTGTGCCTCACACTCGTTTTCATAGGTCGAATACATATAGGCTGTCGACGATGCAAACTCGGCAGCACAACTGTCTACTCGCTTATAAACCGGCTTAATATCCATTGCCAGCCGATAGGCTCTCATTCTACTTTCAGGGACCTGAAACAATTGTGCCAGGCGAATATCGGAAAATCCTCGCCGCTTCAATTGCAATAGAAATTCCCTGGAAGTATCTTCCAGAGCAGTTCCACACAGCGCGGTTTCAGTTCTAATAAGATCTTCAATCTGTACTAGAAACCACAAATCAATACCGCTTAAACCGTTAATTTCCTGAATACTCATGCCCAGACGTATTGCATCACCAATAAACAGGATCCGCTCCGCTCCTGGAACCCTCAGCTCTTTTTGAATAACTGCTCTGGCATCGGAATCTTCTGGACTGATAGCCGGTGTAAACCCTGAAATACCGATTTCCAGACCGCGAAGTGCCTTCTGCAGGGATTCCTGAAAAGTCCGACCAATTGCCATTACCTCGCCCACTGACTTCATCTGGGTGGTGAGGGTACTATCCGCCTGCGGGAATTTCTCAAAAGTAAATCGTGGGATTTTGGTAACAATGTAGTCTATCGACGGCTCAAAAGACGCAGGTGTAACACCACCAGTAATTTCATTTGACAACTCATCCAGGGTGTACCCAATGGCTAATTTAGTTGCTACTCGAGCTATGGGGAAGCCGGTTGCCTTTGAAGCCAGCGCCGAAGACCTGGATACCCTCGGGTTCATTTCAATAACCACCAGCTTTCCGGTTTCCGGATGCACCGCAAACTGTACGTTCGAACCTCCCGTCTCCACACCGATGGCCCGCAAAACAGCGACTGAGGCATTCCGCATGATCTGATATTCTTTGTCGGTGAGTGTCTGAGCGGGTGCAACCGTGATCGAATCACCTGTATGAACACCCATCGGGTCAAAATTCTCAATCGAACAAACAATAATGCAATTGTCCTGCTTGTCCCTGACAACCTCCATTTCAAACTCTTTCCAACCGAGCAGGGATTCGTCTATCAACAACTCGCTAGTGGGTGATAAATCCAACCCCCTGGTGCAAATTTCAGCAAATTCCTGTTGATTGTAAGCAATACCGCCACCACTACCGCCCATGGTAAAACTGGGCCGAATAACACAGGGGAAGCCAAGCTGGCCTTGTACCTGCCTGGCTTCTTCCAGAGAATGCGCTATTGCACTACGTGGCGTATCCAATCCAATGGACTTCATTACCTGGTCGAACAACTGCCTGTCTTCAGCCCTGTCAATGGCCTCCTTGGTCGCGCCGATTAACTCAACATTATACTTTTCAAGGACCCCTTCCCTGGAAAGATCCAGAGCACAATTAAGGGCCGTCTGACCACCCATGGTCGGTAACAGCGCATCGGGCTTTTCTTTTTCTATTATTCGCTCTATTGTCTCCCAGACTATGGGCTCGATATAGGTGGCATCAGCCATGCTGGGATCAGTCATAATGGTGGCTGGATTAGAGTTCACCAGAATGACTCGGTAACCTTCTTCCTTTAACGCCTTACAGGCCTGGGCACCTGAATAATCAAACTCACAGGCCTGGCCAATGATAATGGGCCCAGCTCCAATGATCATCACACTGTTAATATCACTGCGTTTTGGCATCTAGGAAGCCCCCTCCATCATAGCCATAAAATGATCAAACAGCGCCGCGGCATCATGTGGGCCTGGGCTGGCTTCTGGATGCCCTTGAAAGCCAAAGGCCGGCTTATCGGTCAAGCGCACCCCCTGAACAGTCTGGTCAAATAGTGAGCGATGGGTTACTTCCACATTCGCTGGTAACTTATCATCATCTAAGCAGAAGCCATGATTCTGACTGGTAATCAACACGGCCCCGCTCGTCATTTCTCGAACAGGATGATTAGCACCGTGATGGCCATTCTTCATCTTCTTAGTCTTCAGGCCTGCTGCAAGTCCTAGTAGTTGCATACCCAGGCAGATACCAAATACTGGAATATTTCTTTTCAGGATCTTCCGAATAGCATTGATGGCATAATCGCAGGGCTCCGGATCACCCGGCCCATTCGACAGAAACACGCCGTCGGGCTTCAATGCCAGAACCTCCTGAGCACTGGTTGTGGCAGGCACTACTGTCACCGAACAACCTCTGTCAACCAGCATTCGTAGAATATTGCGTTTCACGCCATAGTCGAAGGCAATGACTCGGAAGCGCTCTGGAATTGCCTGATTTTCCTCGTTTCCCATTTCCCAAGTACCTCCTTGAAAGGGATATGCAGCCGGGGTCGACACCTGCTTTGCCAGATCCATTCCTTCAAGGCCGGAAAACTCTCTGGCCATCTTCAGAGCGCGCGCTATATGATCTGATGTAATATCTGCCGCTGCCAGAATACAGGCATTCTGCGAGCCCCGGTTGCGAAGCAGGCGAGTCAGTTGCCGGGTATCTATTTCTGCTATTGCAACGGTGTTGTTCCTGACCAGAAACTGTTCGAGACTCTCGGTGCTGCGCCAGTTACTGGCGATCAGGGGCAGATTCCTGATGACCAGCCCCGATGCCCAGACTGAATCAGACTCATTATCTTCAGGATTACAACCGGTATTGCCGATGTGAGGATGGGTCAGGGTGACGATCTGACGGCAATACGAAGGGTCCGTCAGGATTTCCTGATAGCCCGTCATTGCTGTGTTGAAAACCACTTCGCCTACAGCTGTACCCATAGCACCAATCGCGATACCTTCAAAAATATCACCACTGGCCAACACTAGAATTGCTTTCGCTACCAATTAACTACTCCAACGCGATAACTTCTGGTTGATCCAAAAAAAAGCGAGATGGCCTTGGCCGTCTCGCTTTTTGCTGATTCGAATTGCAGTATCATACTGCGGCAGTATTCTAATTGAGACAGCCCTGTGATGCCAGTAGGTTTCGCTTTTTTTTACTTGAACTGGTCCAGATTCAAAACATCAGTCATGGAGTAAACACCCTTGGGCTGACCACTTAACCATTGGCAGGCTCGCAAGGCTCCTTCGGCAAAATTCTGCCTGCTCTGGGCCTGGTGCTTGATTTCTATTCGCTCACCCGGTGTCGCAAAAATGACCGTATGTTCACCAACAACACTACCCCCCCTCAAGGCATGTATACCAATTTGTCCCGCTTGCCGTTTATTGGTATCAGAATGCCTCCCATAGGCTGCTGTCTCAGACAAGCTCGTACCGCGCACGCTCGCTACCAATTCACCTAGTGTCAGCGCAGTCCCCGAAGGAGCGTCAATTTTCTGATTGTGGTGCATCTCAACAATCTCTACTTCAGCTTCAGGTCCTAATATCCTGGCTGCAATTTCAACAAGTTTAAACGTTGCGTTGACCCCTACGGCAAAATTGCTGGCAATCACCAGGGCAACCTTATCGAAGGAAAGATCAATTATTTCCCGCTCTACCTCCGTGAAACCAGTTGTGCCGATAATCAATCCTTTAGTGTTGTCTGCACAGACCTGCAGATGTCCCAGCGTTGCCTGGGGGCGAGTGAAGTCAATAACCATATCAAAATCATCGATAACCGCTGAAAGGCTATCACTGATATCGACGTCGAGATTAGCCTCGCCAATCAGCTCACCTACATCCCTATCGATCCAGGCAGAACCAACTTGCTCGGTCGCCGCTGTAAGGCGTAACTGGGGATGGTCAACCAGAAGTTCTGCAAGCGTGCGACCCATCCTGCCTGCAACGCCTGCAACACACACCCTGTTACCCATAATTAACCCATCCGTCGACAATGTCTTCTAGTCAGCTGCAGTCTAAGTAAAAAATTCAATCGGTCAGCCCATCAATAAACCGTTTTACGCCTTTGATCCAGCTGACTTGTTTCGGTGATTGAGAAGCTTCCTGATTACCAGCAAATTCTTCCAGCAATTCTTTCTGCCGTTTACTCAGGTTCACCGGTGTCTCAACCACAATCTTGCAGTAAAGATCTCCTATACCACCGCCTCTGATCTGCGCCATGTTGACACCTTTAGCACGCAACCTAAATAATTTTCCTGTCTGGGTTTCTGCAGGAATTTTGAGGTTTACCTTTCCTTCCAGGGTGGGTACCTCTAACTGGCCTCCTAAAGCCGCATCAACAAAACTGATAGGAACTTCACAATACAGATCCGCAGTTTCTCTAGTAAAAATGCGATGGTCGCGAACATTAACCTGAACATAGAGATCTCCAGCAGGCCCCCCGTTCACACCGGCCTCACCTTGACCTGACAGGCGAATCCTATCACCCGTATCCACGCCTGGAGGAACTTTGACCGACAGCGTCTTGCGCTCTTCTACCCGCCCCTGCCCACGACACTTCTGGCAGGGATCCTTAATAACTTTACCTTTACCCCTGCATCTGGGACAGGCCTGCTGCAGCGAGAAAAAGCCCTGCCGGGCTGTCACCTGCCCTAACCCACCGCATTGCACACAATCAACTGGCGCAGTCCCTTTTTTTGCTCCGGAACCCAGGCATTCCATGCATTCGACCAGCGTTGGGATGCGTATTCTGGGGTTAGTACCACGGACGGCCTCCTCTAGATCAAGGTCGAGGACGTATTTTAGGTCTGAGCCTCTTTGTACCTGGCTCTGGCCTCTGCCACCACTGAAAATATCGCCAAAGACATCTTCAAATATAGATCCAAAATTACTGCTGCTACTGAAACCACCCCCTGACCCATCGAGAGCTGCATGGCCGAATTGATCATACGAAGCTCGCTTTTCACTATCCAAAAGTACTTCTGCCGCTTCACTGGCTTCTTTGAACTTTTCCTCCGAACCATCTTCGCCGGTGTTGCGATCAGGATGATACTTCATAGCCAATCGACGGTAGGCTTTCTTGATTTCCTGTTCGGAAGCGCCTTTTTGAACGCCCAGCACTTCGTAATAATCACGTTTAGCCATAGTTTCCATCTACATTTTTTCTTCTACCATGGCCTTTATCCTGGATAAAAAGCCGGTGCTTTTGAGGTTTTATTTTTCGTCTTTAACTTCTTCAAACTCAGCATCCACAGCATCATCCCCAGATACCTCTGCGGATTCTGCTTGCTCCCCCGGAGCCTGGGCCTGGGCTTCGGCACTTTGCTGGGCATACATTTTTTGCGCCAGCGCCGAAGAAACTTCTGTTAATTTCTGTGTTTTTACTTCAATGTCATCTTTATCAGTACCTCGAACAGCCTCTTCAAGGGCAGCTACTGCTGTTTCAATTTCAGATTTTTCCTCATCAGCGGCTTCCTCACCCGCTTCTTGAAGCGTTTTCTTGGTAGCGTGTATCAAGGCGTCCGCACCGTTTCGAGCGGCCACCAACTCCTCAAATTTTCTGTCATCTTCAAGGTGCGCCTCAGCATCTCTGACCATTTTTTCAACTTCATCATCGCTCAACCCACTTGATGCTTTTATGACGATTGACTGTTCCTTACCAGTGGCTTTATCTTTGGCCGAGACACTCAAGATTCCATTTGCATCCAGATCAAAGCTAACTTCGATCTGCGGGGCACCACGGGGAGCAGGTGGTATATCGGAGAGATCAAACCGACCGAGAGATTTGTTCTGAGCTGCCTGTTTTCGCTCACCCTGGAGTACATGAATAGTAACGGCTGGCTGATTATCCTCTGCGGTGGAAAATACCTGCGATTTCCTTGTTGGGATAGTCGTGTTCTTATCAATAAGCGAGCTCATCACGCCACCCATTGTTTCAATACCCAGCGATAACGGCGTCACGTCCAGCAACAGTACGTCTTTGACATCTCCAGCCAAAACAGCCGCTTGAATAGAAGCACCTAGTGCAACGGCTTCGTCGGGATTAATATCCTTACGGGGTTCCTTCCCAAAAAATTCTTTTACTTTGCTCTGAACAAGCGGCATTCTGGTTTGACCCCCTACCAGTATAATGTCATCAATACCGGAGATTCCCACATCCGCATCCTTCAGGGCAATTCTGAGGGGCTCTAATGTTCTGTCCACCAGGTCTTCTACCAGAGACTCAAGTTTACTCTGAGTCATTTTCATCACCAGGTGTTTAGGACCTGATGCATCAGCCGTTATGTAAGGCAGATTAATCTCAGTCTGACTCCCATTGGAAAGTTCAATTTTGGCTTTTTCGGCTGCCTCTTTAAGTCGCTGAAGCGCCAAAGAGTCGTTCTGCAGATCCATCCCTGATTCTTTCTTAAACTCTGCAACCAGGTATTCGATAATCCGCAGATCAAAATCCTCTCCGCCAAGGAATGTGTCACCGTTAGTTGAAAGCACTTCAAATTGTTTTTCACCATCAACATCTGCAATTTCAATAATAGAAATGTCGAAGGTTCCGCCACCAAGATCATAAACTGCAATGGTAGAATCGCCGACAGCCTTATCCATCCCATAGGCCAGTGCGGCAGCTGTAGGCTCATTAATAATTCGCTTTACATCCAGGCCGGCAATCCTGCCTGCATCCTTCGTCGCTTGTCTCTGAGAGTCATTAAAATAGGCTGGGACAGTAATAACTGCTTCTGTTACTTCCTCTCCCAGGAAATCTTCTGCCGTTTTCTTCATTTTTCCAAGAATCTGAGCGGAAATCTGTGGCGGTGCCAATTTCTCATCTTTTACTTGAATCCAGGCATCTCCATTTTCAGCTTTAACAATGCCATAAGGAACCATCTTAATATCCCGCTGAACAACCTCATCAGCGAACATCCTGCCAATTAAACGCTTTACCGCAAATAAAGTATTATGGGGATTGGTAACCGCCTGTCTCTTCGCTGACTGGCCGACAAGGACCTCACCGTCGTCAGCATAAGCCACTGCTGAAGGCGTTGTACGGTCACCTTCTGAATTTTCAATTATTTTTGGCGTACCACCATCCATTATTGCAACACATGAATTAGTCGTGCCTAGATCAATACCGATTATTTTGCCCATTTCCTGCTTCTCCTTTGTAACAAAGCACTCACGGCTCTGCGGGTTTATTCTCTTGTCTTGTAAGTAAGCTTTCTAAGTAAGCTTTCTATGTAAGCTTTCTATGTAAGCTTTCTATGTAAGCTTTCTGCGAATATTTTCAAGTGGTTGCAAAGACCGAAATTCATGATGACTTCGAAACAATAACCATTGCCGGTCTCACCAATCGACCGTGCAGCCTGTAACCTTTTTGTATTACTGCAATGACTGAATTCGGTTCCAGGTCTGCGCTATCAACCATCGACAGCGCCTGGTGGAGATTCGGGTCAAAGGGCTCCCCCTGAGGGTCTACAGCTTCAATTCCTTCTTTGACCAGGACATCAATAAATAACTTCTGACAAAGCTTGATGCCTTCAAGTTGGGGATCTTCTGCAGGTGCCTCCACCTGCTCACTGGTTTCTATTGCTTTTTCGATACTATCCACTACAGGTAATAAGTTCTGCAGAAGTCTTTCAATTCCGAATTTATGGGCATTCTGGATGTCTCTATCGACTCGACGACGCAGATTCTGCATCTCAGCTTCCGCCCTTAAGGCTGTATCCCTGTGCTTGTCAGCTTCCTCTAACGCCTTCTGCAATGCATCAGAATCCGACCCATCATCCTGGTCAGTCGATTCATCCTGCTCAGGACTGTCATCTTCAGGCTCAACATTCTCTGACGACGCTTCTTCAATGTCCTGTTTGTTGGCCATAGTTAACCCTTAACTCGCAAGTAGAGGGGAATATGGGGTTTTCCAAACGCTTTTCAAGGCCAAATCGACTTTCTAACTTAAATTTATGTCGATGGCGATCTAACTTAGGCTAATGAATTTAGCCTGGCACTAGTGAGAACTAATGTCTTGACAACTCAAGAGCAGCGCTCAAGACCCGAGCCGTGGTATCAACGATAGGGATTACACGATCATAGGCCATTCTAGTCGGCCCAATGACACCAAGAACGCCTACCCGCTGCCCATCAATCTGGTAAGAAGAGGTAACCAGGCTACATTCATCCAATGGATCGTAGCCAGATTCATGTCCTATAAACAGCTGTACACCTTCGGAACTCATACACCGATCCAGCAAATGGAGAATATCCCCCTTAAGCGAAAAAGCTTTAAACAATGCTCTTATATCATCCAGACGTTGGTCTTGCCCCAGCTCGAACAGATTCTCCTGGCCAGCCATAACGAAATCAGCAGGCTGTTCGGTTTCGAAAACCATCGCAGCCATATCCAGCGTTGACTGCATCAGGTTATTCATATTTTTTCGATCTATGGTCATCGACTCAACGATCTTCTGGCGAATCATGGCCAGATTATGGCCGGCAAAATGGGCATTGAGAAAATTAGAAATCTCCTTTAACTGCGTCTCCGTATAGGCTTCCTTGCTATGGATAACACGATTTTCAACTTCATGATCATTCAAAACCATGATTACCAGTACCCGATCACCGGACAGCGGCAGGAATTCCAAATGTTTCAGTACCACCTGCTCATTCCTCGGAATAGTAACTAATCCCGCCATATGAGTGATCTCGGATAACAGGTCAGAAGCGGACTTAACCAACTCCTGAGCAGTCATATCAGGATCCAGATGTTTTGATAACTGCTTAATATCGACATCAGCCATGGGCTGCACTTTAATCAATGAATCAACAAAAAGCCGATAAGCCTTCTCAGTGGGTATTCGACCGGCAGAGGTATGCGGCGACTTTAGAAACCCCTTATCCTCTAAGTCAGCCATGATGTTTCGAACGGATGCCGGGCTCATGGGCATATGTACGGATCTCGCTAATTGCTTTGAGGCCACTGGCTGGCCGCCTGCAATATAATGCTCTATCAAATTTTTTAACAAAATTTGAGCTTTATCGGTAACCGAATCAGGTTCCATAACGTACAATCATCCGTGACAGAGAACAAGATTAATATAGCCTTTCCCGGTAAGCAACCATACCTGAGTCTGCTTTTTATTCATTGCTATAACCGGTACTGGTATACAATCTATTCCAGGAATCTAAGCAATACTATGCTGACTCAAATCACTATCACAGATCTAGCCATCGTCGATTACCTTGATCTGCCACTGCCAGATGGCATGAGTGTAATCACTGGTGAAACAGGCGTCGGCAAGTCAATCATGCTCGATGGGCTGGCATTAACTCTGGGACAGCGCGCCGAGATTAATCAAATTGCCTCAGGAAAAAATACTGCGGAAGTCAGCGCTGAATTTGACATTTCCAAGTTACCTGCCGCCAGAGACTGGCTCATCGAAAAGGAAATCAGCATTCAGGACAACATGGTACTGCTGCGCCGCATCATCAGATCCGACGGCAGAAATCGAGCATTCATTAATGGCTCACCGACTACCCTTATCGAACTGAAGTCCTTTGGTGAACTGCTGATAGATATACATGCTCAACATGAACATCAATCACTACTCAAGAAACCAACCCAACGGAAGTTACTTGATGAATATTGCAGCGCTCAAAAGCTTGCTGATGAGGTTAAGCTGCTGCACAGCCACTATCAGGAAAACAGAAAGCAACTTCGTGAGAAGCTGACCGCATCAGATGAAAACAATGACAAATTGCAACTGTTAACTTACCAGGCCAGCGAAATCACCGAACTGGCTTTAGAGCCTGGAGAACTCGAAAGCCTGGAAGCAGAACATAACCTTTTAAGCCGTGCTGAACACCACATCAATAATGCCTCTTTGGCTACTGAGCTCATTAATAGTGATGCTGAAAAAACCATCATAGGTCAGCTAAATCAAGTTAATAACCTGATGGACCAAATTGAAGACACCACCATTGAAAATCTCAGGGAACTCCTCAAAGACAGTATTATCCAAATTGAAGAGGTCTCAAAAGACTTAAGGCGCTATGTAGAGCGTTATCCAGTTAACCCTGCACGGCTAGCAGAAATCGAGTTACGATTGTCACAAATTCACAATATTGCCAGAAAACACAAGATTCAGCCCCGTGACCTAGCTGCCCTCAGTGAGACGCTGGCAGCTCAGCTAAAGGCTTTAGAAGACAATCACGAAGATATAATAACACTCGAGCAGGAACTCAAATCGCTACGTCTTCAATACCAAGAATCTGCCAGATTACTGAGCGAATTAAGAACCAGCAAAGCGCCGCAATTAGAGGCCAAAGTAACCAAGCTACTACACAAAATGGGCATGAACAACAGCTACCTTACTGTCAGCCTGACACCGCTTCAAGATTCAGACTTTCGCAGCATGGGCGGCGAGGAAATCGAATTTCTAGTCAGTACAAACCCGGGCCAGGCTCCGCTGCCACTGAATAAGATAGCATCTGGGGGAGAACTATCCAGAATCAGCCTGGCGATACAGGTAGTGACTGCAGATACCACAGCCGTACCGACCCTGGTCTTCGACGAAGTCGATGTTGGCATAGGCGGCGGTATCGCTTCTATCGTTGGTTCTCTGCTCCGGGACCTGAGCAATAGCGCCCAAATATTATGTGTAACCCATCTGCCTCAGGTTGCAGCCCAAGGCGAGCACCATTTTAAAGTCAGCAAATCAGAAAACTCTAATCACACTGAAATCAACCTGCTCTGCCAAAACGATAGAATCGAAGAGATTGCCCGCATGTTAGGAGGCGTTTCAATAACCAAAAGATCCATCGCTCATGCAAGCGAAATGCTAATCGAAAGCCAAGCCGGTTCAACAAGTAACTAATAAGATCAAGTTCACACTCGGTCCAACCAAACCCCTGCACTAGCGACAGTCAGCGCAAATCCCGTACATATTCAAATCATGATCAGTCAGCTCAAAGCCCAGACGCTTTGCTATTTCCGACTGTCTGGCTTCAATATCAGGGTCAGCAAATTCTTCGACATGGCCGCACTTTATACAAACAATATGATCATGGTGGTGTTCCGGGGAAAGCTCAAAAACAGAGTGTCCACCTTCAAAATGGTGCCTGGTCACCAGGCCCGCACTTTCAAACTGGGTCAATACCCTGTATACCGTCGCCAGTCCAACCTCTTCGTTATTTCCTAACAGTAACCTGTACACGTCTTCTGCACTTACATGACGCACTTCTGAAGTAAGCAGTATACGCATAATCTTGATGCGCGGATGCGTGATTTTTAACCCTACATCCTTCAACTCCTGAGTTTCGGCAGTCATTCCTTATGGTCTTCAAGTTCGAACATCAGCTTTCTCCTCACTCACTTCTATTATACGATACAATGCCCTGTAATCCGATTAACTAAAAATAAGTTCCACCATGAAAAACCTATTTGCTACGCTTACCCTGTTGGTTTTATTCACAACAAGTTGCTCATCCTTTCAATTTCCCTGGGTGTACCGCCTTACAATACAGCAGGGTAACATCGTCTCCCAGGAGATGATTGATAAGCTTAAGCCCGGAATGACCAAAAGTCAGATTCAATTTATTCTCGGCAACCCGATTTTACAAGACTCACTGGATCAAGATCGCTGGAACTACATCTATACCCTGCACATACCTGGAAAGGACCTGGTGCAAAGAGAACTCGTCATCTACTTCGAAGAAAACAGGCTAAGCCATTTTGAGGGCGATTATATACCCAGCGAGAATAGCAAAAGCCAACCGGACGGCTAGCGCGAACCCGCCCGACGACGCCTGATTTCTTTCGGACTGAGTTGCAGCGGCCGGTAAACTTCGATTCGGTCACCTGACTCTACCCGAGCATCTTCATCAATTCTGCTTCCAAATCGGCCCAGCAGACATTCTGAAAACCTAGTGTCTGGAAAGCTGAGCGGTAACCCAGACATCGTGACTGCCTCACGAGCTGTGGTTCCATCGGCCACACAGAGTTTAACGACGCTTTGTTCGTCAGTGCCTGCAAACGCGACCTCTATCGCAAGATCTCCCTCAGCCATATAGCTCATCAGCCCTCTGCGAAAATGACGCCACTAACTTATCAGCAGCTGCTGAAAAGACTCGCCCGAAGGTTTTCTCTACAAGACGATTGCTAAATTCAAACTCCAACGACATCGAAACCCGACAGCCCTCAGAACCCAACTGCTGAAAATTCCACTCTCCCTGCAGGTGAGAGAAAGGGCCCTCGACCAGGCTCATACGGATGTTTCTATGGGGTAGAAGTGAATTCTGAGTCCGAAAAGTTTGCCTGATGCCCGATACTAATAACTCCAATTCCCCGACCACGTCAGCCCCATTCTGAGCCAATACCCTACTGGCTGAACACCAGGGAAGAAACTCACAATATTTTGGAACATCTGCCACAATTCCAAAAATCTGCTCGGTACTGTACGGCAGCAGTGTGCTCCTTTCATAATGACGCATCTGTCACCGATCTATAAAAACGTCATCACAAAAACAACCATGACGCCGGTTGGGGCGACAAATCGGGTGATCACCCGCCACAGATTCGACCAGGCCTTATCACCCGCAAGCTCATCTTCAACAATCTGATCTTTTAAAAACCAGCCCGCAAAGATCGCAATCAACATGCCCCCTAGGGGCAATAAAATATTATTAGACAGGTAATCCATTGTATCGAAAAAGGTCATCCCTGAAAGTAGCGTGAAATCAGCACCGATATTGAAGGAAAAAGCGCTGCCAAGACCCACAAACCAGGCAATAATACCCACCAGCACGGCGCCTTTAGCGCGTGTGACGGCAAGTTTTTCAACGACCCAGGCAACAGCAGGTTCCATCAATGAAATGGAAGACGTGATCGCAGCAAATGACACCAATACAAAGAACAAAGCACCAAATATCTGTCCACCTGGCATTTGACCAAAGGCAATAGGCAGCGTGATAAACATAAGGCCAGGTCCCTCACTGGGCTGCAGGCCATTGGCAAAAACAAGCGGGAAAATGATCATTCCTGACAACAGAGCAACACTGGTATCAAGCAGAGCGATGGTCGTCGCGGTACCGATAATAGAGGTATCTTTTGGCATATAGGCACCATAAGCCATAATAGCGCCCATTCCCAAGCTCAACGTAAAGAACGCCTGGCCCATGGCAACCAGCAAGCTATCAGTGCTGAAAGCATCAAGATCCGGAGAAAATAGAAACATTAATCCTTCTTTAAAGTGGCCCGTCGCCAGCGCTGAATAAAACACCAGCATCAGCAGCAGAACAAATAACGCTGGCATAAGATAGCGTACTGTCGTCTCCAGTCCTCTACCCACACCTCGTGCCGCGATATAGATAGTGAGCGCCATAAACAAGGTATGCCAGCCCACCACTGACACCGCATCAGCAGTGAATTCACCAAACACCTGGCTGGCCCGATTAGCATCTGTACCCACAAAGTTTCCTGATGCCATTTCCACAATATACGACATCGCCCAACCCGCGATAACAGCATAAAAGGACAGAATCATAAACCCCGCCAGGGCGCCCATCCAGCCAATCAGCTGCCAGAACGAGCTGGTTCCAGACTGGCGAGCAAGGTTACGCATTGAATTAATAGGACTTTGTCGACCTGCCCTGCCCAATAATATTTCTGCTGCCAGAATAGGCACACCAATTAAAAATATACACACCAGATAGGCAAGTACGAATACGCCACCGCCATTTTCACCGGCAAGATATGGGAAGCGCCATATATTACCCAGGCCTACTGCGGAGCCTGCGGCGGCTAAGATAAACATCAATTTTGATGACCACATTCCATGGGCCGATTCTGTATTGCTCATATTGATCTCCGTTCAAGCTGCCAGCGTAATAATTATCAGCAATTTGGCAAAGACTCACAACCCAACTGACAAAGTTGTACAATAACACTTGTGTGCTGACGTGGTGGAAAGAAATCGGTGGCAAAACAAATTAAAACAAACTCTGGCACGATCGCTCTAAACAGGAAAGCGAAGTTTAACTATCATCTGCATGAAGAATTCGAGGCTGGTATCGCTCTTCTGGGCTGGGAAGTCAAGGCGCTACGCGCTGGTAAGTGCCAACTAACTGATACGTTCATCCTATTACGCAACAATGAAGCATTCCTGCTTGCCTGCAATATTTCACCTCTGCAATCTGCGTCAAGCCACGTCATTGCCGAGCCGCAGCGTTCCAGAAAACTGTTGTTACATCGAAAGGAGATTGCCAAGTTAATCGGCGCAACGCAGCAAAAGGGCTATACCTGTATTCCAGTGGCACTGTACTGGAAAAACAATAGGGTAAAGGTCGGCATAGCCCTAGCATCTGGGAAAAAAGAACACGATAAGCGTATTACCATCAAGGAGCGGGAATGGAAACGCGATCAGCAGCGAATAGCCAAACTGCACAATCGCTAATATCGCACCTTTAACCGAAAATACGATACCCTCGTGACTTCATACAATTGACAAGTACCTTGCGCTTCCGCCTTTCTGCGTTTTCCAGACCTTTACCTGTACCCATAACAGCAGCACCGCCGGCTAATTTTTTACTATCTCGCTGGTCACCAATCACTGCACCCAGCAGACTTCCGAAGACTGAACTCACCACACCTCGGGTGATCGCCTGTCTGGGCGTATTCACTTGATCAGCGTATTGCTCGCATTCGCTTAAATCAATCGCATACTGCTCAGGATCGACCCCTTTCTGGTCAATGATGGGCTCGGATGCACAAGCAATCAATAACGCCAGGAAAGCTGCCGAGATCAAATTTTTCATGCAAATCCTCCTTATAAAACGATACTTTAAACTAGCCAATATGAACCGTTACTGAACCACCGGAATCGCAGCGATGAACAGTAAAATTATGACCTGACATCTAAATGGGCACGCTAAGTCAGCCTTTAGAAAACAAGCACATCTATTACTTTTGAACTCCGAGCGCTGATCAGAAACCCTTTATAAACAATTAGAAAGTGACGCCTACATCCAAAAAAACCCTCGCAAAGACTTAACTTTGCGAGGGTTTTGTCATGTTGCTGATCACACTACAGATACATTAACCGCCTGTAGGCCCTTATCAGCTTGCTGAATTTCGAACTCAACGTCCTGGCCATCCTTGAGAGTCTGAACACCCGGGCTGACGATTGCTCTGAAGTGAACAAATACGTCCTTACCGCTTTCCTGGGAGATAAAACCAAACCCCTTCTTGTCATCAAACCACTTTACCTGGCCTCTTACACTTGCCATGTCTCTTTCCTTGTATTAACTAATGAATGAACCCCCTTACAATCTTTGCAAAAGGGTGCTGACCGACTACCAATTACTTACTTGCGTTGGAAGAGAACGATAGCGTTACACATACTGAGCGCTCATAAAAAGTGAAGCCATATTAGCCAGCCGCGCCATGTTAACCTACAAGCGCATCAAAAACAGTTTTAATTTAGACGCTTTTTTAAGCTGCTTAACAGGCAGCACGACTATATGAACCGGTAGTATCTGCGCCCAACTGCTTGCGTTCGCTAGTCCAAGAAATCAACTTAGCCCTTCAACCAGATCAGTTCATTAGGCGCAAAAAAAGGAAAACACATCGATAGAAAACCAAAACGGCGCCATAAAGGCGCCGTTTTAAGGAAAACCAAGACCAGAAGCCCTGGCCTGCTGTCAGCGTTTAACCGCCATTTAACGCATAGGTCAGTTCAAGACCCATGAGTCGCGGCACTGTCGTTCCAGCAGAGCGTCGGAAAAACTCTCCTTCCCCTTGCCTGAGCACCTGTAGGATACCTATGTCATCGAAGACGTTGTTAACAAAGGCAGATATTTTCCAGTTACTTCCGGCAGATTTCCAGGTAGCCCGGATATCAAGCCGATCGTATTCCGGCGCTTTTTCTGATTGGCTCTCGAAAGGCGAGTAGTAAACCTCATCAATCCAGTTATACACTGCGAACAATTCCAGGCTGGAACCATCGCTGTTTGGCCAGACGTAGCTGGCCCACGCCGTATATTTCAGTTCCGGAACCTGCAGGAGTTGATTACCGTTAATGTTTGTAAGCACGGCAGTCGGATCCGTTGGAAACAAGGATGTAGGCGTATCATGGCCTCCTGTATCCTTTATCCACATGTCTTCGTCATATTCACTGGGCGTGAAACTGAAGTTGCCACCCAAGGTCAATCTATCGGTCGCAAGCCACATAAGTTCAGCTTCCGCGCCTAGGATTTCTGCACCGGGTGCCGGAAGGACCGAGGTTGTTGTACCATAAGTATCGCCCTCAAGCAACGGCGGCGTCACTTCGGTTGCAACGGTATGAATGGATGTGTAGTCGTACAGGTAGAACGACCCATTCAACTGCACGCGACCGTCCTCAGACTGCATCTTATAACCGAATTCATAGGCAGTCAGTTCTTCCGGACCATAAGCTGGTGTGGCACTGAAGAACACCAGGTTATTACCGCCCGAGCGGTAACCTGAAGTTGCGGACAGATACAGCAGAATATCATCGCTGACATTATAGTCTATATTAAGCCGACCCGTGGTCTTAACATCTTTACGAGAGAAAGCCCGGTACACACTTAATCCTACCGGGAAACCACCATTAACCGCCCTTTCGTTACCTCTCCAGTTACCTGGTGCTGTTGGATCAAAATCCACACCGCCATTGAGGAAATTATATGTCCACAGATCAAGTCCAAACGCGGGTAAGAAACCCGCTGCAATTTCAGAATAGCGGAACAGGTTTTCCTGGGCTACAAATTTATCCCAGGCGTAGCGAACCCCAAAGGTTAACGTGAATTTCTCATTGATATCCCACACCCCCTGGGTATAAGCCGCAAAGGCTTCCCGTTCACTCTTGGTGTGATAAAGCAGATCACTGCCCTTGGTATTGATGCCGTGCTCAACATCCAGATCTGGGTTGGTACCATTGTCACCCCCCCAAACCCCGACGTGAAGATTGTTATTCTCAGCAGGCGCCGGGTTTTCAGTCGCATAATTCACAGCACATTGATCCAGCGCTGTGGCCGGGTCCATACACAGGTCGCGTGCAGAATGAAGCGTTGGCATCTGACCATTTGATGTGGATGCCGGTACCCCCGCAGAGTTACCACCGCTAATGATAGCTGGCAACAAACTATTTACATAGTCGTTAAATGAGACACCGGGAATACCAAGCATCCCAGTAGTCCTGTCATCGTATGCATTGATGAAGCGATCTTCACCCACTGTTGAATAGAAGTCACCTCGCTGGTTGATCACTGCATCGTAGAAAAACACACCCGTGGTAAATGACAGGTTGTCACTTAAGGTTGTGAATGCCTGGAGTTCATGGGAGGAGTAATCCGCTTCATGATTAACGTAAAACTGGCGGTCTATGACCATGCTGCCGGTGTTGTCATCGTCGGTGATTCGCTGGTACGCCAATGAATTGTTACCGAAGATATATTTGATCTCGATGTCTTCATTGAGCTCCCAAGTGAGCGTGAACTGATGGCCCTCCTGGACAAACCTTTCCCAGTTTACACCATTGGTCGCGCCACAAATTTCGTCACCTGAGATGTCACCGGTAAATACACAGGCATTATAGCGAGCAGCACTGTCAGCATTGGTTACACCAAACCCATCCAGTGATGAGGCAGCATTACGAAAGCCAGCAAACGCGGCAACATCGATTCCTAGTCGATTATGCTGGGCATTAACAGCAGCACCGGTTACCGGGTGGTTAAAAACCATTATGGGTGAGGTATTGTCATACCAGGTACTTTGGGCAAAGTTAGCCGGGTCTGTGTTGGTGGTATCAATGGCTCTATAGCCCGGCACGATATCTGTTGTATTTCTGTAGCCCTTGCCTTCTTCGTTCAAAATGACCAGACCACCACCGTTAGCACCACCGAAAGGACGATCAATGGTCATTTCATTGTAACGCAGGTCAGCGGTGATAGAATCGCTCGGCGTCCACTGTAATTGCAGCGCCAGGTTTTCAGTGCCCAGTCCATCTAGATCCGGGCCGCGCCCAATTTCTTCTATGACACCATCTCGGTTGCGCATACTGAAGTTAAAGCGAGCTGAAAGGAAACCATCGATCACCGAGCCGTTGATCATGCCGTAGGCTTCCTTGGTACCGTAATCACCGACAATACCCATGAACGAATAGTCGTAATCATGTGAAGGCTGCTTATAGAGAATATTGATAGCACCGCCGACCGCATTTCTACCATACACAGTACCCTGGGGCCCCCGCAGGACTTCAATACGTTCAACATCCCAAAAGGTAGCTGCCGTTGCTGTTAACAGATCTTCTGAGTAAACACCATTCATATAAGTGGCTACACCCGGGTCACCGCCCAGAGCACGGAAGTTCCTGCCTACGCCTCGAATGGTCGCATCATAGGGCTGGATGGTCGTTGCCGGAATAAAGTTCTGTAGATCTTCCTGGTTTCTAATGCCGAAATCATCAAGCATTTCACTCGTGAAGGCTGTGATCGATATCGATGTATCCTGAATCGATGCCTCCTGGCGCTCTGCGGTAACAATGACCTCCTCAATACGACGGCCACTATCTTCTGCAAAAAGTGTCCCCGTCCAGGTTATCAAAACCCCAGCGGAAATTTTCCACAATAGTTTCCCTAAATTATCATTCAGCATTAAATTCCCCTTTAATTGAACTGTTAGCCTGCGGCAAAACTGTGTTTAGCCCAGATATTGTTGATCATACCTTTTTCAGCAGGCGCTTTACAGGCTCTTTATATATCTGATTTGCTCCAAAGTAAACAAGGGAGGCTATATTTCATTGCCATTATCAAGCCTAATCAAAGACTTCCTGGACGCCTTAGACTCTCTCAATAATAATAGCGGGTGCCATACCGCCACCCGTGCACATGGTTACCAGCCCGGTATTAAGATCCCTTCTTTCCAGTTCATCAAGCACGGTGCCAATCAGAATCGCGCCGGTAGCAGCGATAGGATGCCCCAGGGCCATGGCGCCTCCGTTGACATTCACCTTTCCTGGATCCAGTTCCAGATCACGTATAAATTTGGCGGCCACCACAGAAAACGCTTCGTTAACTTCAAACAGGTCAATGTCATCCACCGTCATCCCTGCCCTATCCAGAACCTTGCGCGCGGCAGGCACTGGCTCATTTAACATCAGTGTCGGATCGCCACCCACTGTTGCCATCGCTTTTATGCGGGCACGAGGCTTCCAGCCCACCCTGCCCATATAGTCTTTACTCGATAAAATCAGGGCCGCTGCACCATCGACAACACCCGAGCTATTGCCTGCGTGGTGCACATGGTTGATTGTTAAATCCGGATAATTGCGCTTCACCAACTGATCAAAAGTTTCACCACCGTTGTCAATGGGTGCCTCCATAAACAGATTAAAAACGGTTTTCAACTCTGCCAAAGATTCCAGGGTCGTACCCGGTCTGGGGAATTCTTCTCGATCCAGAGCTAAAGAACCATCATCATTAAAAACAGGGATCAAGCTGTTAGCAAAATAACCTTGATCCATTGCATTTTTGGCTCGCTTCTGGCTTTCCACTGCCAGCGCATCCAAATCCTGTCGACTAAACCCCTCCAGCGTTGCAATCATATCCGCACAAATGCCCTGGTGGGGCTGGGGATGCAGATCCCGCAAATGCAGATTACCCCCATCAACCGTGCGATTATTAGTCGCGTTTCCCAGAGTAGCCGTATACGACATCATCTCGACACCACCGGCGACACATAGATCATCCATACCACTCATAATATTAGCCGCAGCCAGATTAACCGATGTTATGCCAGAGCCGCAGAATCGATCCAGGGTTACCGCACTCGCCCGAGGGCTCCAGCCAGCATCCAGTGCTGCCATTCTTCCCACACAGGATCCCTGGTTGCCAACCTGGGAGCTGCAACCCACCACCACATCATCTATATCTGCTGTGTTTAACTGGTTGCGCTCGCCGATCGCCTCAAAAACTTTTGCCAGCAACCGACCACTGTGAAACCCGGCTAGCGCGCCGCGGCCGGCTTTACCTATCCCTCGAGGTGTTCTCGCTGCGTCAATGATGTATGCATCTGCCATAATTTTTCTCTCCGAAGGATTGTCTGAATCAATCTAAGGATAATACCTGAAACCCTGCCCAGGTTAAAACCTAAGCAGCCCAGTACCAATTACTTAGCTGACCACCCTGCTATCAAGTGAATCTTGCCTGCAAAGCCTGATCTATGCAGACGACTATCTTTAGTTTTACAGGCGATAGTTTAGAGCGCAGCCCTTAGCAGTCTGTCTGTTACGGCCCGATATCGATTTGCAAGTACAAGTATAAGTCGAGTCAGTTCGTCTACGCCACAAGGGTTGCATGTCAGGGTGCGCTTACCCTTTTTACAGTATCGATTGCAAGCCATTGCGCTTCCTTCTTAGAATAGCTTTCTTAGAATAACCCTCTTAGAATAGTCTTCTTATAATAGTTTCTGTTTAATCTCCCTTAAACAGTCAGCATCATATGGCGCTGCTATAGGATCGACACCATGGAAAGCCTGGTTTTCACAATCATCGGTGACGATCGTCCTGGTCTCATTGAAACCATATCAACGATCGTCAATACTCACTCGGCAAACTGGTTGGGCAGCAGCATGGCACAACTCGGTGGCAAGTTTGCCGGAATGATCGAGGTTTCCGGACAACCAGAACAACTATCCCAGCTCAGCGCCAGCTTAATGGAGCTTACCGACATCGGCTTGACCGTTGTTATCGAAAAGGCGGTTACATCAACAGCACATCGTCACCAGGAAACTCAGACGATTTCGCTGTTTGGTCTGGACAGACCAGGCATCATCCAGGAAATCTCCAAAGCGCTGGCGGCAAGAGATCTCAACATCCTTGACCTGAAAACGGAAATAACCAGAGCCGCCATGACCGGTGACCCCATGTTTGATGGCCAGGTATTAATTGAAGGTTGTAACGATGCCCAGAGCGAAGGCCTGGCCGAACTTCTTGACAAACTATCTATTCAACTGGGCATCGACATCGAATTGATCGACAAACCCCTGGCGCCTTCTGATTAGTCGGTTTTAATCCAATTCACCTCTTGCCCTTCAGGCTCACCTTTGGCCCAGATCTGCAGTATCACAATCAACGCTGACCTCCCAGAGAACACCGACGACTAAATGCCCAGGCCTGCTTGGATTGTCCATCTGGTCATTCTCAAAATCCTGGCAACGGGCGTGACCTTAACAACCGGGAACAGGTTTGCTAATCCATCCGGGTAATACAAAGCAAGGTCTAAAGGCAACTCGATGCCCTCCATCGCTTCATCTATGAGAAGACTTATGAGAAGACTTATGAAAAGAAGATTCCTGAGCAGTAAGAAGACTATTGAACTGTAAGAAGAAGACTATTTATCTATAAATTTACTTATAAATTGGCTTATAAATTGGCTTATAAATATACCTAGAAATTTACTTATAAATTTGCCTATAAATTTACTTATAATAAAAAGACCCTGCCGCTATGGGAAAGACCCGGTGACACGGAAACCTCACATTCCCCATTTATTGGCCATTGCCAGAACAGGCTCTTCCTTTGTTATAAATTCAAGTAACACCGGCCTGCCAGACTGGGTCTGATCAATGCCTCGGCACAGCGCTGCACGGACATCTGAGGCCTTTTCTATGCGCTCAGCGTAACCGCCCATAGCGATAACCATCGCCGTATAATCGCCGCTAAGTGAACTCAGTTGGAAACGCTCAACAGCATCGGGCATGTAGGCGCTATAGCCGCCCATTACGCCATTGTTAACCAGTACCGTCATTATGGGGAGTTCGGATCTCACGGCTGTTTCAAAATCATTGGCTGTCTGGCCAAAACCAGCATCGCCAATAAAGTTAACCGACAACCAATCTGGTCGAGCCAGCTTGCCGCCCAGGGCCATGCCCAATGAAGAGCCCAGGTGAGTTGATTTACCCCAACCCAGGTAGCCCCGTGGTGTAACAACCTCATAAAAAGGCACCATCTGATCCCGGGGATTGCCAGCATCATGGGTCACGACAGTTTTGCTTTTATCAAACAAGGTGTTCATCTCATGAATAACGCGATAAGGAGAAATTGGCCCCGCATCATCACACAACAGGCGGTCTGACCATTCGCTGAAGAATTCTGCTTTTAACTGCGCTATTTCAGCAATCACATCATCGGCCCTTGCTCGTCCTGTTTCACCCAGCTTCTGTTTGACCAGACTGATGAGCTGATTCAGCACCAGTCTGGCATCCCCTATTGCTGCACAGCTAACGGCGCGACATTTTGCGATGTCACCTGGCGCATGAGTAATCTGGCCTAACACTGCATCCTTCGGCATCCGCGCCGTAAAATCGTTTACTGTAAAACTGGTGCCAATGCCAAGGATAAAATCCGACTCATTGGCAAAATGGGCTGCCGCTTTAGTAATCGTTCTACCCGCCGTTCCAAGTGCCAATTCATGCGTTTCCGGATAGGCACTTTTGCCCAGCAATGTCGTTGTCACCGGAATCTGCAGAAGTTCAGCGAGTTCCTTGAGCTCATGCCAGGCCTCGGCATACAAAATGCCCTGGCCGGCGATAATGACTGGGCGCTTCGCCTCTAAAAGCGCTTCAAATATTCGCTCGACATCACCGTCATCAGCCATCGACCTGTATCGTCCGGGCGAGGTATATTCCGGCATTAATTCTGCTTCGGCCTGCCCCCAAAGCAAGTTAGCCGCTGTTTCCAGCAGAACGGGCCCCGACTTCGGGTTTTTTAATGCCGAAAACGCCATTTCAAATTTACGCGGAATCGTGCGGCCATCATTAATCAGGCCGGCCATTTTTGTGATATCTCTGAAGGACCTTGAAGCAATGAACTGAGGGTCATAATCCTGCATCAAGGGAGCGTGGGCACCGGGCAACATCAAAATAGGCGTATTGTCGCCATAAGCCTGCGCCACAGCGCCGAAACTGGCCTCGATTCCAGGCCCATCCTGCACGGCCACTACGCCAAATTTCCGGCCGTTATTCATGCGTGTATAGGCATCAGCCATATTAATGGCAACTCTTTCCGTTCTGGCAATAATAGGCCTGATAGAATGCGAGGCCGCTGAATTAAAAAGCCGGTTATTAGGAAACCCCATCAAGTACTCGACGCCTTCCTGCTCGAGTATTTCAATAATAACGTCGGCGTTGCTCATATTTAATCTTCCCTGAATAAATGGCTGAGTTGGTCTGGCAAGAAAGCTCAACATGCCATGATTGACGAACTTAGATACGAATCGATGAAAAAACCTGACTATCTCATGGAACCCACCAACGCTTCAATTACCCACCAATGGTTTCTCATTGAAAGCTGAAATCAGCTCATCTCAAAAACTGAAAATTTACCCAGCCACAAGGGTGAAATAAACCCCTTACGCCACCCTGTACAGCCCTGTCGCTCTATCGGATACCCTGTGCGTAGCGCTGCGAGCAGCCCTGAAACAAGTCTATAGCAGAATTATAGTGATAACGCCCAATGACTGTCGCTGCAGACCAAAATGCGCTCATAACCTGCGTCGTTATATTCCTCATAGCATTGACTGAAGCTAACACAAATCGGGCAATACGTTGCTATGCCAAGGTCACATTCTACCATTCCAGAAATACTGCTTTTCCCACAGGCACTATCAACACAACTTATTAAGCAGCCTGATGGTGCACTCTGTTAAGAATCTTATCCGCCATTTCATCTGCAACGGCCTGGGTGGAGAGACGTCGACTGTCAGAGCTGGTGAAGATGGTATTCAGTGTTGGACCGATTCTTTCAATGTGCTTGTTAACGATATCCTCAGAACGTTCGCCGCAGTTCTGATAATACACATCGATGATGCCGCCGGCATTGATGACATAATCCGGCGCGTAAAGTATGCCCCGGTAAAGCAACTCATCGGCCATCTCCTTACTAATCAATTGATTGTTGGCTGCCCCGGCAACGATGCCCGCACGAATACTGTAAATTGAGTTTTCGTTGATAGCGCCTCCCATCGCGCAGGGGGCAAGCACATCTACTTCCGCAGAAAGAATCTCATCTGCAGGAACCACGTTAACACCTGGTATCTTGCTTACCCACTCAAGGTTCTGCCTGCTGATGTCGGCAACAGTCACTCTGGCTCCTGCACAAATCAGTAGGTTTGTCAGGTGATATCCTACGTTTCCCACGCCCTGAATCGCAACACTAATGCCTGGCAGATCAGCTTGAGTTCGGTGTCGAACAGCTTCGCGTATACCTATAAATACGCCATAGGCTGTCAATGGCGACGGATCACCCCCGAAACGACCACCGCTGACACCGGAGATGAATCGGGTACGCTCGCCCATCGCCGCAATATCAGCAACTGAAGTGCCCGAGTCCTCGGCTGCCATATACTGACCTTTCAGGCTTTCGATGAAGTCGCCCATCTCATGCAACAACTGGCGTGTCTTAGCTGTTCTTGGATCACCCATGATCACCGACTTACCACCACCAAATGGAACACCGGCAAGCGCAGACTTGTAGGTCATCCCCCGGGAAAGCCTGAGCACATCTGTCAGTGCTTGTTCATGCGATGCATAAGGATACATCCTGCAGCCACCGGCGGCTGGGCCCAATTCACTACTGTGGATGGCAATAATCGCTGTCAGGGTTTCACTGGAAGAGAAAACGACAGATTCGTGTTCATCAAAATCTGGATGGGTCTTAACTTCAACTGGGTTCATTACATTAGTCCTTCGTTTGTTAGGCGGCAATATCGACTTCGACGGCGAGGGGTATCAGCTCGCCAGTAAACTGGCGCATCAGCGTTTCCTTTCGTCGCATGGCTTTTTTCGCATTGCCCGATTTGATATGGCCATAGCCACGGATCTGCATAGGGAGTTCCGCCAGTTCAACCGCCGTCTGATAGTTGTCATGGCTCAAACTACCAGCGACTTCCTGGAACAGCGTGCGGAAGTCTTGCAGGGTTTTGCGCTCTTCTTTGCGCTCCGCCGAATAACCAAACAGGTCAAAGCGTGTGCCCCTTAGGATCTTCAAAGGTGCCAATGCGCTGAAGAGAATACGTACAAAGCCCGGAAATATACGCTTACGTGGTCTGCCCGTGGCTTTATCCTGTTGACTAAAAATAGGCGGTGCCAAGTAATAATTTACCTTAACGTTGCCTTCAAAAAATTTGGCCAACTGACCGGCAAAGGCACCATTGGTATAAAGACGTGCAACTTCATATTCGTCTTTGTACGCCATCAATTTATAAAGAGAGCGAGCAACCTGACGACTGAATTCTGAGCCTAACGACCGTTGTCTTTCCAGGTCCCTGATAGCAGATACAAACTCGACATACCGATCTGCATATTGCTTGGACTGGTATGCCGTCAGCCTCGCATAACGGTCAGCCAGGATTTCATCCAGATCATGGAGTGGCCGGAATGGCTTGGTCACGGCTGCCTCGATTTCAACTCGTTTGAGGTCAATAGCTGCACGACGGCCCCACAGGAAGGCTTTCAGGTTGAATTCGACAGCAACACCATTGAGGTCTATCGCGGCTTCCAGAGCACGCCGAGATACAGGCACCAGCCCTTTCTGCAGCGCATAACCAAGCAGAAACATATTACTGGCGATCGAATCACCGAGCAGACTCGTTGAAAGATCCGTAGCCTGCAGGTATTCAACTTTATCCGAACCCACCTCATCCTCTATTAGCGCCCTCATGGTCTTCTCAGGGATGACCACATCCGGGTCCGTTATGAAATCTGCTGTGACTGCCGCATGAGCATTCACTACCGCATGTGACCTATCCGCATTGACCTTGGCGATCGCCTCGTTACTGGCACTAACGACCAGGTCACAGCCCAGCAACAAATCAGCATCACCCGCTGGTATACGAACCGCATTAATGGCCTTTTGATCGACGCCAACGCGAACGTGACTGACCACGGCGCCGAACTTCTGCGCTAACCCTGTTTGATTCAGGGTCGCGCAGCCTTTCCCTTCAAGATGCGCTGCCATGGCTATGACCCCGGCAATAGTTAGCACGCCGGTACCGCCTACACCGGTAACGATAATATTCCAGGGCCGAACGGCGATTGGCGCCCGAGCCGGTTCTGGCAACGCTTGCCAGTGCCTTTCGTCATGTTTACTTCCGTCATGCTTACTTTCGTCACGTTCAAAAGATGATTTTCGGAGCTGGCCGGTTACGGTGACCAGAGCAGGACAAGAGCCGTTAAGGCAGCTGTAATCCTTGTTACAGGCGCTTTGATCAATTTGCCGTTTTCGTCCAAGTTCAGTCTCTAGTGGTAATATTGATAGACAGTTGGATTCGACTCCACAGTCACCACAGCCTTCACAGACTTCCGGGTTAATCAGCACACGCTCATTAGGATCTTGCATCTCACCTTTCTTTCGACGCCGCCTTTGCTCTGCTGCACAGGTCTGCTCGTAAATAAGGACAGTGGTCCCAGCGGTATCTCGCAGTTCCTCTTCAATCGAGATAAGGTTGTCACGATGACTGATTGTCAACCCGCTCCAGGGGCGAATCTGTTTATGTTTTGCCAGGTCATTGGTTACCAGAGCAATGCGCTGCACACCTTCTCCCTGCAACTGTTGAATCAACTTTTCAACCGATAAAGCGCCATCAACGCTTTGTCCGCCTGTCATGGCAACCGCATCGTTGTAGAGAATCTTATAGGTAATGTTGACCTTTGCAGCCAGCGCCTGTCGAATGGCAAGCAGCCCAGAATGGAAATAGGTGCCATCACCCAAGTTCTGAAATACATGCCTGGTCTCAGTGAATGGCGCCTGACCAACCCAGGTCACGCCCTCGCCGCCCATTTGGGTAAAAGTCTGCGCCTGCCGGTCTCCCACTTCGAAAACGCCCATGTAATGACAACCGATTCCACCCAGGGCCCGGCTGCCATGAGGTATGCGGGTCGAAGTATTATGGGGGCACCCCGAACAGTAGTGCGGCGATCGTTCAATAATATCTCGTGGTTGCGACAGGGTTTGTTCTTTCCTGTCGTAAAACTTTAGACGACTGTCAATCATTTCATCCTGATAAAAACGGCGCAGACGACCAGAAATAGCGCGAGCGACCATCGCCGGAGTGAGTTCGGCGATATTCGGCAACAGATCGCGACCTTCTTGATCGAACTCACCAACTACGCGAGGACGGCGCTCAACCGGCCAATTATAAAGCTGGCCGGTTAACTGATCCTCAATGATGGAACGCTTCTCCTCAACCACCAGAATCTCTTCGAGATCTCTGGCAAATTCATGAGTAGAAACGGGTTCAAGCGGCCAGCTCATACCGACCTTAAATACCCGCAGGCCGATCTTGGCTGCCTTTCGCTCATCTATGCCTAAATCTTCCAGCGCCTGCATCACATCAAGATAGGCTTTCCCCGTGGTAATAATACCAAGTCTTGGGCTGTCGCTATCGATAACGACTTTATTTAAACGATTAACACGGGCAAACTCGCGCGCAGCATAAATTTTGTATTTATTGAGTCGAAGTTCCTGTTCCAGGGCTGTATCTGGCCACCGACCATGGACGCCGCCTTCTGGCAGGGCAAACTGATCCGGAATAACAATGTTGATCTTGCCTGGATCGACCTCAGCTGAGATCGCAGAATCCATATTTTCGGTAATCGCCTTGAGCGCTACCCATGCTCCACAGTACCTGGACAACTCCCAGCCATAAACTCCCAGATCGAGTACTTCCTGGACATTAGCCGGATTCAGCACCGGTATGGATGCACCGATAAACATGTGTTCCGACTGATGTGGCAGGGTCGATGACTTTGCGGCGTGATCATCACCTGCCACGGCTAGCACACCGCCATGCCTGGAAGTACCAAAGGCATTGGCATGACGAATGACGTCCATGCTTCGATCCAGCCCAGGGCCTTTGCCATACCACATGCCAAACACGCCATCGAAGTTTGCGCCTTCGAATAGGTTGACCTGCTGGCTACCCCATACAGCGGTCGCTGCCAAATCTTCATTAATACCCGGTTGAAACTTTATATTATGTTGGTCAAGAAAGCGCTGAGCCTTCCACATGGCCTGGTCAACCGACCCCAGCGGAGAGCCGCGATAGCCAGAGATGAAACCCGCGGTATTGAGTCCTCGCTGCCGATCTCGCTGATGCTGCAGCATCGGCAATCGAACCAATGCTTCAATACCAGTCATGTAGGCCCGTGTGGTGTCCAGGGCATATTTGTCTTCGAGTGAAACTGATCTAAAGGGTATAGGCGCCATTTCGGGATCCATCTCTGTTCAGTTGAAAACTATATTAGTTAATATCTAGTAAATTTATTATGCTATTTAGACCAATTTATACTGATTAATTAACTATATTTACCTATTTACTTAGTTTTAATGTATATTTATTTCTATCTTCTGAAATAAATCGAACTCTAGTTATGGCTGAGTTAAGTAGCACTGACATACAAATCCTTGATGCTCTACAACAAGATGGCAGCCTGACGACGCAAGAAGTTGCAGACAAAATAAATATCTCACAGTCGCCTTGCTGGCGAAGGATTAATCGCCTGGAAGAAAAGCGCTTTATCGAGAAAAAAGTTTCCCTGCTCAACAGAGAAAGACTGGGTATGGAGGTTGTTGTATTCGCGACGGTTAATCTAACAACTCAAGGCAGAGATAAGCTGGAGCTTTTTGAACAGGAGGTGGAGGTCCTGCCAGAGGTGATGGAGTGCTATACCATGGCGGGTACCTGGGATTACATGTTGAAGGTCGTCGTCAAAGACATTCGTCATTACGAACGCTTTGTACGAGGAAAGCTAACCCGCTTATCGCACATTGGCGAGGTTCATTCGCACATCGCGGTAACGGAAATCAAAAATACCACTGTTCTACCACTGGGTTCTCAGATCTAAATCCCTAGCTATCGTTTACTGGCTCGGCTACCACCGGGTTATTGTGACTGGCCCACCGAATTCCCAGGCATTCAGCCAGCGGTTACCCATGAATACAGCCAAGGTTCAAGTGTGACGCCGTGTGTTCAACGCCATATAAAACAGCGCAAAACTGATGAGCAAAGCAATACCAGCAACAACATTCACAGCAATCAGCTGCTCAGATGTGACAAAAACTGCCGCAATCAGCGGGCCGACGGCACCGCCTATTGAATGAAAAGCCGGCGTTGCCGCTACATACCTTCCGCTCGAGTCAATTCGAGCGACAGCGGCATATTGATAGCTAAGCGAATAGTTCCAGAAAAAACTATAGATAGCGAAAGCCACAAAAAACTGCACCATGGACAGGGGTACCTGCAACATTACAACCGCAGCAAACATCCCAGCGCTCGCACCTCCCAGAGGTAACAAATCACCATATCGGCTACCCTGCCAAACTGCTGTTATTGAACCCAGAACGGAAATGGCGACACCACCGGCTAAAACCTGGCTCAATTCCACCGCCGCGAAGCCGGATAACGTACCCAGACGTTCCAGATAAGCCCACACAGCGCCAATACTGATAAAAAAAACCAGGCAGGCCATCAAGGACAGCAAAGCCTTTGGCTGATTGAGCACTTCTGCAACCGACATCGTCTCTAGATTAGTTGAGGCAGTACTCTGCGCAGGTAACAGATGAACCAGGCAGGCTCCAATTACACACAGACCTAACAGGGCGTACAGACAGTCAACCAATCCGCCAGGCACCATAAACCAGGGCATACTTAGCAACATCAACACCTGAAAAGCCACCTGAACAGATATCGCAAAACCAAACAACCGAGCAGCCTGGGGATGATCTGATAGTACCGTCATCGCCAGGGAATACAGCGCTCCTCCACCGAAACTCGCCAACCAGATAGGCAACAGAATTGCCGGGAAGGTATCAACAACAGAGGCCGCTAGAAAACCACTCGCTTCGGCCAGCAGCGCGGTAAAGGCCAGCAAGCGCCAGGGAAACCTGCGCACCAGGAAAGCTGATATCACGGCAGAAATTGCAGATCCAGAAAGCAAGGCGGAGCCCAGCACACCGACCTGCGTTTCTGACAATACGAGATCACCCACGGCCGCAGCCAGAATAACGGGCGTACCCAGAAAGCATGCTGCACCAATGACTGTCAGTAGACTCGCCGCTAACACTGATTTCAATGACACAGGCGAAGCAGCTATTTCCGTCACTTCAAGCGTTTAGCTGACAATGTGCGACTGCCAGTAGACACAGGATTTCAAACATCATGGTCGCTCCTACCAGCGCTGTATTACCTGTCGGGTCAAAGGGAGGCGCCACTTCAACGACATCACCACCAACAAACGATAAATCGTGCAGACCTCGCAGCAGGCGTTGCGCTTCTAAAGTCGTGATTCCACCCACTTCCGGTGTGCCTGTGCCGGGCGCATAAACGGGATCGAGACCATCTACATCAAAACTAAGGTAAACCGGATGATTACCGACAATCCGTCGCACCTCTTTTATAACCTCATGCACGCCAAGATCTGAAAACTCCTCAATGAAGATGACTCGCATGCCACTGTTTTTTGAAAACTCCAGACCTTCAGCAAAATTCTGGCCGCCGCGAATGCCGATCTGCACTGTCCTGGTCGGATCAATTAAATTCGCTTCTACGGCACGACGAAAGGGAGCACCATGATGGAACTTCGAACCCCACATCTCATCCCAGGTGTCAGTATGTGCATCGATGTGGACAAGTGCCAACGGCTCGCTGGCAATGGCCTTGAGAATTGGGAAGGTAATGGAATGATCGCCACCTGCAGACAAGGGTATAACGTTGGCTGCACTGATTTTTCTGTAGAAATGTTCAATTGTTTCTATCTGCCGGTCAAGGTTATACCAATCGTCAAACGGAACATCCCCCAGATCGGCAACCCGACACAATTCAAAAGGATTGATGTTACGTTCTATATTAAAGGTGCGCATCAAGCTTGATGCATTCCTGATCTCTCTGGGCCCATGTCGCGCCCCGGCTCTGTTGGTTACCCCTAGATCAGTGGGAACACCGATCAAGCCAATATCAATGGCACTGACATCATCGGCAACCGGTGCACGCATAAACGTGGCCAATTCGGTAAACCGCGGTTGCATACGAGGATCATAGAACTCACCGGTAACCGGATTGCGTTTAGCGTAAAAATCCTCATCCGTCATAGACCCCTCCCTAACACCATTCCGTAACCCCATTCCATAACATCATTGCATTTGCACCAGGCACTTGGGACTGTTTTCGTTCAATTCTGTCATCCCTGATTTATGATGATCAACACTCGCTAATTCAGTCGTTGCTTCCGGCACCATTAAGATCAATCCCAGTTAGCTTAATTTCAGTACCTTGCTGGCATTTTCGCGCAGAAACTTCGGCCAGACCTCGTCTTTAAGCGCCAGCCCCTGCATGTCTGTCATGATCCGCTCCACACTCAACCCCATAGGGAAATAACCGCCATACATTATCTTGTCAGCGCCCCGACTGTTCGCATAGTTAATGATAGCCTCCGGATAGTGCTTTGGTGCAAACGCCGTGGTCGAGTAATACAGATTAGGCCACTTCAACATAAGCTTTACAGCCAGATCCTCCCAGGGTTCACAACCATGCCGGGTAACAAAAACCAGTTCAGGAAAATCATACATGACCTGGTCAAGCAGCTCGACCTTCTGTGGCCACAGAGGAAATCTTGGTCCGGGTACGCCAACACAGGAAAAAATGGGCACATCTAGCTCAACGCATTTGGCATAAATGGGATACATCCTGGCATCATTAATACCCACCTGCGGGTTATAGCCCGCATTGAATGCGCCAAAAGAGGCAACCCCAAACTCCTCATACTGGCGCACCATATCACGCACGCCTTCCATACCTTTATTCGGGTCAACAGAACCCTGGCCTACAAATCGGTCCGGGTGGCGACTAAGTGCTTTTCTTGACACTTCACCACCAACCCCGATCAAGCCTACTTCAATACCGTACTTATCCATTTCACCCAGGGTCACAGCAATAGGGTCCTGATTGTTTCCATACACCTCTTTGGGGACCTGCTTAAACATATACTCAACTGGGAAATCAAACTTCGCAGAAGGATCTTTCAATTGCTTACGAATAAAGTCGTACATAGCAAAATCCTCAGCTGGAAAGCCAATCATGGTATCAATGATGCCTATACCGGCTGGAACGGGCATATAATCTCCTCCTTTTCTATTTTCTTTGGCTACTTATGCTCCGGCATTGCCCTTAGCCCTCAACTACCGGCCCGGGCCCCCTGAAACAGATAACACATTGAATCAGCCGGGATTTCCTCCCTGGGCAGTGGCTGGTTGACTTGTTCTGGGGTTGGCCCAAACTGATTGGCCAGCGGAAGTAGCTTTTCCAGGTCAAAATTATAGACCCCGGCCGCATTCAGCCCCAGTAATTTCCTTCGGTGTTGTTCCGAGACATCATCAAAGGTAAGCCGAAGCGACTCAAGATTGTAAGGGAAGGTACCCTCATAGTGCGGGTAATCGTTACCCCACATAACTTTGTCAACGCCAATCTGCTGGATACCACCGAGATCCGCTTTACTGGGGAAGCTTGCGCCATACCAGCAATTCTGGTCAGCATAAAAACTTGGCGTTTCAGTTAATACCCATTCCTGATCACCATAGTTCAGTTCGCCAATGGCGCCAGCCGCCATGCCTCTGTGAATCCGATCCATCTGAGCCAGTAGTGCCGGCGCCCAGGCACAACCGGATTCCGTCAGAACATACTTAAGCTTAGGAAACTTCTCGAAAACCCCGCTCATAATCAAATGACGGAAGCCAGCCTGGCAGTAATAGGTGACTTCCGTGACCCACAGGGCTTCACCCACCATGCTGCTACCATAATCCGGTGAGCCCTGCCCAGAATGCTGATTTATGACCAGATCATGGTCCTGGATAGCGGCAAAAACCTTGTCCCAGGCGGGATCAAAAAGTGGTTTCAACCAAGTGCAATCGGGCGGAATAAGCGGCAACAAAACACCACCTCGCAAGCCGGCCTCAGCGATAAACTCAATGTCCCGGATCGCTTCATCAAAATCGTTGGGTAAAATCAGACCAATACCAGCACGTCGGTCAGGATCTTCAGCACAAAAGTCTTTCAGCCAGCGGTTATGGGCTCGAATACCCGCCAGCGTTAATTCATAGTCTTCCGGGGCGGGCGGCCTGGCAGTGACAATGCTCTTCCTATAAAAAGGCGGCACCGTATTGGGAAATATAACCTCGCCCACAACACCCTGGCTATTCTGATCCCGGCTTCGGATTTCCAGATCCCAATTGCGCATTTTTTTACTTCCATAATGCGCCTGAGATGGATTCTTATAACCGCCGCGCCACTGATCAAAACGATCCCTGTACTTCGGCTCCAGATACTCGCGATACTGCTCATGACTGCCACCTGCGTGGGTATCGGCTGTAATGAGCAGGTAAGGGTCATTATTCATATTCATCTCTCATCGTTGTCGTAGGGCTTCAAACCGCTACATCAGCTATTGAAATCGGATTCGTGTTCCTCGACCAGGTAAGAACGCATGTATCGCGTATCAAACAACTTTTTCTCGTCCTCACGAATCTCAGCCGCCACCGCAGGCTCGGCTAATCTCTTACCACAGGCTACGAAGCTTGCCTGGTCAGGATACCAGATATGCAGGATAACATCGTATTCGGGATCACGAAGAACGCCATCTCGATCTGGAAGGGGGTCGAGAAACTGCCTGAAATATCGACTCACATAACCCTTCAGGTACTTCTCGCCTATGAGCCTGTGTCGACTCTCATAGTATCGACGAAATGCCTCAACCGACATGCCCGGCGTTCGCTTCATAGGGCTGACAAGCTTGATCATAACCTTCTCCACGCATTTACTGTTATACGCTGAATGTAAAGCGCCAGAAGCCCTGACACAAGAGATAAGCCCACCCTGAATCTGATCCAGGGCAGCCATGAAGCCAGCGTCCTGCAGGAGCACATCCTGTTATTAGCCGGTCAGCTATACCCTCAGGAAGCACCTCCGGATAATCGATCTCTTCTGGCCTTAAGCTGTGTCTGGATCTCTGTATGCCGCCTTCTGGTCAGGTTGTATCTCAGATAAAAGAATACAGCAATAACACCCGGCACTACGGCAATGGGGCCGTCAATCAAGCCCAACCTGAAAATAATTTCCGGGTCCACAGTACCGGGCTCAGCGCCAACAGGAAAATCAATAATATCGATTGCGATCCCCGCAAGCAGATGGCCCAGACCGGAAGAGGCTTTGGCAAAAAACGAACGGGCCGCATAAAAAATACCTTCCTGTCGACGATGCGTATTGAGCTCGTGCTCATCGGCAATATCAGCAAGAGCCGACATGGCACTGATTAACAAAATGACTCCAAAGGTCATGCTCAGCAGGTAAAAAACCATAAGAAAGGGAATTAACAGATCGCTATTGTTCTCCGGGAAATAGCCTGCAATGCGCAATAAGACGGGCGACGTTGCAAAAATTAGTAACGCTATGAGCCCGACTATGAGCACCGGTTTTTTTTCAAATCTATTATGCAACGGAGCAACAACAACAAAACCAACTATGGGTGCTATCAATCCAAATATCACGAAATAACGAATCTGTTCTGGCAGTAATTCCCAGTAATAGGTATTCATATGCAAGCCAATAGTATCTCGAGTACCCAGTGTCGCAGAGAGTAATAAATAGCCAATCAGTAACATCAGGTAATTGCGGTTAGACATCGCTGAGCGGACATCCCGGATAAATTCCATGGTACTGAGTCGCGGTAAGTCAATCGCAACCTGGGGTAATCTGGGAACAAGATTTAGCGTTAGGGTGGTTGATAAAAGCATTACTACACCGCCTGCGCAGGCGGCCCAAATGGCGAACGTCGGATAGGCCTCCCGGTTTAGCAAACCATTGGAATACTCGGGCGTTGCTGAAAATACAAAAGAATAAGCAACGAAGGCAGTACCAAAACCACCCACCGAACCCAGCAAGGTATTAATACTCATAACCCGGGTACGCTCGGTAAAATCCGCCGATAATTCGGCGCCCAGGGCCAGATGCGGCACATGAAACAGGGTCATCGCTGAACGCATGATCACGGTCAACCCGGTCAACCAGAGAAACAGTGTAAAAGTACTGAACCCCGCAGGTGGACTGTAAATAAGGAACAGGCATAACATCACCGGTAAAGGTGCAGCAAACATGAAGGGATGGCGGCGGCCAAGCCGGGATCGCCATCGATCTGAGAGTGTCCCTACCAGCGGGTCCGTAATTGCATCGACGACCAGCGCGATGGTTATAGCAAGCCCGGCTAAGGTACCGGGTACGCCCATGATATTGGTATAAAAAAAGAAGTTGAAGGCATTAAATGCGACACCGACAATCGCTTCTGCTGCCGCACCAATACCATAAACAAACTTAACGCCATGGGGCACCCCTGCTGGGTAGGCGCTGGTTCCCACTCGCGTGGGCGGGGTATCGATTACAGACACTGCTTACTCTTTGTACAGCTGGAATCCCAGAGTAGAAGACTCGAAAGCCAGATACAAGTCATTCTTACTGGATTGTGTACCCCCCCTCTGATGGGCCGTGTTTAAATAAAGGCAAGAGCACGATTACGCGCTGAGAAAGCCTGTCAATGCGGAATCAGCACCACCGGTAACTCGGTAATTCCCCTGATAAATTTTAGTTCAGGCGCTTAGATAAATCGGCAACCTGTATCCTCTTGAATCGTTTCAAAATTTCTTCCCAGACAATTCGCAGCTGCATTTCCGCCAGACGATTACCCATGCAGCGGTGTACGCCAAAGCCAAAGGAAATATGATTACGAACGCCTTGCCGGTCAATGATGAATTCATCAGGTCGCATTATCTTAGTTTTGTCCCTGTTTGCAGATACATACCATTAGATGACTTTATCACCTGCCTTAATTTTATGGCCTCTGAATTGCGTATCTTTAGTCGCCGTTCGACGCATATGCATTAACGGTGTTAGAAATCGGATTATCTCGGACACCTTACTGAGAATCAGCAAGTGATCTAAGCACAGTTTCTCATACTCCGCTGGATTCTCATTTAACATCAACACACCCCCCGAAATTGAGTTTCGAGTCGTGTCATTGCCACCCACAATGAGTAGCAGCAGGTTACCCAGGAACTCCATGGGCGCCATATTTGCAAATGCTGGGGAATGTGCCATCAAGGTAACAAATCACTTTTACCGACCAGTGATTGCTGAGCCCTGTCCTGCCAGATCGCCGTGAATTCAGCCAGGCATTCCTGCAATGCAGCCTGGCGGTCCGCGGCACTGACACTGTCATCACCAGCAATTTGTTCACTCGACGTCGCCATATCAGACCAAAAAGTCAGTTTGCTACGTCTCTCAAAAGGGAAATCAAATAACCTTGCCAGCATCTGTGTCGTCAATTCGATGGAAACCCGTTCGACCCAGTCAAATGGTTCACCTACGGGAAGCTCGCTCATAATCCCGGCCACTCTCCTGCGGATGACGGGCTCAAGTTGGCTCAGGCTCTTGGGACTCACTGCAGCCGTCACTGCCTTTCGCTGACTATCATGTTTGGGCGGGTCCATAGATATAAACTGTTCGACGGTGAATTCCGGATCCTGGTCCCCCATGACAATAGCTGGGAACGAGGAATAGGTCTGGGTATCTTTCTCAATATCCATGATGTCTGCATATCGAGTGATCGACCAGTAGGGACCGAACAGACTGTCCTTGCAACAATGAATAGGCGCCTCTTTCCTGAGTCGCTAAAAGTAGGGCCAGTGCGCATCATTTTCATACAATTGGGGATCAGAAACATCAATATCATCGAGAGGGATCGAATAGGGACCTAGAACCGCCTGCATCTCAGCCATTGCTGCAACCGCTTCTTTTCAATCTGTTTTTCTTAACCGTATCAAACGGATTCAGCAAATTCACAGTTTTCTAAAAGCGCTTAAGCCCAGGTGACAACACCAACCTTTCTTCCATTCCGGGTGGGCACAGACCTGAGACTAAAGCCGGAATTTAATGCTTGATCTTATCCGTAGCATAGTTTCTGGTAACGGCGAGTTCAACAAGGATTTCAGCATGCCGTTGCGGCGTTAATTTATAACCCGTATAGAATAAAACTGAGATGAACCCTAACCCGGCAATAATGGGCCCGTAAAAGATGCCCATATCCAATAGGGTCTGAGGAGCTACGTCGGCTGCCGTTCTGATTTCTGGCCCTACCGGCCAGTCTATGAACTCCAGTGCCCAACCCGCAATGACTGCGCCAAAGCCACTGGTGGCCTTGGCCGAGAATGCAACCGCTGCAAAAAAAGCACCTTCCTGCCGGCGGCCGGTCTGATATTCATGCTCATCACAGACATCAGCCATCATCGAACCATAACCAACATTGGCCTGTGCTGTGGAAAATCCCTGGATAACTTTCAGGGCCACCAGAAGCGGCATGAGCAGAGCATCACCATTATCAGGGAACCACTCCAACAGCCTCAGCACAACCGGTAAGGTCTGGAAAAAAGCCCAGCAAAGGCCACCGAAGATAAGGCAGGCTTTTTTCCCAAACCTGGAAAACAACCTGACCGAAGCAAAAGTACCCAACGCATTGCCGACACCGTAGGCAACCAGCACAGGAATTATAATTTTCTCATCCAGTTCCCAGAAATAAGTGAACATATAGATGTCCAGGGTTCCGGTGACACCTACCATAATGTAGACGACCAGTACCCCGGTAAATAGGAACCGAAAATTCCTGCTCTTAGTTACATCTTTAAAGTCACTGAAAAGCCGATAGAAAACGGTGACTATCGAAGCCTTCGGTTGAGGTTCGACTTTGAGAAGAAAGGGGATAACCCTTCGCGTACCCCAGGCACTCCAAAATATTGTGATGGCCATCGCTCCGGCCACACAAAGAGCCCAGGGAACATAGGCATCTGGCACAAAGCGACCTTCAGCACCTTCGCTTCTGAACACAGGAGAAAAAACCAGGAAAAACAATATCAGCGCAAAAAGCGCGCCGATGTTACCGAAAAACTGCCGATAGGCGACTAGCGCGGTCCTGTCTTCAATATCTTCTGTAATCTCTGCACCCAGCGCGATATGCGGTACATGATAAAGGGACATCATGGTTCGTGCCAGATTGGTAAAAACCGCCAACCAGATAAACAATGCCCAGTCAGAAGTTACCAAGGGAAAAAATAATAAAAAGAAACAAGCCGACAACGGCAGGAAAGAAGCAAACATAAAAGGATGCCTTCTACCGTATTTGGATTGCCAATGATCCGACAATGAGCCAGCAAAAATATCGGAAAAAGCATCCACAATGACCGCTATACCAATAGCTGAAGCCGCCAAACCAGGACTCAGTCCCAGTATCTGGCTGTAATAAAAAAGCAGGAAAAAACTCAATCCGGTACCAAACATGCCTTCCCCGGCCTGGCCAATTCCATAGGCAAGCTTTAGTTTGAAATTAAGTTTCTCTTTCACCATGCCTTTCTCAACTAGTGGAAATCCATTCAGCCACGATCGGCTCTTTCAACTCGACTCGCTATCAATCTAAATTAGCAGTTACAGCCAATCCGCACCTCATTGTCTTCGATCCAAAAACTTTGGGTATGGATACTTCAAGCGCTGACCTCAGCTTTCTGCTAAGCCAATGACCAAATACCGGGGGCGCTGCCCGTCGCACCTGTCTCATTGATCGGGAAACGTCCTTAAATGCGTTATAACAGCATCCGCAACCGCATCCTCGGCTTCCTGAATCAGCCAATGCCCGGCATCAAGCTCCAAAAGCCGATAGTAACCTGACATCAGGGCCGGGGTTGCATCAATACTCTTTCGGCCAATGGCCTGGTCCTGATTACCCCAGATCATCAGCGTTGGATTAGAGATCATGCCGATCGGTTGTCTGGGCGACGCACCGGACATTGATCCTCTATACCAGTTAAGTGCTCCTGTTAGAGCCCCTTCCTGCCTGAACACTCTCAAATATTCCTGTATCTGAGATTCGTCTGATTTATCCCATACAGATTTCAACAGTGTATAGTTATTGTCTTCAAAGGCAGCTTCTGCAGCGCCTTGCTCCTGGAAAAACTGAATATATTGACTCTTCTCGGACTGATCAGAGTCATTTGCAACCGCCTGGCTGAAAGCGTCGATATGGGGTACAGACAAAGCCGTCCAACTGATCACCCGATCTGCGTGGAGATGGGTCACTAACCAACCAAGCCCGGCCCCATGGTCATGACCTATAAGATGAAACCGCTGAAACCCAAGCGCATCCGCCAGGCCAATAACGTCTGCGGCCAGTTCTGAATAAGCATAGTCCATAGTATCAGCAGGCCTGGCACCTTCACTGTAGCCTCGCTGGTCGGCAGCAGCAGACTGATAGCCTTCCGCCTGCAGGCGCACCATCAACGGAATCCACATATGCGAAGTTTCCGGAAACCCATGCAACAAAATGACTGCTTCGCCCTTGTCCCCAGCTCGTCGTATATCAAAGGTATAAGGTCCAACCCTGATACTACAGGCAGTTACATTCATAGATGTTATCCCTTTCAATGCCCCATCAAGATGCGTGCACAGGAAACAGATGTCAACTTCACCTCGTTACCGAATGCAGTCGACAAGGGCTGGATACAATAAACAAGGATACAGTGCAACCTCAATGTATCGCCTCTGAGCTCTAGCCTGGCGCTGCGTTTCAAAATCCGGCTTGAGCTGCCTCTATTGACTGCAAACTGCTTTCATCCAGCAACTGATAGTGGGCCTGACCTGGCAGTAACAGATACACCGGATCGGTGAACAAGTTCAGATTATAACCTTGCTTACGCAGATCCCCCTTCACCATCTTGAAGGTGCCGGTAACATCAATTTCCTGTTGAATCCGCACAAACACTGGAATGGCATAGGCGGGTAGTTGTGCTCGTACAAATAGAGCAAACGCTTCAACATCCAGACTCTGCAAACCATCCGCTAACGTGATCGCTGCCATACCCGCACGTCCATCCGTGCCTGGTATTTCAACTCCGTAAACATTACAGAATTTAATCTGATCAAAACCATTTAGAATTTCACCTACTTCATTGGTAGATACATTCTCAGATTTCCAGCGAAAGGTATCACCCACTCGATCGACGAACTGGTAATGCGGGTAACCAAGGCTAAAACCAACATCCACTGTAGACATCAGATCCCCGGAGTTAAACCAGGCATCGCCTGTTTCAAACACATCGCGGATAATCTTTTTTTCAGTTGCCTGTTTATCGGTGTAGCCTTCAAATACAGTATCTTCGGTAATTTTCCCAAGCAGCAGACCTGGCTCTCCCTGGGCTACCCGAACACACTGATCCTGAGCATCTCTTACGATCTCATCATTGTCCACATCGTACTCAACCAACGCGACCTCAGCGGAAGTCATCCCCACTGTACAGTCCTTGTTCATCAAGTTTGCAAATGCCACATTGCCCTCTGATGCACCATAAAATTCGGCGACACGCTTTATACCAAATCGGCGCTTAAATCCCTTCCAGACATCCGGCCTCATACCATTACCCATCATGGCTCTCAAAGGATTTTTATGGTCATCTGGCCTGACTTCGGTGTTAGTCAGATAGCGGCACAACTCACCGATATAAACAAGGCAGGTGCAACTGTTGTCCCGCACCTCAGTTAAGAAATTAGAAGCAGAAAACTTGCGTCGGACAAACATACTGGCACCCGAAGTAAATGCGGCACCGGCGCCAATCATTAAGCCAGTGCCATGATAGAGAGGAAGACAAATATACAACCGGTCTTTTTCTGTGCATTTATAGCCTGCCATGGCCGACATATCCGCGCTCATCAGGAATCGCCTGTTCGATAAAACCGCGGCTTTGGGAAGACCCGTTGTACCCGAAGTAAATATATATAGGGCAATTTCTCCCAGCTGAGTATCCATCGTTTCGGGAGGATTAACCGTACTGGCCTCTACTGCACCCTCGGCTAAATTCTTAGCCCAGTTGATGGCACTTTCTTGTTCACCATCGGGCATGATGAAATAATCTTCACCTTCTTCAAGATCGAGTTCACTTTTTACTTCGTTCAAAGCCGCAGCAATTTCACTGCCGAATACGCACTTTGTGGAATTGGTCACCTTGATACAATGGGTTAACGGTTTACCCGTTAAGTTGGTATTGATGAGACCTGCTGTTACCCCAATTTTATTTAAACCTACCAGCAGCGCCAGAAATTCTATACGGTTTTCCATGATGACACTCACCGTATCGCCTCGCGCTGCACCCTGCTGCTTCATGTAATGAGCATACTGATTGGCCAGCGCATTGAACTCTGACCAGGTGACCGATTTACCTTCAAATATAACTGCCAGGCGATCCGGATAACGTTCTGCGTTGCCTTGAACTCTGGCACCAAAACAATCACTGACATCCAGGGCCCTGGGAATCATGCCCTTTTTCAGTTTCAACAGGGTGGGGACTTCCGCCAGGGTATAGGCAATATCCATTAATCCCATAATCATTTCTCCGCCATATCGTTGCGTTGATGGTACAAGACCGTAGAGACCACTTCCAGATGTAACGATTTCGGATTACACAGTAAAGGACCACAATCAAACGGGTTGTTTTGATTGCAGCGAAAGTTAAACCATCACTACTACAAAAAACCTATGCGGCCAGCGCCGAACCAGATAGGGTTATCAAACTAACAACGCGGCTGATCAGTGCTTTATACACTTGTAGCATTCAGTATTATTCATTGAGGCCTATGCGAACGGGCCCTGGCATGCGCTACAAAAAACAAATTGACGATTTGACCGGTTTCGACGTATCAGAAGGCTTTCAGCAATTTGATCAGAAAAATGACATCTACTGCCGATCGCTCTGGGATGCTGACGTCCAATCAGATAGATCCAGGGCATTCTTCAACGGCTACTTCATGCCCGCCGCACAGTCTCGACAGACTGATGGCTTCAGCCAGCGAGATTACGCGCTTCGCAATGCCGCATGGCATGTAACCAATGTGCTACGTGATATTCGAAGGCAAGATACGGGCCGCAAAGAAGGATTCTTTGACTATTTCTCGTCACATGAAGCAGGCTGGCCAGACCCCTATCCATTTACCAGCCCAGCACAGGCGACTATAGATATAAGAAAAGTCGCAAAGTTAAGTGGCGCAGACCTGGTCGGTATTTGTTCCTTTGACGAGCGCTGGATGTACAGCGGGATCTTCGACGAGCAGCTGATGACCAGTAAAGCCAATGAAATCCCCGATGACCTGCCCCATGTTATTGTCATCGGCGAATCCATGGATGAGGACCTTACCAGAACTGTACCATCAGCATTATCGGGAAGTGCCACCGGCATGGGCTATTCCTACGATGCACTGACCTTGCTGACCCTAGCCCAATATATCCGCAACCTAGGCTATCGGGCCTTTGCCACTATGAACGATTCTTCTCTGGCCATCCCTCTTGCTGTACAAGCCGGGCTGGGAGAAGTCGGCAGACATAGCTTGCTGATCACACCAGAGTTCGGCCCACGATTACGGCTGGGTAGGATATTTACTGATATCCCGTTGCAACATGACACACCAAAAAAGTTCGGCGTTCAGTCGTTCTGCCAGATCTGTGATCGTTGTGCCAAGGGTTGCCCACCAGGGGCCATTCCCAGTGACGGTCCCAGTAAAAAAATCCACAACCGTTCAAATCTCATTGGTGTCGCTAAATGGACGGTCAACGCTGAGAAATGTTTCAAATTCTGGGTCAATCAGAATACCGACTGTTCAATCTGTATTCGCGTCTGTCCTTTTAACCGGGATTATCAACATTGGTACAATCGCTGCTGGCGCCGCCTGGCCAATTCTCCACTAAGGCGACTGGCACTCTGGCTGGATGATAAACTAGTCAACAGGCGTCGCCACAAATCTGCCTGGTGGTGGGGGAGGAAATAATGAAAATCAAATACTGCGGACCCCTCCTGTTTATACTTGCACTGTCCTTTCCCAGCCTCATGTGGGCTGCGGCAGATCAAGCGCCTAGAGGACAAACAGACATCACCTTCATCGTCGCCGGCAAAACTGCAAACTTCAGGCAATCAGCTGCAGGCAAGGTCTCAGCTCTCAACTATCATTTTTTTGCTGAAATATTTGTCCAACACAACGGCGTGGTAAAACAGGCCGCACTGTTTACCCCGGGCAACCTCACCCAGGCAATTGCCTTTACAGACAGTGGCTATGCCCTTGAGTTGCATGGCGGAAGATACCCAGGTGAACAAGAACTCGAACACCACTATCCCGATGGCAATTACATTTTCCGCTACCAAACACCCTCCATTGGCAGGATGGAACAGACCATTGCCCTGACTAATTCTATATCAGATAGCTCACGCCTGCCGGATGCTCCGCATATCTTTTTATCCCAGGATAACAAGCAGGTTCTGCCCCACCTGATTCGAGCAGACCTGCCGCTTCAGGTGACCTGGAGTCAGTTCAAACAGGGTAATGAAGATCCTCTCGGGATCGTCAATGATCTGGTTTTTGTCATTATGGGTGACTGCCACGGTGAGCGGCGTTCACATAGCGGTCGACCTTTTGAGAACATGCCGTATCTGGATTACGCAGCAACTCAATTCATCATTCCCGCTCAACAATTACTGCCGGAAAATGCCTATCAGCTATCCGTGGAACATGCCATCATCGATACCACTATCGCCAACGGTGTGCCCGGATTTGCCACCTTTGCCACGACCACCTTCCTGGACATTATGACTCTGGGAAGTGCAACTCAGGCCGATTCCTGCCCCCAAATACTACGTAATTTCGACGCAGGCCAGACAGATCTAAGGCAGTTGGATTCGCGGCAGCGTCAATAAGGCTTGACTTCATTACCCCTGCAGCGGGTTACTCTGGCTACTGCTATGAAAAAGCACCGCTGCCTGGGCAGATACGATTGACTCGAGTCTGTACTAACTTTCTTTTAGGGTGTTATCCGCTGTCGCCACTGATTATATCGGCCCGCATCATCAAGACGTCACTCTGCCAGGTTGAACAGGAATACGCTGAGTACGGCGACGGGCGCCAGGATTCGCACCGAAAACTGCCACATCCGCCAGCCGTAGTCGGACTCAAGACCGATATCACGACGCATGTTGCTACCTTTAATCGCCCAGCCGGCAAATAGCGCGATCAAAAGCGCATTAATCGGTAGGACTATGTTTGAAACACCGTAATCAAGAATTGAGAATACAGTGCGACCAGCGAGTTGCGGAATCATATCCAGCGGCGTGAATTCTTTCCAGATATTAAACGAAAATACCGCCGCCAGACCCAACAACCAGACTAAGGCGGCGGTAACCGATGCGGCTTTTCGACGACTGAGTCCCGATTGCTCCTCAGCCCAGGAAACAAACGGTTCCAACATGCCAATAGCCGATGTGAATGCAGCAAAAAAAACCAGGAGAAAGAACAAAGGTCCGACCAGCTGAGCGCCAGGCATATTAGCGAACGCCATGGGCATAGTGACAAAGATCAGGCCCGGCCCTTCGGACACATCCAGGTCCGAGGCAAAAACAATCGGGAAAATTAATAACCCTGCAAGCAGAGCTGCCGCCGTGTCGGCCAATGCAATGGTCCAGGCAGCACGAGGAATCGAAACATAATTGGGCAGATAAGCACCATAGGCCAGCAACGCTCCGGTTCCAATGGCAATGGAGAACAACGACTGACCTAATGCCATCAGCACGGCCTCGGAAGTCAGTTTCGAGAAATCCGCCTCAAACAGGAACTGCCACGCCTGCGCCGACGACCCGACGATATTGGCATACACAACAAGCGAGATGAGCAAAACAGCCAGCGCCGGCATCATAAAAGTAGCGACTTTCTCGATTCCCCGCTGCAAGCCGGAACCAACGACAAAAACAACACCGACCATCATCAGGGAAAAGGACGCAATCATGCGACCGGGCGAATCCAGCAGCGTCGCGAACATCTGCTGGGCTTGTGCACTGCTGGCATTGCTAAAATCCGCCGCTGTAGCCTTCACCAGATAATCCAAGGACCAACCGCCAACCACGGCATAGAAACTCAAAGCCAGCAAGGGTCCGAGCACGCTCATCCATCCGATGGATTGCCAGGCCCGGGTGCGAGATTCTGAACGGGCAACAAGGACTATAGTGGTCACCGGGCTACTTCTTCCGCGACGCGCAATAGCCAGTTCAGCCATAACAAGAGGGACACCGATAAACAATACAAAACCGAGATAGACCAGCACAAAAGCACCACCGCCGTTTTCACCCGCAATATAGGGAAAGCGCCACAGGTTTCCGAGCCCCACCGAACAGCTCACGGTTGCCAAAAGAAAAGTGGTCTGGGAGGACCAGTATTCGGTTTTCAATTCTTGAACCTTATCGTTTCTAAGCACAGAACTTACAGGCTAATGTAAACCATTGCCAGCACCTGCCCAATTAACCAAACCTCAACGCTGCAGACTGACCCCCTTTGTCGCTTATCCAGCCAGTCCCACAGCTATAACCTGGAGATTCGCTGTCATGCCATACTGCAACCAGAGCATGGTAAAACTCAGCTTCGCCCCATGCTCACCTGATCCGTAAGCAAACCAAACAGCGGTATGTTGCAATTGACGGTTACCGGTTTTAGGGCTCACGCTGTTACCCAGATGGGTAACCGACCACTGCAGATATAGATAGCAAGCAACCAGGTCATTAACCGTTTAATCTACTAATTACTTTGCTAATTAATCTACTGATTTATTAATTAACCTATTAATTAATTTACTGATTTATTAATTAACCTATTAATTAATTTAATAATTAATTTACTAACTAATTCGCTAATTAATTTACTGATTTATTAATTAACCCATTAATTAATTTACTGATTTATTAATTATCCTATTAGTTCATTTACTAATTAATTTACTAATTAATTTACTAATTATTCTACGAACCGACCGATATATAAAATATTGATTTGCCAGTGGTCCAGTAAATAGGCGAATATTCTGCTAATAGGAAAAAGATTTTCACTATGGACGCTTCCAAACCTTCAAACATCCAATCCAAAGCCTCGCTGAAGTACCAGCATGGTTTTGGCAATGAGCATGAAAGCGAAGCCCTGCCAGGCGCATTGCCTATCGGTCAATTTAGCCCGCAACGGGTGGCATTAGGTCTTTATACCGAGCAGCTGAGCAGTACGGCATTTACCGCTCCCAGAGCAAATAATCGACGCATCTGGTTTTACCGAATTCGCCCTTCCGTAGTGCAGGGTAAATACGAGGCGTACGAGCAAACCCGGGTAATCACTGGTCCTGTCACAGAAATTGCCACACCGCCGGATATGCTGCGCTGGGACCCGATGGCCATACCGAAGAATCCCACCGATTTTGTCGATGGCCTGACGACCATCGCTGCCAATGGTAATGCCATGGCTCAATATGGCATGGGCATCCATCTTTACGCTTTTAACCAATCCATGCATAAACGTTATTTTTACTGTGCTGACGGTGAACTACTTTTCATCCCCGAACAGGGTGAACTGCTGCTGCGCACCGAGTGCGGTCCACTGCAACTGCAGGTCGGAGAAATTGCCGTTATCCCGAGAGGAATGAAGTTTGCCGTGGATTTACTCAGCGATAGCGCGCGCGGCTATCTCTGTGAAAACTACGGCACACCCTTTCAATTGCCAGAGCGTGGCCCAGTTGGCGCCAACGGTTACGCCAATGATCGTGATTTCCTCTATCCCTGCGCATTCTATGAAGACATAGATCAGGAAATGGAGCTGGTATGTAAGTTCGCTGGGCGGTTTTATCGGGCAAGCATTGATCATTCACCCCTGGACGTGGTCGCCTGGACCGGTAACTCAGCTCCCTACAAGTATGACCTTGCCCGTTTTAATGTCATAGGCAGCGTCAGTTTCGACCATCCGGACCCTAGTATTTACACAGTACTGTCATCACCATCGACAACCGTGGGTATTGCCAATATTGATTTTGTGATCTTTCCACCCCGCTGGGTGGTTACCGAAAACACCTTTCGGCCTCCCTGGTATCACCGCAATGTCATGGCTGAATATATGGGTTTAATCAAAGGCCAGTATGATGCTAAACCCGATGGGTTCGTACCTGGAGGCTCCAGCCTGCACAATACCATGAGTCCGCATGGCCCGGAGGCAAGCGTTTTCGAACATGCCAGTCAAGTTGAACTGGTGCCAGATCGTTACCAGGGTAGCCTGGCGTTTATGCTCGAATCCCGTTACATCATCCAACCCACCCGCTGGGCGATGGAAACCCCGTTACGCCAAAGCAATTATATCGATTGCTGGAAAGACATTAAAAAACAGTTCGAGCCTGACTGAATAGCGGAGGAAGTATTATGAAATTAGCCAGTCTCAAATCGGAGCGAGATGGTCATCTAATTATCGTCAGCCGGGATCTGCAAAGAGCCGTTTCAGCGAAAGATATCGCGCCGACTCTGCAGTTGGCCCTGGATAACTGGGGCGACTGTGAAGCCAGGCTGAAACAGCGATTTGACGCGCTTCAGGCAGGCACCCTGGCTGATGAATTTCCGTTTTCGGCTGAACGCTGCGCAGCACCGCTACCACGCTGTTTTCATTGGGCCGATGCCAGCGCCTATGTTACCCATGTCGAACTGGTGCGAAAAGCCCGCGGCGCAGTACTACCGGATAGCTTCTGGTCAGACCCGCTTATCTATATGGGAGCCTCCGATGCCTTCATCGGTGCCTGTGATGACGTGGAAGTAGAAGACCAAGCCTGGGGTATTGATTTCGAGGCGGAAATCACCGTGTTTACCGACGATGTTCCGGCTGGGGTTAATTGTGCAGACGCTGGCCAGCACATCAAGCTCATTGCACTGTGTAATGATGTTTCTCTGCGTAATCTGATTCCAGCAGAATTGGCAAAACAATTTGGTTTCTATCAATCCAAGCCCTGGACATCATTTAGCCCCGTGGCCGTGTCGCCGGATGAACTTGGCAGCGCCTGGCACGATGGTAAGGTGCACCTGCCTTTGATCGCCACCCTAAATGGGTCCCGAATCGGTGCGCCCAATGCAGGCGTGGATATGACCTTCAATTTTAACCAGCTCATATCCCATGCTGCCAAAAGCAGAGGCCTGATGACGGGTACTGTGATTGGCTCTGGCACAGTCTCTAACCAAGGCAGCCGACAGGGCTCCTGTTGTCTGGCGGAGGTGCGCTGCCTGGAAACAATTGCCAATGGCAGTCCCGTTACACCCTTTATGTCGTTTGGTGATCGAGTGCAGATTGAAATGCAGGATGAGCAGGGGAACTGTATCTTTGGCAAGATTGATCAAATCGTCACGCAATATAACCCCACCAGTTGATCGCGGCTGGGTAGATCCACCACAGCAAGTAAATCCCAGGGGATAAGATGAAATTATACAGTTACTGGCGATCTTCAGCGGCCTACCGTGTCAGGATTGCCCTGCACTTCAAGGAAATCGCCTTTCAATACGTACCCATTAACCTGCTCCGGCAGGAGCATAACAGCGATGCCTATCGCAAGATCAACCCGTACGGGCTTGTTCCTGCCCTGCAAACTGATGATGGCCAGGTACTGTGCCAGTCGGGTGCCATTATTAGCTATCTGGAACAGACTCAACCGAGCCCTGCCCTGCTTCCAGATGACCCCATCGCACGGGCAAAAAACCAGGCTTGGGCTCTGACCATTGCCTGCGAGATTCACCCGCTGAACCTACCTTCAGTAACAACCTACTTAAAAGAACAACTGGCAGTAGAAAGCGGCGCTACCGACCAATGGGTACACAACTGGTTCAGTCGCAGTTTTGCAGTTCTCGAGCAACAGGTACAGGCGCAGCCCTATTGCCAAGGCGATAACATTACCTTGGCCGACCTTTATCTGATCCCGCAGATCTACAATGCACTACGCGCTAAGCACGACATGAGCACTTATCCCAAACTGCTATCGGTTTACGAATCCTGTAACCAGTTAACGCCTTTTACCCTGGCCCAGCCTGAACACCAGCCTGACGCAGCCTAGAACTGGATTGGAAAACCTATGACATCACTCAAATAAAGCTATAGCCGAACTAAAAAAGCTGCCTCTACCCGATGGAAATCAGTCAGGTGTCTCAATATACTGCTTTGAATAGCGCCAAACCCTGAATTCGGAAGTCACCCATGGACCAAGCAAATATTAATCCAGCGATAGACATCAACAGTGGTATCTCGCTGTTCTCTACCATCTATCTTGGCGTTATCGGGGCTGCAGTATTTATCGTTCAGCCTGGGTTCGTGCAGGGCCTGGTTGAATTCTATGGTTTTTCAGAACAGGAGGTTGGTTATATCGCCTCAGCGGAAATCTGGGGTATTGCACTGACCACCCTGCTACTGGCTTTTGGCGGTCATCGCTATAGCTGGCAAAAGATCCTGAAGTGCTCGTTAATACTATTTGTCCTCGGCAATCTAGTGTCGCTGACGGCCACCAGCATGCTGTCTTTTGGTGCCCTGCGCTTCATTACCGGCCTGGGATCAGGCGGCGTGGTATCACTGACATTTACGATTATCGGCATCACAACCAAGGCCGACCGTAACTTCAGTCTGTTAATCATGGGGGTGCTCACCTACGGCGCCTTCGGATTATGGAGTATGCCTACGGCATTCGAAGCCGTCGGCATGAATGGTGTCATCATCTTTTTTGCTGTATTTGGCGGCAGTGGCTGGTGGTTTCTATCCCACCTGCCAGATTCAGGAGAAGAACAGTTACAGGTGGAAGATGATGCCGTAAACCTGAGCTATAGGCTCAGAGTGTTTGCACTGCTTGCCATGTTCACCTACTTCCTGGCACAGGGCGTTATCTGGGCTTACCTGTTCCTGATCGGCCTCAATGGCGGGGTATCCGAACAGGGAGTTGCCAATGGATTGATGCTGTCACAATTTCTCGGTATAGCCGGGGCCATGATTGCGGCGCTGGCCGGAAACCGATTCGGTCGAACCCTGCCCCTGGCAATCGGTATACTGGGTGGCGGCATGGTACTTTTCTGGTTATTCGGGACCTTTACCAGCCTGGTTTATGCGATTACCGTGTGTGTATACAATTTTGCCTGGAATATGACCCACCCCTACCTGTTAGCCTCCATGGCAAGTTTCGATCAACACGGTAAAGTCGTGGTTTATGCAGTGGCCGCGCAGATGCTGGGCCTGGCGATAGGACCGGCCTTTGCTGCCTCACTAATACAACAAAATGATTATAGCCTTGTCATCATAGCTGGAATGGCACTGTTTCTGTTGTCCTTCCTGATGATATTGATACCGCTGCTGGCGCATCAGCGGCAGCGACAACGTCTTCAGTGAAACAACCCATGAGGAGCCGTCTGCCCTGACCGGAGACGACCTTAGGCGGCGGCTCTCTGTTCCAGCAACCGGTCTGCAAGCTGTAACAGGTAACAGCATCTAACCACGAATAGCATGGTGATTTGATATTCCTGCAGGATCTTTCAATGCTAAGTCGTATCAGTCAAAGCGGAGCCGATCCAAAGGTTATTCAGGTCGCTTGCTTGATCCGTTTCAAGAGCAGCATCAAATCCTCAACTTCGTCCAGCGACAGATGGCCCAGCAAATCAACAATCCATCGCTCATGCTCGATGGCCATCTTGGCAAACAACTCGTTTCCCTGCGGCGTCAGCTTGACTATGAAGGTTCGGCGGTTTTCCGGCACGGTATTGCGATCGACCAAGCCTTCTTTAACCAGCTGCGATGCTATCCCGGAAATATTCCCCCCTGACACCATCATGCGACGTGATAATTCGCCCATGGTCAGTCCTGCCGGGTTTCGCTCCAACTGCGACATAAAATCAAATCGAGGCAGAGTTGTATTAAACCGCTTCCTTAATTCACCTCGCACACGTCGTTCAATCAAACTCGAGCAGGTAAGCAGGCGCAGCCACAATTTTATGGAATGATGATCACCCTCCTGCAACCTTGTTTCATGGTCCAGAGGAGCAGAATTCGACTGCTGGGGCATATGTTGTAGCCTTTATTTTACATTTAAAATGTTTGAGCTATAATTCCTACTAATTTTAAGCTTAAACTATTGCAATTACCTTTGCTAATCAGGCTCGATAAACTCGCCAAGGTAATGCTTGATGGAGATCGCGATGAAAATAGTTTCTCTCGGTGCCGGCCCCTCTGGACTCTACTTGGCTATTTGCATGAAACTGGCGAACGCCGACAACGAAGTGTCTGTCTATGAGCGAAACAAGCCGGGCGACACATTCGGCTGGGGCATCGTATTCTCAGATCAAACAGTTGAGAACCTCATTGCCACCGATCCTATCAGTGGTCAACGCATCGCCAATGAATTTATACACTGGGACAAGATCGACTGTTTTGTAAATGGGGGTGTTGAACGCTCCGATGGTCATGGTTTTATTGGTCTTGGCCGAAAACGCATGCTGGAAATCCTGCATGACCGATGCCAGGAGCTCGGCGTTGAACTGCACTTCAATGACGAATTTGAAGCAGAGGATGTGGACGGCCGATTCGCAGACGCCGATATCATAGTTGCCGCCGATGGCTTGAATTCAAAAATACGTAATGCTGATCTCAACCTTTTTGAATGCAGCGTCGATGTGCGTCCCAATAAATTCGTCTGGCTGGGAACAAAACAAACCTTCAGCGATGCTTTTACCTTTATTTTTGAAAAGACCGCGCATGGCTGGATCTGGGCACACGCTTACCAATTCGACCAGGACACATCAACTTTCATTGTCGAATGCAATCAGGATGTCTACGATGCTTTCGGCTTTGAACACATGAGCCACTCAGAAAGTGCTGCTGCCTGCGAAACTATATTTTCCCGGCAACTCAATGGTCATCAGCTAATGACCAATTCAGATCACGTAAGGGGGTCGGCGTGGCTCAATTTCTCCCACATCCTCTGTGCTAACTGGATTAAAGACGACCGCATAGTGCTGATCGGCGATGCCGCCCACACCGCTCACTTTTCCATTGGCTCAGGCACGAAACTGGGCCTTGAAGATGCCATATCACTGTCCCGGCACCTTGCCTCTGGCAAAAAACCTGCTGAGGCTTTAAAGGCCTTCCAAGCCGAACGGGAGATTGAAGCCCTAAGGCTGCAAAATGCAGCAACTAACGCGATGATCTGGTTCGAGAATGTGCCCCGCTATGCCAGTGCCTTTGATCTTAAGCAATTCAATTATTCTCTGCTGACTCGCAGCCAGCGAGTCAGTCACGAAAACCTTCGATTGCGCGACAAAACCTGGCTGGAAGGGTTGGAAAACCATCTGGCACGGCGGGTTCTTGGTGAAGACTGTAAAGACGCAGTACCACCTATGTTCCTGCCTTATCAACTGGGCAAATTAGCGCTTATTAACCGCGTCGTGGTTTCACCCATGTCCATGTACAGCGCCATCGATGGTGTACCCAATGACTGGCATCTGGTCCACTATGGTGCCAGTGCCAAAGGCGGCGCAGGGCTGATTTATACAGAAATGACCGATATTTCACCACAGTCAAGAATTACCCCAGGATGCGCTGGCATCTGGAATGATCAACAGGAAGATGCCTGGAAACGTATCGTTGAATTCGTACATAACCACACCGCCGCGAAATTTGCCATGCAACTCGGCCATGCCGGCGCCAAAGGCGCGACCAAGGAACCCTGGGACTGGCATCCTGATCGACTCGATGATCCATTACCGCCAGAAAACGCCTGGCCGCTGGTGTCAGCAAGTGCTTTGCCGTACGACAGCTATTGCCAGGTTCCTGCGGAAATCAACCGTCAACAAATGGACGAGGTCCGTGATCAATTCGTCGAGGCCGCTGTTAGAGCCGACCGAGCAGGCTTCGATATGCTTGAACTGCATGCAGCACACGGCTATCTGCTGTCCGCATTCATCACCCCCATCATGAACAAACGCAATGACCGCTATGGCGGCAACCTGGCAAACCGCCTGCGTTATCCTCTGGAAGTATTTGCCGCCATAAGAGCGATTTGGCCCGCCCATAAACCCATTTCAGTGCGAATCTCTGCTCACGACTGGATGCAGGAGGCAGGTAACTCTGAGGACGATGCAGTCGCTATCGCTCGAGCATTCACGGCGACTGGTGCTACCGCCATTGATGTCTCCAGCGGGCAGATTTCACACCTGGCCAAACCGCGCCCTGGACGTATGTTCCAAACGCCTTTGTCGGACCGGATTCGCAATGAAGCTGGCATCGTAACGATGGCAGTGGGCAACATTTACGAACCCGATCATGTCAATAGTATTATTGCTGCCGGTCGCGCCGATCTGGTATGCCTGGGCCGCCCCCATCTGGCAGATCCAAACTGGACATTACGGGCAGCAGCGAACATGAATTATAATGGCATCGGGGTAACCGAGCAGCACCAATACCACCTTGGCCACAGACAATTGCAAACCAACCTCCAGAGAGCGGATGAAATGGCTACAGTATGATAAAACATGCCCTCATTACCGGTGCCGGAACTGGCATAGGCGCAAGCATAGCAGCAACCCTTGCCACTGCTGGCTTTTCTATCACCCTGTTAGGTCGACGCCAAGACGTCCTTGAGAGTGCGGCCGCCAAACTTGATACAGCGACTGAGAACAGCCAGTGTATCGTCTGTGACGTCGGCAGTGAAAGTCGTGTTAAACAAGCCTTCACTCAGGCCAGATCCGGCCTGGGTGATATCCAAATCCTGGTCAATTGTGCCGGGATTGCACCTACCAGTCCGTTTCACAAACTGTCCGGCAAGCAATGGAACGAAGTATTAAACGTTAACCTCAATGGCGTATTCTACTGTACGGCTGCAGTCATCGAACAAATGCGACAGAACCGTTATGGTCGCATTATCAACATCGCCAGCACAGCCTCGCTTAGAGGTTACGCTTACGTCAGCGCCTATACAGCGGCTAAGCATGGTGTGCTTGGACTAACGCGAGCACTGGCACTTGAAACCGCTCCACTGGGAATTACCGTAAATGCCGTTTGCCCTGGTTATACAGACACTGAAATCATCGCCCAGGCAGTCACTAATATCATGAAAGCAACAGGCCAGAGCAGGCAGCAGGCAATGGCCAACTTTACATCAACTAATCCCCAGGGCCGTCTTATCGACCCGGAGGAAGTCGCCGCAACCGTACTATGGTTATGCTCTGACTCAGCCCGATCAGTTAATGGTCAAGCCATCTCAGTGTGTGGCGGAGAAACCAACTTCTAAGACCCAAGCTTTAACACTTACAGAGATTGAAATGAAAACAATAGCCTTGACAGATTACCTTCCCCAGCATTTCTTATGGCAGGTTGATTCAGCCGTAGCAACGATTACCCTGAACCGACCAGATAAGAAAAACCCTCTCACATTTGAATCTTACGCCGAGCTGCGGGACCTGTTTCACGCGTTGCGTGATGCTAACGACGTTCATGCAGTCATTATTAATGGCGCCGGCGGCAATTTCTGTTCCGGTGGTGATGTGCACGAGATCATCGGTCCACTCACCAAAATGAAAATGGATGAACTACTGGCTTTTACTCGTATGACCGGAGACCTGGTCAAGAACATGCGTAGCTGCCCACAACCGATTATAAGTGCCATAGAAGGTATCTGCGCCGGCGCTGGTGCAATTATGGCGATGAGCAGTGATCTGCGTTATGGCGCTTTAGATGCCAAGGTTGCCTTCCTGTTCAATCGTGTCGGCCTGGCGGGATGCGACATGGGAGCCTGCGCGATCTTACCCAGAATTATCGGTCAGGGTCGAGCCAGCCAACTGCTTTATTCGGGTCAATCCATGACAGCTACGGAGGGTGAAAGGTGGGGGTTTTTCAATGGTATTAGCGATCAGCCCCTGGTATTGGCCCAAACCATGGCCCAGCAAATAGCAGCTGGCCCCACTTTTGCCAATGGCATCACCAAAACGCAACTCCAGCAGGAGTGGAATATGTCTGTTGATCAGGCCATAGAAAGCGAAGCTCAGGCTCAGGCGATATGCATGCAAACCGAAGACTTTCGCCGCGCCTACAATGCCTTTGTTAACAAAGCCCGGCCAGTATTTGAGGGTAATTAATCACAAAAGCTACTTTAGACCGAGCCACCTTGCCAACCTCTCCAACCTAGAAATCGGTATGGCAAACCACTCAAAGCTTGCGTGTTGCAGACCTTGAGGCCATCATCTATCTGTTTTAATCAGGAACATGACTATGCCTCGCTTCTGGCATGACCTTCAAATCGGGGAACGCTTTACCACCGAAAACCGCATACTCTCTGAAGCTGCTATTCTTGAGTTCGCTAAAGAATTTGACCCACAGCCCTACCATCTAGACAGGGCAGCAGCACGGGAATCCATATTTGGCGACCTCTGTGCCAGTGGCTGGCAAGTGTCGGCAACGGTGATGTGCCTGGTTAACCAAGCCTTACACAGCCAGGAAGTTGTCGTGGTTGAAATTGCAGCGGTACCCTCTATGCGCTGGAAAGCACCTGTGTTCGCAGACGATAGCCTGTCTGCTGAAATCGAACTTACCGACCTCGGCAGCTCGTCAGCGCCTGACCAACCTATCGCTGTCGAGGCCAGGGTCGAGGCCTATAATCAACACAAGGCAGTTGTTGTCACGCTTCAGATAAGGCTGCTGATTAGGCAGGCAGAAGGTGCACCAGAATATGCAGCCTAGACCCTATATCCGCAGCCGTTGGTTTGAAGATATCCCCATAGGCGAATTTCACGTGTTTGGCACCCACACTTTCAGTGAACTGGAAATTATTGAATTCGGCGAGAAATACGCACCGGAAGTTCATCATACCGATCCCGTTGCTGCCCGGGACACGATACACCATGGTATTATCGCCTCTGGTTGGCACATTAATGCCATCTGGATGCGCCTGATGGTGGATTACATGGAACGATTTGCGCAAGGTGTACAGGATGGTCGACGAAACGGTGCTGGCGTCGGCATAAAAGACCTGGTCTGGCATCAGCCTGTTCGTCCTGGTCACACCCTGACGTTCACCTATGAAATCATAGAAAAATCCGACCGGGTGGTGCGTAACAAATGGGGCATGATCAAAAGCAGGAACGAAGCTTTCAACCAATACAATGAACTGGTCATGAGTTTTACCATTGATATTCTGGCTGAGCTTAATCCACAGAACCTTTCAGGCGTCGAAACAGAGCCCCACGTTTAAGGCGCTGCCAACAGATCAGCCAAAGCATCGCCACTGTCATCTCTGAGAGCAGCCTCTCGCAAGGCCGCTACCTGATCTGGCAGGATGCCAGGCTGCTGCCCGATTCGCTTAAGTATCTTTGCAAGCTGAGCGCTGGTGCGTTGCCGGGTTTCTCCGTATCCTTTCACCAGGCGTCCGCATTCGGCGACCTCACAGGCCAGTTGCAGGTTGACTGGTGCCACAGCCTGAATGCTGGCCAACCAATGCTCTATCTGCTCATGCGCCTGTTGATAGCCAAACATGCCACGCCGAAATCGTCGCAGACCGGCCATTATATACAGCAATAGAAATACGCCGATTTGCGAGGACTGCAATCGCCAACCGCGACAGAACGGCCTTAAAAACCAGCGGCAGACGGATGAAGCGGCAACCCATCGGCCCATAGAAACAGGCATTAATGCTGCTATTTCTTCTATCCTGGGTCTGAAGAACTCGGTGACCGTTAGCAGTTGCCTGGGCGCCGCCTGAACCTCACTGCGCAGGCCATCGAATCGGCTTTTGCGGGTCTTGAGCTGTGCTACCCGGGGAATATCCTCGTAACTCATTAAAAGAGCCAGGCATCGGCCTGTTTCATTTGTCAGTCGGTAAAGGTCACTGCCATCATCCTGTTCGAAAATCGCCTTCATGTGATCAAGATACTGAACGACATAGGCATCATCCTGATAATCCACCAGACGTGCCATGCCGTGATACAGGATCTCATGCGTCGGCGGCGCAAACCCCCGCTCAAGCCGGGAAAGCATCTCTGAACCTTTGCGGTTATGAGCAGCAGGTAATTCAAAGGGTGAATCGGGTGCATCTGTCTGCGATGGATTCCAATGTTCAACACCTGCAGCGCTGGCCATTTCAAAACTGGCATTAAAAGCGGCCAGATTCGATCGAACGTCCTTCCCTGTATTGTCGATGACCCGCTCATAGGTTGCTTTACTGAAAGGCAGGACGCCAGCCCCAGCAACTGCCCCCAGAAGGACCGCAGAAATGACCGCATTATGCTCACTGGCCAGCTTCTGCATGTCATATTGAACCGTACGCTTGGCATACTTGCCGGCGATAGACCGAACACTAAGTGCGTCAATAATGCCGTTGTCGAGCGCTATTTTTTCGTCAATCGCATACACCCGATGGGTCGAGGTAAGCAAAGTGGTGCGATCAGGCGTTACGAATCCGCGCTGCACCATGCGCCCTGCCTCAGAGATCTCGGAGGCGACCGCAATATCAATATCTCCCTGAGAGGGGAAAAGAGACATCACCGGTAGGGCCTCAGTCGAATCAATCCGCGGGAAAAATTCCAGATAGTAGATAGTTGCTCCGGTTCTCTGTGCAACACCGGCAAGCGAGGTAGTCTGACAAAGCCAGCCTTCTTCATCAGCAACATCAATGATCCAGTTGGTAAAAACGCCGCCGCCCTCACCGCCCAGGGCTGCTGCAACCATATTGACCGTGCGCTGCGTATTCACAAGGTCCTGGTCGCCTGATGGTCGGCCTGTCTTTGCTGTAACCAGGAAATGAAGCCACGCCGCATTGTACCGATCAATCGATCCCAAGGGGACGGATTGAAAATAACATCCACCCGTGTAAAAGACGGGCACAGGATGGCTGCATGAACATTGCTTCCACAAACACCGCAACCCACACAGCTATTGTCAACATAGGATACCGGATCAGTCCGTAAAGGATCAGGATTGGGTTTTATGGTCAATGACGGACACCCCGATATCCGAATACAGGCATGATCACCGGTACAGGTGTCACTATCCACAACAAACCTTGCTTTCACCGTTCGTTTGCCAGAGGCGATGGACTGTTTCAACAGGGGCTTGATCCGACGCTGCCTGTTTAACATACACTCGCCTTGGGCAATAATTACTTTTAATCCTTCTTGTTCAGTTGTCAGTGCCTCATGGAGGGTCGCCTTCATGGTGTCTACACTATAAGTACTAATCGTCCTCAGCCATTTCACCCCGGCTCCGCGGCAAGCATTCTCGATCGACTGCGCATCATTTCTTGCCGGGGAATCGGTATCCAGGGTCGTCGCAATCAGTTTATTCGGTGCTACCAATGAGGGAAGGTCCTGGCCTCCTGTTGCTGCTGCGTAACCATTATCAACCACGATCAGTAAACCATCATGGTGGTTAAAGACCGCACTGGTGACACCACTGCTCAAACCGTTATGCCAGAAACCGCCATCGCCCATGATACTAATGGACTTATGGGGCAGTACATGACGCAGGGCTGATGAACTGGCCAGTGATAAGCCATAACCCATGATGGTATTACCCAGATTAAAGGGTTCTAGCGTTGCAAAAGAGTGACACCCTATATCTGAGCTTATATGGAACGGGCCGAGTTCTTTCTGCACCTGCTTTATCGCTGAAAATAAGGGCCGCTCAGGGCACCCAGTACACAGCCCAGAAGGTCTTTGTGGAACATTGACTAACAAACTCTGCTGGTCGGGTTCACTTAATGGGCTGCGTAGAGAAACCACCTGACTAAAATCTAAAAGCCGCTCGAGCGTCGGCATATCAGCAGCTTCAATAAAACGCGTGAGGCCCTCAAGCATGACCTGGCCGGTGTATTCTCCGGTCATTGGCATTATATCTTTACCATATACGCGCAGGTTCAGCTGAGCACGTCGTAGCACTGTCTGAATACCCTGCTCTATGTAGTCAGGCTGACCCTCCTCAATGATCAGCAGCTGCTGTTTACCCTGGCTGAAATCCAGGATCTCATCAGGAACCAATGGATAAGCAACATTCATAACGTAGATGGGTATATCGCTCACCCCATAAACGTCAGCTAAACCCTGGCGCTGCAGGGCCCTGATAATCAGGTTATACAAGCCCCCCTGCACAATGATGCCCAACTGACTATGTCTACCTGGGAAAAACTCATTCAGCTTGTTCTGGATGATGTAATCTAACGCCGCGGGCAATCGCTTAGTAAGCTTTTCTTCCTCCTGATCATATACGTTTGGCGGCAGGATGATTTTTTCCTGTTCTCGCTCAGGTATCAGGTGACTGTTGCTGTTGTACTCAGGCGCTATATTGTCATTCGCCAGGAATTCACCGGTGACGTGACAACCCCGAATTCGCATCATGAAAAACACCGGCGTATGACTGCGTTCTGATAGTTCGAAGCTCTGCTTTACCAGGGAAACTATACTAGGCAGATCAGGACGGGGATCAAGCAGCCACATCTGGGCCTTCATGGCAAACGCATAAGTACGTTCCTGCATGATGCTTGAACCTTCACCGTAATCTTCGCCAACGATGACTACGGCACCCCCTTTTACGCCGGATGAAGCCAGATTTGATAAAGCATCAGAGGCAACATTGGTTCCTACCGTAGACTTCCAGGTCACCGCACCGCGCAACGGGTAATTAATTGAGGCGCTGAGCATGGCTGCGGCACTGGCTTCACTACCGCAAGCCTCAAAATGAACACCCAGATCGTCGAGAATATCCCTGGCATCAGCCAGGACATCCATGAGATGAGATATCGGCGAACCTTGATAGCCACCAACATAGGACACACCAGACTCGAGTAGCGCCTTGGTAACGGCAAGAATGCCCTCTCCCTTAAAAACCTCACCTCTGCTAGCCCTGAGTTTACCTACCTCATGCTGAAAAGACCGTTCTGCCATGGCTGTCTAGTCCTGCGGTACGAGCGCCAGTACCCTTGCCGGGCTACCCGAACCATCTTTGATTTTCAACGGGGCAGCAATCAATACCGCCCCAGTAGGTGGTAGCTGATCCAGATTACATAGACTGGCCAGTCCACATTTATTAGCACCATGCATCATATTGTGACAGGGGAAATTCGGTTCCAGCGCAGAAGCCTGGCCTGCGTCTGTACCCACGGTTTCCACTCCAACACCCACCACGCCGCGCTCTTCGGCAAGAAAGGTGATTGTGGATGGGTCCCACCCAGGTGTGTGACTGCCATCTGAGGCCATATTAAGATAGTTTTCGTTGCTGATTTTATCTGACCAGTCAGTACGGTAAAGGACCCAGGACCCTTCAGCAATTTCGCCATGTTCGGATTCCCATTTCCTGATAAATTCAATGCTCATCAGGAAGTCCGGATCAGCCTCAGCTTCAGCCACCGCATCAATCACCACCGCCGGTACCACAAATCGATCAACTGGCAATGTATCGGTGGCGTTATTTTCGAAATCCTTACCGGTCACCCAATGAATAGGCGCATCAAAATGTGTACCTGTGTGCTCACCGCATTTAAGGTTATTCCAATACCAGGCAGGCCCCTTTTCATCGTAACGGGAAATCGTCTCCACACTGAACGGCCAAGAAACACCCCAGCCAAATTCTGTCGGCAAAGGCAGAACAGGCGTACTAGGGTCCAGGGTTACTGTAAGATCAACGATACGAATGCGACCTGTTACCAGGTCACTTACCAGTTTTTCAAGCGTCTTGCTGCCCATGCGTCATCTCATTGATTCTATTATTCAACTGCGTCATCTAGCGACCTGTTGCGCCAATTTATCATCGCTGGAATATATTTTAGGTTTAAAATATACTATCTTGGTTACTATCCAGCAGTCAAACATAACACAACAACAGGAAGCCCATGAAAACAATGCTTTCACCAGAGGGCTGGCCCAGGCCCAAGGGATATGCCAATGGTATACTAAGCTCGGCTAGCAACACTATTTACGTTGGTGGTCAAATTGGCTGGAACGCCCAGCAGAAGTTTGAAAGCACCGGTTTTGTCGCCCAGACAGCCCAGGCATTGCTCAATGTGAAAGCAATACTTAAGGAAGCAGGCGCAGGCCCAGAGCACATGGTCAGAATGACCTGGTACATAACTGACAGGTCGGCATACCTGGAAAACCAGGCCGAGATTGGTAAAGTCTATCGAGAAATCATGGGGAAGAATTACCCGGCTATGAGTGTTCTTGAAGTCGTTGCCCTGGTGGAAGAGCAAGCTAGCGTCGAGATTGAAGTTACCGCTGCTATTTAATAGGCGACAAAAATATGAGTAGCGTTTATCAGGAGTTTATCAGAACAGCACAGCGCGCAGCCGATAAGCCGTTCTTACATATTCCTTACATCGCTGCCAAAAACTACGCCGATGCCGCTATAAACCTGAGTTATGGTCAGGCACTGGAGACCATCACTGGCCTGACCGAGCAATATCAGAGCAAAGGTTACGGTGCGCCCATGCGCATCGCCCTCGTGCTTGAGAATCGTCCAGATTTTTTCTTCCACTGGCTAGCACTGAACGCCCTGGGTTGCAGTGTCCTGCCTATCAGCACAGCCTCTCAGATTGAGGAAATCGCCTATTTCCTGGAGCACGGTGAGCCCACACTCGTGGTGGCCATACCCGAGGCAGTAAAATTACTGGAAAAAGCCCGCCGACTAATGCCCCAGCCGGTGGCTATTATCAGTCTTGACCAATTTCAGAGCCTGCCTGAGGCTGGTGCAGACAAAATACAACGAGACTCGGCTGCACCAGTCGATTCACTCGAATGTGCCCTGCTATACACCTCCGGTAGCACCGGTAAGCCCAAAGGCTGTATTCTCAATAATGAGTACTTCACCCAATTTGGTCACTGGTACCATAATCTGCAAGGCCTGGCTCAAATCGGCTGGGGTGAAGAACGACTGCTCACTCCCTTGCCTCTGGAACATATGAATGCCATGGCAGTCTCTACCACAGGGATGATTATGAACGGCGGTTGTATTATCCAGCTCGACCGCTTTCACCCCCGTACCTGGTGGCAGACTGCGCGCGAATCAAAAGCGACCATGCTGCATTATCTGGGTGTGCTGCCGGCAATGCTGCTGGAACTGCCTGCTGATCCCGGTGACGACTTCAGCAAACAAATCCGCTTTGGTTTTGGTGCGGGCGTAAACCCCGACCACCACGCCCGCTTCGAGCAACGCTTTGGTTTCCCTTTAATCGAATCCTGGGCCATGACCGAATGTGGTAGCGGCGGCTGTATTACAGCAAACCAGGAGCCCCGGAATATAGGCAGTGCCTGCTTCGGCCTGGCGCCTGCCACGGTGCAGTATCAAATCGTCGACGAATACAGATTACCGGTCAACAAAGGCAGTAATGGTGAATTACAAGTCAGGGCCCACGGCGAAAACCCCAAGAAAGGATTCTTTTCAGGCTACCTCAAGGACCCTGAAGCGACCCAGCAGGCATGGACTGGTGGCTGGCTCAATACCGGCGATATTGTTCGCCAGGGCCCAGACGACCAGCTGCACTTTGTCGATCGACTCAAAAATGTGATTCGCCGTTCGGGGGAAAATATTTCGGCTCTGGCAGTTGAAGGTCATCTGCTGGATGATCCACTGATCAGCGAGGTCATTGTCACCGCGGTACCCGATGAAATTCGCGGCGATGAAGTTGCCGCGTGCATTGTGCTGGCAGACAATATCAAAGAAGGCGAGAATGTAGCCGTCTCTATAGTCAAAAGAAGTCTCAGCAAATTAACCTATTACAAGGTGCCCGGCTATATCATATTCTGTGACAAGCTACCGAAAACGGCCTCTAACAAACCCCGCCGGGCCGAAGTTAAAGCCCTGGCGACCAGCAGCCTAGACCATCAGCACTGCTGGGACACGCGTTCTCTGAAAAAACGCCAAACAACCCAATAAACTCTTATGACCAGAATTACTTCCCCAAACGCCACGCCAACCAATAATCCAGGATCCTATCAGGGCGTCGCTTTGGTGGCAGCCTCGAGTATTAAATACAGCAGGCAAAGTCATCATGGCGCGCCCTGGTTTATCGGCAGGACGCTCCATAAAATGCTCATGGAAACCGGCATCAAAAAAGCTGAAGTCGACGGGTTAGCCGTTTCAAGCTTTTCTCTGGGCGCTGATTCCGCGGTTAACCTGACTCAGCACTTTCAACTTACGCCGCGCTGGATTGAACAACTGCCCTATGGAGGGGCCTCCGGCGTTATCGCCCTGAGACGAGCGGCCCGTGCTATTCAGTGTGGCGATGCACACATCATCGCCTGCATCGGCGGTGACGCTGCCTTCCACAGATCTTTTGAAGCAACCGCCTCCCAATTCAGTAATTTCACCATAGATTCTTCCTTCCCCTACGGCGGCGGCGGCCCCAATGCTGCCTTTGCTCTGATAACCCAGCATTACATGGATGAATACGGCGCAAAACGAGAGGACTTTGCCCATATTGCTCTGGCGCAGCGCTACAATGCCAATCATTACCCCGCTGCGCTACTCGGACATAAGACGCTGACCGAATATCAGTACCTGAATGCGCGTCGTATAGCCGGACCCTTACACCTGTTCGATTGTGTTATGCCCTGCGCCGGGGGAGAAGGATTCCTGATGATGAGCGAAGCGCGCGCCCGGCACCTCAAACTGCGTTACTGTCTGATTCTGGCTGCTGATGAGCTGCACAATGCTCATCCTCAGGACGAAGTCCAGATCCGAGCGGGCTGGTCCGAATATGTAGACTCTTTGTACAATAACGCCGGACTTGCCGCGAACGATATTGATATTCTACAAACCTACGATGATTATCCAGTGATCAGCATGATGCAATTTGAGGACCTGGGATTCTGTGATAAAGGTGATGGACCTGATTTTGTTCGGCGAACCGATCTGCGCTTTGACAGAACCGGCCCGGAAAAAAATAAGCTCCCGCACAATACTTCAGGCGGGCAGCTTTCCGTTGGCCAGGCTGGCGCCGCTGCTGGATACATGCCTCTGGTAGAAAGTATTCGGCAACTAACTGGCTACGCCGAAAACAACCAGGTCAGCAACGCAACCCATTCCATGGTCAGTGGTTTTGGCATGATTAATTACGACCGAGGACTCTGCTCGGCAGCAACCATATTAAAAACAGGCCAAGCATGAGCAATAAGCACACTCGTCGTGCCCGACTCAAACTAAACCGACCTTCCCTGCGAGAACGTGCGCGACCGCCGAAACAACGAACACCCATGGGTCAGACATTCACCTCCGCCAACTACTCGGGTGTGCTCGTCATGCAGCACTGCCAGCAATGTGAGGTTGTTCAATATCCACCCAGAGAAATCTGCCAGAATTGTCTGGGCGATGAGCTGATCTGGCGAGAAACCAGCACGGCAGGGTACCTTCTCAGCCGCATCGAACTACATCATAGCCTTTGGGAGTACTTCAAGCGCAGACTCATTGATAAGCCCTGGCCCATCGCGACCGTGAGGCTGGAAAACAGCACGACTGTATTCTCTCATCTCTATCTAGCAAGCTTCGGCGACCTACCGCTGGAAGCTATTAGAAAGGGAACTGCCGTGCAGGTTTTCAGTCACTCCGATAGCTCACTTAATTCGGTTTTGATTGCCGTCAGTGCACAATGTGATATCAGCCAGATCAAGGATCGAGCCGCTATCGCCAAAACCATGGGCCTGACCACTGCAGCCGAAAGGCCAGGAGGCATCTAATGCAAGGATCTCACCAGCAAGGATCTCACCACACCATTGTGGTAACCGGCGGCAGTACGGGTATCGGCCGCTCCATCTGCGAGCATCTGCTAGCGGAAGGTTATGCCGTGCTTAATCTGGCACGCCGCGCCGCTACTATCGATCACGCAGACTTTACCAACATCGAGGTCGATCTAAGCGATCGAATGGCAACCGATGACACAGCCAAAAAATTGGCAGAACAATACAAGATTACAGGCCTGGTTCACAACGCCGGGCTGATTCGCGCTAATTTGCTGGAAGACGTTCAACTGGAAGACCTTGATTATCTGAACCAGGTCCATATTGGCGCCGCTATCTCTCTCAGCCAGGCATTCCTACCCACCATGAAACTCGAAGGTTTCGGTCGTATTATCCTGATTGGTTCTAGGGCCGCGCTGGGTCTAAAGACCCGGACCAGCTATTCGGCAACCAAAGCAGGCATGATCGCACTCACTCGTACCTGGGCTCTGGAATTGGGAGATGCGGGTATCACCGTCAATACTGTGGCGCCCGGACCCATTGCCGCAACAGAAATGTTTCACCAGGTAGTCCCTGAAAATAGCCCGAAAATGCAGGAAATAGCAGACAGTATTCCAGTACAGCGGCTGGGTCTTCCCGATGATGTGGCCCGCGCCGTGTGTTTTTTTAACCGGCCAGAAAACAGCTTCATCACCGGCCAGACGCTCATGGTCTGCGGCGGTGCCAGCCTTGGTTCCATTGCCTTATAACCCCTTTGAAAACGCCAGGAGTCATCGTGAATACAACCTTCGATCAAGCTGCGTTAGAACAACTGGTACAACCTACTCGAATCAATAAACAAGTTTATATCAACCCGGAAATATTCGAACTTGAAATGGACCGTATCTGGGGTCAGGCCTGGATATTTATTGGCCATGAATCCCAGGTTCGCAAAACAGGAGACTATTTCACCACCAACATCAACCACAAAGTTCCCGTCGTCATGGTCAGGGACAAGAACGGCAAAGTACAGGTTCTACACAACCGCTGCGCGCATAAAGGCGCCAAAATCGTGACTTCCCGCAGCGGTAATGCGCCAGGCGCATTTCGGTGCCCTTATCATGGCTGGACATTCAGCCATGATGGCAATTTACTGAAGATTCCTAATGAATCCGGTTATGAAAATACCGGCTTCGACCTTAATGATTCCTGTAATAATCTGCAGCCAGTGGCCCAGGACAATTACAAAGGCTTTATATTTGCCACCCTCTCCAGTCAAGCGCCAGACTTGAAAACCTGGCTGGGCGGCACCACTGATTGTTTTGATAATCTATGTGATCGCGCCCCTGAAGGAGAAGTCGAAGTGGCCGGCGGCGTACTGCGCTATGAACACGACTGCAACTGGAAATTCATTCTTGAAAACCTGAACGACACCATGCACCCCATGGTCGTCCACCAGTCTGTGGTGCAATCAGCCCAGGCATACATCTCATCGCTTGATACCGATGACATCAAGCAAAAAGCCGAAGCACAAATCATTCTTCCTTTTGGCGCATCTTTTGAGAATTTCGAAGAATCTGGCATTACCGGGTTTCGTTACGGCCACCATTACGATGGTGGTAAAACCAGCATCCACGCAGACTACAGTGTTATGCCTGAATATCACCAGGCCATGATCGATCGCTATGGTGCGCAGCGCACACAGGAAATCTATGCCTTTAATACCCACAATACACTGCTTTATCCATCGCTAACCATAAAATGTGCCGTCCAGAATATCCGCGTCATTCGACCGGTTGCTGTCGATAAATTCATTGTCGAGACCTGGTCATTTCGACTCAAGGGTGCCCCCGATGAGATGCTACAGCGCACCCTGCTCTATTCCAGACTGATTAATTCATCTGCTTCCATGGTAGGTCCGGATGATCTGGAGGTGTACCGCAGGATGCAGGAAGGCCTGGCGTCAAATGCTTCCCAGTGGGTTGAAATGCATCGACAGTATGGCCGCGATCAACAGCTTAAGGATCGCGTCCGCGGCGGTGGCACCAGCGACCTGGACGTTCGCACCCAGTACCAGGCCTGGCGATATTATATGCTGGGGGAGGATTACGCATGAACCAAGCACCGCTGGAAAGTATAGAAGCGTTCCTGTACCGGGAGGCATCCTATCTAGATCAACCTGACCTTGAAAGCTGGATTCAACTGTTCACCGACGATGGCACCTACTGGATGCCGGCGATGCAGGATCAGCCTGATCCCCTGAACCATATTTCACATTTCTACGATGATCGGGTCCTGATGGAGATTCGCAAACGCAATTTCATCCATCCCAGGGCTGCCTCACAAGAAGCTTCTGTGCGATGTTCCCACCTGATAGCCAATATTCGCCAGGCGGGAACAACCAAGGACGGCGAACTGATAGTCCACTCTAACTTCCACGTTGTCATGTGGTATCGAGAAGAACAAAGAGTCTATGCGGGTACTTACCAGCATCATCTGCAAACCAGTGATTCAGGGTTTTTGATCAAACACAAGAAAGTCCAACTGATCAATCCAGAAGCAGCCCAAAAATCCATCATCATTTATCTCTAAACGAGGGGTCAGCCTATTGCACCATGTTCACTCATGTTCACTCAAGCGCTTTGCAGGCACACTGTGTCTGATGCAGTCGCCTGCAATAACAATCTTTTTGAAAGCGGTGTTAACCTACCAGTGCAGACCCCTGGCGCCGCTCAGCTGATCACTACGCAGTGAAAATAATATTCGTCCCAGCGCCAGGGCCAGCCGCAAATCAGTAATCCCCTGTTACCCAAAATACATCAAAGGGCAGTCCACTAAAAGCAAGCCGGCTGCCAACCTTCTGATCCGGGCATGATCCGGGTAAAAGCCCGACAATGTTACACCCTAAAGCGTACTTTTGACGCTGTTAAGCTTGCGCCTCAGAGCCCATTTAGTGTAGATTGCGTATCTGAAATTCGGCCTCGTTTTTCCGCGCGATGGAAAAGACCTACTTTGCCGATTCCTAGCACCCTTCATGAAGAGGTAGCGTGGCCATAAACCGACCCGTAAACAACCTTATCCTTCTGCTAGACATGCAGTCTGAGGCATTCAGGAGTACCCAATTGGCAGAGCCAATATTGGCGGTGATGTGTGGCTGAACCTTCGCTCTGGCCCCTTGCTCTTTATTTTGCGTCAGTTGTCATCATGGTGGTGGCGATCCTGATTTTGTCCTCCGTAATAGGAGAAAAATCTCCCATGAAACGCGCCACAGGAGAACCCTTCGAATCAGGGGTTGTCCACATTGGCTCCGCGCAAAACCCAGTTTCAGTTGAATTTTTCCTGGTTGCCATGTTTTTCGTTATTTTTGATCTGGAAACAGTATTCATTTTTGCCTGGGCTGTCGCATTCCACGAACTGGGCGTTTTTGGTTATCTGGCGATATCATTTTTTATTTTTATCCTGGTGGTAGCGCTGATCTATGAATGGAAATCCGGCGCTCTGGACTGGGGTAAAAAAACCCGGACAAACCCACCTCCAAGCTACCAGCTTGAACGCGTACAGGACTGATCATGGAATGGAGTATCAGCAAGGCCGACGAAACCATACCGCTAACTGATGTTGATAGTGCTATCGACGAGCATCTAAAGCGAAACCTGGTGATGACTAACCTCGAAGACATGCTGGCGTGGGGAAGAAAGCACTCAATCTGGCCTTTTAACTTTGGCCTTTCCTGCTGTTACGTGGAGATGGCCACTGCCTTGACAAGCCGCTATGACGCATCTCGATTCGGCGCAGAAGTCATCAGAGGCTCCCCCCGCCAGGCAGATATGATTGTCATCTCCGGCACTTGTTTCCTGAAAATGGCACCGGTGGTGCAACGTCTGTATGAGCAACTGCTTGAGCCGAAATGGGTCATCTCAATGGGTTCCTGTGCTAATTCCGGGGGCATGTACGACATCTACAGTGTGGTTCAAGGCGTTGATAAGTTCCTGCCTGTAGACGTCTATGTACCAGGTTGTCCGCCTCGGCCTGATGCCTTTCTACAAGGTTTGATGATGCTGCAGGATTCTGTTGGCAAGGAAAGACGACCGCTGAGCTGGACCATTGGTGATCAACAAGTAATCAAACCAGACAAAATCAGCCAACGAGATCAATTGACCGAGTCGCGCATGCAGGCGACCGATCTAAGAAAGCCCGATACTGTTTAAGCTTTAAGGGGAAGTAAATGTCCGCAGTCGCGGCACCAACTGTAGATGCAGATATTGAAAAAATGTTAGCGGAAGCTTTTCCACAGTCGAGCTTCGTTTTTCAAGCAACCATCGATCAGATTCCGACCTACTGGATTTCACGATCAAACAGTAAAGAAATATTGTCTTTCCTGAAAACGAAATACGAAATGCTGTTTGACCTGTCGGCCATTGATGAGCGCATGCGCACCCACAGAGAAGGCATGCCAGCAAGCGATTTTACGGTCATCTATCACTTAATGTCCCTGACTCATCGTCGGGATATACGACTGAAAATTGCATTAACAGAAGCCGACCTGAATGTGGCCAGCATTCATCAGGTGTATCCCAACGCAAACTGGTACGAACGAGAAGTATGGGACATGTTCGGCGTTACCTTCACCGGTCATCCCAATCTTTTCCGGATTCTATTGCCGTCTACCTGGGAAGGACATGCCCTGCGCAAGGATCATCCTGCACGAGCAACCGAGATGCCACCGTTTCGCATGGACCATGCGCTACAGGACAAAGAACAGGAAGCACTGCGATTTAAGCCTGAACAGTGGGGCATGAAACGCAAGCACGGCAAAACCGAATTCATGTTTCTCAACCTGGGACCCAATCATCCATCCGTGCATGGTGTATTCAGGATCGTTCTGCAGCTCGATGGAGAATTGATCGTGGACGCCGTCCCCGAGATCGGCTATCACCATCGCGGTGCGGAAAAGATGGCCGAGAGACAGACCTGGCACTCTTATATCCCTTATACCGACCGTATAGATTACGTCGGTGGGGTCATGAATAACCTGCCCTATGTAATGGCGGTGGAAAAAATGGCCGGGATCACTGTCCCGGACAGAGCCAGAGTCATTAGAATCATGATGGCGGAATTATTTCGCATCTCAAGCCATCTGGTTTTTTACGGCACCTTTGCCCAGGACGTTGGACAGATGTCTCCCGTCTTCTATATGTTTTCGGATCGAGAAAGGTTGTTAAGGATCGTTGAGGCCGTTACTGGCGGCCGGATGCATCCCGCCTGGTTTCGAATCGGAGGCGTCGCCCAGGATTTACCCGAAGGCTGGGAAGCCATGATCAAGGATTTCATCGACTGGATGCCGGCTCGACTCAAAGACTACGACAAGATGTCCATGGAAAACAGCATCTTGAAACAGAGAACCCAGGGTATAGGGGCCTATACCAGTAGCGAAGCATTGGACTGGGGAGTAACCGGGCCCAACCTGAGAGCGACTGGTTTTGACTTTGATATGCGCCGCGATCGGCCCTACGGCGGTTACGACCAATTCGATTTTGAAGTCCCGGTATTCCAGAACGGAGACTGTTATGATCGAGCGCAAGTTCGAGTTGCCGAGATCAGAGAAAGTCTCAAAATCATCGAACAATGCCTGCACAATATGCCCGCTGGCCCTTATAAGGCAGACCACCCGCTAACGACGCCGCCACCCAAAGAACGTACCATGTACGATATAGAAACCCTTATTCACCACTTTCTTAATGTCAGTTGGGGTCCTGTCATTCCAGCCGGCGAGTGCACGATGACCATCGAGGCCACAAAAGGCCTGAACGCTTATGCCCTGACCAGTGATGGTGGCACCAATTCATACAGAACAAGAATTAGAACGCCGTCTTTTCCACACTTGCAGCAAATCCCACTAATCAGTAATGGGTTAATGATTGCGGATCTTATTGCCATTATTGCCAGTATCGATTTTGTCATGGCGGACGTAGATCGGTAGGAGTTGCAATGCAATTAACGGGAAAAACTGGACTAATGGGTAACAACTATTTAAAGGGACTGACATGAATGTCGCCAAGAGTAACTTGATCAGTGCATTGTCGGAAGGCGAGACAGCAGAGATTGAGGCGGAGATCACGCACTTACCAGACAGGAAATCGGCTGCCATAGATGCTTTAAAAATTGTGCAGCGTCATCGTGGCTGGATCTCAGACGAGAGCCTTTCCGCTATCGCCCGGTTGTTGGGCGTATCCAATGCTGAGCTCGACGGCATAGCAACATTTTACAACTTGATCTATCGGCAACCAGTAGGTGAGCAGGTAGTTCTGTTCTGCGACAGTGTCTCCTGCTGGATTATGGATGGCGATAAAATGTGTGCTGCCGTAAAAGCCCGCCTTGATATTGATTATGGCGAGACCACAGCAGACAACAAATATACGTTACTGCCGGTCACCTGTTTAGGCGCCTGTGATCACGCACCTGTCATGATGGTCGGTGATACCCTTCATTCAGATCTCACGACTGATAAAGTCGACGAGGTTTTCAAATGAACGAAACTCCTTTGACGCGTAACATCAATCCCGAAAAGGGACCCACTGACCTGATAGCCTATGAGGCCAATGGAGGCTATCAGGCCGTTCGCCAAAGCATCGGCAAAGTGGATCCAAAAGAAGTACTGAATACCATCAAGGAATCAAATCTGCGCGGTCGGGGCGGCGCCGGTTTTCCGACTGGAATGAAATGGAGTTTCGTGCCCGATGCCAGCGATTCAGGCCACCGCTATCTGGTAGCCAATGCAGATGAGATGGAACCCGGGACCTTCAAGGACCGATTGCTGATGGAATTTGACCCCCACCAGTTAGTTGAAGGTATGATCTTGTCGGCTTATACCATTTCTGCAGATACCGGATATATCTTCATTCGTCACGAGTATCATGCAGCTATTAAAAGGCTGCGCGAGGCCATCCAGACAGCTGAAGACAACAACTACCTAGGCAAGAACATACAGGGCAGCGAATTCAGCTTCAAGTTGCATGTCCATGTCAGTGCGGGTCGTTACATCTGCGGCGAAGAGACCGCCTTACTCAACTCCCTTGAAGGTAAACGAGCCATTCCCCGAGCGAAACCACCGTTTCCGCAGGTCAGTGGCCTATGGGGACGACCAACCATCGTCAACAACGTTGAGACTCTATGCAATATCCCTCACATCCTGGCCAACGGTGCAGACTGGTTCAAATCGCTTGGACTAGGCGATGATGCCGGCACGAAACTCTACGGCGCGTCTGGCAGAGTGAACAAACCGGGCTGCTGGGAACTTCCCATCGGCACAACGGGTAGAGAGATCATCGAGCAACATGCAGGCGGCATGATCAATGGCTATAAATTGAGAGGCTTCCTTCCTGGTGGTGCATCTACCGATTTCCTGATCGATGAACACCTCGATCTGCCTATGGACTACGATTCGATCATGAAGGCTGGCAGTCGAATGGGCACCGGCACCATGATCATCCTGGACGATAAGACCTGTCCGGTTGGCATGGTGGCGAATCTGGAAAAATTCTTCGCTCGAGAATCCTGTGGCTTCTGTACCCCCTGTCGGGAGGGCCTGCCCTGGGTTAAGGAGCTGCTCGATGCCATTGAAGCCGGTGAGGGCCAGCCGGGTGATATTGAGACGCTGCAAAGACAAGCGCAATTTATTGGCGCCATCGGTAATACACACTGTGCCCACGCACCCGGGGCAATTGAACCGCTGACCAGTGGCCTGAAGTATTTCAGGGATGATTTTGAAGCACACATTAAAGATAAGAAATGCCGTTATACCCAGGAGCCAGGTCAATGACAGTGATACAGGTCGACGGACAAGAATATGAAGTAGAAAGTGGTGCTAATCTGCTCGAAGCCCTGCTATCGGCCGGTCTCGACGTACCCTATTTCTGTTGGCATCCTGCTATGGGAAGCGTTGGCGCCTGCCGACAATGTGCTGTTGTGCAATATGCCAACGAAGAAGACACGCAAGGTCGAATCATCATGAGTTGTATGACACCGGTGACTGACAACGCGCGTTTCTCCGTCGCTACTGAAAGTGCAACTGGTTTTCGCGAATCAGTCATCGAAAACCTCATGCTGAACCATCCTCACGACTGTCCGGTATGCGAAGAAGGCGGAGAGTGCCATCTCCAGGACATGACCGTGATGGTGGGCCATCACGATCGTCGCTACACCGGTAAGAAAAGAACTCATAAAAATCAATATCTGGGCCCGCTTATTGGTCATGAAATGAATCGCTGTATCACCTGTTATCGATGCGTTCGTTTTTACCAGGACTATGCCGGGGGTTCTGATCTATCAGCCTTCTCATCTAGAGACAGGGTCTATTTTGGAAGAGCAGAAGACGGTGTGCTGGAAAATGAATTTGCCGGCAATTTAGTCGATGTCTGCCCAACCGGCGTCTTTACGGACAAAACCCTGTCAAAGCACTACACCCGTAAATGGGATTTACAATCCGCCCCGACGATCTGTGTAGGTTGTGCACAAGGCTGCAACACCTACACATCAGAACGATACGGCGAAGTTCGTAGAGTAAACAACCGCTTCCAAAAAGATGTTAATGGTTATTTCCTCTGTGATCGTGGCCGCTTTGGTGCAGGGTTTGTCAACTCGAGCAAGCGCATTAAACAGGCAGGAATCCGCGGAGAAGATGGCCTGTATCAGGCTGTTAGCCTGGTAGATGCTATAGCTCGTATCCGCGATATGATTGCCGGTAGCCAGCATGTTGTAGGCATAGGCTCAGCCAGAGCCAGCCTGGAATCTAATCAAGCATTAAAAAACCTGGTTGGTGAGGACAATTACTGTAACGGTATGGCTGATATCGAACGCGAAATGCATTCCGTTATTGTAGATGTATTGAAAAGTGATATCGCCACGCCGGGTATGCGTGAAGTCGAGGACTATGACGCCATTCTGGTATTGGGTGAAGATATTACCAATCACGCACCTCGGCTGGCATTGTCGGTACGCCAGGCGACCCGCAACAGAGCCAGCGAGATGGCGGCAGAGACCAGGCTGGCCCTCTGGCAGGACGCCGCTGTACGAGAGCTGGCACAAAACAGCCTAAGCCCGCTGATGATTGCAACACCGACCGAGGACAGACTCGATGATGTTGCCACATTAAGCACGCGACTCAGCCCTGCAGACATTGCCCGGCTGGGTTTTGCTATTGCGGATCGATTACGGGGTAATCCGCAATCAGGCAGTGATGCCTTCAAAGCTACCGTTGATGCCGTAACCCAGATGCTAACAGATGCAAAGAAACCCCTGATCATAAGCGGCACCAGTACTTCTAATCCCGATATATTGCGCTCTGCAGCCAATGTTGCAGCCGCCCTGAAAGAATCTAATAAAGACACTGGCGTGTGCCTGTGTGCCAGCGAATGCAACAGCATAGGTGTCGCTCTGCTTGATAACCAGAATTCACTGCCCGCTCTACTGGCCTCATCACCAGATACGGTGATCGTCCTGGAAAATGACCTTATCTCGGCAATGACTACGGCGCTCCAGCAACAGTTGGCCTCGATAAAGAATCTGGTGGTACTCGATCATCTGGACAATGCCACTGCATCCATGTCTAGCCTGATCCTACCAGCAGCAACTTTCGCGGAAGCCGAAGGAACCTATGTCAATAGCGAAGGCAGAGCGCAACGATCGCTGGCAGTATTTTCACCGGGACACCTTGGTGCTGCCAGTCAAATTGACGCCAGCTACCACCTACTGGATGCGATCGCCGAGAAAACTCGCACCTCATCAGAGGTTAGAGCGGAGATGGTCGCCCAGAGCCCACACCTGGAAAAGGTTATCAGCGCAGCACCCAGTGAAGATTTCAGTGTTCACGGCAGTAAAGTCGCTCGTATGTCGCATAGGGCGAGCGGACGTACTGCAATGCTTGCTGATGTTTCTGTACATGAACCTCAGCAGCCGATAGATGCAGATTCGGCCATGTCATTTAGCATGGAAGGTGTCCAGCAACAAGCACCTGCCAGTCTGCGGGCATTCACCTGGTCTCCCGAGTGGAACTCAAACCAGTCAATTCTGAAGTTTCAGGAGACAGTTGCCGGCAGGGATCGTTTTGGAGAATCGGGCGCTCTGCTACTGGACAAAAGCCAACCCGCAATGGTTTACGATTCAACCGTGCAGCATACTGGCGGATTAATACCGCAACATCATATCTTCGGTAGTGAGGAGCTCACCTGCCATGCCGAAGAACTGGCAAGCCTGATGCCTCAGCTTTATATAAAGATGAATAGCCATGCAGCCAAACAACTGGGTGTCACAACCACGGATGGCCTTGCCTACCAGGCTGAAGCACAGACTCTGGAATTCCAAGTTGTCATCGAAGAATCAATTCCTGACGACTGTCTGGTTTACCCTTTGATACCGCAAACCCGCTGCCTGACAGGGCTTACCGACGCCCCGCTGGCACGGATCGATAACTGGGAGCCTCCAGCCGCACCAGTTGCGGCACAATTGATTACGACTGATAGAGCAAACTAATGGAAGAACTTACTATTTTTCTGGTCATCTACGGTACCCTGCTGGGTGCATTTGGCGCTGCTGCAGTCCTGGTCTGGTTTGAACGCCGACTACTGGGCTTCTGGCAGGACCGATTAGGACCTAACCGGGTCGGCCCTTTTGGCATTGGCCTTGCCCTGGCAGATGTTATTAAACTGCTGGCTAAAGAAGACTGGGTACCGCCTTTTTCAGATCGTCTGGTTTTTATCTTTGCTCCAACAGCAGTCGTTATCACAATGCTGCTGGGTTTCGCCGTAGTACCTTACACAGAACATCTGTTCATCGCTGATCTTAATATAGGCCTGCTGTTTTTCCTCGGCATGACGTCTCTTGCTGTCTATAGCGTTCTGCTCGGGGGTCTGGGTTCGCACAACAAATATGCTTTATTGGGGGGATTACGCTCGGCCGCACAGATGGTCAGCTATGAAGTCTTCATGGGCTTATCGCTGATGGGTGTTGTGATGATCAGCGGCTCGTTCAGCCTGGTCGATATCGTTAAAACCCAGGCAGAACACGGCTGGTTCGTAATTTCCCAGTTTCTCGGATTTATCGTGTTTTTAATGGCGGGTATTGCGGAAAGCCATCGTCTGCCCTTCGATCTTCCTGAAGCTGAACACGAACTGGTGGCAGGATTCCATACCGAATATTCAGGCATGAAATTCGGCCTGTTCATGCTCGGTGAGTACCTGAGCCTGATCTTGATTTCGTCAATGATCACCACGATCTTCTTTGGCGGCTGGCTGGGACCAAGCTTTCTACCGGATCTGGTGCTGGACTTTGTACCGCCCATCTTCTGGTTCTTTGCTAAAACCGGCACCTGCATCTGCTTCTTCATCTTGTTGCGGGCAGCCATCCCAAGACCACGCTATGACCAATTAATGTCCTTTGGCTGGAAACTTTTACTACCCCTGACATTGGTTAACTTACTCATTACGGGAGCGGTACTCTTATGGCTGTAGCGAGGACTCTCATAACGACCAGGTTGGTAATAACGGGGTTGCCATGCTGAAAGCAATCTTAAGCCAGATTATTTCCCTTTATCGAATCTGCCTGCACCTTTTTGCCAAGGCAGATACAGTGCAATACCCCGAGGAGATGCCTTATCTTGCACCGCGCTATCGCGGTCGGATTGTGTTAACGCGCGACCCCGATGGCAATGAACGCTGCGTTGCCTGCAATCTATGCGCCGTTGCCTGCCCCGTGGACTGTATTGCCCTGCAAAAAGCAGAAGATGAACATGGTCGCTGGTACCCCGAATTTTTTCGGATCAATTTCTCTCGCTGCATCATGTGCGGCATGTGCGAAGAAGCCTGTCCTACCTATTCAATCCAGCTAACCCCTGACTTCGAGATGTGCGAATACGACAGGCAGAACATGGTGTATGAGAAAGAGCATCTGCTGATCAGCGGCCAGGGTAAATATCCCGGCTACAGCTTTTACAATGTCGCCGGCAAAGCGATTAAAGACAAAGACAAGGGCGAAGCGCTAAATGAAGCACAGCCTATCGATATAAAGAGCTTGCTACCCTAGGAGTTAGTATGATCCAGTTAGGACTATTTTACATGGCAGCGACGATTACCGTTGTCGCATCGCTGCTCGCAGTAACAAGATACAATGCCAGCCATGCACTGATTTACCTCATCGTATCGCTGCTCGGCTCGGCCATCATTTTCTATGTGCTGGGCGCGCCCTTCGCGGCTGTCCTTGAAGTCCTCATTTACGCGGGTGCCATCATGGTCCTGTTTGTCTTTGTCATCATGATGCTCAATTTAGGCGCCGCCGGGGTTGACAACGAACATCAGTGGTTACAACCCCGAATGTGGATTATTCCATCCCTGTTATGTCTGCTGCTACTGGCTGAAATACTTTTTCTCCTGAACACTTCTAGTCATGCGCTTTCAGGCACTGTGGTAGGCCCCAAAGTCGTCGGCATTGAGCTATTCGGGCCTTATGTACTTGCAGTCGAGATTGCCTCCATGCTGTTGCTCGCAGGTCTTGTGGGCGCCTACCACCTGGGCCGCAGGTATCTGCTCGATATGAGAGGAGAGTCGCTATGAGTGTCGCACTAACCATCCCGATGGAGCATGGCCTGCTGCTAGCAGCCATCCTGTTTTCCATTGGTTTGCTGGGCGTTATGGTCCGAAGAAACATCATATTCATTCTCATGTCACTTGAAATCATGTTAAACGCCTGTGCCATGGTATTTATCATTGCCGGTGCCCACTGGGGCCAGGCCGATGGCCAGATCATGTTCATGCTGATTCTAAGTGTCGCTGCTGCTGAGGTCGCCGTGGGGCTTGGTCTACTATTGCAGGTGTTTCGCAGATTCGACTCACTGGATATCGATAAAGCTAACAGGATGCGGGGCTAAAGATGGCTGATTACGTTTTTCTCATACCGTTGATGCCGCTGATCGGCTTTCTCCTGCTAGTGGGTACGCTGGGTAAACTGCCCAGGTTATGGGTTGGCCTGATTGGTGCCGGCTCGATCGCCATCGCTTTTATGCTGGTGGTACTTACCGGCCTGGAATACCTTGGCCAGGCTGATCCTACGCCGTACACAGTCGATATCTACACCTGGATGCAACTGGCTGGCTTTACAGCGAACGTGAGCTTTCTGATAGATGGTTTATCGCTAACCATGCTGTCAGTTATTACCGGTGTGGGCTTCCTCATCCATGTCTATTCTGCCCTCTTCATGTGGCAGGATAAGGACTACAGTCGTTTTTTCAGCTACATGAACCTGTTTGTAGCAGCCATGCTGCTACTGGTGCTGGCCGATAACCTGCTGGTACTGTTTGTCGGCTGGGAAGGTGTTGGCCTGTGCAGTTATCTGCTGGTCGGATTCTGGCATGAAGAAAACGCTAATGGCGCAGCTGCACGCAAAGCATTTGTGGTCACCCGGGTCGGTGATACTGCCATGGCCCTGGGAATGTTCTTATTGTTTGTTCACCTTGGCACCCTGGATATCCAGGCTATGGCCGCCCAGGCAACACAGATATGGCAACCCGGTGACCTCATCGTGACCATCGCCTGCCTGCTCCTGGTTGGCGGCGCTGTCGGTAAATCTGCCCAGCTACCGTTACAAACCTGGCTTCCCGATGCCATGGCCGGACCCACCCCTGTAAGTGCACTGATTCACGCCGCTACCATGGTGACCGCAGGCGTTTACCTGATCGCCCGCACCCATGAACTGTTTTTACTTGCACCTGCTGCCTTACTTACGGTGGCGGTCATCGGTGCCATTACGCTACTCATGGCAGCCTTCGCGGCCATGGCACAAACCGACATCAAGCGAATACTCGCCTATTCAACCATCAGCCAGATCGGCTACATGTTTCTTGCCCTCGGTGTCGGTGCCTGGTCTTCGGCTATCTTTCACCTGATGACTCACGCCTTTTTTAAGGCCCTGCTATTCCTGGCAGCGGGTGCGGTCATCTATAGCCTGCATCACGAGCACAATATATTTCGCATGGGCGGGTTACGCAAAAAACTGCCGGTCGCATTCTGGAGTTTCGTCATAGGTAGCGCAGCCTTGGCTGCACTACCCCTGACATCCGGTTTTTATTCCAAGGACCTAATCCTGCTGGCCACTTATCACCATAACGCTTTCGGAGGCTGGCTCCTGGCCGCTGGCATGCTAGGCGCCCTGCTGACCGCGATCTACAGCTTTCGCCTGGTGTTCATTGTTTTCTTTGGTGAAGTGAAGACCCAGCCCGACGCGGCGGCTGGCAAACTGATGTCTATACCTTTAATGATCTTAAGCCTTCTGGCGATCATTGGCGGCTGGTTTACGGTACCAGTCGAATCCGTTTTCCCGGTCGCGGCGGAAAGCGATCATACCGGTTTGATGCCGATGATAATTGCTGGCGTACCAATTCTGGGCGTACTGCTGGCCTACCTCATTTATTTAAAACCCGTCATCCCCATCAGCCTGTTTACCCAGTCTGCTTTAGGCAAGCAACTCATCGCCTTCTGGTACAGCCATTGGGCCATGGATTGGATCTACGACCGGCTGCTGGTCAAACCTTACTGCGCCGTTGCCGCTATTAACCGAAAAGATATAATAGACTGGTTTTACAATGCGGTTGCTGATGTCCTTCGTTCTGCCCATCAGTATTCAACTATTAGCCAGTCTGGACAACTCAGAACTTATGTCGCAGTGATTGCGGCAGGTCTGGTACTGACACTCGCTGTTTTCCTCGGGATCCTTATACCATGACTGTAATCGAAGTAATGCTGCTATTGTTTGTCGGCGGTGTGCTGGCCTGGTTATCGCAACGCTGGCACTCACATTGGCCTAAATGGATTGCACTCATTACCTGCGTATTATCGAGCGTTCTAATGCTACCCCTGTACTACCAGGAATCAACAACTGTACTGGACCTTGCCGGCGCACCCTCGTACTGGATCGAATATGTTCAGTATTCATGGATCCCCAGATTCGGTATCAGCTTAATTTTTGCGCTGGATGGCTTAAGTCTGATGATGGTTAGCCTGACCCTGTTCCTGGGGTTTGTCGCCATATTATCTTCCTGGACCGAAATCAGTGAGCGGCCAGGCTTTTTTCAATTTAACCTGTTATGGACACTGGCAGGCGTAATTGGTGTTTTCTCCAGCTTGGATCTATTCCTGTTTTTCTTTTTCTGGGAAGTCATGCTGATCCCCATGTATTTCCTGATAGCCATCTGGGGCCATGAACAGCGCGCCTATGCCGCAATGAAATTTTTTATATTCACGCAGTTCAGCGGGCTACTCATGCTGGTGGCGATCCTGACACTGGTGTTAGTCAACGCCGATCAATCGGGCCAGCTAACATTCAATTATTTTGAACTGGTGGGGCATAACCTGGGGTCAGGTCTGAGCCTGCTGGTCATGCTGGGCTTCTTCATAGCCTTTGTGGTGAAATTACCTGCATTTCCGTTTCATCCCTGGTTACCTGATGCTCATACTCAGGCGCCTACTGCGGCCAGTGTACTGCTGGCAGGCATTCTCCTTAAAACAGGTGCCTACGGTCTTATACGATTCACAGTCCCGCTATTTCCCGAGGCATCCGCAACGATAGCAGAAGTAGCCATGGCGCTGGGTGCTATCAGCATTATCTACGGGGCCATACTGGCCTTTGCTCAAACTGACTTCAAACGGCTGGTCGCCTACAGCAGCGTCAGCCATATGGGCTTTGTGCTGGTCGGCGTGTATGCATTTAACGCCATCGCCATGAAGGGTGCGGTCATGCAGATGGTGGCCCATGGCTTTTCAACCGCTGCCTTATTCATGATGGCGGGCGCAATCCAACATCGTATACACACCCGCGACATGACCCTGATGGGTGGCCTCTGGCAGGCCATGCCGAAAATGGGCGCGGTGGCATTGTTCTTTATCGTTGCTTCACTGGGTATGCCCGGGCTGGGTAATTTTGTCGGAGAATTCCTGGTTCTGCTAGGTGCTTTTGCAAGCAATGTGACCATTACCGCTATAGCTGCTATCGGTTTAATCACAGGTGCGATCTATTCGCTCATCGCCATGCAGAGGGTTTTTCAGGGCAGTGATAGTAATAAAAGGACATTATCAGACCTGGACAGCCGGGAATTCACAGCCCTCATACCGCTCATACTGGGCCTGATATGGCTGGGCGTGTACCCGCAGCCGGTTTTTGATCTGGTCGACCCAGCCTTAGCAACGCTCCACCAGGTGGTGACAGGTGCGACCAGCCAGCTAATAGGGAACATGCCATGACAACCTTCCTGCCACTTTTACCGCTTATGATTCTCACGGGCGCAATATTAGTCCTGATGATGGCGATTGCCTTCATGCGCAACCTGGCACTGTCGTGTGGGATTTCGGTCATAGGCCTTTTGCTGACATTAATTTCAATCATCTGGGTAAATCTTAATCTGGAACCGTCTTATGTCACCCCCTTACTCAGGGTAGATGACTTTGGGCTGTTGTTTTCCGGCATCATGGCGGTCACCGCCTTATTCATATGTCTGCTTGCTTACAGCTACCATCAAAACCGCGGAGAACATCAGGACGAATTTTTCCTGTTACTGCTCCTAGCCACTCTGGGTGCTATGGTTCTGACTATCAGCGTGCATTTTGCTTCCTTTGTGCTCGGCCTTGAATTGCTTGGAATCTCCATTTATGCGTTGATCTCTTACCCCACCAAGGGTGTGTTCAGCCTTGAAGCCGCCCTGAAATACCTGATCTTATCGGGCATATCTTCAGCGTTTATCCTATTTGGTGCTGGATTGCTGTATGCAGTATCAGGCACTCTTTCATTCGCCGATTTTGCCGCTGGAGGAATACCCAACACAGGCACCGGTCAGGTATTTGTACTGGCAGGCAGTGCAATGATGCTGGCTGGTATCGGCTTCAAATTATCCCTTGTGCCTTTTCACATGTGGACACCGGACGTATACGAAGGTGCGCCGGCACCTGTTGCAGGTTTCCTGGCGACAATATCAAAAGGAAGTGTCTTTGTTGCGCTGATGCGATTTTTCCTTGCCGTAGATGGCTATCAATACGACTCCATCATGACCGGCCTGTACTGGATTGCCGGTCTGTCTATGTTGCTCGGTAATATCCTGGCATTACTGCAGTCCAGCATTAAGCGATTGCTGGCTTATTCATCTATCGCCCAATTCGGATACCTGATGGTCGCGTTTATCGCAATCAGTGAGTTGGCGGGCAAGCATCTTGCCATCGAGGCTGCGGTATTCTTCCTGATTGCCTATTTTATCACCACCATTGGTGCCTTCGGTGTGGTCACCATCATGTCCGATAAGTCTGAAGATCACGATCTTGACAGCCTGGATGCCTACGAAGGCCTGTTCTGGCAACGACCCCTTCTGGCAGCATTTATGAGCATCATGTTACTGTCTCTCGCTGGCATACCACTCACTGCTGGGTTTATCGGCAAATTCTATATTCTTGCCAGCGGTGTTGAAAGCCAGTTGTGGCCCTTGCTGGTTATCGTTGTCATTGGTAGCGGTATCGGACTTTTTTATTATCTGAGAGTCATTTACGCGATGACTAAAAAGGCCGCCGCAAATACCGATATTGAGGTGTCTGCAGCCGGCGGCTGGACCATGGCAGTGGTCACCCTGGTGCTGCTCGTTCTGGGCGTTTATCCAGGTCCGGTCATTGAATGGGTTAGCAACATGGCGCTGCAATTAGTTTAGGCTGAAAGAAAGTAATCAAATCCCCAGGTTCTGCCTATACAGCCCAAACGCAAATCTCTGGCTGACCTCATGGTAAGGGATTTAATCGGCCAGCTGCCCTGGGAAAATACCAGCCTTTGGTAACATGGCAGGGACTTCACGTCCTAGTTCCTGCTCTAACCAGCGACTGGTTTCGATGATCTTGCTGAGTTCCACTCCTGTTTCCAATCCTGATCGGCTGAGCATGTAGAGCAAATCATCCGTAGGGATATTGCCGGTGGCCGCAGGCGCAAAAGGGCAGCCACCAATCCCGCCGATACTGGCATCAATGGAATCAACCCCAGCATCGATGGCCGCCTGGGCATTGGCCAGGCCGGTGTTGCGCGTATTGTGCAAGTGAAAGCGTAGCGGAATAGGACCCACTTCAGACTGTAGTCGACCGACCAGCTCGGTTATCTGATTAGGTACAGCCACGCCAATACTGTCGGCAATTGCCAATTCTGCAGGTTCGGCATCAACCAGCTGTTTGGCGATCTCTATAATGCGGTCCATGGGTACTTCACCTTCGAAAGGGCATCCAAAAGCAGAAGAAATCATGACATTGGCAATCTTGCCGTTGGCTTGTGCACGTCTGGCGATGGCCAACCAGGCTGAAATTGATTCTCGCGTGCTGACCCCTTGATTGCGCTGGTTGTAGGTGTCGGTTGCTATAACCACCATACCGATTTCATGAACGGCCGTTTGTAAGGCCCGATCCAAGCCTCGCTCATTCATAATCAGGCCGATATAAGATACGTCACTGGAATAAGGCAATATCGCCAGCAAAGCCTCCGCATCTGCCATCTGGGGCACTTTCTGCGGATGTGCAAAACTGGCCACTTCCAGGCGTCTGATGCCCGCGCCGATAGCCCTGCTAACCAGCGCTGCCTTGCTGTCGGTAGAAAGGATTTCGGGCTCGCTCTGCAAGCCATCCCGTGGGCTGACCTCAATAATATTAACGTTACCTGCTTTCATAGTCTGGCTCGTTATCTGTTACGCTCTAGCTTCGAATTATTCATGGTACATTGGTGATCACACCCCTGCCAGCTTACCAGATCAACTCAAGCGCCCTTACCATCCAAAGCCGATAAAGTGCACCTGTGGTTTACACCTAAATGACAGATTTTTTTCCTAATTCTGCAAGTTCTGCGGCATTCAGCCCCAACAGTTCACCATAGACCATTTCATTATGGGCCCCCAACTGACTCGGACCGGGCCACCTCACCTCTCCCTGGGTCTTGGACATTTTAGGAAACACGTTCTGCATTCTGAGCTCAGGCCATTCGTCCGTAGGCGTATGAATAATAGCATCACGTGCCTGAAAATGCGGATCAGCCAGCATCTCCGGTGCACGGTATATGCCCCCTGCGGGTACTCCCGCGCCCTGCATCAACTGGTCAACCTCGGCAACGGTTCTTAATGAAGTCCACTGATTAATCAAACCATCCAGCTCAAGCATATTTTCACCCCTGGCGGTGTGACTGTTGAAGCGCTTATCGCTGGCCAGTTCGGGTTGACCCAAAGCTTCACACAATCGACTGAAAACAGTGTCCTGATTTGCAGCAATGAGGAACTTACCATCCTTACAGTTATAAATATTCGAGGGTGCTACATTCGGCAAGGTTGCCCCTGAACGTTCTCGAACATAGTTACTGACAGTATATTCAGGGATGGTGGCTTCCATTACATTGAGAACCGATTCGAATATAGAAGCATCGATCACCTGGCCTTCCCCGGTCCTGTCTCGATGATGCAAAGCGGCCAGTGCTCCCATACACGCATAAGTGGCAGCCAGCGAATCACCTATAGATAAGCCTGCTCGACTCGGCTGTCGATCCGGTTCACCGCAGAGATAACGCATGCCACCCATCGCTTCACCAATGGATGCGTAGCCTGCTCGGCTCGAATAGGGACCAGTCTGGCCATATCCTGAGACCCGAATCATAATGAGCCCGGGATTTTCCGCTGCCAGTTCTGGGTAACTCAGACCCCATCTTTCCATCGTTCCAGGCCTGAAGTTTTCTATGACCATATCAGCCTGAGCAATCAGCTTTCGAACCAGTTCCTGACCCTCTGCTTCTCTTAGGTTTGCCGTTACACATCTTTTATTGCGAGCACAGACACTCCACCATAAAGGATATTCACCGCGACCCCATACCCGCATTGGATCACCCGTTTCAGGAGGCTCAACTTTAATAACATCCGCGCCCATATCCGCCATTAACTGACCACAGAAAGGGCCCGCTATCAGCTGGCCTAACTCGACCAGTCTGATGTCAGTCAGGGGTCCCTTGCTACCCGAGGGCAACTGTCTGTTCTCATTCGATTTAATTTCATCGATCATCTTTAATATTCTCCAGGCCAAAGTTTGAGCTACCGTAATAACAGGCATCTGCAGGTGTAGGTCCATTATACAATAACCTAGCCTGGGCAAAATCAAGCCCCGCACCAATAGTTGCATCTGAACCGTTCAATGCCTGTGACCTGGGGCCAACGACCCATGCGAAAGGGAAAAAATTGCCGGTGCCACGCCGACGGCCTGGTACAACAACCCGCTCCACAGAGAAAAGCATTACTCGTGGCATAGCTGGAGGCCTGGGGCCAACGACCAATGCGAAAGAGAAAAACATTACTCGTGCCACAACCGACGGCCTGGTACAACAACCAGCTCCACAGAGAAAAACATTGCCAAAGGAATAAGATTTCAGTTACGGTTTCATAACAAAAATTAACACGCTAGCACCGAGTCGAGGACAGCAATCGGAACACAGCGCTTTTAGATCCAGGTGCCATCGCCCGCACTCACCTATCAGATTATTAGCGCACCGGCCCTTTATCAGCGTTTGTACAGGGGGGAATACATGGGCTCTGAACAACAACCACTACGCCTTCACGCGGCAGATCAGTCGGTGGTAATAGCTTGCAGATAACGGTGCTTGGCTGCGGCGCCATGGGCTCAATCTACGCCGCTTTACTCGCCTCTTCTGGTCATGACGTCTGCGCAGTGGACACAAATACTGCACATATACATGCTATCAAACTTAACGGCTTGCGCGTATCCGGGGCCAGCGGTGACCGAACCGTCAAAATCAGAGCCGATACCCAGGTAGCCAATAAGCCAACGGAACTGCTCGTGATAGCGGTCAAGGCAACCCACATTCAATCCGCCTGCATCATGGCAAAACCACTGATAGACAGAAAAACTCTGATTCTGACTATACAAAATGGCTTAGGCAGTGCCGACAATGTAGCTGATGCCCTTGGTGAAGATCGTTTAATTGTGGGTATTGCACAAGGTTTTGGTGCATCACTTCAGGCACCGGGTCACGCTCACCACAATGATATGAAGGCCATTAAAATGGGCGCCTATAGCCATGCAGACCGCAAAGCCGTTGCCCAGGTGGCAGCGATATTTCGAAACGCCGGGTTTGACGCCAGCACTTCGCAAGATATTCTCGCCATGCAGTGGGAAAAGCTGATCTGCAACGTCGCCTACAGTGCTCTATGCGCATTAACCGGTCAGACCTTAGGTCAGGTACTGGAAGATCCCATTATCGGCCCGATCAGCAGGAACGCCGCTATTGAAGCCTGGCAAACAGCAGTAGACAGCAATGTCGACATCGATATTGCAGACCCGGTACAACTGGTGCAGGAATTTGCCCAGCGTATGCCAAATGCCAAACCATCAGCTCTGCTGGATATTGAAGCGGGTCGATTCAGCGAAATCAGCATGATCAACGGTGCGATTCCCAGGGCCGCTGCAAAAGCAGGTAAATCAGCACCAATCAATGCAACCCTTACAGCGCTGGTGCTGGCACTTGAACAGCGGACTATCCGCGCATGACAACGAGGAAATAATATGACGCTATTCAAAGCACTTGAAGACGCAGATGCGGCCCGTCGCAGGGCCATGATCGAGGCAGATGTACAGGCCCTGGCAACCTACCTGGACGACGATCTGCGCTGGACCCACTCATCAGGAAAGACCGACGGAAAAACAGCCCTGATAGCCTCCATCGGCTCGGGTTCGGTGGTATACCAGTCCCTGGAGGTCCAGGAACCGCACATCAGCCAGCACATCAATATATTTATCTATGCAGGAATTATCAGCGGAGATGTTCTAAAAGAAGGCACTCAGAAAAAGCTGCGCAATAAGTTTCTCAGCATCTGGCACATAACTGATGAAAGGCTATCGATGATCGCCTGGCAGTCCACAGGAATTTAAGTAACTACTCCTACTCAGCTAACTGCTGCTCAGCTAACTGCAGCCGAATAGCAGGCATACTGCGCCAGAGTATGAACGCCCCAATCGGGCACACCACCAGTGAACACAGGGCTATGGATTTGCCAATAGCAGCATCATAACCAAATACATAATCCGTAGTCAGGGCAATAATAGTAGGGCCCAGACCCAAACCAATAAGATTTGTGGCCAGCATATAAAGCGCTGTCACCTGCCCGCGCATCCGGTTTGGTGTCATCAATTGCAGGGTGCCTGCCGACAGTCCACCCTGGAAAGCAGAAAAGAACACAGCCAGGGACATGAACACAATGGCCAGACTGTCACTGGTGAGAAACCCAAGCGCCCCCGCACAAGGTAGTAGTGCCAGCATGCTGATCAGGATCATTCTCACGTAGGCATCCTGCATCCCGCCGGCTACCAATCTGTCCGATAGGGTACCGGCAATCAACAGACCTGCTGTTCCCGCCCCTATCATTATGAGGCCAAATACCCAGCCTGCTTCGGGACGGCTGTAACCGAAGGTTCTGATAAAGTAGGTTGGACCCCAGAGATTCAGGGCATAGACCACCATAATAAAAATAGAAAGTCCCAGGATATGCCCTAAGTAGGCTCTGCGTCGGGCCCAGAGATAATCAATGACGGTCTTTAAGGGGATCTCGCCGCTGGCCACCTCTCCCTTTCTGGCCGGCTCACGTACAGTTGCCATCATCAACAGGGAAACTAGCAATCCGGGTACCCCAACGATAAAAAATGTTAACTGCCAACCTTCCATATCGCCAATGACAGGGACTGTGATGGTATCGATATTTTCAACGTAGCCCACCACAGCACCACCGAGCATATAGGCAAATCCAGACCCCAGGGTCACACCAATCATATAGATGGACAACGCTCTGGCCAGAACGCTTTTAGGAAAGTAATCTGCGATCATTGAATAGGCTGCAGGTCCCAATGTGGCCTCGCCTACACCGACACCCATTCTTGCAAAAAACAACATCCAGTAACTGCGGGCGAATCCACACAGCGCGGTCATAAAGCTCCACACCGCAATTCCCGCTGCAATCAGGTTTCTGCGGCTGCCCCTGTCTGCGATTCTTGCCAATGGCAGGCCCATAATGGCGTAGAAAAGGGAGAACGCCAGCCCGGCCAGCAAACTATACTGCGTGTCACTTATCTGAAAACTTGAGCGAATAGGTCCCACAAGAAGCCCCATGATCATCCGGTCAAGAAACGAGAAAGCCTGTGCAACCAGCAATACGGTCACAACATACCACGCATATACCAGAGAAGTTGATGCTTCAGATTTATGGTGCTGTGACATAACTAACAACCAGAACGAGAATTCTAAAATACCCGATAAATCAGGCGGCGCTTTCTGCCACTATATTGACATCATGCTCATCTAGCTCTCGAGTCCAGGATGCAAATTCCAGTAAGATTCCATCGGGATCCTTGAAATAGAGCGATCTTACAAAAGTGGTATCAGTCACCTCCAAACTGGCCTGGTTTTCAGAATCATCATGGTTAACCACAGCGGTCACTTCAACACCAGCTGCAATCAGATTCTTCCGGTACTCATCGATCTTGTCTGCGGGAACATCGAAGGCCACATGATTCATTGACGCATGAGCCGATGTAATGGAACCACCGCCGACCACGTTTTCCGAGTGGGTAACACCGGGTTGTGACTCAGGCGCTTCTGGAAACCAGAAGAAAGCCAACATATCCCCTTTGCCGATATCAAAGAAAAAGTGTTGCCCCATGCCATTAGGTAATTCAATGGTTTTGGTCAATTTCATACCGAGGACACCCGAATAGAAATCCACTGTTTTTTTCATGTCTCTGCAGACCAGCGCCAGGTGATTAATCCCCCTGATCTCATACTTCTCATTTGTATTCATCATGTCTCCTAACTCATTTAACCAGCGGTCTCATTTATGGCTATCCAGGCCGTGATTCACTATGCCCTTCGAACCTGTTCGTTAAGCCACCCGGTACATAATAGGAATCAATAAAACCCCCTGTCAATCTATTACTTTGACAGCGGCTCGCTTTTCTAGTATTCCAGTCAATGGATAAACAAGGAGCAATTACATGCCAAGACTCAAACAGGTATCTCTAAAGGATGCCACCGACAACGTAAAAAAATACTATGCTGCACTTTTCAACGGCAAGGACCCGGTAACCGAACCGGGCACAGCCACCGGCACCCCTGGCAACTGGTGGACGGTCTTTGCGCTGGTACCCTATATATTTGATCATGCCACCGGACACTTTGGTATGTTCGGTATGTTCGCTGATAAAAGTGTCAGTCAACTCGATGGCAAGGTCAGAGAACTGGGCATCATGCGTGCCGGCTACGCCCAGGCCAGCCAATTCGTCTTCTCTCAGCACTGTAAGGCTGCCAGACGCTTTGGGGTCCCCGATGAACAGATTCAGGCGATTCCGCACTGGCAGGTTTCTGAGGTATTCGATGCTAAAGAAAGAGCCATTCTGGCCTGGGCAGACGCTCTTATCTATGATGGTGGACGCGCGTCTGACGAACTCTTTGATGCCTTACATTCGCATCTTTCCGATGAGGACATTCTCGAGCTGACCTATCACATCATGGGATACAATCTGCACGCAGTCTGCTGCAAGGCCCTGCGTCTGGAATTTGACGACGTCCCCGAAAGAATCAGGGAAGTACCGGTGCCGGCGGAAGGTGAGTCAGCTGACTGGGCCGGTGCAGCCTGGAAGGATTGAGCTCTGCCAGTCTGTTTGGGGTAAATCCATCCAGACTGGCTATGACTAGGCGCTGCCCATAACCAGGTTTCGTCCAGCGACCATATTACAGAGTTTGGCAAAAGCAACCGGGCGACTCAGGTATTTCATGCCACAATCCGGGGCGACGATGAGCCGTGCCGGCGGTAGAAATTCGAGCGCTGCTTCGATTCTCTGTGCTACCGTTTCTGCCGACTCAACCCGAGTATCGCGCAAATCTATGACACCTACATGAACCTTTTTGGAAGGTAATCCCTGCACCAGATCCATCTTAAGTCGTGGTTGAGCACACTCGATGGAAATCTCATCCGCCTGACAGGCATCAAGTTCATCAAGGAAGGCATAACCGTTTGGCTTATCAGCAACATGCTTGCCGTAACCAAAACACACGTGTAGAACTGTGCTACCGGATGCGCCGGCAATAGCCTGATCAATAGCTGCCAATGCATAATCCCTTGCCGCCTCAGGGCGTGCCTGCACATAAGGTTCATCTAACTGCACAATATCAACCCCTGCAGCAAACAATCCGGTCAGCTCAGCATTAACCGCCTCGGCATAGGCCATTGCCAAGGCCGCAGGGTCTCCATAATAATCATCCTGGGCCTGCTGACTCATGGTGAACGGTCCCGGTAGGGTTATTTTTATGGGTTTAGTGGTATGCGCTTTCAATAGCGCTATGAAGGGTACTTCCACTGGCTTTCGCCGGCTGATCGGGCCAACCACCCTTGGCACGGGCACCACCTTACCCGTTCTATCAATCGCTTCACCGGGATTATCGATATCAATGCCATCAAGCGCATTGGCAAAGCGGTTGGAGTAACTTTCGCGACGCATTTCACCGTCTGTAACAATATCCACTCCAGCCCTGAGCTGATCGCCTAAGGCCAGGATAGTGGCATCATTCTGAGCTTCTTCCAGATTTTCCGGATTTACCTTCCATAGCTGGTCGAGCACCACGCGCGGCGGCAAGCGCTGACCCAGGCGTTGCTTATCTATCAGCCAGTTCGGCTGGGCATAACTCCCAACCAGACTCGTCTGTAACGGTAATTCATTCATTTTCAGCCCCCTTAAATAAACAGCAAACAGTCCAATGGCCCGCCACAACGAACCTATGGCCATTATACTGACCGGCTCTTGATCTCAACTTTTCGTTGCCTTGGTCCTGCCCTAGGTTAAAGGATTTGGATCGTTATGCGTTGTGACGAGCCAGCCAGTCAACGATCATATCGGCCACGTCATCCCTGGCTGTTTCAGGCGTCTGGAGATAGTGATCCCCTTTAACCATATACAACTCTTTATCGATGGATGACAGCGTGTCATAGATGGCCTTGGCATCCGATGGAAATACACCCGTGTCGGCCAGGCTCTGGATAACCAACGCTGGCTCACTAATTCTCGTTAGATGAGGCGCCCCCTTACAGTGCGATTCTTGTAGACTCCACATGGACAGCCAGGTCCGTAGAGTATTGGTCAGACCGATTCCCCTCGGAGAAAAATTAGCCGTTTCTGGGTCACCTGCATAACACCACCTTTCCCTGCGCTCAGAAGGATCGATGCTGGGGTCCATTAATCGCAGGTCTGCCCAGGTGCGATACATGTTAAATGATCGGTCGGTCATTCCCAGATTCTGAACTCGCTCTAATTCTTCATGACACCATTGCGTAATCCTGTGATTTCTAGCGACCTGAGCGCCGCGGTACACGTCGATAAACTCCTGGGAATAGGGCGGCCCATTGGCCTTGTCATACATATTCAAGGCAGGATCTATACTGGTCGGGTCTTTTTCATCCAGAATCGAAGGATCAAACCAGTCGGTTAATACTTCCGGCCTGCCAGCATGTGCACACAGGGAGATATACAGATCTGCGGGTTCAATATCACTAAGTGCAGCCGGTAACGTCAAACCCGGCGTTGCGGTCATCGTCACCCCTTTGGCCTGTGACTGATACGCCCCCATCAAAGAGCCACCACCTGAATTACCGAGTAACACCACTTTTTCAACGCCAGCCTGTTCATGCAGCCATCTAACACCTGCACCAATATCAACCAGGGCGTGTTCAAGCAGGAAAAACCCTTCATTCCCTCTGAATCGAGTATTCCAGCCCAGGAATCCATAACCACGGCTTGCCATATACTCGCCCAGATAATGTTCGCTGAAATCAACATTGTAGTGAGTCGCTATCAATGCTGTTTTGACCTCACCGGAGGTCGGCTGATAATACAGTCCCTGGCAGGGCAAAAAACCCGCACCATTTCGCATACCTGTCGCCGAGGCCAGTGAAACAAAGGTCCTTGTATAGCTAGTTTTCTCCACAGAAATACCCCCTATGCGTACAAGGCCAAAGCATACTCACACTCGGCAATTAAAGTAAATCCCGGTAATGGCTCAACACTGTGCGGCCTACCCAAACCTTTCATCAGCTAGTCCTGAATTCATCGACTGTTGGAGCGTTGAGCTACCCGACTGATATTTGTCAATTAAATTGACATTTTAACCACAAATGACACAATAAGCACTAGCTCCGGGAATGGAGCAAGGAAATCTGTATGTCAAACAATGAACAACAACTAATCGAAAGCATTCAGTCTCTAGTGCCTATGATTGAAGAAAATGCGGCTGAAGCCGAGCGAGGCCGCAAACCCGTCGATAGTGTCATGCAAGCCATCGAAAAAACTCAGGCTTATCGCTATTTTGTTCCAAAGAAATACGACGGCTTCGAATTCAGCCTTGAAGGCTTTATGCAGCTCGGCATGATCCTCGGCGCAGCTGATATATCCACTGCCTGGGTGGTCACTTTCTGTATGGAGCACAACTGGTTGATCGGCCTGTATAACCAGGAAGCTCAGGATCATATCTTTGGCAAACATCCCTACATCATTGCCCCTGGGGCATTGGCACCCCGCGGTGTGGCGACACCGGTAGAGGGCGGCTTTCGCCTTACCGGCCAATGGCAATGGGGTACCGGCGTCATGCATGCCAACTGGGTTATGGTTGGCGCGCTCACCGAAGGAGCAGATCCGCCTGAATTATGCATGTATGCGCTGCCTATCGAGCAGGCTGAAATTATAGATACCTGGCAAATGTCAGGAATGGCAGGCACAGGCAGTAACGATATCGCAGTCAAGGACGCTTTTGTGCCTGGCTATCTACGTCAACAACTGACTGATATGAGAGCAGGAGACTCGCCAGGCGCTGCCATCCACAAGACAGCGACCTATCGAATGCCCATGCTGCCAGTACTGGGTTTAACCGCAGCAGCACCAGCGGTCGGATGCGCTAAGAAAACAATCGATTTATTCAAGCAGAGCCTTCTACAGAGGATGGTCTATGGCACCCAGAATAAACTGTCTGACCGCGCCCTTGCCCAATCCAAACTGGCGCATCTAACCGTTCGACTCAACAACACCGAGCAAGCCCTCGTGCAGATTGCCAGAGAAGTTACGCAATGGGGTGAGAGTGGCGAAATCTGCCCCGATATTGCCCGGGCAGCCTTCCGGGTTCGCATTGGCCATGTGGTCCGCGAAGCCAGGAACATTGTCCGAGACGTGTCCGAAGCCAGTGGATCATCGGCTCACAACCTTGAGAATCCATTACAGCGCGCACTACGGGACCTTGAAACGCTCTCCTGCCATACTGTTTTCGACCTTGATGTATCCAGCGAAGCCTATGGCCGACTGTTACTCGGCCTGAATTCAAACACACCGTTGTAACAGTCAACGGCTGAACTAAAACCGAACCAAAACGCAATCACAGAAAAAAAAGGTAATCCTAAAATAGCTAGCAATTTCCTAATATCTAGAAGGAGAGACAGTATGAAAAAAGGAATCGTATTAATAGTGACCCTGCTCTGCACAGCTTTTTGCATATCTGCACCAATGATAGGTCAAGCCGAAGAAAGTGCCAGGATGCTGGAAGAGGTTGTGGTAACTGCCAGAAAACGGGAAGAGCGACTTCAGGATGTGCCCACTTCAGTTTCCGTATTATCCTCTGAAATGCTCGATGCCATGGGTGCAACCAGCATTGATGTGGTCGGTCAGATAGTACCAAACGTCCATTTTGAAAACGCTCAGCCGACCAGTGGAATAAAATCACCCACCGTATATATGCGAGGCATGGGTCAGGCTGATTTCATCATTGTTGAAGACCCAGCCGTCGGTATCTACCTGGATGGCGTTTTTACAGGCCGCATGGTGGGCAACGCATTCGACCTGATCGATGTCGAAAGAATCGAAGTTCTTCGGGGACCCCAGGGAACCCTGTTTGGTCGTAATACCATCGGTGGAGCCGTTAACATCGTATCAAAGAAACCCAGCGGTGAATTCGAGGGTTCGTTCGAACTGGCAATGGGTCAGGATGGCCATCAGGAAGCGAAAGTAACCGTAAATGTACCCCTGGGTGATGCTTTTGGAGGTCGCCTAACGGCATTTTCGAGAGAGCGAGACGGCTACGTCAAAGCACTTCAATATAACAATTACGATCTCGGCAGTGAAGACGTCTGGGGACTCAGAGCCCAGATTGGCGGCGAATTGAGCGACACGGTATCCATTGATTTTTCCTTTGATTATTCAGAAGACAACAGCACTCCCGGCGCAGCAGTTCCATTAGCCGGGATTGGCATGTTCAATGGCAGCCAGGCAGCTGGCCCAGGATCACCGGGTGTATTCGGCAACTTCTGGAATGTATTCTGGAGCGGTGATCCAGCAACCTGCACAAGCGCAGAGGGTCAGGCCTCGAATCCCGCCTGCTATGGGCCACACTGGAACGCTGGCCGTTACGCCAACAATAGCGTATTCACCGACTTTGATGGTGATCCTGTCAAGGCGAACCAGGACATCGAAGTTTTAGGTGCCAACCTGACAATCAGCTGGTCTATTGGCGATACTGAAGTCAAATCAATCACTTCTTATCGCGAATTCGATATCTTTTTATTCAATGATCTCGACTATTCTCCACACATTGTTTTTGCAAATATGCATCCCGAATACAGCCAGGAGCAACTGTCCCAGGAATTCCAGATAACCGGAAACGCCATGGATGACAGGCTCCACTATGTAGTCGGTCTGTACTACTTCCGCGAGGAAGGCGTTGAGGACATCTTCAATCAAATTGCCCACGTGCCGTTCCTGGGAGTCACTCCTCCTAATTACTGGTTTCAGGACCTAGCCAGGCACATAGACAATGACAGCAAGGCAATCTACACCCAGCTCACCTATGACTTATCAGACGATTTACATCTGACCCTTGGTACACGTTATACGACCAGCGATAAGACTTTTATTATGGACACCGAACGTCCTACTTCCGTGTCGCAGCAGTCAGGTAACTTATCTGTTAAGGAAAATACACCCATGATGAGTATATCGTGGGATGCGGCAAATAATACGATGGCCTATTTTACTTATTCTGAAGGCTTCCGGGATGGTGGATATCCGGCTCGTTTTACCGGCGCTGTACCTGACCCATTACCTAATTATGATCCAGAATTCGTCAAGAACTACGAATTGGGCTTCAAAACAACTTTTTCAAATGGCAGAGCCAGGGCGAATATATCATTTTTCCGGATGGATTATGAAGATATGCAGATTTCTGCCACATCGAATGAGCCTGGAGTGGGTGATAATACCTCTAAAGCTAACCTAGGTGCCGCCACCATTTCTGGAACAGAAATAGAGCTGACAACGCTGATGAGCGATAACTTTATGCTGGGTCTGAACATAGGGTTTCTTAGGGATGAGATCGATTCATTTAAAGGTACCCTGGTTTCCTCCGGTATTACATTATCTAAGGACAATGATCTACCCTTCACGCCAGACTATACCGTGGCCCTGACCGCCGCCTACGATATACCCATGGACAGCGGCGCAGTTCTAACGCTACGAGCTGATTACAGTCTCAAAGATGACTACTACAGCAGAACTGAAAATATCCCTGAAGTACTTGAGGACAACCACAAGACAATGAATATCAGTGCCCGCTATAGAAGCGCCGATGATAAGTGGGAAGGCGGAATCATTATTCGCAACGCAACGGATGAGTTCTATTTTCAGTCGCGATCTATCTTCTCGGCTTTTGCCATGGGTTTCGGTCAACCGGTCAGGCCCAGGCACGCCAGCGTCTTCTTCAGGTACCAGATGTAATACTAATCAGGCAAAGCTTACAGGGGAACAACCATTGAAACGACTAGCTAGCATCATATTAGCCCTATTCATTCCTCTGCAAGCCCTGCCTTCAGACAGTGACCATTGTCCCCAGTACCAGCCTGGCATAAAACAGGTCTACTGGGGTGACCTGCATGTACATTCGGCCTATTCACTGGATGCCTGGGGCTATGGCACTGCAGCAACACCTGCCCAGGCTTACGCTTTTGCCCGTGGTGGTACGATTAAATTAACCCCCTCACTGACTGCTCAACTTGAACGGCCGCTGGATTTCATGGCAGTTACCGATCATGCCGAATGGTTCAACCTTCTCTACATCTGCACCGACCCCGAATGGAGTGACGATGCTTACTGCAACATCATGACCGAGAAGAATAATAGACAGGATGGCCCTGAGGTCTTCGCAGAATATGTCCTTCCCACCATAACCAAAGCACAACCTAAGCCTACACCAATCTGTATTGATGATCCGAGTCACTGTGATAAAACCATGAAATCACAGTGGCAGCGCATCCAGAACCAAACTAACTCGGCTAATGATCCTTGCCAATTTACCGCATTCGTGGGCTTTGAGTGGTCTGCAACACCCGACTTCAGCCACAATCACCGCAATGTCATTTTCCGCAGTGATGTTGTTCCCGAACAAGCCATAGACTATATGAACTTCCCCAGCCCAGAGCAGTTATGGAACCAGTTAGATCAAAGTTGCCGGCCGGAAGACGGTTGCCAGGCATTGGTTATTCCTCACAACACCAACATGGGCGATGGTAAAAGCTTCGAGGTGGAAACTGCATCTGACCAGTTACTGTCGCTCAGGGCCAAATATGAAAAATTAATCGAAATTCACCAGGAGAAAGGCAACAGCGAATGCCTGCCGGCCTTTGGCCAGACTGACGAAGATTGCAATTTTGAGCTCTACCTGACTAAAAACTCACAACCGATGAGCGCCGAAGGCTACACGCTCGAACAATGGGAAAAAATGCGTAGCGGCTATGTGCGCGGTCTATTGAAAAAAGGCCTGGTTGCCTACCAGAAATCGGCTGACAAAAAGTTAAACCCTCTGCAGATGGGCATAATAGGCTCGACCGATACGCATGCCGCAACGGGCGGTTTCGTTGAGGAAGCGCAATGGCAGGGTTCTGTTTTTGGCATTGGTAACCTTGACCGTGCCATGGTCCGAGCTGCATGGAACCCGGGAGGCCTGGTTGGCGTCTGGGCTGAAGAAAACACCAGAGCCAGCCTGTACTCTGCCCTACAGCGGAGGGAGGTCTATGGCACCAGCGGTCCACGCATCCAGGTGCAAATGCTGGCATCCAATGCAGTGCTCGATTGCCAGATACATGACTCAGCTGAGATCATAGCAATGGGTGGAGAACTACCCAAACCCGAGCATAGACCCAACTTCCAAGTCCAGGCCCTTTATGACAAGACACCCATCCAGTCAATCGAGATAATCAAGGGAGAACTGCGTAACGGTGTCTTAGAGGAATCTAGATCAACAATCTGGGAAAATGCAAAGGGTGGACTGTCCATCTGCGCAACCTGGCAGGATCCAGATTTTGACGAAAGCGCTCCGGCATTCTGGTATGCCAGAGTGATTGAAGCTGCTACGCCGCGATGGACTGCCGTGCAGTGCAAGCAGGAAAATCGCTGTGATGAATTTCCCAATGCTGAAAAAACCATCCAGGAACGCGCCTGGACATCACCGATCTGGTACCTGCCATAAACCTGAAACTGTTACAAAACCCGAGATCCTGAAGCAGACAAATTAAATGAATTCACCATAACTGACCGCTTCCATCCTCTCAAAGAAGTCAATCCACTCTTCATCGGTAAGTAACTCTGGCTGACCCAAATGGCAGGTAAGGATATATTGCCTGCACATGATCTCTAGTCGATGCGCTAGATCCAGCGCGACCCTGATATCCTTGCCTCGACAAATCATGCCATGTTTACCTAACAGACAGGCGCTGCGATCTGTAAGAGCAGCAGACGCATCATCTGCAAGTTGCTGAGTACCGAAAGTTGAATAAGGCACACACGGCACATCACTGCCGCCAAATTCACCTACCAGATAATGGAAACCCGGCAGAGGTTTTAGTTGACAGGACACGGCCACACAGTTATCCGAATGGGTGTGGACTACGGCATGGGCATCTTCATGCGACTGATAAATCCCGGCATGCATACGCCACTCAGAAGAGGGCTTATGGTCACCCTGCCAGTCACCCGCAAGCGAAACCCGCACAATATTATCGATCGAGATATTATCTGCACTGGCCCCAGACGGAGAAATCAGCATGCCATCACCCAGACGGACACTCAGATTGCCTGAAGCCAATTCATTGAGGCCGAGCTTTTCAGCATACTGATAATGCTCAACCAATTGCTGCCTTAAAGTATTCTCATCTATTGTAACCGTCATTATTCTCTTCTCTTGTCTTGTCTTGTCTTGTCTTTATCGTCTTATCTTGTCTTTATCGTCTTCGAACCCTGTTACAGCCGCCCTTGTAGTGGATCATAAATTACCCGATGGCGCTAAATTCAAATGCCTTGGCGAAACCGCTTAAGGTTGTGCTCGGGCTCAGGTTCACAGAGCTATTACTGCTCGCCCTAACGAGGAATCTGGTTACCACAAGCTTATCAAAAACCGGGCTCGAAATAACCACAACCACTAACGCAACGGCAGACCAAAGCGATAGCAACAAGAGCGATAAAAGGGCCGCCATAACCAGGAATAAAATTGCCAAAGGCCTCGCTGATTATATGACATCATGCTCCTGCTCAGGGGTTGAAAAACCCACCGGTCTGAAGCGTTACTCCATAGCTAAAATGAACCGGTTTGGTTACTCTTGAGTTGTCTCCAGACTGAATATATTTTGATGCGATACAAAACAGCAACTCAATGGGGTGTATACGAAGTTGAGGTGTTAGACGGGAAAATTGCCGCGGTTCATGGGATCAAGGCAGATCCGGCACCGGCGCCCATGGCCCAGACTTTACTGGACGGTATCCAACATGATCAGCGCATAAGGCGACCAGCCATTCGCGCCGGATGGTTGCATGATCAGAATCGCGGCCGTTCAAAACGAGGCGTAGATAAATTCTTGGAGGTGCCCTGGGATGAGGCCCTCGACCTGGCAGCAGAGGAGCTAGCCAGGGTCATTGCCGAGCAGGGAAATACTTCGATTTTTGCAGGCTCCTATGGCTGGGCAAGCGCTGGACGCTTCCATCATGCACAGTCGCAATTACATCGTTTCATCAATCTTCTGGGCGGCTCAACACGCGCTATGAATTCCTATAGCACAGCGGCCGCGCAGGTGATTCTGCCACATGTGGTTGCGCCCTGGTCACAGATAGAGCTGGAGCAAACCAGCTGGCAGGAAATCGCCAACAGCACGGAGCTTGTCGTTGCCTTTGGTGGTATCCCTTTAAGAAACACACAAGTCGCTTATGGCGGTATAACCGAGCACCAAAGTGCGGGTGGCCTGGCACAGGCGATATCATCCGGCGTGAAGCTGATAAACGTATCTCCGATCAAAGCCGATCTGCCTGATCATCCTTCAAGCCAATGGCTGGCCTGTCGCCCTGGTACCGACGTTGCCTTAATGCTGGCGCTGGCATACGTGCTGGAAACAGAAGCCCTGGTAGCGCGAGAATTCCTCGCCAGTCACTGCAGCGGTTATGATCTATTTCGAGAATACCTGCTAGGCCATGAAGATGGCGTGGCTAAAACACCTCAGTGGGCCGGAAAAATATGCTCAGTGCCTGCTGCAGACATCACCTCCCTGGCTCGGCGCCTGGTCAAACAACGTACCTTTCTTACTGCTGCCTGGTCCTTACAGCGGGCTCACCATGGTGAACAACCCTACTGGATGCTGGTAACCCTGGCAGCCATGCTCGGTCAGATCGGATTGCCCGGCGGTGGCTTCGGATTCGGCTATGGTGCGGAAGGCTTTATAGGTAGTCACTGGCGCCGTTTTAACTGGGCTACATTCAGTAAAGGCATGAATCCCACTCGCTTTGCCATTCCTGTCGCCCGTATAGCAGATATGCTACTGCATCCGAATGAGTCGATTCACTACGATGGTCGCGACATTATTTTCCCCGAGATCGACCTCATTTACTGGGCAGGTGGCAATCCGTTTCACCATCATCAGGATCTCAACCGATTAATCAAAGGCTGGCGCCGGCCGAGCACGGTCATTGTCAACGAACCCTGGTGGACACCCACAGCACAGTGGGCAGACATTGTCTTTCCTGCGACGACAGCCCTTGAGCGAGAAGATATCTGCGCATCGTCCCACGATCCTTATGCTCACGTCATGCAGGCAGCACTGCCAGCCCAGCACCAGGCTCGCTCCGATCACGAGATATTCGCGGGTCTCGCCAGACGACTCAATGTAGAAGCCGCCTTCACGGAGGGACGCAGCCAGCGTCAATGGTTACAGGATATGTGGCAACGATCCAGTGAACTTGCTTTACGTGAAGGATTTAAGCTACCCGAATTTGAGGATTTCTGGCACGCAGGTACATTTCAAATCCCAGAGGCGGGTCCACGACCGGTCTGGCTGGCCGACTTTCGTGCCAATCCAGTTCTTCATCCCCTTAAAACACCGTCAGGGAAAATCGAGCTATTTTCGAAGACCATTGCAGAATTTAACTACGGCGATTGCCCTGGACACGCCGCATGGCTGGAACCCTTTGAACGCCTGGGCGGAGCAGGTCACTCGCGCTACCCGCTTCACCTTTTGACACCACAACCTGAGAGACGCCTGCATAGCCAACTGGACCACAGCGCACACAGCCAGGCCGGAAAGATTCAGGGTAAGGAAGTCATCCGCATCCATCCTGATACGGCCGCAGCACGTGGATTATGCCAGGGCGATCTGGTCCGGGTTTTCAACGACCGCGGCGCCTGCCTGGCCGCTGTCGGGCTGGATATGAACCGCCTGGTTGACGTCGTTTCTCTGCCAACCGGTTCCTGGTTTGCGCCACTTGATGATGCGACAGATGCAAACGGTAACCCTAATGTGCTGACCGCCGATATAGGCACCTCAAATCTCGCCCAAGGACCCAGTGCCAATACCTGTTTAGTTGACATAGAAAAGTACCTGGGAACAACTGATCCCAGCAACCCGGCTGTTAGTTCCACGCCCTAGATAGGACTCACAGGCCCGACTCAGATCAACGGATCACCAGGGTCGTGTCGCCCTGGTAATATCTAGAGTTGATTAGCAGCTCACAACACCGCATATTTCAGGTATGACGGTCAAACAGGGAGGCCCATGCTGACTGAAATCGAATTATTGAGCCGCAATATCAACCAGCTCAGACCAGTTATAGAAAAGGGTATAGATAAAGCCGAACAACAAAGGCACCTGACCATGGAAGTATCTCAGGCCATGGCACAAGCCGGGTTTTATCGAATTGCTGTACCCACAGGCCTGCATGGCAGCGAAGCTCATCCGATTAGCCAGATTAAAACCATTGAAGCCGTATCAGAAATCCACGGTTCAACCGGATGGAACCTGATGATTGGTGTCGAAGTCATGGGTATTCTTGCCGCATACTATGAACGCGCCATCATAGAACCGCTATATTCGAACCCTGGACTGATTATCAGTGGCAGCGTCAACCCCCTTGGCAAAGCCGAGAAGATCTCTGGCGGTTATCAAATTTCCGGTCAATGGCCTTTTGCCAGTGGCATACACAATGCCCAGTATTTCTGGTGCCAGAGTATTGTCCATGAAAATGATAAACCCCTGAAAGATGAAAAGGGGTATGTCTTTTGTGAGTCGCTGATACCTGCTGATCAACTGGAGATCATCGATACCTGGAATGTCTCTGGCATGCGCGGCTCTGGGAGCCATGACGTTCGAGTCGAGCGTGTTTTTGTGCCAGATAACTTTATCTGCAGAATGCAGACTCAAACCCCGACTGCTTCCGGCCCCTTATACCAGATGCCGGTCTACAGCCGACTTGCTTACAATAAGGTAGGGGTTGCAACAGGGATCGCCATGAACGCCATCACAAGTTTTGTTGAGCTTGCTACCCAGAAAAAACCCAGGGGCTCAGCCAATCTATTGCGCGACCGAGTTGAAGCACAAAATGCCGTTGCAGATGCCCAAAGGATTCTGGGATCTGCAAGAAGTTACGTATTTGAACAGGTGACGGATCTCTGGGATACGGTTGAAAAGGGAGAGGCCCCAACAGATCGTCAAAAAGCCCTGTTACAACTTGCCTGTTCCGGGGCAGCAAACGAAACGGTTAAAGCCGTTGAAAAATTAGTATCTGCTGCCGGGGTCAATGCCAATTTTGTCGCAAACCCCCTGGAGCGCTGCATGCGGGATATCTTGGTTGTCAGGCAGCATATCATGGTTTCTCCCCAGCATAACCCCGCAGTAGGTCGTGTTCTGCTTGGCATGAAATCCGGTAGTGTATTGTTTTAACGACAAGCAAACCATCAATCAAGGCCAACGCTGCCCGTCCATTGAGAACAAGCCCGCCGATGAGTGCCCGCACCTTGCCTACAGACATTACAAACCTGTGGCATACTCTCCCAAATGAAGCTCGCTACGTTTAACCAGATCAGTATGGGAGAAACCGATGTTGAAATTACACTTTGCACCCAATTCAAGAGCCGGGAGAATTGTCTGGTTACTAGAAGAGTTACAACTGCCATATGAGATAAACAAAATGGCGTTTCATCCAAAGGATCTCAAATCCGATGAACACCGGGCGCGCCACCCCTTGGGTCGTGTGCCCGTGCTGGACGATGGCGACGTAACAATATTTGAATCGGGCGCCATTGTTGAATACATCCTGGCCAGGCATAAGAATGGCGGTCTGAAACCTGAACCAGACGCACCTGTTTACCCAGCCTACCTGCAGTGGTTCCACTACTGTGAAGGAATGGTAATGCCACCGGTTAACACGATCGTGGTACAAACCGTGCTGCTACCACCAGACCGGCGTGACGAAACCGCGCTGGCACAAGCGCAGCGTTTATTAGCCAAAGCTCTGCAACCTGTCAATGATGCGCTTGAAGGTAAAGATTACTTAATCGGTGATTTTTCCGGAGCAGATATTATGTTGGGACATGCTTGTTTCATGAGTAATCGACTCGGCTGTGTTTCTGATGACATGATCCATCTGAAAGCCTATGTCGCGAGAATCACTGACCGACCAGCATTTAACACAGCCATAACCATGCAATAGCGTATGCTAATCTGATTTCAGACACCTGTTAACTAGGGTTGCCACTGGTGCCACGGTGTGCGAAGGATGAAGGTAGTCAATGGCAGCGCCGGGTAGGCTTCCAGAGTTGTTGGGTAGGCTCGGCCCTGATTGCCTAGACTGGTGTATATAGAGCCTTGCAAAAAGGGTAGAGTCCTGGACAGCGGGGTAGTGAACACTGTACTTGTCTTTGATCACGTCCAACTGATTTTATTTTGGGTAATTGTTAACCGCTCTTATTGACAGAAAAAAATGCAAATTACCGACCTCAATCAGCCACAGTACCGACAAACCAGGGTAATGACATCAAAACGACGAGTTAGTTTACAATAATTCGAAAAGTCTCACGGAACAACCATGACAGCACCCGCATCAGGGAATCCCACTACAGAAATATCACCGGGCATTCATTGGATAAAGGGTGTTCTCAATGAAACAGGACATGCCTATATTCTGCAGGGTCTTGCAGGCAACTACCTACTAGGCGTAAGTCGAGACTTGACTGGCAATCCCTTGATCAAAAAATTTAAGCCCTACCAGATTCTGTGCATCGGCGATCGACACCACGGGAAATCAGCCGCTAGTCAACTATGCAAGCAGGTTGGTCGCGGCATAACCTGCAGTGAAATTGAATCCGTAAAACTCGGTAAAGGGGTTACAGTTGAACAAGCCTTACCTATGGCGCGAACCAGCTTATTTGAAGACCTCATTGCCCTACCTACGCCGGGACATACACCTGGTGCGTTATCCTATATATTTACCCAAGCCAACCATGTCACTCTCTTCATGGGTGACAGCCTATGCCCCGTTAATGGTGTCTGGCGCTACTGGGTTTCCCACTCGAATCTGCCAAAGTTTACAAATAGTATCGAGTCCCTGGATGGCAATTACGATTTGATGGTGGGTAATTCATTCGCCTGCTCCCCGCTACCTTTCGTAAAAGGCCAATCAGTGATACGTGAAATTCTTGATGGCATCGTCTTAACAGCCAGGTCAAACAAGCGCAAGTAACATTGAAGTGAACCGTTTTGGTTAAATCCGTTAGCACCAGTATCGGTCTACAGACACCCAACCTACTGCTAGAAAAAGTTTCAACCTGTTAAGAAAAGTACCTGGTCGGCTGGAACCACCTGCTTTATTTTTTTTATTTCACGGTTTACCATCCGATCTTTCCAGCCCTTTCAGGGAGCTATCGTGACCTTCAAACAATGGTGGGTGGTACCTGGCCCGGAGGGTGGCAAGAATGAACTGCGCAGCGTTGATAATTGCCTACCCGCTGCCGGTGAAGTACGGGTCAAAATCAAGGCTTCTGGTATCAACCGTGGTGAGTTGATCTCTCGACCACTTATGGTATCGACTAATCCCAAGGCAAAATCGATGCCATCAGGCATTGAGTTTGCCGGGCTGATAGATAGCGTTGGTGCTGATGTTCAAGGCTGGGCAGATGGAGACCGGGTTATGGCCAGGGCATCAGCCTGCCATGCAGAATTCACCCTTGTCGAAGCGGCAGCACTCATGGAAATTCCGGCGGGCCTTTCTTTCGAATCAGCGGCCGCAATTCCAAATGTATTTGTCACCGCCCACGATGCCATAGTGACTCAAGCTGAAATGCAAGCTCATGAATCTATTCTAATCTCCGCTGGATCATCCGGCGTCGGCTGCGCCGCCATTCAGATTGCTCAGTACCTGGGAGCAAAACACGTCATCGCAACCACCCGTTCCAGCCACAAAGCTGCCGCGCTCAAACAGCTCGGTGCAACAGAGGTCATCTGTACCTCAGATGCAAACTGGCCGGAAACAGTAGAAAAAATAACCGGCGGCATCAACGTGGTGATCGATCAGGTTGGTGGTGGTTTATTTGCTGAATGCCTGAAAACCATGGCCATTAAAGGCCGATATGTGAGTGTCGGCCGCAATGCCGGCAGGGACGCCAAACTCAATCTGGACCTGCTGGCAAGACAACAGTTATCTCTCATTGGCGTGACCTTTCGGACTCGCACTCAGTCTGAAGCGCTCGCCTGCAGCACGCGCTTTGCCCAGGACTTACTGCCAGCTTTTGACACTGGGCTTTTGCGGCCAGTGGTCGACAGAACCTTTACCCTAGAGGATCTTTCACAGGCTCATGGTTACATGCAATCAGATCAGCAGATAGGTAAAATCGTACTCGTGACATGAAACTATAATGGATTAACCAATAGCGGCACCAGCCTGAACAGGACCACTTAACTCAAATTACAGGCCTGGCCGTCATCGCTAACTCCAAAGATGCAGGTGAGTCTATGGACATGAAAATTTTACCGCTGAGTGGCGCCTTAGGTGCTGCCATTACCGAGGTGCGCCTGGCTGATCTGGCACAAACCGAATTCAACCAGATCCATCAGGCCTTCCTCGATTACTGCATGCTTGTTTTCCCAGGACAGTTTCTCAGCATCGACCAGCACGTTGCGTATGCTGAACGCTGGGGCAGCTTCAGCATCAGCCCATTTGTCAGCTACCTGGACAGTCACCCCTGTGTATTACCACTTTTTAATCGCGGTAAAGACAACGCCGTAACCGAAAACTGGCATACTGATTCTGCCTTTCTGACCGAACCACCCGCTCTGAACATCCTGTCTGCCCGGCAGATCCCCGTTGGTGGCGACACCATGTGGTCAAATCAATATCAATCTTATGATCGCCTTTCAGAAGGCATGAAAACGTTCCTGCACGGCGTCCGGGCTGAATTTACCGGCGCCAGACTGGCATCGCTGGTTGGCAGTGATACTGTCCCCGCGACTTTTCACCCTATCGTAAGAACGCATCCAGAGACCGATAGGAAATCCTTATATCTATCAAAACCGGAAGATAGCGTGCCTCGACTTGAGGGTATGACCCCGGCTGAAAGTCTGCCACTGCTACATTACCTGTACCAGCACTCTATCCAGCCAGATAACCTTTATCGTCACCACTGGCAGAATGGCGATGTCGTCATGTGGGATAACCGCTGCACCCTGCACTACGCCGTCCATGACTATGGTGAACAGACCCGAGAAATACACAGAATCAGCATTAAAGGATCCATACCCAGGTAAACTGAAATTTCGGTATCAGGGTCAATCGCATATAATCAGGACATGACAGCTTGCTGAACTCGCCTTGGCCAGCAATTCGATCAACTCTTTAAAACCCGAAAAAATCGCTATCTTCAATCGATGATGTGGTAAACAGGTGCCTTGCCCATGGTCCACTCACCAGATTCTTTATCGTACTGTGATAACGTAAAGCAATGCCAATCGTCATCATTCAGTTTTGGATGATCACCCCGATAGTAATAGCCCGGCCACCGAGTTTCAGTGCGATACATGGTGTGATGGGTCACCGATTCAGATGCCAGTACCCGATGCTGCAACTCCCAGGCCCGCTGCAACTGGTGTAGATCCTCTGCGGCAAGATGATCAAGGTCTTCTTTTAACATAGCCAGTAATTCCAGTCCCCGTGTGAGCAAAGGCTCATTGGTCAAGTAATGTGAACTGATGCCACCAACATACTCATCCATAATTTTCTCAAGGCGCTGCAGACCATGGATAGGCAGTATATAGCTGGGCGACACCGTTCCACCGACGATCTCGTTGCGACCTACTTCGTAATTCTCCAGTGGCTGGAAGATGGCACTCTTAAATTCCTGAACCTGTTTCTCACTCACCTGCAACTTTTCATTTTTCAAGTCATTTACATAATTGACCGCTGCTTTGGCTGCAATACGACCTTCGGTGTAGGATCCTGATGAGAATTTATGCGCCGTGCCACCGATGGTATCACCCGCACCGAAAAGCCCATCCACTGTCATCATGCGATTGTAGCCCCACTGGTAATCGGCAGGCGCATAATCTTCCGGCCCACTCGCCCATGCGCCAGAACAGGTGGCATGAGAACCCATCACATAAGGTTCTGATGAGGTCAGCTCAGGGTTGGTTTCCTTGGGGTCGATGTTCTGAGAGGCCCAGACTACCGCCTGGGCAACTGTCATGCCCAGGAAATTTTCCCAGCCAATAGTTTCTTTGTGCGGATCCTGGAAGGCCTCTTTAGTCACCATGCGGATAGGCCCTCTGCCGGCTTTTATTTCTTCGAGAAAAGCGTGATTTCGCAAACACGTCGGCACAGGCTGGTGATCAATGTAGTCGCCCACTAATTCCTTGGTCTGGTCGTACCACTTGGATTCGTATTCATCTCCGTAAGCATTCTCTGTATAAGTCTTCAGGTGCAAGAAATAAGCGCCAACCGGACCATAGCCATCTTTGAAACGAGTGAGTACGATCCTGTTCTCCATCTGGGTCATCTTCGCCCCGGCAAGGATCGGCAACGCATAGGCAGAAGCACTGCTCCAGGGGGCATACCAGGTTCGCCCCATACCTTCACCGACGGCACGAGGCTTAAAAATATGTGAGGCACCACCGGCGGCAACGATAACCGCCTTGGCACGGAATACATAAAAATCGCCTGTACGGACGTTGAATCCAACCGCACCAGCAACCCTGCCTGGCTTTGTCTCATCCATCAACAGGTGGGTCACCATAATCCTGTTGTATATCTTTGAGGCCGCTTTCCTAGCTGCTTCGGCCACAATAGGTTTGTAACTTTCACCATGGATCATGATCTGCCACTTTCCTTCGCGCAGATATCGGCCTGTTTCAGGATCCTTCATGATGGGCAGACCCCATTCCTCAAATTTATGCACGGTAGAATCAACGTGACGGGCAATATCATAGCCAAGATCTTCACGTACCAGCCCCATAAGATCATTGCGCGCGTAACGTACATGGTCTTCTGGCTGATTTTCATCCCATTGCATACCCATATAGCAGTTAATAGCATACAATCCCTGGGCAACTGCACCGCTACGTTCAATATTGGCCTTTTCAACGCAGACAATATTCAAATCCCGCCCCCAGTACCTGGCTTCGTAGGCTGCACCGCAACCGGCCATACCACCCCCGACGATCAAAACATCTGATTCAACTACAATCGTCTTTCGACTGCCAAACAATCCCATCAGATTACCCCTTGTTTAAGTTGGTCAGGCCTTAACGCCGGTAATCCATTTGGGATATTGAGCGCATCGGGCTCGTGCGAAAGCGTTTGGCTCTGGAAGTCTTCGGCACTGGGCAGGTCCAATTCAGCAGGGGACGGGATTGAGCCCCATTTTGTGGTGCGGATCGGTGAGGTAAAATTCTTTTCCCGGCCATCCCTGAATTTAACCTTCCACGAAATAGTGGCTTTTTCTTCCTCCCTTAAAACCCGCACGCTATGCCCTAGCGGCGCAAAGTCCGCATAACCCCGCACATCAATGGCGTTCTGCGGGCAGGCTTTCACACAGGAATAACACTCCCAGCACATATTAGGTTCGATATTAACGGCGCGGCGATAGGTTTTATCGATATGCATGATGTCGGAAGGGCATATGTCCACGCAGTGCCCGCAACCATCGCATTTAGTCATATAAACAAATGTTGGCATGATTTTACTCTGTCTCCTGTTTCGCGGTGTCTAATATTGCCCCGCTTAGTAATGTCTGGGAAGTTCTCGACTACTCCCGAAGATTTCCGGTCGATCCGCCGGCGCTGGCAGGTTACTCCTTGATCCATCTGCCTCGGTTATACGTTTCTGCAGCGCCGCCGCTGGCTTATAGAACATATGGGAAAACTTAGACCAGGGCACCGAGCCAAACAGCAAAGTGGTTGCCATCAGGTAAAGCCCAAACAAGAGATTCGTCCAGGAACTATCCACCGATTGCGCCCAGGCCCAGAACAGGCCCAGGGTGGTGCTCGCCAGCAAAGACAGGATAAAAAGATCAGCGCGGACAATCCGTAAAGGTGAATGACCCTCAGCTGCCACATCCACGCGGATAAAAAACCAGAACCAGTAGCCGCCAACACAAATCATCAGGCCGCTCAGATACCAGATCAGTGGCAGGATATCTGGCGCTGGTGCCGCAGACGATGTATAGCAGAACACCAAAACAGCTGTTGTACTCACGTGGGCCAGGAAGCCATACATGGTCAGCAGATGGGCAATTCTTCGCCTGGCATTACAGAATTCCGCGGACGTCAAACCTTCTACCACGGCTGTTTTAACCACCAGGGAAACCATTTCTGCGGTGCCGACTAGGCGTTTCTGGTTTTTCTTCGACTGCTGCCAGTTAGCAAAGAAATAACGACCACTCTTCTTATGTAGAATATCAATCAATGTACCGCCGGCCACCAGGCAGATCATGACAATAATATACATCTGTAACAGACTGGCAGGAACCAAACCAGAAAGTTCGGCAAAGGGATTATCAGTCAACATCACGATAGCCCTCTCATTGCATGGACTGATGACTCGTTACGACTGAACAGATACCGATCACTGGCCATCTGAAGCACTAACACTGCAACTATCTTGACTGCGCACACTTCATCTATCTCCATAACAGCGTAATATCACCCGCGAATTCAGTTCTTCCCAAGCTTACCGAGACTGCCGAACAAGTTATGTTCATTAAGGCAAAACAACGGTGATCCCCTTTATATCTGAGCATTTACAGCTTCTTGTTTTCTGGCCCGTACTTTCTCATAAGGCATTATTCTGTTCAATAAAATCTGCAACACCTGGAGCAACAATATCCTTCCAGGTTTCGTCTCCAGCCTGCATGCGCGCTCTGAGATCAGTTGCCGAAATACCTGCGATGTCGGCCTCGACTTCAATCTCCCGAGGCGTCCATCCCACACCACGACCCCAGTTTACCGAACTGATATCAGGGATGATGACCACCGAGGCAGGAACGCCCATCTCCTTAAAGCTTGCCTCCAGCATGCGTTTTCGATAACTCGCCGACCAGAGGTCAAAACTGGTGTCGCGAACCAGCACTAACACAGGTCTATCTGGTTCTTCTCTCATGGCTTTTTCCATGATGACCCAATGGCCTCTATGAAAGGGTGTCCACCGACCCACAAAGCACAGGTGGGGGGACTGTGCATCTGCTGCACCCAGCATTGCCTGGATACTATCCACCGATGCCTGGATCGACTCATTGGCGGTATCACACCGCAGGTCAGGGTGCTGCGGTACATCGTAGGGCGCATCGATTCCGGTAAACTGCGTTATCTCTCCGGCCCTGGCCCGCTGATACAAACCCTTAACATTACGTTGCTCGCAAAGCTCAAGCGGCGCATCAACAAACACCTCGTAAAAAGGTATAGCCGCGCCCTCAACGCTGCTGCGCGCGCTGCGTCGTGCTGCTTTATCCGGACTGATGAGCGCGACAATAACCGTTGTTCCTGAACTGGCAACCAGCTTTGCCAGCTCTGCGACCCGCCGCACATGTTCCTTCCTGTCCTGGACTGAATAATCCAGGTCCTGACACAGGCCCTTGCGCAGGGTATCACCATCAACAATAAAAGCAGAACCCAAACGAGTCTGAAGGGCATCTGCGATGGTTGATTTACCCGAACCGGAAAGGCCCGTAAGCCAGATAACTGATGACATGATGTTCCCGTAAATTTATGCTTATGCTGATCCCGTATATAGATATAACACAAGGTTATCAAAAGACAATTATAGTCAACTGCTACCATGTTGACCAGCTACTGCCAGGTGTAGCCCATTACCGGATTACCAGCCAATTGCATTGCAGGTAGCGGGCCCCTGGGGGATTATTGTTCACAGCATAACGAACGCGATCCGGGACTTTCTACTGCTCGGTATCTGCAGGCAAAGCCGGACAGTTTATTCAATGTTATCGCTTGGATGAGCATGCTTTCCATCCAGATAGCCTATGTGAAGATAGTCTTCTATGGATAGACCTTCTATGCAGGCTATATTGACGCCATACTCTGTTGGATCTGAACGCCTTCTGTGATGGGTATAAATACCACAGATTGAACAAAAGTAATGCTTCGCTGTGTGGGTATTAAAGGTATATTCAGTCAAAACCGCTTTACCTTTAATTATTTCCAAATTTTCAATCTTCACAGAAGCGACAACGGCCCCTTTCCTGCTGCAGATGGAACAGTTACATCGGCGCAACTCCTCCAGGCCATCGGGCAGGGTTAAATACAATTCAACCGAACCACAATGACAACTGGATACCAGTACTTCAGTCATTTCCCTTTCTCCCTGCAGGATCCAAAAAAATGAATCTTGCAAACCCTTGCCTAACCGACACCGGCCATTTAACGATGTGTCATCAGCATATCTGCCAGTCGCTTCCCTTTCCTTTCCTTTCCTTTCCTTTCCTTTCCTTTCCTTCCCTTTCCTTTCCTTTCCTTTCCTTTCCTTTCCTTTCCTTTCCTTTCCTTTCCTTCCCTTTCCTTCCCTTCCCTTCCCTTCCCTTCCCTTCCCTGCCGTCGATGCGAGCGATAACTGCGTGAACAATTGCTGGTGGGTACGCGATAATATCCGGGTTCTAAATCGCGACTGGCAGACTCTGGGTTCCGAGTCCCGAGTCCCGATTGAATCAACCAAACGATTGACAGCTTTAGCAGCAAGAATACCTTACTCAGGCTTTCTGCGGATCGAAAACACGCGCTCTATCCAACTTAGTTCACTTCCTGCTCCCATATTGGTAGATTGAATCAATAATCAGAGACCTGAGTTAACCAGATGAGCAAACCACTGTGGCAATACAGTGCAATGGCATTATGCCAGGGCATTGCTAACAAATCGTTCTCCAGCCGCGAGGTCATCGAATCTGTGGCAGCCCGTATGCATACCGAAAACGCCAGGCTTAACGCGGTCGTTTACGATTACAGCGAGCAGGCGCTGGACCTTGCCGACGATGTTGATGCTCGCCTGGCTAAGGGCGGTAGCCCTAGAATGCTCGAGGGGGTGCCTGTCACTATCAAGGTCAATGTTGATCTTGAAGGCACACCGACTACCAATGGGCTACCCGTATTCGCCAACAATATCGCACCCGGCAATTCACCTGTTGTACAGAACCTGTTAGATGAAGGCGCGATCATTATTGGTAAAACTAATACGCCGGAACTATCCATGCGAGGGACTACCGACAACCCCTTACATGGGTTAACTAAAAGTCCCTGGGGAGATCGAGCGTCGCCGGGTGGTTCATCTGGCGGCGCAGGAGCCGCTTGCGCGGCAGGCTTTGGGCCAATACATCATGGTAATGACATAGCAGGATCCCTGCGCTTTCCGGCATCATTTTGTGGCTGTGCGACCATCAAACCAGGTTTAGGCAGAATCCCGGCATTCAATCCGTCAGCACCCGCCGAAAGAGGGTTATTATCACAACTGATGTCAGTTCAAGGCGCAATATGTCGCGAAGTAAAAGACGTACGTCTGGCCACAGAAGTCATGTCTCACTCGGATCCCAGAGACCCCTGGTGGGCACCCGTTCCATTCCACGGTCCTGGCAATACTCGACCCATTAAAGTGGCATTTACCAAGGCATCACACGGTTATCCAATCCATCCTGATATCGTCCAGGGTTTAGACCGTGCAGCGGCTGCGCTTCGGGCAGCAGGCTATGAGGTTGAAGAATTGGAAGTTCCGAGCATTCTTGATGCCGCCAAAGCCTGGTTCAGTGTCGCCATACTTGAAATCAAGGAAGGATTGGATCCCATCGCCAGGCAACATGGTAGCCAGACTATTCAGGATATATTCGACTACTTTTACGAAATGTCAGACATGGTCGACTATCAAGGCTATATGGCAGGCGTAGCTGATCGCACCGGGATCATACGCCCATGGAATGTGCTTCTTGATGAGTATCCCCTGGTGCTAACGCCGTTTATGATGCAACCTGCCTATGATTATGACTACGATGAGACCTTTGCAGGCAGCAAAGATATTTTCGACTCTGCCATCTATAGTTATGGTATCAACTATATGGGACTACCTGCAGGGAATGTGTCAATCGGGCTTGTCGAAGAACGGCCCTGTGGTATACAGGTTGTCGGCCAACGCTTCAGGGAAGACCTTATCCTGGATGCGCTGGAGGTAATTGAGCAGGATGTAGGCATAATCACCCCGATGCTGTGGTGACAGAGAGTCATACACAGACCAGTTATTCTAAGCTGTTTAGAGAGCGGGGGTTTCGTTCTAAACCATCGCCTACAACGCGCTTCTCAGTGCAGCACAACCACCGGTGGTGCTGACTACTGCCGGGAAATAGCAGTGTCATCTGCTGATGATATTCAGGCTAAGTTGCTGCAATAATCCCTGAGCGCTCCTGCTTGCTGGGTGCGCCTGCTGGGAATATTAATACCTTAACCACGCCGCTACCCGTTTTTTACCGCTTCCCAGCCACGCCTGAAGACACCGCACCTTCACGCATTGCTAAAAGCATCCACATTAGACACTCGGTTTGGTGGTATAGGGCGTTAGCTGTAACTCATGTGTCCAGCAGGATCTGTCCTGACTGTGAAGGTAGAAAAAGGCATCCGCAATAGCCTCAGGGTTCATAATCATATCCGGATTTTTGATCGCCATAGGCAGGCTGCGAGTTCCCGGTGAATCAATCAAACCATCAACGACAATGTTTGCCACATGAACGCCGTATTCTGAATATTCCTCAGTCAATGCCTGGGCGAGTGTTCGCATCATCACTCTTGGGTAATAAAGAGACTGGCCTGTATAGCGTTTTCTACCGCGCAATCCCGCTGCATTATTGGTAATCAGAAATGAACCTCTACCCCGCTCACGCATCGCCGGCAGTATTTCCTTGGCAACCAGAAAGGGTCCCCGGCTCGCGACATGTTGTGCCGTTTCAAAGAATTCTATGGGCATATGCTCGAGCAGTTCCTTCTCCGGCGGTAGATCCCTGCCTTCCAGATAGCCTGCGTTAAAAACCACAACCTCAGGATCCGCCAGAGATTCACGGATAGTGGCAAAGGCCGAGCTGATTGAGTCAGCGGAGCTCAGATCAAGCTCAACTATGCTGCATTCCTGGTCTCTGGCAATGATGGCCTGCTGCAAACCCTCGGCATTGGCGGTGTTTCGAGTAGTCAGAACAACCCGGTAGCCTTCCGACGCGAATCGTTGTGCTATAGCGCCGCCCACGCCCCAGCGAACCGACGTCGGCATGTCGCTGTCATCAATATCACCACCATGTACCAAATGGGTATTGCGCCCATCTGCCTGCCACTTAGAAGTCGCGCCAATAACAACTGCTACTGGTTTTGTTAGCATAGGTCGTTCTCCTTGCCGTAGTGAAAGAATAAACCAGATCGAGGTATCGGTCCAAAGTATCAAACCCTGCAACACAAAGGTGACTGAACACAGTGGCCACAGATTCCAGGTCACTGCTGGCTATAATCCAATTCCATGCAGACCGATTCAACGGTTAACCAGGCAAGCTAACAAAATTCCCAGAACACGCTATATAGCCCTCATTAACAAAACCGGTTGAGCCGCAATGGGTCAATGCCGTTGCGCGAATACGGCTTCAATCTCATTTAGTGGCTGAGTTCTCCGCGGATCAAGAATGATTAACAGGCGTGGCCAATCGGGATACCTTTACGGTGATAACCAACTTCCCCATGGATAAATGCAGTGCTGACCTGAATTAACCAGCATCTAGCCCAGATTGCCTGCCGCCTAGAGCAGTCAAAACTAGGCTGATCGTGATACCCTCGATTCAGTTAACAATCGAGCCGTCATGAACGCGATACCCACAGGCCCACTGGCGCCACTTTATATCCGCGACTTCAGGTACCTGCTGGCTGGCTTTGCAATTGGTCAGATGCTCATGCCGTTGCAGTTCATTACCCAGATTCTCTGGGTTCAGCACTACGCCCCAAAAGATTTCTGGCTGATTCTAGTCGCTTTTATCGCGACTTCACGAGGATTGGGCGCACTGACTTTTGGTCTGTATGGCGGCGCCCTGGCCGACCGGTTTAACCGCCGCAAGCTACTGCTTGCGGTCCAGACGCTACAGATATTTTGTACTGCCGCCATCGCTTTACTCATGTATAACAGTGTTGGCGACATTGCCGGGTTTTCGCTGTTTTTCCTGCTGACCTTCATCTCTTCGGGCCTGCAGAGCATTGATGCACCCACCCGGCTGGCAATTGTGCCAGACATTCTCGGCCGCGAGATGACTGCTGCGGGCATGTCTCTCAACCAGGTGGCTGGACAGGTTGCCATGCCGCTGGCGATGGCAATGACAGGTATCATCATCGACGCGGCAGGTTTTAGCGGCGCATACCTTTTCAGCGCCATCGGCCACTTCCTGGCTATTGTCTTTATCGCCCTGATGGCTTATCAACCCATCGTTGCTACCAGCCACACTACAACCTGGCACGATGGCTTCCGGGAAATATTTAAAGACATCGGTATCGGCATTAACTACGCGCGCAACCACCCTATTATCCTTTGGGTCATTATCCTGCTGGTAATGATGATGAGCCTGGGCTATCCAGCCACTGCCAGCCTGGGACCGACCTGGGTGACAACGGTTGTCGAGGTGCCGATCCCGCGCATGGGCTTTGTGGTCATGTTCTGGGGTCTTGGCTCACTGACAGCAGCAATACTGTTGACTCGGTTTTCCAGTACTGAAAGACGAGGCGCCCTAGTCGCTTTTGGGGCCCTGCTGTTTTCAATTTCATTCGTTATCTTTGTATCAGGTCGTCAGGAAATAAATGTCATTATTGGGAATTTCGGCTTGGGTGCAGGCATGACTATTACTATGGTATCCAGCACTATCCTGATCCAGCATCTGGTCCCCAATGAGATTCGCGGCAGGATCATGAGTATCTTCCAGCTGAATATGGCTTTCGCCCAACTCATGACCATGCCCGTTGCCATGCTAGGACAATGGCTGACATTACCCGTACTATTCCCGGTAATGTCATTTCTAACGCTAGCGCTGGTAATCGTTATTCTTATCACCCAGCCGCAACTGATCAGGGCTGTAACATCGCAGCATTAAGCACAGGCAGCAAACGAGTCCATCTCGGCTGCTATGATAAAGCGTCACGTTTATCCGGCAGTACAGCAAAGAGGTCTAAATTACGAGGGATTAGCTGGGCATTGCCTCAATTCAAAAAACTGTCCAGCCATTGGCGGGTTTAATTGTCTTAGCCGTATAGGGTACTTTTAACTAGCCAGCGAATACTACAACGCCAGTAAGGAGAAACTATGCAAGTGATTACAAAAGTGTTGATCGCCAATCGAGGTGAAATTGCCATACGCATTGCCCGGGCAGCCCAGGCGCTGGGCATCCATAGCATCAGTATCTACGCCAAAGAAGATGAACTGTCTCTACACACTCGACATACCGACCAGCGTATTCAGCTGGACCAAAACATCGATCCGGTCGCTGCTTACCTTAATATCGACAATGTCATGCAAATTGCGATGGATAACAGCTGCGATGCCATTCATCCCGGCTATGGCTTCCTATCGGAAAATGCCGAGCTGGCCTCCGCTTGCGAGGCAGCAGGCATAATCTTTGTCGGGCCGGCCGCAGACACACTGAAACTGTTTGGCAACAAGGTCGAAGCCAGGAAGCTGGCGGCATCAATCGGTATCCCTGTAGTTCCCGGCACGGCTATCGCCAATCCAAAACAGGCAAAACAATTTGCCGATAAGAACGGGTTCCCGGTAATGGTCAAAGCAGTGGCCGGCGGCGGCGGCAGAGGTATGCGCGCAGTATATTCACAGGATGAACTAGAAGACGCCTTTTTACGATGCCAGAGTGAGGCTGAAGCTGCCTTTGCTGACGGCGCGCTGCTAATTGAAAAACTCATTGAACAACCCAGGCACATTGAAGTTCAGATTCTAGCGGATGCCAATGGTGAGGTGGTGCACCTGTTCGAACGCGACTGCTCCATCCAGCAAAGAAACCAGAAGGTCATGGAAATCGCACCCGCGCCAAATCTGGCGCAGTCCCTGAGGTCAAAAATACTCGATGCTGCGGTTCAGCTGATAATATCCGCAGGGTATAAGAATGCCGGGACCGTGGAATTTCTGATAACACCCGAAACAAATGAGTATTTCTTTATAGAATGTAATCCCCGCATCCAGGTGGAACACACCGTAACTGAACAGGTCACCGGAATCGAACTGGTAGAGGCCCAGTTCCTCATTGCAGCAGGTGCCAGTCTGCAGGATCTACAATTAACTGACATAACAGCCCCTCGCGGATTCTCCATCCAGGCCCGAATCGTTGTCCAGAGTACAGGCACCATCACCGCTTACAAAGAACCCTCAGGGCCCGGTATCAGAGTCGATAGTACCGGCTATGCAGGTTATAGCCCCCCGCCCCAGTTTGACCCATTACTGGGCAAACTGATCTGTACCGCACCTTCTTACGACATGGCATTACAAAAAACCCGGAAAGCACTGGAAGAATTTCATATTCAGGGCGTATCGACCAATCTGGCCCAGCTAAGGGCAATCACTGAAAACAAAACTGTTAAAGCAGCCGACGCCCGTACAACCTTGCTGGCCGATGCATCCTCTGACCTGAAGCCAACCACACAGATCAGCGAACCATTGCAGCTGCTGCAACAACAAGCCAGAACCCTGGGAACCAGCCACACCAGTAATAGCCTGGCTGCAAATACCAATGCCGGCCTTACCGTGGCCGAGGGCCTGCGACCGGTCGAGTGCCCGATGAGTGGCAGCGTTATAGAAATAAACGTGTCACTGGAAGATCCGGTAAAAGCCGGTGATACCCTGCTGGTCATCAGCGCGATGAAAATGGAGACCGTCGTCACGGCACCCTGCTCCGGAAATATCGTTGCTATGGGTAATCTGGTCATCGGCGTTGGCGTAACTGCGGGTGAGGTCGTGCTGGCAATCGAGCCATCTGCAACTGATGAGTCCATCGCCTTCGAGGCAGACAACTCCTGGATACCCGTCCTGGAGGAAGTAGCGACCCTGAGGGCACTGGCGGAAAAAAGACTGATCGCCGGCTCACAGGATCCTGGTGTTGTTCGCCAGCGCTCCCGCGGGAAACTAACCTGCCGTGAACGAATCGAACTGCTGCTCGATGATGATTCATTCAGGGAAGTCGGTAGCGTCGCAGGCTTCGCCTCGTACGATGATCAAGGTGAAATCAATGCTTTCACACCAGCTAACCACGTCGGCGGCTGGGGCGAGATTGAAAACAGAACGACCATCGTCTGCGCCGACGATTTCACCTCCCGAGGTGGTCATGCAGACGGCGCTATCGGCGCCAAAAGCCTGTATCTGGATCGCCTGTCCATGGAACTCAGGGTTCCCTCTGTTCGTCTGCTGGATGGATCATCCGGCGGTGGCAGTGTCGCAGCGATGGTGCCACAGCAGAAAAAAGACGGCGATAGCGATGCCAGGGAAAGTACCGGTGCCATCAAAGCCGGCAGGCCGAGGGTGGCCGGGTCCGGCGGGTCATTCCTGCCCGGGCATCTTGGCAGCAACCCTTATACCAAACAGCTCAATACGGTCCCAGTAGTCAATATGCTGCTCGGCAGCGTGGTCGGCATCGGCGCTGCCAAAGCCGTATTAGGACACTTTTCAGTCATGGTCCGGGATATAGCCCAGCTATTCGTCGCAGGACCGCCTGTGGTTAGTCATGCCATGGGTTACGACATAAGCAAGGAAGATCTGGGCGGCTGGCACGTTCACTGCACCAACGGTTCGGTCGATAATCTCGCCGAGTCCGAAGCAGAGGCCGTGGCTATGACTAAGCAGTTCCTTTCCTATTTACCCGGCAGTGTTTACGAAGCTCCACCGGTAATCGACTGCACCGACCCGATAGACCGAAGTGAACAGGAACTGCTAACCATCATTCCACGCGGAAGAACCAGCACTTTTGACATGCGGCGAGCCATCCGACTGATGGCTGACAAGGATTCCTTTTTTGAAACCGGCGGGTTATGGGGTACAGACCAGATTACCGGCTTCGTTCGAATGAATGGTCACCCACTGGGCATTATTGCTTCAGATTCTCGCCACGAAAATGGTGGGGCATTGACTGCAGATGGTTGCGATAAACTCAAGCGACACCTGGACGTCTGTGACACTTTCCACATTCCATTGCTTAACCTTGTTGATAACCCGGGTTTCGCCGTGGGCCTGGAGCACGAGATGGCCGGTACCATACGTAAGGGCGGAGAATGGATGGTGGCCTTTGCCCAGATCAGTCTACCCATCTTTTCAGTACTCATGCGGCGAAGTTTTGGCGTGGCCGGGAATAACTATGCTACGCCGCAGAGCCGGCCAATGGTGCGCATCGCCTGGCCTGCGGCTGATGTCGGTGGTATCCCACCAGAAGGCGGGATTGAAGCTGCTTATAAACGCCAGCTGGCTGAAGCAGAAGACCCAGCCGCCTTACGTGCGGAGCTTGAAGCCCGTATAGAAAGCGCTCGGGGCCCGGTGGGACCGCTTAACAAATTCCAGATCGAGGAAATGGTCGATCCCAGGCAAACCCGGCGCCTGGTCTGCGAATGGGTTCCAAACGCCTATAAAATCATCGCTCATCCAGACCGCCTGAAGCCCAGGGACATCCAGTTCAGACCCTGATCGCGGTGGCCCGCCCGGGCGGGATTAATCAATGAAACAGAGCGCTTGAGTTAAAGCCACATTCAGACCGGTTATCGGCCGCGAACTGCCGACAAAACCGTATGGGCATTCTACTTAAGCGGTCAATTTAAGCAGTCTAGGGAAAAATCCCTTCGCTTAACGAAATAGACGGGCCTGATGAAATCTGAGAACTGGCGAACCTTGAACAGTTTACTGTTCCACTTCCATACTGGCACGTTCTTCTGCCATCTGCTTGAGATAACGTTTTTCCAGTACAATAATCGCTGCCTGGAAGCCTTCAGGATCCACGAAAGTCGACACATTATAAGGCTGCCCCGGTTGCCATTTTCGATGCAGGCCATATTGACTGCCGTGCGCCGCAACCCACACGTCAACTGGCATCGCCTTCTGCCTTCGATAGGTACTGGCAAAGTCATCAGCAACGCCTGGATAAGTAGGTCCCTGCAGCAGCTTTTTACCGGCATTAATCGTGCCCATATTGGCAATCACCACCTGGTAGTCTCTGCCATTTTCACGCACGGACATACTGTAGCTGGAACTGCCCTCGGTATGGCCGGGATGTTCGTGCACGGTTAACCGCAGGTCACCTAACTCGATAACCTCCCCATCGCCGACAATACCATCGACCTTGATAGGTTTGAAAGACACTTGACCGCCAAAATGCGGATCACTGTAGCCACCATCTTCGAGTATCTGTGCATCTCTGGGTGTTGCCAACATCAGCGCGCCCGTGGTCGCCTTTATCTCCGCGAGACCAGCCGTATGATCCCAGTGCGACTGTTGCGATAGCAATATCTTAACGTCTTGCAAGCGAAAACCTACAGCGCGAATATTTTCGCTGATCATCTCTACGGAATCCTCGAGTCCGGTATTAATAAGAATATGACCGTTATCAGAGGTAATCAGGAAAACAGCTAAATCGTAGCTACCAACGGCATACAGATTACCGATTACCCGATGACCTGGAAATGGCCTTGCCCAGTCCTCTCGCGCGGCACCGGCGGGAAGGATGCAACAAAATAGCAGGCAAAAAATAAAGAACCTCAGGCAAGATTTACTGGCCACCATAACCTCCATTAACAATACGCGCTCTAACTGTCCTGGGTTCGCCAGGACCCCTACCAATTTCGAACATTATGCTACTGACAGCAATGGAAGAAAACGGCTTTCCGTCGACTTATAGTGAAAAATCTCTGCCCAGTCAGGGCCTGGATAGCCAAGCGGATCGCAACGCAATATGCACTTGTAGTAGGTCATACCTAGCCACTTACTGTGTAAACAGCCAGGAATATCAAAAAGTTTCCCGACCGGCTATGCTTCGTCGACTATCCGAGCCTGCGATGATGTTTCCCTGCCTGTATCGCTATCAAACAACTGCTTTACGAAGGTGCCATGATGTATCTTTTACTTTTTACCGCAGCGCTAATTACCAGCTTTATTTCCGGTGTATTAAGCATGGCTGGCGGTATGATTCTAATGGGTATCTTCAGCTTTTTCCTGGCAGTTCCTGCCGCAATGATGCTGCATGGCATTACCCAGACCTTCTCTAATGGTTCTCGAGTCTGGTGGTATCGTCACCATATCAGGAAGGCCGTGCTGATTCCCTACACCCTGGGCGCATTCACTATCCTGGCTATCTTTTCTGTCACCGCCTTTATACCCCCTGCGGGACTCATATTCTTACTCATCGGCTTATTTCCGTTTATTACCAGAATGCTACCCAAGTCATTTAATCTCGATATAGAGCAGCCTAAAATAGCATTCCTGTCGGGCCTTGTGGTCACCCTGACGCAGATGCTCGCCGGCGCATCAGGCCCCGCCCTGGACATTTTTTATCTCCAGAGCAAACTAACCAAGGAAGAGATCCTTGGCACTAAAGCAGTAACCCAGACTTTCGGTCACATTCTCAAGCTTATCTATTATGGCAGCCTGATGATGTCTGCTGGCAATAGCCTTAACAGCTGGCTCATCACCACTGTGATTGTTGCCGCGCTGTTAGGAAATTTTCTTGGCAGCTTGATTGTTAAACGGATATCGGATGTCCAGTTCAAAATGGCCGGCCGCTATATCGTTTTGATTATCGGTGCAATCTATCTAGCAAAGGGGCTCAGTGAACTGTTGAGGTAGCAAGCTTCCCCCGGAAACCTTAAAACCAAATACTGGCTCTGGTCGCACGCTGCTGCCCGTTTAACCAAGCCAATAATTTCATTTCCGGACGATCCGTTTCATAATCAAAGCATGCCACAATTAACAACAACGTGTTTTATTTTAATTTACAGGATATTGCTATGACCCTAAAAAATCGAATCGCGGTGACCCTACCCGCTGGACCAAAACTATCCTCGACCATCGAACGCCTGGTCTGGGCAGAACAGCACGGCTTTACCGACGCCTGGTTCAGTGACGCAGGTGCACCGGATACCCTGACCCAAATGGCTGCGGTTGCCCACCACACCCATCACATCCGGCTGGGCGTTGCTGTCACGCCAGTTTACACCAGAACACCAGCCGTCCTGGCAGCTTCTGCCAATGTCCTGGAACAGCTGCTTCCGGGTCGGTTTGTATTGGGCCTGGGTTCATCCAGTCAGACTATCATGGGTCAGTGGAATGGCATTCCCCTGGACAAACCGGTTACCCGGGTCAAAGAGACCACCGAGATGGTGCGGTCAATGCTGACGGGGGAAAAATCCAACTTCAATTTAACCACCTTGTCGAGCAATGGCTATCGTCAACCGCCTTTGCAAAACCCACCGCCCATCTACATCGCAGCGCTGCGTACCAGGATGATTGAAATGGCTGCAGAAACAGGCGATGGTGTTATCTTCAATTTGTGGCCGAGAAAAGCGCTGCCAAAGATGATGGCGCACATTAAAATCGGTGCCAGACGAGCTGGTAAAGACCCGACTAACGTCGAAATCGTCAATCGAGCTATGGTGCTGGTCACCGATGACAAGGAACGAGCTCGAAATCTATTCAGGGCAACCCACGCTCCCTACTACGCCACCCCTGTTTACAACAAATTCCTAGCCTGGGCCGGCTATCCCACTGCAGCGAGTACGATCGCAGAAGGCTGGGCCGAGAAAGATCGTAACAAAACAGGCGGTGCACTGACTGACGAGCTTATCGATGAAATCATCATTGCTGGCAGCGCATCGGAGGTTCACAACCGTATTCGGGAAGATGCCGCCGGTGGCATCCATACTCACATCATCGCGCCCCTGGGCGGTGCCAGTAACGAGGAGATAGCAGCGACTTACCAGGCGTTCAGGCCAGACAGATTCTCCTTTGATTAGTTCGCTGGTGGGCTCGATACGCCTTGTAAACCAGGTTGCAAATCCAGTGATGCCCCTCCGGCAGCCTAGCATTTAAGCCCAGGGATCTTCCATAGCCGAAAAGAAGTTGCGGTGACCTTCTACAATACGCCTGGTTTCCACGGGATCAGGTGTCAGCGACCACTGGTCGCGCTCAAAAGTACCACCAAGCAAAATACCATCGCTGCGCGGGAACATATAGAGCCCGCGCCTACCCAGCGTGATGTAATTAACCTCAGACTGAGGTAACAAAAAAGTAAGCTGGCCCTTAATCGGGAACAAGTCCCTGTCATCGAACAGGTCCCTGGCACCCAGTCCAGTGCAATTAATAATCACCGGCTCTTCCAGCGTTAAGACATCAGCACGGTCTATGAACTCCCTGACCTTGATAACCCCGCCGGCAATATGAAAATCCCGCATCACCGCCGGCAGATACACGGCCGGTTCTATCAGCATGGTATTGTAATGAAGCACTTCAGGGACAGCGAAAGGATGTTCTCCGGCAGCAAGTGTCTGGTGCTGCGGGTACATGTCGATGTGGCTACGGGTGAAGCCATCGTCCTCATAACCTTCACCCTTGATGCGGTAGTTGCTGATCCAGCGAACACCATATTTCTGTCCCACCAGGTTCTGGAAATACCGGTATGAATGGCGCATGGCGGCTTCAAACTGCATCGAGAATTCAGGCGTGACAAATTCATCGTCATAAACCGAAGTCGGCGACCACTGCCCGCCAGCGATGTTTGAGGTTGTCTCCGGCGGCAGGTCCTTAGCATAAATGGTCACGTCCCAGCCTCGATCCTGCATCAGCCTGGCAGAAGCCAGGCCCACCGCGCCACAGCCCAGTACCGCGCACCTGCGGTGTTGGCTTTGCATGGCTATTTCCATGGCCAGGTGTGATGTACCCCAGGAAAGCGTGATACCACCCCCGCCATGACCATAATTATGGATCAGTAACCTTGAATCCACGGATTCAGCCTCGACCCTGAACCCTGAAGAGCGGAAAGGCCGCAGGCCCGCTACAGTTCGAATAACCCTTTGCTGACTGACATTAACACGCCGTAGAGGTAGGCCGCTCGGCGTATAGTGACGTGCATTGCCGGTTGACAGGCCACACCCTGCTACCATCGGCAGCACTGACATGGCTTGAAGTAAAGTTCGCCGGGTCGGCATAGTCTAACCCTCCGATTAACTGAATTAAGCCTAGAATACGGCAACTATCGAGCTAATATAAGCCCAATCTTGCTGCGCAATCACTTCGAAGTTTCACTCTATTACCCGGTTTAGCTTGCTCTTCAGGTGCAGAATATCAAGCACAGCAGCGCTGCGAGGGTAAGGCTTTGCCAGAACACCGTAGCCAGGCTGCACCAGATTACCGTTGGCACTATCGGTTGCTTAAATGTAAGGCATCACCAATACTATTCAGCAAGAGTAGCGGACTATTCAATTACATTGGCCCTGCACAGGAGAGACCATGCAATATTCAGTGGCGTTCGCATCGGAAGTCGATTCATGGCGCTGGGTAAAACGAGCAGAAGAACTGGGCTTTCATGCAGCCTGGTTCTATGACACTCAGCTCCTCAACCCCGATGTTTTCATCTGTATGGCCCTGGCTGCACACGAAACATCCACCATCAGACTGGGCACAGGTGTGCTGGTACCCTCTAATCGAATCGAGCCGGTCACAGCTAACGCACTAGCTTCTCTATCCAGGCTAGCCCCCGGCCGAATAGACTTTGGCGTAGGAACTGGTTTTACTGCTCGACGCACCATGGGTCTGGGTGCAATTTCTCTTAAAAAAACCCAGACTTATATCGAGCGTGTTCAGCAACTGTTGCAAGGCGAAACCATCGAATGGGATTTCGAGGGCCTGAATCGAAAAATCGGTTTTCTAAATCCCGATCTTGAACTAATCGATCTCGACCAGGAAATCCCTCTGTGGTTTTCCGCTTTCGGCCCCAAAGCAAAGCACATCGCCGCTGATTTAGGCGCAGGCTGGCTGAATTTCGGCGCTCAGGGCGCGGTAGAGAGCCTACAGGAAATGCAGCAGATCTGGCAAAAAACGGGTCATGACAGCACCCAGCTCAAAGCAAATCTTTTCTTCCTTGGCGCGGTTCTCACCGGTGAGGCTGAAACAGATGAATACAAACTGATGGCCCAGGCTGCACCACTTACCGCCGTGATGTTTCATAACCTTGCCGATGAAGTTGGCGCCATGGCCGGGGCTAATCTACCCCAGGGCCCGCTGAGCAACCTTGTCGCTGAGTACCTGAAAGAACATCAGCACTATGAACCCTCTGACGCAAAATACCTTAGCAATCATCGCGGCCATTTAATGTTTGTCCGGCCGGAAGAAAAACACGTGACCCCTGAGCTGGTGCAGAGCACCACCATGAGCGGAACCCACAACGAATTAGTTGACCGCCTGAGGGCGCTTGAGTCCGCTGGTTATGATCAGGTTACGATACAACTGGTGCATGATCACGAGACAGCAATAGAGGATTGGGCAGAGGTCTTTAACGCAATTTAGAACAGGATCAATTAGCATACACTCAACAGAACAACGGCCCTGATCTACCAGACAGCAAACAGGCAGGGGATTTCTACCAGCAGGCATTAAGGCCCGAGCCCAATAATCAAACGCGCAGAATGGAAGCGCTAAAATTAGCAAAGGAGTAGCGGAGATGAGTGAAGCATTACAGGACAAACCCCCATTCTGGCTCGAGGATAACTTCGCGCCGGTTTTTGAGGAGCGAACGGAAACAGAGCTAACCGTCACCGGCAAAATCCCCGAAGCGTTAAATGGACGATTATTGCGCAATGGCTCGAACCCACAGTCCGGTACTTCCGCCCATTGGTTTCTGGGTAACGGCATGCTTCATGGTGTTGAACTGCGAGAAGGTAAGGCTAACTGGTACCGCAACCGCTATGTAAAAACGCCACTCTATCTCAAACCCGACGCCGATATCATGGATGGGCTGGGTGACTTATCCATGTCTGCCGCCAATACCCACGTAATTCAACATGCCGGAAAGATTATGGCGCTGGAAGAGGGTCACTGGCCTTTTATCGTCTCCAATGAGCTGGAAACCGTTGGCCCCAATGACTATAACGGTAAGCTGGCGGGGCCCATGACGGCGCATCCAAAGATCTGCCCCGAAACCGGTGAACTGCTGGCATTTTCTTATGGCATGACTGAACCTTACCTGACCTATCTGAGAATTTCCCCAGCAGGTGAGTTGTTGCAAAACGAACCGATCACGGTTCCCGGGGCAACCATGATCCACGACTTTAATATCACCCGAAATCATGTGATTTTTATGGATCTACCCGCTGTCTGGAACTTTGAGGGCATGTCCACCACAGGGTTGCCCATTCTCTGGGACGAGAGCTATGGCGCACGGCTTGGCGTCATGCCGCGCAATGGCAGCAACAAAGACATGACCTGGTATGATATCGATCCCTGTTATGTCTTCCACCCACTTAACGCCTATGAGCAAGGCAACAAAATCATTATTGATGTCTGCCGCATGAACGACACCATGAAACCCGATTCCAATTCTCCACCCATGCTGTATCGCTGGGAAATTGACCAGGACAGCGGCCGGGTTACCGAAACCCAGCTCGATGACCGAATGGTCGACTTCCCCAGAGTCTGTGATACCGTCGTTGGCCTGAAACACCAATACGGCTACTGTGCCGCTTTTTCCTCTGCAGGGCCCTATGGCGAAGCCCTGGTTAAATATAACCTGACCGATGGCAGCGCTGAATACCGGCATCTGGACGGAGGCCAGGCCAGCGAAGCCGTGTTTGTTAAAGACCCCCAGGGCAGCGATGAAGACCAGGGCTGGGTTCTCAATTATATCTATCAACCCGAAATTGATCGAAGCGAAGTATTGATACTCGATGCCCAGAATTTCTGTGGTGAGCCAGCAGCCAGGATTCAACTGCCGGTTCGCGTTCCAGCAGGCTTCCATGGCAACTGGGTAGCCGATAGCAACTAAGCGTCAACTCGGTGCGCCAAGGAGAAAGTACTTACCTGCTTTTATTACGGGTAACTAACTGAGGCGAATCTCTGGGATAAATGCTGATACTAATGGGTTACGATTAGGCAATACCGTAACCCAGGTTTCCTATGCAAACCAAAACACAAAATAATATTATCATCGCCGGTGCGATTCTATTCTTGCTGGGGTTACTGACCGGTTTTGCCATCCCTGGTTTCCTGAATCCACGAATGGGCCTGGCAAGTCATCTTGAAGCAGTGATGAACGGCACCTTTCTTATTGCCCTTGGCGCAGTCTGGACGCATATCAGGCTAACCCCAATACTTGATAAAACCACGTTCTGGCTTATTACCTATGGCACCTATGCGAACTGGTTGTTCACTGCCCTGGCCGCCCTGTTTGGCACCAGCAACACCACACCCATTGCCGGACAAGGCTTCTCTGGTCAGATCTGGCAGGAACAATTGGTTACCCTGGGCCTTATCAGTGTGGGGATTACGCTGGTTCTCGGCTGCTCACTCGTTGTCCATGGTTTACTGAGAAACAAATAGTCTTCTGGTAGCGACCGTCTGCTGGATTGTAAGTGTTTGCTGGCATCCCCATACGGTTAATACTGGGGACTCAGCAGAGCCGGCCTTGAATAACACCGGGTACTTCAGATCAGATTAGATTAGATTAGATTAAAGAAAATTATCCCATTCAAATCTCAATCGCCCTCAAAATTCTGGTACTCCACCAGGTGCATGTAATCCTGTCGCAAGGGTGCAAATACATCGAGATTAAGGACCGGTACATCGCCAACGGGTTCGGCAAAATGTTCTTTATGCGGCGGAATGCGGATCACACTGCCAGCACTGGCTTCATACACTTCGCCATCGACATGAAAATTAACAGCGCCTTGCACGATATAAACTACCTGTTCAAATGTATGGCTATGCGGCGATAATTCCATGCCCTGGGCCAGCGTATTCATCACCAGCATGACATCATCACCGCGAAAGCCCTTGCGAGTGACGCCCGGCCTGACAACTTCCCCTTCTATCTCGTCCCAGTTATAAAACATGACCTGATCTGTCACCTGTGTCTCCTCATATCATTACATCGTTATATCGTTGGCATCTTCTAGTAAATCCGCTAACTGTTTAGACCTGCCTTCAATCCAGGCCCAGCAGAGATTGCGCATTACCTGATACCATTTTCCTAATCTGTTGATCTGAATAGCCAAGATCTAAGCACTTACCAATCACATCACGAAAACCATCTACCGGATAAGGGTTTCCTTCCTGGCCCAGATCCGAGCCGAGAATCGTTTTATCAACCGTGCCGGCTTTAATATATTGATCCAGGTCTTCGCTGTCCCAGAATTTGAATTTAGACCCCGGCATGAACATACACAATGAATGTTCCATGAACACGCCCATATCTGCCAGTACGGCCATATCTTCAAGTGTGGCATCAACAACAAAAGTAGGATGGTTAACAAGCAGACGGTTAACCCCGCGCTTTCGTGCTTCCTCGAACAAAGGCCATATTTCGGTAATATGCAAATGGCCACTCGACAGCACAACATCGTGTTCAGCAATGAGTTCCAGGATAGGTATGACCTCGTCAAGAAGTCTGCCACTGGCATCTAGTACCGTCAGCGGCTCTGGTTCCAGGGCCTTCTTGACGGTCTGAGGAAATTTATTAGCGAAATCATCATCTTTTTTGTGATGGTCTATATGATTAGCTGCCGAAAAGGTGGGCATCCAGACCAGTTTAGCCCCAAGTTTGATGCCATGGTCAACAGCAAAGATATTGAGTCCACCACTGGCATTATTTAAAGGCACACCCGACAAGGCCAGAACGCCAAGGTCACCAAAATGTAAATTCAATAATTCGGTAATGGGCGTCGCCGAGTAATAATGATCCTTGATTAATATGGCTTTCATCTTAACCTCAGATGCCTGCCGCAAAGCCTCGATATGATCAATGTCTCTGGGCATGACCGACGGACCACTATGACAATGCAGATCTATAGCGCCCTCAAGTAATGCCTCGATCTTCGCCCCCCTGGCATTATCGGGTTGCTTTGTTTCATTATTCATAACTAGCCTCACTTAACTTACCTGAATTCGAACCTGTATGCCTATTTCCGCAAGCGCCCCTTACCAGAATAAACCATATCAGGTTACTTTCAATTGATCCTTGATAAACTGCAGTCGGGTGTCATCCAGGGCCCTTACAATCACGCCCTGACATTCAATCTGTGCCACCCCTGGCGCCGCCTTTCAGAGCCAGGTCTAACCGCGCTGCCGGGTGGCCTTGTCCTGCTGATATAGTTCATGCATTTGTTAACTCATGGGCTTGTTACGGGTTGCTAGGGAATCGGCGGAATTTATCCTAGCTACCCTTTACCCGGCACTGAGAAACTGCTTCCAGGGCTGTTTGCGTGCCGGCATATCTGCAAACTTCCTGACCGCCGCTGCCTTGCCTATGAGATTACTGGCTTGAGTGTCTTTCTGTTTTAAATAATCTTCAATCTGCGCAATTGCAGCGCTCAAAACCTCGAACCCGCCAGCCAGTACCGCCGATGCCATTTCCACAGCACTGGCACCTGCTAACAGAAATCGCAATACGTCTTCTCCATTTCGAGCACCATTGGTACCCACCAGAGGGAACACTGGCTGATCACCTTTGCGCTCGCGCTTTAACTGGCTATGGATCTGCGCCAGCCAGTAACAGCTAAGCGGAAGGTTCCAGTACCCACCCACACCAACATTAGTATCAAGGTATGGCCTTTGTGTTTCCAGATCAGGAATCATGCCCATAAAACGTCCAGGCACAACCACCGAATCAGCACCCGCCCGCCTTGCTGCCAGCACAAGTCGGTCAACGTGTTCACTCTGGCCTGTTATTTTCACCCACAGCGGAATAGTGATCGCCTTGCGGACAGTACTGACGATAGTCTCAATTCGATCTGAGGACCGCTCGGTGGGTAGCAAATCATCCTCAACTTCATCGCCGTAAGGCGTACCTACATTGAGCTCAAGTATCCTGACTCCAGCCTGTTCGATCTGCTGACTCATGCTAACCGCCGCATCCAGGTCCGCCAGAATAATGCTGGCAATGACATAAGCACCGTATTCCCGGGCCTCCTTATCCATCTCTACCACCATTGCCAGCCATTCCTCAAAGGATTGCGGCGTTAAGCCTGAACGACAGATAAAGGTAGCTGCTCGAGCGCTTGCCGAATCGCCAACTATGGCCTGCCAGTTTTCATCGAGCAGTAGGTAATCCGCTTTCTTTATCTGTTCCCGGGCCGCAACGGTCTCATTGGTCGACTTTGCAACCACCGCGGCTACACCGGATTTCAGCGCCGCTCTAATGCCATTTCTATCCATGACGTGTTCACCGGAAGCACAGATCAGCGGGTTTTTGAGCTTAATCTTACCAATTGACACCACTGCTTTATCTGTCATTTACCACCTCTTAGGTTTCGGTTACCCCAGTCTGGCATAGGGGTAATTGGCCAGTCATCGTCTTCCAATCGAGAAAATGCCTAAGGCCCGATTCAAGACCGGTATCTGGTCTTCTGCCTGTTCCTGCTGGTATTGCCGGTACAAATCATTACGGGATCAAGAAAACATCAAAGTAACGCAGCAGGATCGCTAATTCAATAAGACCCAAGCGTTGCCATGAGGCAATGCGGATCAGGCAATATCAAATTAACGACCGACCTATATCAACCACTTTTGCCGGTAACAGATCAATATCTCGTGTGCTGCTGCGGAAATTAGTAATACAGACTCTGATTAGAAATTCATTGCCTATATGAGCATGGGAGGGATAAGCCCAGCCTTCCGCCTGCAATTTCTTCAGGATGTTCTGATTAATTCTGTTGAGCAGCCCATTAGCATCTGGCTCACTCTGATCTGCAACGACCATCTCAGCGAGCACCTCCAATCCAGGGTTGAAGCGAAAGGTCACAATACTGAGGCTGTGGTATCGAAGGTCCAGGTCTACGGTCTTGCCGATGAGTCCAGCCAGGCGATGGGCAAGGTCAATGTTGTCGCCGATCATGGCAACATAACCCTCACGACCCGCCTGGCGCAGGCACATCCAGACCTTGAGTGCCCTGAATCCACGCGAGGTCTGCACGCCCTGGTCTCTATAGCCAACTGGTAACGGATTCTGCTCATCAGAAACCGGGTAATAACCGGTTTGGTGAGCAAAAGTATCGATCAGGTGATTCTTGTCCTTTACCAAAACACAACCTGCCTCCAGCGGCACAAACAGCCATTTATGAGCGTCCATGGCAATGGAATCGGCCAGGCCAAGATGCTGAAGGTCATCAGGAGCAGACGTTAGTACCGCGGCGGCGGCACCATAGCAGCCATCAATATGAAACCACAGTTTCTCCTGCGTACAGATCTCAGCAATGGCGTTGATCGGATCAATAGCACCGGTTGACACGGTCCCGGCGCTGGCCACAACCACAAGAGGAACATATCCGGCCTGTCTATCCCGGGCAATACAGGCTGACAGATGGGCCGTATCCATTCTCAGCAATTCATCTGTTTCGACCCGGGTGATGGCTGACTCACCAAAGCCCATGATATCCACCGCTTCTTCCAGCCAGGCATGGGTTTCTGGCGTTGCATAGAATCTATATTGGTGAACTGGACCATTTTGTAACCCATTCTGTCTGATAGACGCGCCGAGCAACGCACGCCTGGCGGCCAGCAGAGCAGTAATATTGGCAATAGTACCGCCACTGACCAGAAGACCCCCTGCATCCCGAGGGTAATTCAGTAACTCAGCAATCCATTGCACCGATTGTCGTTCGATTTCAGACGCCACCGGGCCCACTGACCAGGTTGCAAGATTCGGATTGATGGCGGCAGCTAACATATCTGCCAGGGCACCAATAGGGCTGGCCGAACCATTAATATAGGCCCAGAAACGCGGGTGCGCAGTCAGCAGGGATTTTTCTAGCAGTAAACTGGAAATCTGGTCGATAATATCACTGGCGGCCGAACCTCTAACCGGCAAAGCCTCATCACCCAGAACCTGTTGCGCAATTACAACAGCATCTGGCGATTGCACTTTACGATTATCGATATCGTCCAGGAATGAAGCAATATCATCCACCAGCTTATGGCCAACCTGGCGAAACTCGTCGCCCGTCATATCAAGCGCTGCGCGCTGGGCCTGCGTTTCTCCAGTTGACGGTGTATCAGATTTATCCATATTGGCCCTTGGCATTAATGGTGCAAACTGTCCGGCAGGCACTACCAGCGCTAATCATCAGTTGAGCAATCCCGGGATGAACAGCGATATCTGCGGAAAGTAAATAAGCAAACTCACCACCACAACTTCGCAGGCCAGAAACCAGAATGTGCCTTTGAAGATTGTGCCTAAGGATATGGTATCGTCGACCACGTTCTTAATGGCATAGACATTCATACCCACCGGCGGTGTCAGCAGGCCTATTTCAATAAATTTCACGACCAGGACGCCGATCCAGATTAAATTCATATCAAGTTCCCTGAACATAGGCAGGACGATCGGTAAGGTCAGCAATAAAATTCCCATGGGATCGAGAAACATACCCAGAACCAGGAAGATAACAGCAGCGACTAAAATGGCAGACAGTGGACTACCCACCCACACCGTCGCGATATCACTAATGGCACCCGACGTACCGGTGATAGCCAGAAAACGCGTAAACATGATGGCACCTACGGCAATCCACAGCAGGCTGGTCGTACTCAGCAGCGTATCGCTGATGCTTTTTACAAAAACATCCCGGGTCATTCTTTTCTGCAGAATCGAGATAATCAAAAGCACAAAGGCGCCAAATGCGCCGCCCTCCGTGGCGGTGACGTAACCCTGATAAAAACCAATTAGCAAAGAAACAATCAAGATAAAGATAGGCCAGATCGGCAGCAAAGATCTAAACCGCATTGACCAACTGATGCTCAGCGTTGTTCTGGGTGCCAGAGCCGGTTTGAGCCAGCAGCGCACAATAATCATGCAGGCGTAAATACTGATAGTCAGTAATCCTGGGAAAATCCCAGCCATAAAAAGCTTGGTAACCGAAACTTCGGCAAAAATACCGAAAATGATGAAAGTGATGGAGGGTGGGATCATATTGCCTACCGTGCCGGCACTGGCAACAACCCCGGAGGCAAGCCCTTTGTCATAGCCCGCATCAACCATTTCCGGAATGGTGATACGCCCCATTGTTGCCGCCGTTGCCAGACTGGACCCTGAAGCTGCTGCGAAACCAGCGCAGGAAAAATTGGCTGCCACAGCCAGCCCGCCTGGTACCCAGGCGAGCCATAACCTTGCTGCATTAAAGAGCTCACTGGCCAGGCGGGTGTGCTGGGCAATGCAACCCATCAATATAAACATGGGGATGGCAGAAAACGACCAGTGCGCGGCAAAGTGAAAAGGTTCTATGCGTACCAGGTGCATTGCAATATCAACGCCCTCGGTGACCCCCAGGCCAATAACCGCAACCCCAAACAGGGCAAAGGCGATGGGCACTCTCAGCGCCATCAAAAGCAATAATAGACCGATGCCGGTAAAACCAATGGAGATATCTGACATTTTACTATTCTCGTTTAATAACTTTGCAGATCAGCGCGATACCAGGCCCTGAACTGCACAGCATGAATGACTGGGCCAGTGGTGCGGTAAGGACGGTACAGGCAAACTCCATCTAACGAACACTAATCGCAGGTGCGTTAAGCCGGACGAGTCGATCTATTCGACGGACAGCCTCCAAAATCCAGGTAAACGTCATGGCACCAATTCCCAGAGGCAAAAACAGGCGACTGACCCAGACCGATAAAAACCCGTCACCAGATTCCCACACTTCACGGATGTAAAAACTTTCAAAAGCAGCATTGGCAGTCTCGATTGTTATCCATGCGGATAGCAAGACCACAAATAGTACCGCCACAGTATCAATCAATTGAGCCCATAAGGGCGACAATGAACGGGTAAACAGCTCCACGGAAATATGCGCATTCCTGTGGGTGACATAAGCAAGTGGAAGAAACGTCACCGCCACCATGTCATAGACCGATACAATTTCCGTGACGCCACCCAGGGGCTCGCCCAGGACGTGCCGAGAAAAAATACCGGCAACAATATGCAGCATCATAGCAACAACGAACAGGCTTGCCAGAATGCACAGGGCTGTGCTCAAAGCACCATCTATTCTGACAAATACCTGGTATAGCTTGGTGTCCATTTACCTGGCTCCTGTATCAAAGTTGTATCGACTACGCCGTGTCAATACAAAGCAAATTTTTGCCGAACCCACACGCGCTACAACGTCAATGGGTCAATTTTCTGATAGATATGCGTATTGAGTAAGTCTGTGTATTCCTCGACGGCAGCAGTTAACTCATCCTGGTCAAGGCTGTCGGCTGACATAATCCTATGCAATCCAGAACCCGCAATTATCTTGCGCCACTTTTCAATATTCTCGACCAAACTGGCAGAAATTTTCTCTGGTTGCCTGGCACCGAGTGAGCGGGAGATCTGGTTCACCTGTGCAACCTCCTGCTCACGGAACTCAAGCCAGAAGTCGTTTATATCTTTGCCACCCAGTATGATGGGAATGTCATTTCGTCTTGCCAGCATGGTCGCCCGTATGGCGTCAGCAACATACTGCTGGATCACTATACGCGCTGACAGCCCCGCCTGGGCATGCCACAACTGGTTTTTCTGAACGCCACTGAGCTCATCCCAGGTATCGCGATTGATCACCATGGTAGCAAAACTAAAGGCACCTACATTGTATCGATAGACATAATTAACATCGTCGATAATAGGTAATGATTTTAACCAGGCAATCGGCCCGACAATACAGTCAACCAGCCCTCTGGATAGCCCTTCGATCATATCGTTGATGGAAAGGCTGACAGGAATCCCGCCCAGCGCCCTAACCCAGCGCCTGTTTGCACCAATTGCCCTGAATTTCTTGCCTTTGATATGCGCCAGTGCCGTTACCTTGCTTTTGCACAACATACTGTAGGAGCCCGCCGCTGCACCGGATAAATACAAAGTATTCTTATTGGCAAAATCTGTACTGCAACTGGGACAGTCCCTTAATATGGTTTCGGTGGCTGCGGCGTTGATGACAAGCTCGCTTCGCCCCAGATACATAAGGTCATTCATAATCACAGCATGCTTCAAGTAACTCCGCGAATAAGACGTGATGACTTCACCGGCATCAACTATACCGGCGCCAATGGATACCAGGGAGGTCCGTGAATCAAATAATTGGGAGCCAGGTACCAGTTTAATATCGACTGTGCCAGCCAGTTCTTCAATCATGGGCCGAACGCCGTACACATTAGTCGCATTGTCAGGCGCGGCCGTATTACCGTATATAATGGCCTGTGCCAATACCCCTGAGGATACTAAAAGCAGTAGCGGAACGGCCAGCAAGTGATAACGGGCTATCCGTAAGAATTGAATTAGCTGTTTTGCCATAACCGACACCTGTCTGAAAAACCCCTATAACCTGAACCTGCTTAACTGTGTATCGCAGTTCTAATTATCTCTATCAAACCCAGTTTTGAATCACCGCCACCCACTCGTGAACTCGCTATTGTAACTACCCCACTATCATTCGCTGGAATTGAATCTGGCAACCCAAGACTAGGCCTTCCAGATACAGGGGAGAACCGGCTCATTGTCCAGTGATGTCCCAGGCGCGGCTGAAATCTGATCCTGGGTCACAGTCGGATCAGCACCCTCATGCGGATGCCAGATGGCATCGTCCCCCAGCCAGCGCGTAGACAGGGCAGCCCGACGTTTAGTCAGCGACGCATTGCCAGGCGCCCAATGTAATATCCATGCAGAAAAGAGAATCCCGTCTCCCGGCTCGACATCAAAGCCAATGATATCGTAGGCCGATCGATTTTCCTCGATAGGCGGTACCGGCTCACCCTTCGCTGCCTGAGTCCAGGCGACATTCGGATTGCCCTTGGTGCCAAAAACTTCCGGCATATAGTACTTGCTGGTCAGATGCGAACCGCGAACAAATTCAAGGGAACTTTCAGCCACCGTTGCATCGGTCAAGGCGACCCAGATAGAACAGATCTGCTTGCCGAGAAATGGCCAGTAAGGGACATCCTGATGCCAGGGCGTTACTGCACGGGTACCCGGTTCCTTGACTAAAAGGTGATCAAAGTAAAACCGCGCTGTCGAACTCTGCATGGCCTGTGCTGCAAGCTGGGCACATCCTGACTGGTAGATATAGGCCTTGATTTCCTCATTCTGCTGCCACAGGTACCGATCCGTAAACATCCTGTCTTGCGCGTTGCCTGGGCTACCATCATTGGCCCAACTGCTCGGATGATCCAGTTGGTTCTGGACCACTTCATTCATGCGCTCCACCCAATCCGGGTCAACGGCATTCTTTATTAAAATTGCGCCGTTGGCTTTAAATTCAGTGATCTGGCTCTCGGTCAGTTCTGTTGTCATAAGATTATTATCGTTCCGGTTACCTCCCGTCTGCGTTCCAACGGGGTTGTACAAATAATAAACCACATCTTTCTAACCAATGAAACATTTTTGGTAAGTCTGGTACCGCAGACAGCCTGATCGTCTCCCTCGTGACCTATCTCAGGTCACAGCAGGTATACAGCATTTTTCGATCTGATCTGCACCGATAGGCGTTTTCATGTGGCCGGCACATCATATGGTTGGGTGGTAGAAGGATGATCTCTTTTTGCGGCGGGAGATTCCGACATGCAGGTTTACAGGTCTAACGCGCGTTGTGATTTCTGCCAGGACAACGCCCGTCCGGATTCGATCTCTTATGGTAGTTTGCGGCGCCGCTCCAGTCCGGCTAAAAAGATGCCTACGAAAGGCCTGACCTGAGCCTCGAATAGCTCAGGCGTCCCGGGCCCGCCTTTAAGCCCTTCCACACATAAACTAAGCATTTCAGCGACGCTTTGAGAAGATAGTGGGACCGACTGCAAATCTAAAGTACCAGCGTCATCGGCCGATTGCAGAGCTGTCGCAAGAAGATGCTCGAAGCGCGTATTCGAAGCTGCAACAATGTCTCCACAACGATGGCTATATTCGTCCTGGAGTTCATTGCCTTGATCTGAGCGAGTTAACCTCGCCGGGAAGGGCTGATGTCGTGCAAGCAATGCCTCGGTAATACGCTGCCTGAGCCTGATCGTATCCTGACTCAGCCAGGCTTCGGCTTGTTCCAAGACACGTTCATGCAGTGCCATCGAGACCTGCCGAAACACGGCTGCCTTATTCTCAAAGTAGGAATACAGTGATGCCCGCGAGATCCCAAGCGCAGCCGAGATATCCTCCATCGAAGTCTTTCGATAGCCGTACTGTTCGAAGACCTGGGCCGCCGCATCAAGAATAGCTTCTTTCTTGCCAGACTCAGTCGCCCTATCCATGGCTTGCAAGCGCCTCCTGGCCAGTTAACGTTGTCTGGCGAGTTCCGAATCCAATACTCACCCCTGCGTCACAGGGGGGTATGGTTTTATTTGAAAACTGTTTCATAACTATTTCGTAACTACCACTTTCGGATCGTGCCAACTATAGCATTGAACCGAGTGACAAAATAGACATATAATGTCAATTAGTCATAGTAGGCATAATCAACTCGTCCACCGCTTAGGTCAATAAAGCACCTGAACGGGTAAAGACTCGGCTTTTAGGTTACCTGGGCTCAACCGTGATGGCTGGCTAACATCCAACAAAATACTGCCTGCTTGAACTCTGCTCGAGCAGATCAATCAATTCAGTGGCGCCCGGCGGGTCAAGCAATCCAGTGGGCGAACAAGATTGCCTTAATCAGCGCCTATAGGAGTCCGAGCTTCGCAAATGAGGCGGATTACTGTAATCTGGCCGAATCCCCACTAAGCGCTAATGCTGATATAAAAAGAGCCAAAAGAAACTGCTGGCCAGGAATTACCATCTGGATGACGGTGCCTGCACTCCCCGAATACCCGGTAATTCCGCAGATCAGAAAATCAGCAAACACTTATAAGTATCTGCCGGGGACAAATACGTACTTCGGCAAAATTTGAATGTGGCTGAAATCAAAATAGCACACAGGAACAATGATGAGCTGGATTAAGCATGTACCATACGAACAAGCCAGAGGTAAACTTCTTAAGCTGTATAACCGGGTAAAAGGCCCTGGCAATAATATTGACAATATTATGCTGGCTCATAGTCTGCGGCCCCACTCCATGGAAGGGCATATGACGCTATACAAAAATGTATTGCATCATTCAGGTAATGAAATTCCAAAATGGTTTTTAGAAGCCCTGGGTGTCTACACCAGCATGAAAAATCAGTGTCATTACTGCGTAGAACATCACTTTGCCGGCATGGTTCGTCTGGTCGACAACTTACCCAGATCAACTGCGATCAGATCAGCGCTTGAAACTGGCCTGCTCAACCCGGTCTTTGATGAAAAACAGTGTGCTGCGCTTATTTATGCAGACAAATTAACAAAACAAACCGGCGCCATGGTCGAATCTGATGCGCAACGACTAAGGACAGCCGGCTGGAACGATGGTGAAATATTAGAAATTAACCAGGTAGTAGCCTATTTTAATTATGCCAATCGCACCGTATTAGGCTTGGGTGTCCATACAGGCGGGGATATCATCGGCTTATCACCGAACAATTCTGACGATCCCAATAGCTGGAATCACGCCTAATATAAACTGGAGTTAAGCTGGAGTTAAGCTGGGAGGGCAGGGTCAGCTACCAGGCGCAGGCCCATTGCGCTGCTGACCCCATATTCAAGAGGGATTAACATTTAATGCGCTCCATATTCGGGTCATAGAGTGGTTTCAGCGATGCTTGGGCTGTATATCGCTGGCCCGCGATTTCAACCTGCCATTGCCCCGCATTGATGATTTTTGCAGTCAGGGGGCTTTCTGTACGGGCAAAGCCAATACCAACTGCACCGCCCAGGGTATGCCCATAGGCACCAACCTGCAGGTAACCGACCTCACGGCCGTCCAGATAAATCAGCTCATTCCCATAGAGCAGCGGCTCAGGGTCGTGCAGTAGAAACTGCAGCATGCGGCAACAGGGCACGCCCTTATCCTTGATCGCTGCCAGCGCATCACGGCCAATAAAACCACCCGCCTTGTCCAGTTTCACGGCGAAACCCAGTCCAGCTTCGATAGGATTATCGGTATTGTCCACATCCACCCCAAAGTCTCGATAGGCTTTTTCCAGCCTCAACGAGCTGAGCGTCTGCAGTCCCGCGTGGCGCAGACCAAATTCCTGTCCAGCTTCAACCAGCTGATCATAAACCTGGGTCGCATTTAGCGTTGGCACGTGAAGCTCCCAGCCCAGCTCGCCCACATAGGTGACGCGGATAGCCAAAACACAGGCATAGCCAATATCAATTTCCCTGGCAGTCAGGTAGGGGAATGCCTCATTACTCATGTCAGCAAAGCTGACTTGCTGCAATAGATCCCTGGCTTTGGGACCATGGATGTTAATCTGCGCTGTAGCGGCAGTGGCATCAAAAATGGTGACAAACTCATCCTCCCTGATATACCGATTCATGCGCATTTCAGTATGGCCGTGGGCATTTTCACCGCAGATCACCAGGTACTTATCCAGGGCAAGGCGGGTCACCGTCAGATCGCCCTCAAACCCCCCATCTTCGTTCACCCACTGAGTGTAGACTATCCTTCCTGGCTCAACATCAACCTGATTACAACTGAGCCGACTCAAAAGTGCACAGGCATCGCGGCCCTGCACCATAAACTTGGACATGAGCGACATGTCCATCAGGATTACATCTTCTCGAGCAGCCTTATGTTCTTCTGCGTGCCAGGCCCACCAGTTCTGCCGGAACCAGCTGTACTTTTCTATGTTCGCCTGTTCCGGCGACGGTGCGAACCAGTCGGTCATCTCCCAGCCATGACCTTCGGTAAAAAATGCACCAGCGGCCATTAGCCGATCATGTAAAACCGATCTTTTCACATCGCGTGCACTCTGCGGGGCATCATTGTGATAGTGCTGCCCAAAGAGACGTCCCAGCAACTCTGGCGTCCGGTCCCGGCGAAAGGCCGGTGTGTTTTCTGAGTGGGTGAAACGATTAACATTAATAGCGGTGACATCAATGGGTGCTAAACCATTTACGATCCAGTGGGCCAGTACATAGCCTGTTCCTGCACCGTTAAGAATCCCCAGTGAGTTCAAACCGGCAGCAACATAGCAATTGCGTACTTCAGGGGTCTCGCCAACAAGCGGCGCCAGATCTGGCGTAAAACTCTCAGGACCACAGAAGAATTTCCTTACTCCGGTATCAATAATCGATGGAACCCGGCTGAACGCCTTTTCAAGATGAGGGGTCATTCTGTCCCAGTCCGGCGTGATTTCACCAAAGGAAAAACTATCGGGAATACCATCCAGGTTCCAGGCTGCCGCTCCCGGCTCAAACAGGCCCAGCATCAGACCACCTACCTCTTCGCGATAATAGGTATAGGTTGACGGATCTTCCAGAACCGGAAGATCCCTGGAAAGCCCTTGGATATTCTCCGTAATCAAGTAATAGTGTTCAGCCGCCTGCAATGGCAGATTAATGCCCGCTGATGCGCCCAGCTGACGAGACCACATACCTGCACAGATCACCACGTTTTCAGCCGTGATGGTTTCACCTGTTGCCAGACGCACACCCGTAGTCACGCCATTTTTGATCATAATCTCTACAACCGTGACCCCTTCAAAGAACTGCGCGCCTCCCATGCGAGCACCCTTGGCTAGTGACATGGTCACATCAACCGGATTCGCGCGGCCATCTTCTGGGATATAAAAGGCGGACAGGACATCACTCAGGTCACCAATGGGAAACAAATCCTGCGCCTCCTGAGTCGAAATTTCATGCATATTGATGCCATGCCGCCGCATGAAGGGTGCAAGTCTTCGCATCTCATGCACCCGTTCCTGATTACTGGCAATCTGCAGGTAACCCACATCCCGAAAGCCGGTTGAAATCCCGGTCTCCTTCTCTAAATTGGCGTACAGATCACGACCCAGGGTATAGATTTCGCACTCAGATTCTGATTTCAGCAATCCGGCCACAATCAGTCCTGCCGCATGCCAGGTTGTTCCTGAGGTCAACTGGCCCTGCTCCAGGACCACGACATCCTTCATGCCCAGCTTTGTTAACTGATAGGCGGTATTACAGCCGATGGAGCCACCACCAATAATGAGTGTCTGTGTCTGAGTTGGAAGTTCTGTCGCCATCTTCATGAGCCTCTTCTATTAGCAGGTTATATCCACTGTCTTAGAGAATACCGCATCTTTCGCCTCTACCTGCTGATTTCTAAACGCTCATCATATAAATAAACTCTGGTTCCAGGAATCACAGCAGCAACCAGATAATGCGAAGAACGATGAGAAACAACTAGAGCACCAACCTGAATTAACATCATAAGCGGGCAGGATTACCTCTGCGTCCAGCAAACCCAGCAACTGCAAATAGTATTTCCAGGATTGAAAGGCTAAGCTGAGACCTCGCCACAACAAGAGCGTCTGTTGAATGTGCTGGCAGCGGCCAGGGCCTTTGTTCGCGACAGTCACAAGGAACAAACCATGAGATTCAGAGCCCCACCCTGGCCGGCGGTCATTCTTGCCTGTTGCATTCAAACACAGGCACTTGCATCTGGGCTGGCAGATATTTCGAACTACCGTCAGTACAGCGAATTATTTTCCAGTTCCGGCCAACCCAGCAAACAGCAGATCTCGCTGCTAGCCAATGCAGGGTTTCAACGCATCATTTATCTGGCTCTGACCAGCAATCAAACAGCGCTTGCCGGTGAAGATGACCTGGTGCTCGCCAGCGGCATGGAGTACGCGCATATTGCCGTCGACTTCTCCCGGCCGACTGTCAAGAACTTCCAGCTGGTAGCAGCGCTGCTGCAGCAGGACCCAGAGCTTAAAACCCTACTGCATTGCCAGATTAATCTGCGCGCCTCCACCTTCGCCTTCCTGTACCGCGTGATCTTCCTGAAAGTCCCGGTACTGCAAGCAAAGGCAGCCCTTGATAGCGTCTGGGTCCCGGACCCAGTCTGGTATCGTTTCATTGTCGACACGCTGGCCCATTACCAATTAAGCCCGGACTGCCAGGCCTGCGACTGGGGTGAGCGTGAGTTTGACAATCCCTAGAGAGATCTAACTTACCTTATTTAAAGTTACTCAGGCGCTTGTTTGACCTTAGGGCCCCCATACTGGCCCTTAGTTATTGACTGAAAGGTCATAACGGCACCTGATCGGTCAACCCAGCTACATCAGCGTATCCAAAATATCGTGTCACAGCAGTTATAAGCCATCCTAAATATTTTCCACATCAGCGATCAAGGATATTATTGCGCTTTGCGTGCAACCGAAATTCGGTCAGCATCTGGTCAAGTTTTGCCGGCTGGGTTGCCGCAAGGTTCCGCCTTTCATAGGGGTCATCAGCAAGATTATACAGTTCCCAGTCGGCGTTCAGTTCTTTGAGTAACTTCCAGCTGCCGCGCTGCATGAAATGCCTGCCTGCGCTCGAGAGGGTTATCGCTTCATCGTCAGGATGAACGGGCGAGGCATCTCCGCGTAGAACACGAGCAAACGATTTCCCCCGCGCCGGTAAAACATCACGGCCATTGAAACGCGGCGCCGGATGAGCAATGCCAGCCAATTCGAGCAGACTCGGCAGGACATCCATATTATTAAGATATTGCCGATAAACTGACGCTGGCTGCTTAATTCCTGGCCAGTTTGCGAATGCCGCTACACGCACGCTACCTTCGTATACCGTACCCTTACCGTCTCGAAATGGGGCATTTACCGCATCGGCCCAGCCTTGCCCCATGTTTACCCAGGAGCTCCCTTCACCCAGGTTTTCAAGACGATTATCAAAGGATCGGCCCTCCGAATAACTACGCGGGCCCCCGAAAACCGGACCACCCTGCGCACCGTTATCATTAATAAAAAGAATCAACGTGTTTTCCAGCGCACCCAGCGCCTGCAGGTTATTCAGCAGGCGACCGATCTCCTGATCAAGGTGAGCGACCATGGCAGCATAAATTTCCATGACCTGGGCCTGCAATGCCTTTTCGTCTTCATCCAGTGTATTCCAGGCCGAAGCCTTGGCCTGGTATACCTGTACGTCTGCCTCTGGCAGGACGCCGGATTGCATGGCCCCCGCGAGGCGTTGCGCGCGGAGCTGTTCATAACCGCTGGCGTAGTGACCATCAAAGGAAGGCTTCATTGCTGGCGGAAAATGCAAAGGCCAGTGCGGCGCGGTAGGCGTAAACAAAGCGAAAAACGGCGCATCACTGTTCTTGTCTTCTTCGAAGAAAGAAACCAGCTGATCAATAAATAGCGTGGTCGAGAAGGTGGGTTGTTCGGGTTCAGGTACTTCTTTGCCGTTATAGCTATAGCGGGATTGATGAAAGATTGCCTGGAAATGGCCACCACCACTGGGCACCAGCGCGAACGACTTAGCAAATCCCCTATCGCTAGGGTCCAGTGCCAGTGGTCCACCCAGGCCCCACTTGCCAGCAATATAGGTTCGATAACCAGCATCTCGCAAAATCTCGGGAAGGGTCGCGACCCGATCCACCAGATAGCGCTCGTAGTTGCGTTCTCCGCGAAAACGCTCGATATCGGTTTGCGTGCCCAGCCCAGCTTCGTGATTACCCGTGCCAGACATCAACATGGCTCTTGACGGTGCGCAGCTCAGATGTCCATGAAAATTAGAAAAGCGAATGCCATTCATGGCTAGACGATCAAGGTTCGGCGTAGCAATGTCATTCCCGCCAAAGGCGCCAAGGTCTGTATAACCCATGTCATCGGTCATGATGATGAGGAAGTTTGGCCGCCGGGAGCCCTCATTCACCCCTTCCAGATGCTGTGGCTGGCCGCAGGCGATCAGCACCAGGAGGAGCAGCAAACAACACACTGAGAATCTAGCCTGGGTACTGAAATGCATAAGGTCTAGCCTCCGCTAAGCTGATAAATAATACCGCTATTGACCCCTGATTGGTGAATATTTTAGGCCGAACTATATTAGGACGACATTATCAGGGCGACATTCATTAACCAGCCTTTGCGCCCGTACCTCAGGTACAAATAGTTCAAATGATCCCGGCGTTTCGCAGCACTGATCAGGGATCCTGACCAAGGCCCCGCTTGACTTTTTTTACGCTCGTTTACTCGTCCTTGTGCGGTTGAAAAACACGTACCCTCATTACCCACCGGATCGAACGATGCTCAAAAAAATCAGCCCGCCTGTTCCTCTACGATCTGCCCGCTATATCGCTCGCCCCTGCAAACCACACCACACTCAGGCTGGTGATGGTAGAGCTTCTCAAGTGCTTTGAGGATTATCGGTCGCACATTTTCAGCGATCTTGTCTGCAACCCCCATTTCTTCATCCCTGGTAAACGGCCGTACCCCAACGGCGGGATTGGAAACGGCATTAACCACAGCCAGATGCATGCCTAACTGCCGTGCATAGATCATTTCGGTAACGACATTGTGGGTAATGATGTCTCCCCCCATGCCACGATACATTCGTATCTCAGCGGGCGTTTCATATCGACTGGCATCATCCTGCACCACCACGCCGTCTGCATGCACTCGGCCCAAGGTATAATTTTCCAGCGCCAGCTCATACAGGACTTTATGAATATCTGGGCAAATCGGTGGATTGAACACCGACCGTATCCCAGGCCGGTGAATACCAGCCTCAGCCAGAACACTGGAAGGTCGCTCATAGTTCAGGTTGATGAAATCATTGGGAAGGATCAGATCCCCATTTCGGTACTCCGGCTGCATACCGCCGGCGGTCGCTCCCGCAATAATATGAGTCACACCCAGTTCATGAAAAGCAGCGAACATACGCACAAAATTGCCACCCGTCATATCCGAAGCAGCCACATCAGAAAATCCGTGAAACTGAACGTAGTAAAACGGAATGTCCTTATGCTGCATTTTCAAGATAGGCGGACTGGATCCTGCCGAGGTCTCAACAACCAAAGTTTCCAGCACTTTGGCATCATCACTGAAGAAGCTTTTCACGTGCCTGCGATCAATATGGGAGCCGCCAATGACCGCCAGAACATTGCTATGACGCTGTGCTGCCGGGCTGGCATCTGCAATAAGTGCCAAGCCTGAGCACAAAGCAATGAAGACAGTAGCAAGTGGAACACAACAAATTGAAATCCATTTCAACATCAGCCCGGTTCCAGATAGCAATGTGGAATACTCAAGATAGTTGATGTTCGTGGGTTTGTCCAAGCCTCATCAACTGAAACATAAACCCGCGGCAAAAGTACCGCATTTAATTTGCGACCACCGGCGATATTCTCGCGAAACCTATAACAACTCCCACCCGCACCGCTACAATTGGCCAGGTCAACAGCAATATGAATATTCTCGTTCGTACCAAAGATGTAGCCACCTATGCCAAAGGCCTTGGCCAATTCGAAACAGCTTTGCATAACAACGGTTTTAAAGACATTACCCTACAGGCATTCCTCGCCGAAACCGGCGATTACACCGGTCTAGTAATGACATCCATGGCAGGAACAAGAGAGTACGTCAGGGGTATCTTCATGGACTGCGAGACAATCTACGTCGCGAACTAGAACATTCTGGGAAAGTAGCCTGTAACTAACGGGCTTATAGGATGTTGGTGTTTACCTCTGTTGATTTTTGAGTTGTTCCAGGGCAGTAGAGAGGCCTGGTATAAATTCCGCACCGAAGGGCACCTGCATACTGGCGCCTTGCAGTGCGTTGCCGATGGGCATGCTGCGACCCCCAAGGCATTCTGCAAGGAACACTTCACCCACGGCCCAAAAGGAGAAATTATTAGCAGTACGCATCAAGCCGTGACCTTCATCAGGGTAAAGCACATAGGTGACTGCGACACCATTTTTCTGCATTACATCTACAATCATGTCCGACTGATCCTGGGGCACCCGGGAATCTCTGGCTCCCTGTCCAATCAACACAGGATGAAGGGTCTGATCAGCGAAAGTGATGGGAGATCTGCTTCTAAGAAAGGCTCTTCCTTCCTCTGTCCGTGGATCACCGAGTACCTCACCCATTCGATCCTCATCCCAATGGGGCATGAAGATTTCAAGATTAGAGGGCCCAACCAGATCAATTCCACAGGCAAACTTATCGGGAGTCATGGTCATAGCAACCAGAACCTCGTATCCACCATAACTGCCACCCATGATGGCTATCTGATCTGGATCGGCTATTTTTTCGGCAATGGCCCAATCCACTTGATCGAGAATGTCCTGATGCATCTTTCCGCCCCACTCTCTGATCTGGGCATTCATATAGGCCTTGCCAAAACCAGCCGAACCACGGAAGTTGACATACATCAATCCGTAACCTCGGTTTGCCAGCCAGTGCAGAAAGGGCCCATAGGCAAACTGCGCACGTTCATCGCTCGGACCACCGTGTACCAGGACGACAACCGGCAGTGGTTGCGAGGGTCTGCCATCTTCATCAGGGTCCATCCAGGGCGGCAATAACAGGTACGAGATCAGATCAAAGCCATCATTGGTACGAACCCTATAGGGGTGCAATTTGGAAAGTGCCAACCCCTCCAGCGCTGGCGTGCTGGTGAATAAGTTGACAACTGTTTTTTCCAATCGGTTGTAGATGAAAAAACGAATCGGCTTATGTGACAACATATCCTGGACAATCCACTGGTCATTGTCGTGTGTCTGACTAACAACCTTCCAGTCCCCGGCTGCTTTCTGGTTTAGGAATTCAATATCCGCACTTACTGAGGCATCAATGGCGTGCCAGGATGTTCGAGTCAAATTCACCGCATAGGCCAATGGTTTATTGGTTATTGGCTCATAGAGGATCCCTGAAAGATCTACCCTGTCATCTGCAGCAATAACCTTTTTTTCGCCGCTGGCAAGATCGAGTGATATGAAGGCGGTTGTATCTCGACCCTCCACATCATAGAGATACAATTTCTCGTTATCCGAGGTCACGCGGAATATTTTCTGGTAACTGGAAGTGGTTAATGCCGGCAGATCTTCGTTAGCAATTTCCAGAAAGGGCTCAAATGCGTTGTCCCCATTCAATCTATTAATCTCTATCCCGCCTGAGCTATTCACGGTGATGGCCAATCGCAGTTGAAGGTCACCGTCCGGCAGGAAACCCAGTGCATTCCCTGGGTTCATAAAAAGGCTTTCGCGATCACCCGTTTTCAGGTCCAGACGAAAAACATCAGGCATCATCGGGTGTCGTTCAGTAGCCTGGATGATGACTTGATCAGGATATTTGGGGTGATAAGCGATTATGCTTGTTTTGACTCCTGGGGAAGGTGTCAGATTTCGATCTTCACCCTTGACGATATCAACGATATGGATATCCCAGTTCTCGTCACCATCATAATCCTTGGGATAAATGAGCTGTTTACTATCGAAGTGCCAGGCATACATCACCTGCCCACTGACATCGGTGGCCTGTACTCCGCGTTCCGTATAGTGCGTTACCGGCCTTCCTTGCTGTGGCTTATTCACCGGCGCAACGAAGAAGTTGGCAACGCCATCAAGGGGACCAATATAACTGATCCAGTTACCATCTGGGCTTATCTGTGGTGCCAGGTACTCAGCCGGAGCAAGCAGCAATTGTAACGGCAGCAAATCGGGTAATTCATGCTGAATATCTGAGGTACCATTCAACCCGTCAGTTTTTTCTGCGAAATCCCCACAGGAAGAGACAAAACCAGGCAGCACCACAATCAACAGCAGACCTCGGGTGATAATCGACCAATGCATATCAATCACCAACTTGAAGAACATTGCTACTTCCTGTCCAGATATAGATAAATTAAAACGGCCATCCCTAAACTATGGAACTGTTATGGATACAAAGCAATTAATCGGTAGCAAAAATGAATCAGCGGGCTTTGCTTACCTGCAAGTACCCCTTCCCGCCCTGCAAGGCATAGAAATGTCATAGCTCGCACATTAGGTCAAGGCTTGCTCCGGGAATCACCAATTTAGGCGACCACGGGTGCGTAACTGCTCTTGGTCCTACACGGTCTGCATTGGATAAAACTGCAAAGCTACGTGAATTGTCG
>DUBB01000052.1:0-416 GCA_012960535.1 Gammaproteobacteria bacterium
TGCTGTTCATCACATGCAGCGCGTAACGTCTGAACACCTTCTCTGAGCTCACCTGCTTGGGTTGTCGGGGCAAACCAACCCTGCCCAAAACGAGCCGTTCGTTCAAAAATCTTACCTTTGTTGCCACCCATGACCACGCGCAGAGATGGTGCTTTTGGATAGCTCTGAAAGCCACTCCAATTCAAAAATTCGCTTTGATGTTCAACGATGTCGCCCGCCCACTCTTTTCGCATGCCTTCCATGTAGTCATCAAACCTCGCACCCCGTTTTTCGAATGGGGCACCAAGCGCTTCGTATTCTTCTTTGAGCCAGCCAATACCAAGTCCAAACTCCAGTCGTCCGCCTGAGACAAAGTCCAGGCTTGCAGCTTGTTTCGCAACATAAAGGGGGTTTGCCTGCGGCAATATATTCACACC
>DUBB01000052.1:456-53981 GCA_012960535.1 Gammaproteobacteria bacterium
GCCGCAATGTGCGATAGCGCAATGAGTGGGTCGATAAAGTTTGCATCCGAAGGTCCACCCATTTTTCCTTCCGGGTTGTAGGGATACTTTGATTCATAGTCCACAGGCACGACGACATGCTCAAATGTCCAAACAGACTCGTAGTTCAACTGCTCCGCCAATTGAGCCAAACCAAGCATTTGCTCAAGTGAGACAATCCCAACATTTATTGGGACTAGGCCAATTTTCATTCCTCTTGCCATACCAACATCCTTTATATTTTCAATTCGTTACTGTTTTTCCGACGATGGAACCATGCTTTCGCTGCATATCGTTCTATATAGTGCATCGTCTGTCAATCTAACTGAACCGGCAAATGTTTCCACACCTCGGCCACCGTTCGACCTGAATTTATATTCAGTGGATAGGAAGTTTAAACCGCATTTATCCCGGATTTCAAAAGTATCTTGATTGAGATTTTTTGCGAAAAGAAGTCCGTGGGGTCGTTTTTCGGTACGGGATCGTCAATGTCTGAATATCCAATGATCTACTGTCTTACAGGTGGCCTGGTTGATCACTGAAAAGGTTTTTGTTCCGCGCAAAGTTGATTTGGCTGTTTATCCGCGAATGTTTTAGGGTTGGCTAGCTGTCGACAGGCCCTTTTTTTTGTGGAGCTAAGCGGGGTCGAACCGCTGGCCTCCACACTGCCAGCGTGCCAAAAAGCTAGTTCATCGATGAAAGTGTCTGGGTGTGCGGACACTTAAGGTCAGCAGCGCCCACGCTCGGGGGCTGCTGGCTTGCTATTGGCCTAATATGTAGAAGCCCCGTCTATGATTTCAGATTCTTATAAACTGCAGATTCAAAGTCTTTCAGCATAGCCACGGCGTGAGTATCGTAAAAAGGTAAAACCTGAGTTCCGATAACAGCGCAAAGATCGTTTTCACGGTCTATCCAGAAGTAGCTGTTAAACAAACCTGCCCAAGAAGCAGAACCTTTGGGGCGTCCTGATTCTGTTTGTGCTTCGTGCAGCAGAAAGCCTAAACCCCATTTGGCTGGTTGGCCAAAGCCCATGTCGAAGTCGTTACTCAAAGCCGGCATTTGCGTTGGACCGGGGGTAACGTTTAAATCACCAATGTGATTTTCAAACATCATATCCACTGTATAGGGCTGCAAAATCTTCGCACCGTCTAATGTGCCTTGATTCAGCAATGCCCGCATAAACCGAAGGTAGTCCGTGATGGTTGAACTTAAGCCACCGCCGCCAGATACTGGTTCGCCAAGGTGTGGGATTACCGTTAGACCAGTCTCAGTTCTGGCGTGGATCGCGGCACGCCTGGCGGCTTTTTCATCCGGCACGTTATAAGAGCTGTCATGCATGCCTAATGGGGCAAAAATGTGGTCTTGGAAATAAACGTCCAAACCTTTACCGCTTAGGGTTTCGACAATGACACCAGCCCAATCAATACCAATACCGTATTCCCAGCGCTCTCCTGGAGAGAAACCAAGGGGTGCCGTCATACCGTTGCCACCTTCAGCAAAGAGGCTGTCTATTTGTTCACTGGCCACACGCTGCAATCCATTGGCATTCCATATCTCATACACATAACCGGATGTGTGGGTGAGTAGTTGGCGAGTGGTAGGGTTGCTTTTCGGCGAACTGAGCATAGGTTTGCCGTCATCATCAAAGCCATCCAAAACCTTAAGGTGCTCCAAATCAGGCAGGTAGGCGGTAATGGGCGTGTCCAGATCAATGAGCCCTTGCTCAACCAATTGCAGGGTGGCAACGGTGGTGATGGCCTTGGTCATGGAGGCAATGGCGAAAATAGTGTCTGTGGTCATGGCATCTGAAGCATCAAGACTGCGCAGACCAGCGGCACCCATATACAAAGGGCCGTCAGCATTAGCGACACCGGCCACCGCGCAAGGAAGATCGCCGCCGGCGATATGTTTTTCTAGAATTTGATCAATGTTTTGCATGTTTAGGCGTCCCTATTTTATTTGCTGTAGGTCGGTCAGTTGGGATTTGTGATCCTTAGATGCTTACAGTTTTTGCATTTGACATCAACAGTCTGTTTGAGACTAATACATTGCGGCAAAGGCTAACGGGACAGCTACTTTGCGAAGATAGGATAGATAAACCACATTGCCGAAGAACGGTCATGTATGGTGATGGCTGATGATCATTCAAATTTAGGACACCGTGATGTGGTAATTCTTTTTGATGGTCAATGACTGCCATGGTGTTGATCTACTAGCCTACAGACTGTTGTCTTGATCACTTAGGCGGTTTAAAGGTCGGGCAGGGGTGTTTTGGCTTGTTCGTCCGAGCCTGTTTTAGAATTGGATAGCTGTCGCCGTTTTAATCTGTGGTGGTTGCGAACTGGGTGCGCCCTTATGTGATCGAGGATCTTTTGAATTACGACGCGGTCGGTGATGTAACTGGGCGGCCCCCAGCTATGACATGCATAGTACGATAGGATTTGATTTGGGCGATCCTTATTCCACGGCAATAAGAATAAAAATTTATGCACACAAATATTTCTCCGATCACATTAATCAAAAACAATCCCGGGAACGCATTGTTTACTGTTGGCTATGGATTGAGCATTTTGGCAATGTTCACCTTAGTTGGTACTAAACAGGGAAACCTGTACATCATCGGTAGCGCGATAGGATTAGTTTTATATCAAGCCAGTTTCGGTTTTACAGCGGGTTTTAGCAACATTATAAACAATTGCAAAACTCGAAATTTAAGAGCTCAAATGCTGATGCTTAGCGCTGCCAGCATTTTGATGTTACCCATGTTTTCTCAAGGTGAGTTTATGGGCACCCAACTTACAGGAAAACTAACCCCAATCAGCACCGCAATGGCGGCAGGTGCATTTATTTTTGGCATAGGCATGCAGCTTGGTGGCGGTTGTGCCTCCGGCACACTTGTCCATCTGGGTTCTGGCAGCCTGCGCATGGGTATTACTCTATTGGGTTTTGTCGTAGGTTCACTCATCGGAACTTTCCATGTACCTTGGTGGAATGAGTTCCCATCACTTGGTAAATTTTCAATGATCGATGACTGGGGGCTAACATCCGCTCTGATCATAAATCTCAGTATCGCGGGCGTCTTGTGGATCGGCTTCCTCGTGCTCGAAAAGAAAGTTCATAACAAAATCGAACCCCTGAGTGAAAGCAACAGCGAAAAGAAACAAGGTTTTTTAACAAACCACTGGCCATTGATAGTGGGCGTGTTACTTCTAGCTATACTCAATTTAACGACACTCCTGGTAAAGGGAAAACCATGGGGAGTGACCTCGGGTTTTGCGTTGTGGGGAGCTAAGATATTTAGCTTTTTTGGAGGAGATCTCTCAAGTTATGAATATTGGCAAAGTGCATCCTGGGCTAAAGCTTTAAGCGCGCCAGTACTCAAGCACAGTACTTCAGTGATGAATTTTGGCTTGGTTATCGGAATCTGGTGGGCAGCAAGCGTGAGCGGCAAAATGTCGGTTAGCTATAAGGCTTCTGGCCTACTCATAGGCCGCCTGATTCTGGGTGGATTATTATTGGGCTATGGAGCCAGGCTCGCCTCTGGTTGTAATATTGGCGCCTACTTCAGCGGTATTGCTTCAGGTAGCTTGCATGGCTGGGTCTGGTTTGCTGTCGCAATGCTCGGAAATATACTTGGATTCAAACTCAAAAATACTGTGTTTGCTGAAGACTAAGAATCCATCTGCAACATTTTACGCAAAAAATAGCGCTTTTGTTAAATCCAGAACTTCAAGGCCAAATCAGATGTCCGGGTCGTCACTGATACCCATATCTTTCTGGAATGTGACGTTGCTGGAAGTGATCCGCAGTAAAAGATATTTGGAAACTGGCAAGAAAACGTGGTTAATTCTTGCTATACCCACGGCCGTTGAAATCAGAGTGATGCGCAGCCTGGAAGAAGGTTTTGCCCCAGGTGATGCTGAAATGGCCAGAGAAGGCATGCGGGCAAACATACCTCTGGACCGTATGCGGAACCTCACGACATCGCGAAGGTCATGCTTTTTCTGGCGCCAGATGATAGCGACTCTGTAACGGGCTCTGTTTATATGGCGGATGGAGGCGCCCCGGCGTGACGATTTTACTAAGTCGCCCAAATAATCGTTTCATGTTCAGTATCGCGTCGTCTGTCAAGCGTATAGCCAACATAAATGTCAATTCCTGCCAGTGAGGGCCACAAACGTGAACTCATGAATTCATAACCTCACCAAATCATATTCGCCGCCTCTTTTTTAAAGGTGAGTTGACGATTCCCCGATGCACTAAGGTATTGAGTTCATTACTGATCTGACTTCTTGAGACCTTGCGGGAATACTTTTTGTCGTTATTCACGAGTTCAAGCAATTCACGAGAGGTACGCGGTCGCTCGTCTAAGTAAGGAAGTAAGGAAGTAAGGAAGTAAGGAAGTAAGGAAGTAGCCTAGATGCTGGAGTGTCCCAGCAACTCTTTCAACACATACAGGTCAACACCCTTCATTACCAATTTGCTGGCAAAGGAGTGTCTGAGGTCGTGGAAGCGAAAGTGCTATAACCCGGCTGCTTTTCTTAAGCCATTCCAGCTATTTTTTTCATGTGCTGAAGTTGTCGCGCTGCTCGGGAAGGCCTAGGGGGTCCGCATGAATGATGATCTCGCAGTCCGGGAATGACTCGAGAATGGCAGTTTCGACTTCATCCATAATGTGATGTGCACGCAAGAGGGTGATGTCTGGCTGCATTTCTAAGTGAAACTGGACGATGTAGTGACTGCCACCAAAGCGTGTTCTCATGTCATGCAGACCCCTCACGTCAGCGTGTGAGCATGCCAGTGCTGCTATTTCATCGCGATCCTGCTCTGGTATTTCGTGATCGAGCAGTATTTTCAGCGATCGACGGGCAATATATGAGGCGCTATAGAGAACAAATATCGCGATCAGCAGACCCACAAAGGGATCAATTAGCAGTTCACCGGTCCAGCTTGTGAGCACTATAGAAAGCGCCACCACGACATTGATGAAGAGGTCCGATTGATAGTGTGCTGCGTCAGCGCTGATTGCAACCGATCCAGTGCGTCGAGCGACGTAGTGCTGAAAAATCACCAGCAAAAGTGTAGCAACCGTCGCAAATGCAATTACACCAAGCCCAATCTCGGGTGCCACAATTTCCTGCGGTTCAGCAATTCTGCGTATTGCCTCGTAGCACACGTAGCTCCCGGATCCTGCGATTATCAGCGCCTGCACCAGCGCGGCCAAGCCTTCTGACTTGCCATGCCCGAACCGATGTTCATTATCAGCGGGCGCTAGTGAGTAGCGCACGGCAAAGAAAGTAACGGAGGAGGCTAACACATCGAGAATAGAGTCTGCCAGAGAACTGAGCACCGATACCGACTGGGTCTCCTGCCAGCCCCATCCTTTCAAAACCACCAGTAAGAGCGCGAGTACGAGCGAGGCGTAGCTAGCTGACTTGATTAGCACGGCGCGATGGGCAGCGTTAGGTTCGATGGTGATATTCATGTAGTTGAATTGTACTGAAATGCTCCCTCTGACACACTTCATTCCATTCAGCTTTTTCAACATAATTCTGTGAGCACACTATAATTACTCCCTCGCTAGGCAATAGCTTTCTTTAAGGAAACAGAAAACGGTGATCCGCATCCTTTTCAAGCAGGCATTAGATGAGAAGTCCTTTCGGGATGGACGTCGTATTACTTTGAATGAGGTCAGCGAGGAGATAAGAATATCCGGGCCAACATTGACCAGGATTTCAAACGTTCCGGGTTGCAACACAAACACGGAAACGATCAGTGCCTTGTGTGATTACTTTGAGATTGAGCCGGGTGAACTGCTTAAGAAGGTGTGAACTTCGGGTGCGAGTTTGGGCACGGTTTGGACACAACTGAAATTCAGGGAGTAGCCTCTCGCGATTTTCACCTGCGGTGAAAACGCTGTCGGCCTCGACTTTCTTCGCTTTGCGAAGAAACCGAGTTGGTAGCTACGGGTGGACTTGAACCACCGACCCCAGCATTATGAATGCTGTGCTCTAACCAGCTGAGCTACGTAGCCATACCATGAGAAGCTGCGAATTTTGCTTCGTCATTAAGGTCATGTCAAGGTAACTGGTCGGGCCGCCGTAAAAACCCGAATATTTCCCAGTCACTGATCACCTACAGCAGTCAAACAATCACACCCATACAGCTATCCTGCGAGCATTCAGGCTACGCCTGCTTTTCATGACGGGTTATTGGCCTGATAGGCCTGAAGTTCTCTTTTTATCTGTGGCGCCAGGAAATACAAACCAACCAGATTAGGAATTGAAATCAGGAAGACCAGCGCATCGGATATCTCAATCACTGACTTCAGGTCTACAGTACTGCCTATTACGATAAAAACTAAAAAGATCAGCTTGAAAACCAGACCTGAAACCTCTGATCGGCCAAGCAGATACTCCAGTGCGATTAAACCATAGTAGGACCAGGCCAGCATCGTTGAAAAGGCAAACAGGGTCGCAATGATGCTGAGCAAAGCTGATGATCCCGGTATCGCCGCATCGAAAGCCCTTGATGACATTTCGATCCCACTTAGGCCACTGGTCGCCTCCCCGGGAAGAATCACCAGAATAACTATAACCAATGAGGTCAAGCTACAGACCACAACTGAATCAATAAAGGGTTCCAGCAAAGCCACCATACCCTGGCTCACAGGTTGATCGGTCTTGGCGGCAGCGTGGGCAATAGCGGCTGAACCAAGCCCGGCTTCGTTGGAAAATACAGCTCGCTGAAAACCAATAATGAGAGCGCCGATAATGCCACCATTAATGCCCGACGCCGTAAAAGCCTCTGAGACAATCATTAGCAGCGCATCATCCAGGCGATCAAAATTAAGCCCCAGCACAGCAGCCACCATAATCAGATAAACCAGCAGCATTACTGGTACCAGGCGTGACGTCACTGCTGCGATACTTTTCAGACCGCCAATGATAACCAGGCCGGTTGCAAACGCGAGCAACAACCCGATGACCATATTGGAATACTCAAAATTCAGATCGCCAAGCTGAGCTGTCAGGATAACTGCGGCCTGATTCGACTGGAACATATTGCCAATACCGAAGCAGCCAACCACCATACAACCTGCGTAAAACCCGGCCATCACTCTGCCCAGCCTGGGCCGACCTAGACCCGCCAGACCTTCCTTTAAATAGAACATGGGGCCACCGGCAATACTGCCGTCTGCATGCTTTGTACGATACAGTGTGCTCAACGTACACTCACAGAATTTGGTCGACATACCCAGAAAGCCAGCGACCGCCAGCCAGAATGCTGCCCCGGCACCACCCAGGGAAATCGCGATGGCAACACCGGCGATGTTACCAATACCTACCGTCCCGGATACCGCCGTTGTCAGCGCCTGGAAATGAGATATTTCGCCAGCGGCACCCGCCTTACCAGTAATTTTACCGCTGATGAGTCCGACCGCATGAGTGAACCCCCGGATATTGATAAAATTCAGGTAGACCGTAAAGAAAAGCGCACCCAGCACCAGCCAGAGAACAATCAGCGGTATCTCATAACTGAATATGCTGGCCTCAAAAAACACGATCGATTTCAAACCCGTTGCCAGCAGGCTCATGTTCGTTTCCAAAAATTCCAGCATGGGATGTCCTCTTCTACGCTGCCTAAACTCTTAATCCTGTGAACGATACTCGAACCCACTTAAGTACCCTGTAACGAACGACTTACTGTATCAACGAACCCATTAGATCGGAAATCATCAAGGGGTACATTTTATCGTTAACCATTGAACACCGCCGCCGGTTAAACTCAGCTTCCCTTGGCAAGATACACCGTTTTCCCTCTGGCAATGGTTCTTACGACTTCTATATTCAGTAATTCAAGAGGCGGTACGGTTAGCGGGTTCTGTGACAGAACCACCAGGTCTGCCTGTTTGCCAGGCTCTATACTGCCCTTACTGTCTTCCTCAAAATACTGGTAAGCGGCATTGATGGTGACCGCCTTTAAGGCCTCATGCACTGATATCTTCTGCGAACTACCCAGCGTCTGACCACTGCGGGTCAGGCGGTTTACCGTTGCCCATACCAATCTCAACATGTCGGGCGGCACTACTGGCGCATCATTATGGACCGTAAACAGAATATTCTTGTTCAGGCTGCTGGCAGTAGGACTGATCCTACTGCCCCGCTTGAGGCCCAAAACCGAATCTCTATGCCAATCTCCCCAATAAAAAGTATGCGCCGAAAAATACGAGGGAATGACCTGCATCTTGGCAATGCGATCCAACTGGTCTTCTCGCACTGTCTGGGCATGAATCATGACGGTTCGATGATCCAACGATTTACTGGCTGGCAGACTGCGGGCAAGGGCATTTAGAAACAAGTCAGCCGCAGCATCTCCATTTGCATGGGCCAGTATCGGCGTGGCGGAGGCTATAAATTTTGCAAAAAGCGCATCAACAGAAACTGCCGGCATCCACGGGTAACCTCGATAGTCCGCCCCTTTACCCTCCGGTGGAACCGCATAGGGTTCAGTCAGAAACGCGGTTTTTCCCTGGGGTGAGCCATCCAGGAGAAGCTTAATGCCGCCAACGCGAAAACCGTTACTATATTCCTGGCTATGGATGCTGTGCAGGTCAGGGTCTGCGAGCTCTTTTTCCTGCACTCGACGATAGGCCACCACATCAATGGGAAAAGAACTGTCTTGGCTTGCAGCTCTAAGCATCTTGATGGCGGCAGCAGAAGCACCGCCTTCCTGGGCCGTGGTAATACCATTGCTGGCGAAATCCAGGATGCCACGCTGCAAATCCCCGAACGGGTCCGCACTCGGTGCCTGAAACCGATGCACAGCAGAGGTTGCCGATTCTTCCAGCACGCCATTGGGTTTTTGACTGCCGGTGAAACGCCTTATAACACCCCCTGGCGGATTTACTGAAGTCTCATTAATGCCGGCAATTTCCAGTGCCCGGGAATTAACTGCTGCAAGATGCCCGGACACATGCATTAACAAAATGGGCAGTGTCAGGGAAACCTGGTCGAGATCAATTATGGTTGGATGTCGCCCCTCAGCGAGCAGTGAATCATCGTAACCCAGGCCCACAACCCATTGCTCCGGTGCTGGTTTACTCTTTTGAATAAAGTTCCGCAGCACCTGGATCAGGTCCGCTATGTTTTCCGCAGGGCCGACCGGCGGCGATGCCACATTGGCCATACCAGCAATGCTGGAGTGAAACGAGATGTGACCATGGGCATCGATAAAACCCGGTAACAAGGCACGATCACCCAGTTCTATGGTTTCGCCAACGCTGCCCTGCCAATCCTTGTAATCACCCACATAAATGATTTTATCGCCTTTCACCGCAACAAAATTGACCGGGCGCGTTGAACCACTGATGGGAATAATGTGCTCGCCATAAAAGGCGATGTCCGCCTGCTGAGACTGGTTGTGGAGTGAATCAGTTTGAAACCCGGCAACCCTGCTCTCTGCCAAAGGCTGGCCTGTAAAGCAAAAGGACAGGACTAACGATATCCATGCAAGGTATTTCAATGGCGCGCTCCCGGCTATTTTGGCTTCGATCATGCCATGGCTGGGGGTTAACACCAAATAAGAATGGGGCGACTAACATTCCCAGCTGTTTATCTCTCGCGGCTGGGAATCCTGCAGGACCTACACGTTAAAACGGAAATGAATGACATCGCCATCCTGGACCAGGTAATCCTTGCCTTCCAGTCGCCATTTGCCAGCCTGCTTGGCCCCGGCTTCACCCTGGCCACTGATATAATCGTCATAGCTGATCACTTCTGCGCGAATGAAGCCCCTTTCAAAGTCAGTGTGAATCACGGCAGCGGCCTTAGGCGCAGATGCCTGCTGTTTTACCGTCCAGGCCCTGACTTCCTTCACGCCTGCGGTAAAATAAGTCTGCAGCCCTAACAGCCGATACCCCGCTCTAATGACTCTATCAAGGCCAGGTTCGTTCAAACCCAACTCATTTAAGAACTCAAGCCTCTCATCATCTTCCAGTTCGGCTATTTCAGCTTCCAGTTTATTGCAGATAGTTACCACTTCCGCACCTTCAGCATCCGCAATGGTTTGTACGACCGCTAGTAACCCACGCTCATCAATATCGGAGTCATCCACATTGGCAATGTAAAGCACCTTCTTCATCGTTAACAGGTGCAGTGTTGCTACGAGCGCTTGTTGATCCTCGGTCAATTTCAGCGTCCGAGCTGGCTGGCCCTGATCAATATGCGCTTGCATGGCCTCAAACACCTCTAATTCTACCAAGGCTTCTTTGTTACCGCTTTTGGCAATGCGCTCAACTCGACTGATGGCTTTGCTAACCGTCTCCAGATCAGCCAACTGCAATTCCGTGTTAATGATTTCAATATCTCGGGCGGGATCAATCGTATTTTCAACATGGACCACATTATCATCTTCAAAACAACGAACCACATGACCAATGGCATCGGTTTCCCTGATATTGGCAAGAAACTGATTGCCCAACCCTTCCCCTTTTGATGCGCCTTCAACCAGCCCCGCGATATCAACAAATTCCATGGTGGTTGGAACGACCCGCTGGGGGCTGACAATATCAGCCAGTGCGTCCAGGCGCGGGTCAGGCATGGGTACGATACCGGAGTTGGGTTCAATGGTGCAAAAAGGGAAATTTTCCGCTGCTATTCCCGCCTTGGTCAGCGCGTTAAACAAGGTCGACTTACCCACATTCGGAAGTCCAACAATTCCACACTTAAATCCCATGTTTACTCCGAAGTATTATCATCAGCCAGATTTTCTTTTACTGCCTTTGGGGTATGCAGGCTTTTCAATGCGTCTTCCCAGCGATCAGCCAGCAATGCGGGCATTATTGCCAAAACCTCTGCAAAAGCCACATCAACTGCCGCTCTCTCAGCGGGCGCTGGTTTACTGAGCACATGAGGTGTCACATCAGCTTTATGTTCGGGGCGGCCAATACCAATACGCAACCGCCGGAATGATTGGTCACCGCCAAGATGGCGGGAAATATCCTTTAAACCATTGTGTCCGGCTAATCCGCCGCCCTGCTTTAATCGCACCGTCCCCGGGGGAAGGTCCAACTCATCATGGGCGACCACAATGGCCGCCGCCGGGATTTTAAAAAAATGACACAGTGCACCTACGGCCCGGCCACTTTCATTCATAAAGGTACTCGGAATCAACAGGCGAAATTCGACGCCACCAAAATTCGCGACAGCGAGCCGGCCAAAAAATTTCTTTTCCTCTTTAAAAGTAGCACCGACTTCCCTGGCAAGCATTTCGGCAAACCAAGCACCCGCATTGTGACGGGTGCCCGTGTATTGAGCACCAGGGTTACCAAGGCCTACGATGAGCGACAGGCTCATAGATAATTACTCGACCAATGCAGGCTTATTCTTCGCTTTCGTCTTCGGACCCGGTTTCAGTCTCGTCACCTTCACTGGCTTCTTCTTCATCTTCTTCCAGTTCTAATTCAGCGCGTTTGTTAAGGTGAACTGAGGCAACAACCTGATCATAATCAGCGCCGTGAGTCAGTGCAGGGATGGTGACACCTTCAGGCAGACTGATTTCACTCATATGCACTGCCTGGCCTAGCTCTAGATCAGTCAAATCCACTTCGATGAATTCCGGAAGTGCCCCTGGCAGACAGCTGATTTCCACCTGTGACATGTTATGCGAGATCTGCCCGCCACCGAGCTTCACGCCAACACATAATTCCTCATTTAAGAAATGCAGTGGAACTTCAACTGAGATCAGGTGATCCATCTGAACTCTCAGAAAATCCGCATGCATTATTCTTGGTTTTGCAGGGTGACGCTGTAAGTCCTTAATAATTGCAGACTGTTTCTCACCGTCAATAGTCAACGTTAATACATGCGAGTAAAACGCTTCGTTTTCACAGGCCATGGCAAGGTCTTTGTGCGCCATGGTCAGCGATTGTGGTTCCCGTCCTGCTCCGTATATAACAGCAGGTATCTGATCGGCCTTGCGACGCAGGCGGCGGCTCGCACCTTTCCCCATGTCAGTTCTCAGCTCGGCACTTAACTCGAAGTCAGCAGCCATTTTTAGCTCCTTAAATTGGCAGAACGCTGCGACCACGTCCTGCTATTGTGATGCCCTGTCAGGGCGTTAAAAAAGTGCTGGTTGGATGCGTTTGGCAAACAATGCACTCAATGATTCTTCGTTACTGATCCGGCGAATAGATTCTGCCAGCTCATCGGCAACACTCAATTGTCTGATCCCCGGTACTGCACAGGCTTCATCAGACAAGGGGATAGTATCGGTCACAACCAATTCATCCAGGGATGAACCGCCTAAGTTTTCTAATGCCCGTCCCGATAGTACTGGATGGGTGCAATAGGCAATGACCTTGGTAGCGCCCTCTCTTTTCAAGGCATCTGCCGCTGCACAGAGTGTGCCTGCAGTATCTACCATATCGTCAACCAGAACACAGGTTCGTCCGGCCACATCACCAATGATATGCATCACCTCCGACTGATTAGCCTCCGGTCTTCGTTTGTCGATAATGGCCAGATCTGCGTCATTCAACAATTTGGCCATCGCCCTCGCTCTGACTACCCCACCCACATCAGGTGACACAATCATCACATCCGTATAAAGGCCCGTCTCTACCTGCTTTTCGATATCCAGAAGCAAAACAGGGGTGGCATAAATATTATCAACCGGCACGTTAAAAAACCCCTGGATCTGGTCGGCGTGCAGATCTATTGTCAGTACCCTATCGATTCCCGCGCTGGTCAGCATGTCAGCAACAACCTTTGCAGTGATTGGTACACGCGCTGACCTGACCCGGCGGTCCTGCCTGGCATAACCAAAATACGGTATCACAGCAGTAATACGAGCCGCGGATGCCCTGTGCATGCAATCGACCATCACGATCAGTTCCATCAGGTTATCGTTGGTCGGTGCGCAGGTAGGCTGCACGATAAAAACATCCTTGCCACGAACGTTTTCGATAATTTCAACGCTGACCTCACCATCACTGAAACGACCGACCTCAGCATCTCCTAGATCAAGCCGTAATCGGTCCGCTACCCTATTTGCCAAGGCAACATGGGCATTTCCAGTGAATATCTTGAGCTCGGCCACGCGCGTATCCCCAATTTAGGATTATAAGAGTGGCTGGGGTGGAGGGACTCGAACCCCCGCATGCAAGGATCAAAACCTTGTGCCTTACCAACTTGGCGACACCCCAATCCCTTAAATAAATCTCACTTGTTCAGGTTTCGCTCTGGTAGCGCTGCAATTGTGTATGCAAACTACTGGAGTTCAACGACGGTATCAAATACCCGGTCCATTTTTTCGGAATCTGCAGCAAGACCGCCTGACCGTTTTCCTCTGAACCAACATCTAAAAATACGCTACTACCTGAGCCGGACATTTTAACAGTGCCCCACTGGCTTAACCAGTTCTTTGCACTTTGTACTTCGGGAAAAAGCCTGAATACGACGCTTTCCAGATCATTACTCCATGAATCGGTGTTTCCACCATCTTCTGAAAAACGCGCTATTGTCCTTGCAGGAGTACCCCGTGTCAAATCCGAATGCTGAAATATTTGCCCAGTCGACACCTGAACGCCAGGATATACTACCAGAAACCATGTTTCAGGCACTTCCATATCCGTGAGCTCATCACCGGTACCTGTCACCCAGGCATTCTTTCCATGAATAAAAAAAGGAACATCAGAACCGAGCCGCCCACCTAAACGCAGCAGTTCCTGCTCGGAACACTTCAATTGCCACAACTCGTTTAAGCCGACCAGCACAGTTGCAGCATCACTACTACCGCCGCCTAATCCCGCACCAACAGGGATATTCTTGTGCAGTTGAATGCGGGCGCCGTTTGTACATCCTGTCGCCTCCTGTAACATGCGTGCTGCACGATAAGCTAGATTGTCTGTCCCACAGGCTAACTCCTGAGGTTCTTCCAAGTGGATCTCTGAGGAGCTGAAATCGACTTCCAAGCCGATACGGTCCTGTAGAGCGATCAACTGAAACACCGATTGAAGCGCATGATAACCATTCTCAAGCTGACCCAGAACATGAAGAAATAGATTCAGCTTAGCGGGCGCTGGAAAAAAATACTGATCTCCTATTGCCATGAACTCACCGCTATCTTTGCCTTGATACCGGACTTTTCCAAGGTCAGTTTCTGAGGATAGCCGAGCCTGTGGAGACGATTGACCTTCACCTGCCAGCCCAACTGACTAAATGAATTTACCTGAGTAATACTTGGATGCCCTGGGTCTGGACGGCCACTCAGCCAGAATGCAACCGACTGCAAAGGCAGCGCAATTCCCAGGTTCGCCTCCATCCATAACTGCGCCGACGCCTGATTCCATGTTTGACCATCACCCGTCTGGATAGTGATATCACTTCCTTTAGCGGCAACCTCTGCAACCACCAACCCGAAAGAAGAAAACCGAAGGCGATGACTGTCATCTGTATGATACCAATCAAAAGAAAGCGAAGAAGGTTGGCCGGAGATTGAGATCTTGCCCTTAATTCTCTCAAACAAGCCTGCTTCATCAGACAACTGATGCTCGACTGTAACAATCGACTGGCAGCCGAGAACCATCAGGCAGAGCAGCAATAAAAGCGCGGACTGCCTCACAGTTATTTCCCGGAGATTCTTTTAAGTATATCGACCAGGAAAGGACTTTCAGGTGCTAATTCAAGGGCCTTCTTCCATACCTTTTTAGCTCTGGAACGCTGCCCATCCTTCCACAATACTTCTCCTAAATGAGCAGCAACTTCATCATTAGGAAATAACTGGTAAGCACGCTGCAGATAATCTATCGCTTCTGACAACCGCTCCAGCCGATACAATACCCAACCCATGGAATCAAGAAATGCAGCTTCTTCAGGTTTGATTATCAGTGCTCTGGTAATCAAGGAGTACGCTTCTTCGTGACGATCAGTCTGGTCTGCAAGCGTATAACCCAGCGCATTCAAAGCATCTGCATTGCCCGGGTCCAACTGAATAACTCTCTGCAGGTCTCTTTCCAGGATATCCAGGCTGCCAAATTTCTGTCCGCTCATTGCTCTAAAATAGAGCAGGCCCAAATTATCAGGGTCCAGCGCTAGCTGGCTGTCAAGAAAGCCAAATAATTCATCTTCCGCGCTGGCTTCGGACAGCAACTGGGCTTCTAACAACACCAGCGGCCTCTGGGCATCAGGGTTGGCAACCCTGCTTTGGCCCAGAAAATTTCTGGCTTCAGACAAACCAACCTGACCTGAGATCAAACTGGCAATTCGAGCCTGTGCTGAAATAAAGTTATAACCCTTATTAACTTTCCCGTACTCTCGAATAGCCAGCATATCATCGCCAGCCTTTTCAGCCAGAGATCCCAGATAATAGTAGGCATCATCTCGACGCAGGTTAAGTCGAATCATTCTATTCAGGTATTTCCGAGCATTCTGAGCATCATCCTCGTGCATGGCTATCAGCGCCAGCGCGAACAGAACCTCATCATCATCAGGATCATCACCGAGCAGCAATTGGTATTGCAGTTTGGCTTCCTGACGTCGATCTGAGTCAAACAGTTGCCTTGCGTACATTGCCCTGACCCTTCTCGAATCCGTACCCATTTCAATCTGGGCATCTAGAAAATCCATTAGATCAGCGCCTTGGCCCAACACGCGCAACAGATTGACCTTCAAGATAATGAAATTGACCTGGACTCCCTCGGCCAGCAACAAGTCCACAATTTCCAGGGCTTTTTCGGGCTCGCCGGTCTGTTCCAGTAGCGCTGCCTGGGTAAACCGAAGATCCTTGTCAGCGGGGAAGCTATCCAGCATTTCTACAACACTGAGCAGCAGATTGTGCCTACCTTCAACGTCCATACTGGCGACTCGATAAGCAAAAATATCAAAATGTGCATCTCCGCCTAATCGTTTAACCTCCTTCATCTGCGACATGGCCTGGATATAATCACGCTGACGGATTAACTGATCGACAAAATAACGCCGGGCTTCAAGACTATCCGGATCAGCTTGAACCCAGATTCTCGAAGCTAGAAAAATACTTCGCTGATCCTTGAGATAATTAGCCAATCGCGTGGTTCTGGCGGCCACGCCTGCATCTTGAGTTGCTTTGGCTTGTTCCAGATATTTACTCAAAGCGATCTTATATTGACCACGATAGCCTGCGACTTCGGCAACCAGCAGTTCGTACAGACCCTGTTGGGTGAAGGCGCGTACTGGATACTCGATCTGGGCATCCTCAGAGGTCGGCTTGCCATCAGATTCACTCGCCAATTCTGGCACTTCAATCGAATCGCTGTGCAACTGAACAGTAGAGTTAGACGTACAACTCGACAAACCATTTAAAATAATGGTGGCAAGCAATAAACTTGCGTATGGGCAACGTAACTTAACTTTCATGATCTTAAAATGCCTGTACAGGATTACCTGTAATTCCTTGTGAACCAACGTACAATACGCTAAATCGAGGTCAAGACCTCAGCAAATTTGTAACTATTCTAATTTTACGAGGGCCGAAAGTCACCCAACCTCGGTGGGTGATGCTGAACCAACTCATGAATCTGACCTTACTGGGCATCAATCATCAGAGCGCGCCAATCGCATTAAGGGAGAAGATCGCCTTCGGGCCAGAGCAACTCAAATTAGCACTCGCCAATTTGAAGGCAGAACTGAGCCTGGACGAAGTGGTTATCCTGTCTACCTGCAATAGAACCGAAATCATTGCCTCAGGATCATCGCTTGCGCCAGGTAAAATCAGAGACTGGTTAGCGCAGTACCACGGACTGGAATTCCATGAACTGGAAGGCAGCGATTATCACTTCGTCAATGAACAGGTAGTGCAACACCTGATGCGAGTCGCCTCGGGACTGGATTCCATGGTGCTCGGTGAGCCCCAGATTTTCGGACAGGTCAAAACTGCCTTTGCCAATTCACAGGCGGCCTCTACCCTGGGCGCAAACCTGCAGCAGGTGGCTCAGGCGACTTTCCGTACTGCAAAACGAGTACGAACGGAAACCAGCGTGGGCCGCCATGTCATTTCTGCTCCATCAACCGCCATCAATCTAGCCAAACGCCTGTTTACCGATATATCCAGTTGCAGCGCCTTACTTGTGGGTGTCAATGAAATGATCGAATTATCTGCAAAACACCTGACCGAGGCAGGGGTCAAGCAAATAACCATTGCCAACCGGACTCTGGATCATGCAAGGCCACTGGCGGATCAAGTCAAGGCACAGATCATTGAATTGAACATGATCCCTGAACAGATCATCAATACAGATATCATCATTACTGCTACCGCCAGCAGCCAGCCCATTATAACCAAAGATTCCATTGAACAAGCGCTGATCCAACGCAAGCACAAGCCCATATTCATGGTCGACCTGGCCGTCCCACGAGACATCGAAGCCACCGTGGCTAACCTTAGGGACGCTTACCTGTACAGCCTTGACGATCTGCAGGAGATGATCGAGGAAAACCTAGCCCATAGACTGGCTGCCGCTGAGGAAGCAGAAAAGGTAGTACAAACTTCATTGACTCAATTTCTAGCTGAATTACGCAGCCGGGATGCTGTGGATACCCTGGTTTCGTTCCGCCAACAGATCGACTCTCTGAAAAACAAGGAACTGGAAAAGGCAATTTCGCGCCTGCAACAAGGGGACTCTGCACACCAGGTACTGACTCAATTCGCAAATCAGTTTACTCAGAAACTGACCCACGGACCCAGCCTGGAGATTAAAAAGGCCGCTGCTGAAGGTGAAATGGAATTGATCTCAGCCATCAGCAAACTGTTCAACCTAGCCGGCAGGGATGAGTAATGAAAGCATCACTGAAAACCAAATTAAATCAAGTGGTCGAACGCTTCGAAGAATTATCGGCTCTATTGAGTGATTCTGAAACCATAGCAAACCAGGATCGTTTCAGGGCTTACTCAAAAGAATACTCTGAAATTGAACCCGTCGTGCAAAACTACCAGGACTACCAGAAAACGGAAAAATTGATCACTGAAGCGCAGCTCATGCTAGCAGATGAAGATCCCGATATCCGTCAGATGGCTCAGGAAGAATTAGCTGAACTGGAACCGACCCTCAATGATCTTGGCCAGCAACTGCAGATCCGACTTCTACCCAAAGACCCCAACGACGGTAATAATATTTTCCTTGAAATCAGGGCGGGAACAGGCGGCGACGAGGCTGCTATTTTTGCCGGTGACCTACTCAAGATGTACCTACGTTACGCCGAGAGCATGAACTGGCAGGTTGAAATCCTCAATGAACGGGAAGGAGAACATGGTGGCTATAAAGAAGTCATCGCCAGAATTGAAGGCAAGCAGGTATACGGCAACCTGAAGTTTGAATCTGGTGCTCATCGCGTACAACGTGTACCGCAGACCGAATCCCAGGGTAGAATTCATACGTCTGCGTGTACCGTCGCCGTGCTTCCTGAAATCAACGATATAGATGCCATAGAGATTGAAAAGAGCGACCTTCGAATCGATACTTACCGGGCCAGTGGTGCTGGCGGCCAGCACGTTAATAAGACAGATTCTGCCGTACGACTGACTCATATACCCAGCGGACTGGTGGTCGAATGCCAGGATGAAAGATCACAACACAAGAATAAAGCCAGAGCCATGAGCCTGCTGCAGTCAAGGCTGCTAGATAAAGCTCAATCAGAGCAATTCCAGGAGCAAGCCGAAAGAAGAAAAATTCAGGTCGGCAGCGGCGATCGTTCTGAGAAGATCAGAACTTATAATTTCCCCGATGGCAGAGTCACAGATCATCGTATCAACCTAACGCTACATCGACTCACGCAAATCATGGCAGGCGAATTAAGCCCCATTGTTGATCAATTGCTGCAGGAATATCAAGCAGATCAGCTGAATTCCCTGGGACTGGATAACGAGGCTGATGTCTGAATCCATACAGACACTAATTAATTCAAGCAGGGAACTATTGCCTGCTTCGGACTCACCAAGGATTGACTGCGAACTATTGCTTTGCCTGTGCCTCGGGCAGAATCGTGCCCAGTTGATTGCTCGAAGCGACCAGATACTAACAACACGGCAATACAGACAACTCTGCAGCCTTTTGAAAAGAAGGCAGGAAGGCGAGCCCATAGCGTATATTCAGGGTTTTCAGGAATTCTGGGGAAGATCTTTCATGGTCGACAGGCATACCCTTATCCCGCGCCCGGATACAGAGTTGCTAGTTGAAATCATCCTCAATCGATTCGACCCTAGCTCTAGGAAAGTAATAGATCTTGGTACGGGCTCCGGCGCTCTTGCGGTGACTATTAAACAGGAACGCAGCAACTGGCAGGTACTCGCAACTGACATCAGTGCGGCAACGCTTAACATGGCAAAACAGAATACCCTGATTAATTCCCCTATCGATTTCCTCCAGGGAAACTGGCTTGATTGTATTGGCCATGCCTGTATCGACTTAATTGTGGCAAACCCACCGTACATTGCCAGTACAGATCCCCATCTAACCCAGCTTCGATATGAACCGAGAAATGCGCTAGTGTCTGCAGGTAATGGCTTGCGCGACCTCGCGACAATCATAGAGCAGTCGGTCCGGGTGCTATCAGCCGGTGGTAGCCTGCTCTTAGAACACGGCTACAGCCAGCAGCCTGAAGTCGAAAACCTTATGAAGGCAGTTGGCTTTGTAACAGAGAAGTTTAATGATCTCAATGACCAGCCCCGAGCAATGATCGGATACAGGGAATAAAACGTTGATAGACGATGAATTATTGCGGTACAGCCGACACATTCTGCTTCCTGAAATAGATGTGTCCGGCCAGGAAAAACTGTTAGCTGCTCATGTCGCTATAATCGGTATTGGTGGCCTGGGTAGCCCGGTTGCGCTGTACCTGGCAAGCTCGGGTATCGGCAAGCTTTCCTTGATTGATTTCGACTCTGTGGACTTAAGCAACCTGCAAAGACAGATTATTCACGATACCGATCACCTGGGTACCACTAAAGTTTCATCGGCCCAGGGCAAATTAGCCGCACTTAACCCTGGAACTTCTGTTCAAGTCTATGCCGAGAAACTTTCGGATTTAGAAATCAGTGCTTTAATCAAGGAAGTCGACGCAGTCGTGGACTGTACCGATAACTTCGCCACTCGTTTGACGATCAACCAGGCCTGTGTCCAACATCAGGTGCCACTTATTTCAGGAGCGGCTATTCGCATGGAAGGCCAACTCATGGTTTACGATCCGAGCATAGCGAATGCGCCCTGTTATGCCTGCCTGTACCAAAATACAGCCGAACTGGACCTGAATTGCGCAACCACCGGTGTGGCAGCCCCACTGGTGGGCATAATAGGCAGTATGCAGGCCATGGAAACGTTGAAAATTCTAGTCGGCTTTGGCGAGCCAGCGACTGGATCGCTGCTAATCTTTGATGCTGCGAACACGCAGTGGCAACGATTTCGGGTTAACAGGCGAGCAGACTGCCCTGCCTGTGGAGACTAGAATTAAACCTGTTTGACCGGATTAAGCTAGAACAATTCTCCATTTGCCTGCAGGTCAGCATGATACGATGACCTCACCAGCGGTCCGCTGGCTACGCTGGAAAACCCCAATTCTCTGGCCATTTCACCCAGTTTCGAAAATTCATCCGGATGAACAAACCTTGACACCGGAAGATGGTCTTTACTCGGCTGAAGATATTGGCCCAGCGTGAGCATGTCGACACTATGTTCGCGCAAATCGGTCATAACCGCCTCTATCTCAGAAATTTCCTCACCCAGCCCCAGCATCAAACCTGACTTGGTGGTGACCTCGGTTTGTAACTGCTTATATCGTTGCAGGAGTTGCAGGGACCAGGAATAATCGGCCCCCGGCCGGGCCTGCTTGTACAGTCGCGGCACAGTTTCGAGATTATGATTAAACACGTCGGGTGGTGTCTGCTGCAGTATACCTAGTGCGATATCCATTCGGCCCCTAAAATCCGGCACTAACACTTCCAGACGCGTTTTCGGATTGGACTGACGAACAGCTCTGATACAGGCAGCGAAGTGGCCTGCACCGCTATCCTTCAAATCATCTCTATCCACCGATGTCACCACCACGTAATTAAGCTTCAACTCCTGTACTGCCGCTGCCAACTGCTGCGGTTCGTCTGGATCAAGCGGATTGGGTTTACCATGCGCGACGTCGCAGAAAGGACACCGCCTGGTACAGATTTCCCCCATGATCATGAAAGTTGCCGTGCCATGAGCGAAACACTCAGAAAGGTTGGGGCAGCTAGCCTCCTCACACACCGAAGCCAGCTGACGCTTACGCAATATGGCCTTGATCCGCGCCACCTTCGGGTCGGCGCTAATCCTGATGCGCAGCCAGTCAGGTTTTCTCTGGATCACTGTCGAAGGCACGACTTTTACCGGTATTCTACGGACCTTGTCTGCGCCTCGAAGTTTTTCACCCTGAATCAGACGATTTCTATCTTTAGAACCCATGGTACCAATCCTCCGGTGTTTTATGCCGATAAGCAAACTGTTGCAGAAGTCGTTGTGCAAGGTCCTGCTTCAAATCTGCCATAGCAATCTCAAAGCCCAAACCAAATAAATCCTGCATAGCTAATCCTGGGAAACCACAGGGGTTAATACGTGAATACGGCTCAAGATCCATTTTAACATTCAAGCTCAGGCCATGATAAGCACAACTGCGGCTTACTCTGAGCCCCAGAGAGCAGACTTTCGCGCCTGCAACATAAACCCCCGGCGCTGATTTTTTCGCTTCAGCAGGCAAACCATAAGAGCCTAGCAGGTCAATCACTGCCGACTCGATACCATCTACCACCTGGCGGACACCAAGCCCCTTTCTCTTTAAATCAAATAAAAGATAAACCACCAGCTGACCGGGTCCATGATAAGTCACCTGGCCGCCACGATCAGACTGAACTACCGGGATATCTCCGGGTGCCAGTATATGCTGCGGCCTACTATTCTGGCCCAGCGAAAATACGCGGTCGTGTTCCAACATCCAGAGCTCATCCACACTACTTTCAGTTCTTTGCCGCGTAAAATTCTTCTGCCGCATCAGGGTATCGGCGTAATCCAAGCAATTGAGATCACGGATCACTACAGTTTCCATCAAGGGAGTTTTCACTGGCATAATCTACAGGACCATTCGCACCGCTTTCAACTGCTTCAAATCAACAAACATTAATTTTATCTGCTGTTCACTCAGGGCCCAGAAATTGATGGTTAAAGCTTCATACTTACCATGCCGGCTCGGTCGCAGTGAGGTATTAGCCAAATTGCAATTCGTATCATAACGATTGACAATATTCAGTACCTGATCTGCAAAACAGGGTGTGGCCTCACCGATAATCTTTATCGGGTAGTCGCAAGGGAATTCGATTTTTGGCGGCTCATCCATAGAAAACTACAAGGCCGACGTATCGCCGGAAATCAATTCCGTGAAAATTAATGATAGTTCGTCCCAAACCCAACCAAAAAACCCTGCTTCGGCAACATCATTGAGGGCCAATACGCGCATTTCTGAAAGAATTTCACCCTCCAAAGTTAATGTCAGCGTCCCTAACGCCTGACCCCGCGTCAATGGTGCCCTGATAATCGGATCTACCTGAATACTGGCAGTAAGCTGATCGCGCTGCCCGCGTGGAATTGTGATTGCCAGATCCTCTTCAATACCCAGTTGAATAGATTCGTGAAGACCTCCCCAGACTCTCACTTTACGTAAGTTGTCCTGAGCTTTGTACAAAGAAACGGTTTCATAAAATCGAAACCCGTAGGTCAGTAACTTCTGCGTTTCACTGGCCCTGGTTCGTTCCGAGGACGCCCCCATCACAACTGATATCAATCTCATGCCTTTCTGCTGCGAAGAAGCCACCAGACAATAGCCGGCAGCTTTGGTATGGCCTGTCTTGACACCATCAACCGTCTCACTCCTGAACAACAGGGAATTCCGGTTAGCCTGCCTGATATCATTATAAGTGAAGTACTTTTCCTGATAAGTCTTATAGTGTTCCGGATAGCGCTGAATGAGCGCTGATGTCAATATAGCCAGATCAGCTGCTGTTGTATAGTGCGCTTCATCGGGCAACCCAGTTGCGTTCCTAAACTGGCTATTATGCATCCCTAACCCTTCGGCTAGTTGGTTCATCATTTCAGCAAATGTCTGTTCGCTACCGGCAATAAATTCAGCCATTGCCACACTTGCATCATTTCCGGATTGAATAATAATGCCTCGTAACAGATCCTCCACTGAAACTTGGGTACCTTCCTGTATGAACATTCTGGACCCTTCCATCCTCCAGGCATTAACGCTCACCGGAACTAAATCACTCAGACTGATCCTACCCTGCTCGATCTCTGAGGCTATTACATAGCTGGTCATTATTTTCGTCAGGCTGGCGGGAGGTAATCTCACCTGGGCATTATGATCAGCAAGAATCTTCCCGGTGGTCGAATCAATTAGAATGTAGCTTTCAACCGCCAACTGGGGTGCTGACGGAATAATCACCGATGCTGCTATGGACTCGAGCGACCAAAACATAAGCGTTAGAAATACTATTTTTAACATTTTCATTATCTTCCAGGTATCCGCTTATTCTAACTCGAGTTCCTTTATGCTGCTAATGGATCTCGACCCTTATCGGCTTATCCAAACCTAATTCTGACAAAATCGAACTTATTCCTGATTCAACCGTTGCCGACTGAATAGGACCAATCCAGACCTTATTTATACCCAGAGAGTCCATTTCATTTTGCAATACCCTGACCGGCACAGCCAGCCCCTGACTGACTAACAAGGTAGCCACCTGATCCCGCAAATGGCCCGCACTAACAGCCAGCTTAAACGCGCCAATCTGCAGATATAGTCTGGCCGTTACCTGCTCGGATTGATCAGGGACAATCCTGTCGGGATAGTTCAACAAATCCAGCGCCTCAATAACGACAGGGGCAGTCCCTTTACCGGAGAAACCGAGCTTAACCGCAGCGCTATAGGAAAGATCAATTAAACGATCATCATGGAAGGGGCCACGATCGTTAACCCTGACATCAACTTTTTTCCCATTATCCAGATTAGTCACCCTGACCATCGTTGGCAACGGCAAGGTTTTGTGGGCTGCCGTAAGCTTATACATATCAAAAACTTCACCATCGGCTGTCAGCCTTCCATGAAATTTTTTGCCATACCAGGACGCTACGCCAACCTCCACATACCCCAGACTTTGCTCCATAGTCTCATAGGTATCGCCATAGACAACATAACGATGCTGCCTTGACCGGGCCTGCTGTATTTCCGCACTGATGTCATTGGACGATGGCACTAACGGACCGGCCGCAACTGGCGTCGACTCAGCAGGCAGTTCATCAACCACAAGCTCAGGTTGTACCATCATCCTTGATTGACTTGCTGAGCATGCTGTCAGCATGAGTATAGTGATAACCTGCACCGCTCTTGATAAAGCATACTCTCGCTGCAGTCGAGCTTTCAATCAACCTGCCCATTGAGACCGTCACTCTGCGCCAATTGCTGACTCAACTGAAAAACAGCCATAGCATAAAGCCTGCTATGGTTATATCGGGTGATCACATAGAAATTTTTCAATCCCAGGAAGTATTCGTTGCCCGCCTTTCCCTGCAGCTTCATTAGACTGACTTCAGCTGTATCTTTCAGATCCGTGCTGACTGTCAGACCGGCAAGCCTTGCTCCTGCAATCGTCATAGAGGGTTTTAACGATACATTAAAGCTATCACTGGTCAGAGATCCGAGGTCGTCAATTCTCATTACAATTGCCTGCCTGGCCTGCCAACCATGGGCGTGAAGATAATTCGCGACGCTACCAATCGCATCTATTGGATTGTTCCAGATATCTATCTGACCATCCTGGTCAAAGTCAATGGCATATCGCCTATAACTACTCGGGATGAATTGTCCCAACCCCATGGCACCAGCATAAGAACCCATCAGCGATGCAGGATCGACCTTCTGTTCTCTTGCGAGTAACAGCATATGCTTTAATTCACCCTTAAAAAATCGGGCTCTGGGCGGATAATCAAATGCCAGCGTACTCAAAGAATCCAGAACGCGATAACTCCCTGTGTTTCGCCCATATGAAGTCTCAATACCCAGAATGGCTGAAATAATCTCCGCGGGCACGCCGAACTCTGCTTCGGCTCTTGCCAAGCTGTTACGGTGTGACCTGATAAACTCCACACCCTGGAGTAGACGTTTTTTAGTAAGGAAAATATCCTGGTACTTATCCCAATGTAAAACTCGCTCAGCGGGTCGAGAAATAGCGTCAATAATTCGCTGCTTATACTCAGCCTGGGCAAATAGATCCAGTAACTGTTGCCGGTCAAAGCCTTCCTTTAACACCAAGTCGTCGATAAAGTGCCTGGTTTCCGGATGCTCCGTATAAGCGGCAGCGGCTACCACCGACAACGAAATACATGCAAAAAACGAACAAAGCATTAACTGTACGGTCCGTTTTGTAATCTGTTTCATAAATGATCGCTCAACTTCCTAAATCTAACTAACGATTGCCGTCTAATCGGTATATGCATCAAAGCGAGATCCGCCTGTGAGCATGAATCGACATCAGCAGTCCAAACCCGGCGAACAACGTTAACATTGATGTTCCACCATAACTTATCAATGGTAACGGGACCCCTACCACTGGCAAGATACCCGAAACCATGCCGATGTTCACAAATACATAAATGAAAAACGTAAACGTAACAGTACCAGACACTAAACGTCCAAAAGTATCTTGCGCATTCAATGAAATCAGGATGCCCCTGAGGGTCAATAAGCCGTACATAAAAAGCAATATAATCACCCCGATGAAGCCAAACTCCTCTGCCAGCACCGCAAGGATAAAATCTGTGGCTCTTTCAGGAAGAAAATCCAGATGTGATTGCGTACCCTTGAATAGACCCTTGCCGAACCAGCCGCCTGAACCAATGGCAGTGGTCGACTGAATGATATTCCAGCCAGCGCCCAAAGGGTCACGCTCCGGATCGATTAATGTAAGAATTCTTTGTCTCTGATAATCTCTAATAGTCAACCACAACAGCGGTGCCATTGCTAACACTGCAACGCCCAGCGCTGCGACTATCCGCCAGGATATACCCGCAAGCAGCAGGACCAGGAACCCAGATGAAGCGATAATCACGGCTGTGCCTAGATCTGGCTGATCTGCAATGAGTAAGGTAGGTATTGCAATCATCAGCATGCATATACTGATCTGTTTGCCTCTGGGTGGCAGATGCCGGTCATTCAGGTACCAGGCCAGTACCAGCGGCAGTGCCAACTTCATCAATTCAGAAGGCTGGAAACTAACCAAGCCAGGAATTCTCAACCAGCGCCTGGAACCATTCACTTCGAAACCGAAAGGATAAATCAATAACAGCAGGAGGATGCCTCCAACATAGAACCAGGGCGCTAACCTGAGATAGATATGAGGAGGCAGTTGCGCCAGAAAGAACATGACCACGACAGCAATTCCGATTCGGGCCAGCTGATTTGTAAACAATTCCTGCTGCTGTCCAACGGCACTATACAGAACCACTAAGCCAAACAGGATGATCACTGTAATTACAAATACCAGCAGCAAATCCAAATGAATTATCTCGCCAAAACTACGAGTCCTGGTAAATGCCCCTGACGCTTCAGGGAGCCGTCGAAAAAAATCCTGACTCATTGCAAGCCAGCCGCAAATCGATTCGCGCCCATGGGCGCAGACCGATCTGATTTCAACAGATAGTGATCAATGACCTGTCTTGCAACCGGTGCCGCGAATTCACTGCCACCGCCCCCATTTTCAACAATCACCGCTATAGCTATGCGCGGATTTTCTACCGGTGCAAACGCGATAAACCAGGCATGTTTGCGCTGCCGTTCATCTATTTCCGACGCTTCATACACTTCACCCTGCTTGATGCCAATCACTTGGGCAGTACCCGATTTACCCGCCATCCGATAAGGAATTCCTCTACCAATGTAAGACCATGCGACCCCATTTTCACCTAACCTTCGGTTTCCCCGATGAACGACCATCTCCATAGAATCAATGATGTGCTCCCAAGCAGCACCAGGCACATGCTTGAATTCAGGCTTGAAGTCATCGTCATCGAAAGAAAAATCACGGTTCGATGCCATCCTAGGGCTATGCCAGATACCCCGGTTTGCCATCATTGCGGCCGCCGTTGCCAACTGCAGCGGCGTGACCAGAAGATCGCCTTGTCCTATCGCTATATTGACAGTATCCCCAGGAAACCACTGTTTTTTCCGATTCATCTGCATCCATTGCCGACTCGGTAATAATCCAGGTCGTGCTTCGGGAAGGTCTACAATAGTTACTCTGCCTAAACCAAACAGGCTCAACTGATCATGAATAAGATCGATGCCCAAATCTAATGCTAATTGATAAAAAAAGACGTTGCAGGAACGATAGATCGCTTTTTGAAGGTTTACCCTGCCATGTCCGCCCGAATCATTTTTTCTCCAGTTCCAGTCCCTATACAGACGTTCATGATTAGCCAGCTTGAACCATCCCGGGTCATCTATATACCAATCCGGCGTAATGCTCCCGCTGGAAAGGCCTACCAGGCCTAAAAAGGGTTTGATGGTTGATCCTGGCTGGTACTGGCCCTGCAGAGCCCGATTAAATAAGGGTAAGTCCGGAGAATCTCTTAATGCACCATAGTCAGCATGAGAGATGCCCTCAATAAATAGATTAGGGTCATAGGAAGGATTACTCAGCAGAGCAAGAATACCGCCATTGTTTGGATCGATCGCCACCACGGCGCCGCGTCGGCCACCCATGGCATCCTGGGCAACCGCCTGCAAAGAGGTATCAAGGTACAGCTCTAAATTCGCACCGGATTGTGGGGCAATAGACTCGAGTACTTGGGTTATTCCACCCAGCGCATTCACTTCCACGCGGTCATAGCCAATTGTACCTAACAACGACCCCTCATAAAATCTTTCTACACCCAATTTGCCTATATGGTCAGTAGCAGCATATACGGATTTATCCAGCACCAGGCTATCCCGGTCATTAATTCGCCGTACTGACCCAACTGCATGAGCCAGCAAGGAACCGAATGGGTAGTTACGCACCAGGCGTGCTTCGATAGATGCACCTGGCAGGTTTATCCTATTGACCTCTATTCGAGCAACTTCCGCCTCCGTGAGTTGAAAAAGTAACGGGATCTTTTCAAATGGTCTGGATTTTCTTTTTATCCGCCCTAAAAAGGCCTGCTTCTGCTCTTCGCTTATCGCCACGTAGGGTTCCAAACTCAACAGCAAATCTTCGATGGACTCCGTCCGCTCAGTTGTAATGTTCAAATCATGGGATGTTGAATTATTCGCAATAAGCACGCCATGGCGATCAAAGACAAGTCCCCGGACGGGCGCCCTGGGTTGAATCTGGATTCTGTTTTCGTCGGACCTGGTAACGAAGCTTTCATGGAGGAAAATCTGCAGATAAGCCATCCGCGAGATCAACACCACCAACAGCAATACCAGAATGCCAGCACCGATACCCGCCCGTTCGACATAAACCTGACTTTCACCACGATGATCTTTTAAAATCAGAGGAGCAGCCATGTTACTTATGGTAAGGATGATTATTGAGGTGAGACCAGGCCCGATATATTTGTTCAGCAACCAGAACACGAACCAGATAATGCGGGAACGTCAGTTCGGATAAACTCCAGATCAGGTTAGCTCTGGATAGGCAAATTGAAGATAAACCATCAGGTCCACCGATCATTATCTGCACCCGGCTATGGTTCTGAAGCCAGCCTTTCATCTTTAATGCGAGTTCTTGGGTTGACCAGATTTTCCCACGACGATCCAATGCAACTATAAAAGCATCTGGGTGAAGAAGCTTCAGCAAATTATCCTCCTCCTCTTTCTGCAATCTTACAATCGAATCCTGTTTTCTTCGCCTGGCAGTGGGCCACTGCCGTAAGATCAATTCATTTCCCCTGGGAAGCCGTTTCTGAAATTCCCTGAATCCCTCGTCTATCCAACCCGGCGGTCTGGTGCCAGCGGCAAGTAATTCAACCTTCACTTGGGATTTTCTTCTCCTGACTGCCTAGGAGTTAGGCTCCATAATTTTTCAAGATCATAAAAATCCCTAACTGACGGGATCATCACCTGAACAATGACGTCAACCAGATCCACTAGAATCCATTCTCCATCTTCAAAACCCTCGACCCCCAGTACCTGACACCCGCTTCCCTTGGCAGCATCTATTACATTCTGGGCGAGCGCCTTTACCTGCCGATGCGAATTGCCGCTTACCACTATCATTACATCAGCGATATCGGTCTGCTGCGTGATATCCAAAACTACAATATGTTCTCCTTTGATATCTTCTAGCGCGCCAGCAGCCAGAGACGCAAGATCCTTTGATTTCATGACAGCCCACTTTTCATCTAAATTCCTACCTCATACAAACTTTCATTAAAAATGTAATCTATGACTTCGTCTGCCATTAAACCGGTGGGTCGATCCCCTGATTTCAACATTTCTCTGATTGCGGAAGCCGAAATTTCGATTGCATCTATGTCTAAATAGGCTATCCGCCCATAATCCCAACCCTGCAATGTCTCAACATCGGCTACCTTGCAGCGCGCTTCAAGGTCTCGCATTGGCGCAGAAAGATTATACGCATTTACGGTGCGCGCAAGGACCACAATATGAACATAGTCTAATAAACCCTGCCAACATTTCCATTCCGGAAGCTTTTGATAAGCATCATAACCCATTAAAAAATAGATTCTTCCGGCCCCAGGTAACTGCCCACGCAATGTCCTGAGAGTATCGATGGAGAAGGAAATACCACCCCGTTGAATCTCACAACGATCGACTTTGAAAGTCGGTTTCCCTGCCACCGCCAGGTTCAGCATTTCCATCCGCTGCTGTGCAGTCGCGCAAGGCTGAGCTCTATGGGGAGGTGACAGCGATGGGATCAACCGTATTTCCTCAACATCCAGCTTGTCGGCGGCCTGCTGCGCCAATCTGGTATGGCCAAAATGGACCGGGTCGAAAGTGCCACCCATGACCAGAACGTGCCCAGTATTCATTGTCATTAACGGATCTGTCCTTCTCCGCGCACTATAAATTTCTGGGAAGTCAGTCCTTCCAGACCCACTGGCCCACGGGCATGTAGTTTATCGGTAGATATCCCAATTTCAGCGCCAAGTCCGTACTCAAAACCATCGGCGAATCGAGTGGATGTATTAACCATCACAGAACTGGAATCAATTTCTCTTAAGAAGCGATCAGCCTTACCAGCGTTTTCAGTCACTATCGCGTCGGTATGATTCGATCCATACTTACCGATATGTTGAATGGCTTCTTCTAAACCAGCACAAATCTTAATGGACAGTATGGGTGCATTATATTCTTCCCGCCAGTCCGCATCGGTTGCTTCAACATAATCAGTTACACCATTGAGCACGCTGGCTGTTTCCTTACAGACTCTGAGCTCAACACCTTCGCCACAAAGAGCATGAGCCAGATCGGGTAAAACACGAGCTGCAACCTCACGATCCACTAATAAAGTCTCCATGGTATTACAGGTGGCATACCTTTGTGTTTTTGCATTCATGGCAATAGAGTAAGCGCTCGCCAGGTCTGCCTCAGCATCTATAAAAACGTGACAGACACCATCAAGGTGCTTTAAAACAGCTATTCTAGTCTCATCGCTAATCCGCTGAATCAAACTTTTACCACCCCGGGGAATAATGAGATCCACATATTCTGACATTTTCAGCAGCTCTCCTACTGCCTGCCGATCGATGGTTTCGACAAGCTGAATAATTCCGGTATCTAGACCACTTTCCTGCAGACCTTCATAGATGCATTGATACAACGCCCGATTTGATTCGATCGATTCAGACCCGCCTCTGAGAATAACCGCATTTCCTGATTTCAGACAAAGGCCCGCCGCATCAATGGTCACGTTAGGCCGGGATTCATAGATCATCCCGATGACACCAATTGGAACGCGCATTTTACTGATTCTTAACCCGTTGGGTCTGACCACAGGATCGCTCATCTGACCCACAGGGTCCGGCAGATCGACCATCTGCTCAAGGCCACAGGTCATATCTGACAGGGTCTGCTCTTTCAACGCCAGTCGATCCAGGGAAGCAGCATCTAGACCGGCTGCAGCGGCTCTTTTCAGGTCTTTACTGTTTGCGGCCACAATCGTATCACTATGGGTCCGTATGGCATTGGCGATTGCCTGCAAAGCGGTATTTTTTTCAGCCGTGGAAGCCCTACAGGCCGCTGCCGTTGCTGCTTTTGCAGTAATACCCAAGCTGCGCATATACTCTTTAACAGTCATACATTCACGCTATTATCTACTCAGGCTATAGTATACATGGGGACGATTGAATATTCGCCAATTCTCGAACAGGCTTTCTTTGATCAATCCCCGATCGAACTGGCTATGTCGCTTCTCGGAAAGATCTTAAGGCACCGCTTTAAAGTTACCTCAGGTGATGACATCTGGCTATCTGCGCAGATCATCGAAACGGAGGCTTATTACATCAATGAACGTGCAAGTCATGCATCCCTTGGCTTTACCACAAAGCGCAAGGCCCTGTTCATGGCGCCGGGAACCATTTACATGTATTTTGCCCGCGGCCGGGATTCTCTGAATTTTTCTGCTTCAGGAACTGGCAACGGTGTGCTCATTAAGTCGGGGTTCCCTTTTCTACAGGGCCATCAGACCCAGAAAATGTTAGCCACCATGCAGGCACTCAATCCAGGTAAAGACGGTCCAAGAAGTGTTAACAAACTATGCAACGGCCAGACCTTGCTGTGTCGATCTCTGAATCTAAAGGTGCACCAATGGGATACAAAACAACTAGACCCGGATCACCTGCGGCTTGAGGACTGCTCGTACCGGCCGGAACACATTGTGCAGTGCCAAAGACTGGGTATTCCATCTGGCAGAGACGGGCATCTACCACTGAGGTTTGTGGACGCAGCTTATGCAAATAAAGCCACGCATAACCCGTTAAGGCAAAAGCAGCCTGAACCGGGGACATTAAAGTTATTCAGCTACCCTGAGGATGCAAGCTACCCACTTTCTCTACTTTGAAGCTCATCTAGAATTCTTTCAAGATTCCTTAACCGCCTAACAGGATCCTTCAGTTCTAACAGCGTCTGGCGAATCGAATTAGTCAGCGGTAACAGTTCAGACAAGCGCCCTCCCAACAGGGCGGCTTCTTCAAACTGGATATCCTTTGGATCAAGTTTTACGGCAGGATGCTTTAACAGCGTCTGTAACAGTTCGATCAGACCTTGATCTTTGTCTGTTGTGCTGATGACAGGCTCCATTTCCAGAAAAACAACCTCAGCTACCATCAGCCTGGACGCAGACTCAAAATAATCAACAATCCGGAATTTGTGCTCGCCCCTTATTCTAATATTAAGTAGCCCATGCTGGTTCTGGTCAAAATCTATAATTTTGGAGTAGCAGCCCACTCGAACCACCGAAGGTGCGGCTTGGCCCGCGTTGGCCAGTACCTCTTTACCGTCTTCTATAAGAATCACACCAAATCCTGAATCATGCTTCAGGCACTGCGCCACCATATCGAGATAGCGCTGTTCGAATATCTGCAAATCAAGCGTACCTCCCGGGAATAGCACGCTCTGCAGAGGAAATAGCGGAATTTCATTAGGCCGAAGCATACTATTGCCTACAACAAAAAGTGTTTTTGATTTTCATGGCCGCAAGATTAGCTCCATCACTAACGAAAAAAATCTACTGATTACAATCGCCAGAGTTTCCGCAAAGACCCCTTTAGAAAGGGATATCATCATCAAAATCATCTGAAGGTGGAGGTGCAAAATCCTGATTCGAGGTACTTGGGGCTGTCACTCCCATGCCTGGGCTGCTCGTTGGAGGCGAGCCCCCAGCCTCCATACTACCTTTGCTATCCAGCATTTGCATTTCGTTAGCAACGATCTCAGTGGTATAGTGCTTCTGCCCTTCACGCTCCCATTCTCGAGTACGCAGTTCGCCTTCCAGATAAATTTTCGAGCCACGCTTCAGATATTCGCCAGCGATTTCAGCCAGGCGGTTAAAGAACACGACTCGATGCCACTCAGTACGTTCCTTTTGTTCTCCGCTTTCCCGATCACGCCACGATTTTGAAGTCGCTACTGAAACATTGGTCACAGCACCCCCCGAAGGCATAAATCGGGTTTCTGGATCTCTCCCAAGATTTCCTACAATAATCACCTTATTAATACCTTTTGCCATTTTCTTCTCCTTAAAAGGCTTGGCCGCAATTAATCTCTATCACCTTCCCCGCGCAAAATCTGCCAATTTAGAATCATCAAAACTGGAACGATCGACCTTTAGATAAACTAACCTTTGCTCCGGCATAACAACCACATCCTCAACGCCTTGGGTTGATGATAACTGTTCCACAATCTCATTGGCAGACCATCCTGTCGAATCTCCGTACTCAAGCACTCTGCTTTCACTGTTTTTTTGCGTTTTTATTTTCAGCATTATTACAAACCAGAAAAGACAAACAACACTGTTCACTGCAAGCATAAACGAAAAATCCTGCATGGAAATCAGCATACCACCGACCAAACCACCAGCGAAAATGCCAGCAAACTGACAGCTTGAATAAACGCCCATGGCGGTACCCCTGAACCCTGCGCCAACCGTTTTCGACAACTGTACAGGCAAGGTCGACTCGAGAAAATTAAAAGCAAGGAAAAATAAGCCCAGCGCCAGTAACATACCAGCAAAACCCTGGCCTAAGGACAACAGGTACAAAGCCAGACCGATCACCAGCACAGCCGCTCTTAAAAGTGGCGCTGACCAGTTGCCTCGTCCAAATAAGTAAACAAAGGGCAACATGGCAATGAAGGATCCTGCCAATATTAGTAAATAATACTGAGCGTGCTGGGAAAGGTTTACGCCTGCTCCGGTGAGTAGCAGTGGAAAGGCCAGAAATCCTGACATCAGCAAATAATGAGTCACAAATATACTGAAATTAAGCGCCCACAGATTGTGATTACGCAAGACATCACCCAACTGATTCCTTTGCGCGTCTGAATTCAAGTTAGACCTTGTGGTTTCAGTCGCCGGAATGAAGAAAACAACGATGCCAATGCCAATCAGGCCGACAATTGCACTGAGGAAAAACAGTCCAGAGAGTCCACTGGAAGCATACAACAAAGGACCTATCAGCATGGAAACAGCAAAGGAAATACCAATACAGCCACCGACAATCGCCATGGCTTTCGAGCGATGTTCAAGTCTTGTAAGGTCAGAAACCAGCGCCAACAGAACACCCGCTATAGCGCCCATACCCTGCAATGACCGACCCAGGATTAACCAATAGATATGATCCGCCAGGGCCGCAACAATACTACCCAGCACGAATATCGAAAGCGCGCCGATAATCACCTTACGTCTACCCACTCGATCCGATAAGAATCCCAGTGGCATCTGCAGAATACTCTGAAAAAACCCATAGATACCCATTGTTAAACCTAAAAGAAATGGGCTAGAACCGGGCATGAACTCAGCAGCGATAACAAATACGGGCAGGATACTAAATAGGCCCAGCATGCGAACCAGATACAGCAGACCTACAGCAAAAGCCGCCCTCAACTCAAGTTGATTCATCGGACCTGCCCTACTGCAATTACGCTTTGCCAATTCATATAGAAAAGCTTAGTATCGTCGGGCTTATCATTCATGGGCTGACTCGGTGTTTAGAGGTTGCTTCGGCTTAATCTGAACCAAGATATTTCCTGAATATCCGAGCCAGCTGCTCTATTCTCATGTCCGTGGGATGATAACAAATGCAAGACTCGCTTACACTTAAAGAAAGGTTTAAGGTCTCATTTAGCAAATTTACCCGCCATTAAAGTCTAATGGATAGCCAAAACTAAAAGTCTGATGGATAGCCAAAACTAATATTATGCTGATAAAGACAATTTCAGTTAAAGGTGCCAGAACCCACAATCTGAAAAACATAGATATCGAGATACCCCGAAACAAACTGGTGGTAATCACCGGGCTATCGGGCTCGGGAAAATCATCTCTAGCATTTGATACACTTTATGCTGAAGGCCAAAGACGTTACGTTGAATCCCTTTCAGCGTACGCGAGGCAATTCCTGTCTCTAATGGAAAAACCTGATGTTGATCACATCGAAGGCTTATCCCCGGCGATTTCTATTGAGCAAAAATCAACAAACCATAACCCCAGATCAACAGTTGGCACCATCACAGAGATAGCTGATTACCTGAGGCTGCTGTTTGCTCGCGTCGGTACTCCCTATTGTCCGGACCACCATCAACCTTTACAGGCTCAAACGATTTCACAGATGGTAGATCAGGTCCTTGCCCTTGAAACCGACAGCAGGCTCATGATCCTGGCGCCTGTCATTCAAGACAAGAAGGGTGAACATCAGCATATTCTCAGCTCTCTGGCCGGTCAGGGTTTCGTGCGCATCAGACTAGACGGTGTGGTAACAGACCTGGATGACCTCCCCGACCTTGACAAGAACAAAAAACATCGCATCGAGGTTGTAGTCGATCGATTCCGTATCAGGCAAGACATCAATATCCGTCTCGCAGATTCGTTTGAAACCGCCGTTAGAGTTGCTGGGGGGACAGCCTATCTTTCATTTATTGACGAACCGGGCCGGCAGGAAATCCAGTTTTCGGCTAACTATGCCTGCCCACAATGCGGGCACAGTGTCGCAGAACTCGAGCCTCGCTTATTTTCATTCAATAATCCCATTGGCGCCTGTCGAGACTGCGAAGGCCTGGGAATCAAACAGGTATTCGATCCCAGCACACTCATAAGAGACCCGGATCTTTCGATTTCAGAGGGCGCTATATCAGGCTGGGACCGCCGCCACATCTATTATTACCAGCTCCTGGAAAACTTAAGCGATCATTGTGGGTTTGACCTGACAACGGCTTTTAAAACAATCAGCGAAGAAAACAAGGACATCATTTTTTATGGCAGCGGTGAAAACAATATCCCGTTTCAGTACACCAATGAAAAGGGCCTGTCGATAATCAGTAACCACCCTTTTGAAGGCATTATTAACAACCTCGAACGACGCTTCAGAGAGACTGAATCATCTAACGTGAGAGACAACCTGGCGCGTATGCTCACCCTCAAACCCTGTGGTGCCTGCCAAGGCCAGCGCCTGAACAGAACAGCCAGGTCCGTGCTGGTTAACGACATGAGCTATTCAGATATTTCCGGTTTGAGTATTCAGGATGCACTGGATTGTTTCAATGAACTGAAGCTAACGGGACAGAAAGGCGAAATTTCCCAAAAAATATTGAAAGAGATCAGGGCTCGGCTCGGGTTTCTTGTCGACGTAGGCTTGAATTATCTGACCCTGGCTCGAAGTGCAGACACCCTCTCCGGCGGTGAAGCACAACGCATCCGATTGGCAAGCCAGATAGGCGCCGGATTGGTCGGCGTCATGTACATCCTCGATGAGCCCTCAATAGGCCTGCATCAGCGAGACAATCAACGACTACTTAACACCCTGACCCGACTGAGAGATATGGGTAACAGTGTACTCATAGTTGAACACGATGAGTCAGCCATTAAAGAAGCAGATTATCTTATCGATATGGGCCCAGGAGCTGGTGTCCATGGCGGTCAGGTAGTTGCCAGTGGCGCACTAGAAGATATCATCTCGGTTGATGCGTCAATCACCGGGCAGTTCCTATCCAGAAAAAGGGTCATTGCCATACCTCAGTGCCGCGTCTCACCGAACACCAGCCAGTTTCTACACCTTAGCCGGTGTTCAGGGAATAACCTGGCAACCGTCGACCTACGCTTACCCCTGGGTTTATTAACTTGTGTAACCGGCGTTTCCGGTTCCGGAAAATCAACGCTTATCAATCAAACGCTGTACCCGCTGGCGGCTACATTTCTTAATGGTGCCAGCACTCTCGAGCCGAGCCCATATGAGCAAATTGCAGGCCTGGAGTTGCTTGATAAGGTTGTGGCAATCGACCAAAGCCCCATCGGCCGTACACCCAGATCGAACCCTGCTACCTATACTAATATTTTTACGTCAATACGAGATCTTTTTGCTGCAACGCAAGAGGCAAGAAGCAGAGGGTACAAAGCAGGCCGATTCAGCTTCAATGTAAAAGGTGGGCGATGCGAAGCATGCCAGGGCGATGGCCTCATTAAAGTCGAAATGCATTTCCTACCCGACATCTATGTCCTTTGTGATGAATGCAAAGGTAAGCGATACAACCGCGAAACCCTGGAAATCCGCTACAAAGGGCGTGCTATTGATGAGATCCTGAATATGACGGTAGAGCAGGCACTCAGTTTTCTTAAAGCGGTGCCTGTCATACAAAGAAGACTGCAAACCCTGGTAGAAGTAGGACTGAGCTATATTAAACTGGGGCAAAGTGCCACAACTCTGTCCGGAGGGGAGGCACAACGAGTCAAACTTGCCAGAGAACTTGCCAAGCGGGATACCGGTAAGACCCTGTACATCCTCGATGAACCCACCACAGGATTACACTTCCACGATATAGATCAGCTGCTCAGCGTTATCCATCAACTTAGAGATAGAGGCAACACTGTGGTCATAATAGAGCACAACCTCGATGTGATTAAGACTGCAGACTGGATAATCGATCTAGGACCAGAAGGCGGCGCGGGCGGAGGTCACATAATCGCCGAAGGCACCCCGGAAACCGTTTCAGGGCTAAGCCATTCGTTTACCGGTCAATACCTGAAAAAGGTCCTGTTTGAAAATACCCTATCGGAAGAACACTTAAATATTGTTCAATCCTGACCAGCATCATAAACTGCCTGCACTGCGTCAACGGCGACCCCGCGATGAATATTCGCGTTATGCTGAGACAGTATAGCTTCAAGCGCACTCACGCAAATAAGAACATTCTCAGCTCGACTAGCATAACCCATCAGCCCAATTCGCCAGATCTTGCCCGCTAGAGCCCCTAACCCCGCTCCGATTTCCAAATTAAACTGCTGCAGCAGCTGTCGTCGAACAAGCGCTTCATCAACACCAGTCGGAATACTGACAGCATTCATCTGGGGCAATCTTTCATTTTCTGGGACGATCAATGCCAAACCCAGGGCTTCCAGGCCTGCACGCAAGGCTAAATGATTTCTGTGGTGCCTTGCCCATGATTGCTGCAGGCCCTCCTCAGTGGCGATCAGTAAACTTTCATGTAAACCGTACAACGCATTGACAGGCGCCGTATGATGATAAGATCGAGCCTGTCCCTCAGCCCAATATCCCATTACCAGATCCAAATCCAGGAACCAGGATGAAATCGGTTTCTCCCTATTTCGGATCCTTTCAACCGCTCGCTCGTTCATGGTTAATGGAGACAGTCCAGGCGCACAGGAGAGACATTTCTGTGTACCACTATAAACAACATCAGCACCCCAGTCGTCGACAGCAACTTCACAACCTATCAACGATGTAACACAGTCCACTATTGACAGTCTGCCTGCTTCCCTGACCAGGCTGCAGAGCTGTCTGGCATCTGATTTTACACCGGTAGAGGTTTCCGCATGAACAAACGCAACAATGTCTGCGTCGGGATGTTTATGTAATGCTTTTCGTAACTTTTCCGGATCAACAGCACGGCCCCATGGATCCTCAACCAGGATGACCTGACCACCAGAGCGTTTCACGTTCTCTGCCATTCTGCTGCCAAAAACGCCATTCTGGCAAACAATGACTTTGTCTCCAGGAGAAACGAGATTAACAAAACAGGCTTCCATGCCGGCACTTCCAGGCGCCGATATTGGAATGGTGAGCGCATTCCCGGTCTGAAAAACGCCCTGCAATAGCGCCTTGATTTCATCCATCAAACGCAGGAATTCGGGATCAAGATGACCAATCGTAGGTCTGGCCAGTGCTGTTAACACCCTGGGATTGACATTAGAGGGGCCGGGGCCCATTAAAGTTCTAGGCGTTGGGTTGAACGGTTGATACATACTGAAACTCGATCAAAAAATAACTTACTAAAACAAAAAAAGGCCGGTCATAGCCGGCCTTTGACCCATAACTGGTCTACTCGTTTTCTTCTACTTCATCTAGATCTTCGTCGACGGCAATCTCTCGATCAACCAATTCAACATAGGCCATGGGCGCTGCATCTCCTGCCCTGAATCCTGCTTTTAAGATCCGTGTATAGCCACCGGCCCTATCCTGGTAACGAGGTCCTAGCTGACTGAATAATTTCCCGACAACGGCTTTGCTGCCTGTCCTTGAAAAAGCCAGGCGTCTATTCGCTACCGAGTCCTTCTTAGCCAGTGTGATCAGCGGTTCCGCTACTTTCCGCAATTCCTTAGCCTTAGGCACTGTTGTCTTAATGACCTCGTGCTCCATCAGTGAACAGGCCATATTGCGAAACATGGCTTTCCTGTGTGCAGAGTTTCTATTGAGCTGTCTACCGCTTTTTCGATGGCGCATGGTATTCCCTAATCAATCACTTCTGTCTGATCACCCTCAACCGAGCAATCGGTCATCCCCTCGAAGACTTACCGGCGGCCAGTTTTCTAACCGCATACCCAGAGACAGGCCACGAGAAGCCAAAACATCCTTGATCTCGGTTAGCGACTTTTTGCCCAGGTTTGGCGTCTTCAGTAATTCCACTTCGGTGCGACGAATTAAATCGCCAATGTAATAAATATTTTCTGCTTTAAGGCAATTCGCAGAACGGACCGTTAATTCCAGATCATCAACAGGTCGCAATAAGATGGGATCGATTTCCTCTTCCGGTTGCTTTTCTTCAGGGAAATCGTTGCTCTCTAGGTCTACGAAAATCGAAACCTGCTGTTGTAAGATGGTCGCTGCCCTGCGAATGGCCTCTTCAGGATCGATAGTACCATCGGTTTCAAGATCCAGAATCAGCTTGTCAAGGTCTGTCCGCTGCTCGACCCGCGCACTATCAACCTTATAAGCGACTCTGCTAACTGGGCTATAAGATGCATCCAGCATAAGATTACCGATAATGCGATTAACTTCTTCATCTGCATTTCTCAAGTCCGCTGGCTCATAGCCCCGTCCTCGGCCAACCCTGGCCCTGATGGTCAGATTTCCCGAGCTATTAAGATTTGCAATAACATGGCCTGGGTTCGCTATTTCTACATCATGATCGAGCATGAAATCATCGGCGGTAACCACGCCTGGACCGATTTTGCTGAGTGTTAATTCGGCCTCATCGGATTCATTGAGTTTCACAGCAACACCCTTCAGGTTGAGAAGTATTTCAATTACATCCTCTTCGACGCCTTCAAGGGTACTGTATTCATGTAAAACGCCTTCTATTTCGACCTCAGTTATCGCGCAACCCGGCATTGATGAAAGTAGTATACGACGCAGAGCATTGCCCAACGTATGACCGAAACCACGTTCCAGTGGCTCCAGAATGACCTGAGCTCTCGTGTCGTTGATCTGCTCGACTTGAATGTGCTGTGGCGTCAAAAATTCGAGTGACGAATGAGGCATAAGTTTACCTTCCTGTATATGTGTTTAATCTGGATGACTACTTGGAATAAAGTTCGATAATCAGATTTTCGTTTATTTCTTTTGGCAGATCTTCACGTTCCGGATAGGCCCTGAAAACACCTTCAAGCTTATCTAAATTCACTTCAACCCATTCCACAGCTGAGCGCTGCGCCGCCAGATTCAAGGCGCCTTGAATACGTAATTGATTCTTAGCCTTTTCACGAACTGATACCGTATCGCCTGCCTCAACCTGATAAGAAGCAATATTTACAACATGACCGTTAACTAAGATTGCCTTATGTGAAACTAACTGCCGAGACTCTGCTCGGGTACAGCCAAAGCCCATTCGATAAACAACGTTATCTAAGCGACGCTCAAGTATACGCAGTAGATTCTCACCGGTAGCACCTTTCTGGCGGTCTGCTTTCTTATAGTAATTACGAAACTGCTTTTCCAGTACTCCATAAATTCGACGGACCTTCTGTTTCTCCCTTAACTGCACCGCATAATCACTAAGCCGGGCACGACGATGCCCATGCATGCCGGGTGCAGTATCGATTCGACACTTCGATTCAATAGGTCGAACGCCGCTCTTCAGAAAAAGGTCAGTGCCTTCTCTTCTTGATAACTTCAATTTCGGGCCGAGATATCTGGCCATTCGCAATCTCCTCTTCTACACCCTTCGTCTTTTAGGTGGTCTGCACCCGTTATGTGGAATAGGGGTGACATCCGTTATATTAGTAATTCTGAAACCGACTCCACTCAAAGCTCTTACAGCCGCTTCTCGCCCCGGACCCGGACCTTTGACAAATACTTCCAAATTCTGCAGACCATATTCCAGCGCTGCATTACCAGCGCGCTCGGCTGCCACCTGGGCAGCAAAAGGCGTACTTTTCCTGGCGCCGCGAAAGCCTGATCCGCCAGCTGTTGCCCATGACAAGGCTCCGCCCTGGCGATCCGTTATGGTCACAATGGTATTGTTAAAAGAGGCATGTATATGCGCTAGCCCATCGGCAATCTGTCGCTTACCTTTTTTCCGAGCGACTGGCGCGACTTCCTGGCTTTCTGTTTCAGACATATTGTCCATCCAATTGTTTATGTACTATTTCCAAATTCATATTAGCTACCGTTTACTTCCTGACGGGTCGTTTAGGACCTTTTCGGGTTCGAGCGTTGGTCTTGGTGCGTTGCCCGCGAACCGGCAGATTCCGCCGATGGCGAATGCCCCGATTACAACCAAGGTCGAGCAGGCGCTTTATATTGAGTTGAGTTTCACGGCGTAAATCACCTTCGACGCTTAATTTACTCACTTCCACTCGCAACTGATCCAATTCGCCTTCGGTAAGATCCTGCACCCTGGTACTGGGGCTAATACTTGTAGATGCACACAGATTCTGTGCTGTAGTGAGACCAATACCATAAATATAGGTAAGCGATATCACGATATGCTTATTGTCAGGAATATTAATTCCAGCTAAACGAGCCATACTTTGCTCCTGTCACCCTTAACCACCAGATTAACCCTGGCGCTGTTTATGTTTTGGTTCTGTACAGATCACTCTGACAGTACCCTTGCGTCGAATTATTCGACAATTCCTGCACATTTTTTTAACGGAGGCTCTTACTTTCATTTCTTCTATCTCCTAACGTCGTCCGAAATTTTGTAAATTGGACTTTTTCATCAATGACTCATACTGATGTGACATTAAATGCGTTTGAACCTGCGCCATAAAATCCATTACTACTACAACGACAATCAACAGGGCAGTACCGCCCAACTGAAATGTGATATTGAACTGGATAACCAGAAACTGCGGTAGCAAACAAACAAGGGTCATATACAGGGAGCCAAATAATGTCAGTCTGGTAATAATGCTATCTATATAACGTGCTGTCTGATCGCCTGGACGATAGCCGGGTACAAATGCGCCCGATTTTTTCAAATTATCTGCCACCTCTTTGGGGTTGAACATAATCGAGGTATACCAAAAGCAGAAGAATATAATTCCAGCTGAAAACAATATGATATTCAAAGGTTGTCCAGGCGCAATCTGCAGACTGATTTCCTGTAACCATTCCATTCCCGGCGACTGGCCGAACCACTGACCCAGCGATGCCGGAAACAACAACAGGCTACTGGCAAAAATCGCCGGAATAACACCTGCCATATTAACTTTCAAGGGCAAGTGACTGCTCTGCGCTTGATACATTTTCCGGCCCTGCTGCCTTCTCGCATAATTAATGGTGATTCGCCGCTGCCCTCTTTCCACATAGACCACACCGGCAACAATGGCGATAGCCAGCGCAGCAATCGCCAGGAGGGCCACTTCCTGGATCTCTCCCTGCCTCGCCTGTTCCACAGACTGGCCGATGGCGCCCGGAAAGCCCGACACAATACCGGTGAAGATGATAATAGAAATACCGTTACCAATACCCTTCTCTGTCACCTGTTCGCCTAACCACATAATAAACATGGCACCAGTGACCAGCGTGGTAACAGCGACAACATGGAACATAAATGAACCCGTGTAGGAAAGACCTTGCCCTACCAACCCGCTACTCATGGCCATACCTTGAACCAAGGCTAAAGCGAGTGTTCCATATCGGGTATATTGAGATATTTTCTTGCGACCCGCTTCGCCTTCTTTTCTTAACTGTTGCAGCGACGGTGTGGTTGCAACGAGGAGCTGAGTGATAATAGATGATGAAATATAAGGCATGATACCCAGAGCAAAAATACTCATGCGCTCGAGCGCACCACCACCGAACATGTTCACCAGATCCAGAATGCCACCCTGATTCTGGCTAAACAGCAATTGCAATCGCTCCGGATCAATCCCTGGGATAGGGATATGACTGCCGATGCGATAGACAACGATAGCTAACAATACAAACAGCAATCGACTGCGCAGCTCTGTAAGCCCGCCTCCCGATGCCATCATTTTGCCTTGTGCTAATGCACTGCTCATCTATCCGCTTCCTGTTTCAATTTCAATCAATGGGACAATCTCTACGATGCCTCCACTGAGCCTCCAGCTGCCTCTATCGCCTCGCGTGCGCCTTTAGTCACACCCAGGCCTTTCACAGTGACTGCCGTGTTGATTTTTCCTGAAAGAATAACCTTGACTCGTTGAATCTTATTGCTGAGCAGGTCTGCCTCTTTCAACAATTCCAGAGTCACTATATCGGCATTGACGCTGGCGATTTCAGATAAAGTGACCTCTCCGGTTATTCTTGATTTTGCAGAACTGAAGCCAAATTTTGGCAACCTCATCTGCAAGGGCTGCTGACCGCCTTCAAAGCCCGGCCTGATTTTGCCACCTGAGCGAGATTTCTGGCCTTTGTGGCCTCTACCAGCGGTTTTACCTAAACCACTGCCAATGCCTCGGCCAACCCTTTTCCTCAAATGTTTGCTGCCATCGGCACCAGATATTGAATTTAAACGCATTTTAGAATTCCTCCCTGGATTATCAGGATTCTTCAACCTTAACCATATAAGACACTTTATTAATCATGCCCCGTACCGAAGGCGTATCTTCCAGAACACTGGATTGCCTGATCTTCCGTAGCCCAAGCCCTGCCACACAGGCTCTGTGACTTTTTAATCTTCCATGGACACTCTTCATCAAAGTGACTTTGATTGTCTTGCCTGCCATTTCTTACCCCATCATCTGTTCAACGGAAAGACCGCGCTTTTCAGCAACACTTTCCGGAGATCGCATATTCTGAAGGCCCTTGAAAGTGGCTCGCACAACATTTACCGGCGTCGTTGATCCATAGCACTTAGCCAGGACATTGCGCACCCCGGCAACTTCCAGAACAGCCCGCATAGTCTTTCCTGCTATAATTCCAGTACCCTCTGAAGCGGGCTTCATAAATATCTTTGAAGCTCCATGTCGGGCATTAACTTCATACTGAAGCGTCGCGCCATCGAGCTCTACATCAATCATATTACGGCGTGCGGCCTCCATGGCTTTTTGGATTGCTAATGGGACCTCTCTGGCCTTGCCCCGACCATATCCGACTCGACCATTACCATCACCAACCACTGTCAACGCGGTAAATCCAAATATCCGACCACCCTTGACTACCTTGGCTACACGATTCACCTGTACCAGCTTTTCCTGGATACCTTCTTCGTTATTGTCTTGATCGTTATACGCCATACCTATTCCTCTTTTACTTACCTGGTCCACTCAAACAGTTGTCCATCTACAAACAGATCTATCGATTCTTGAACCCGCTCTAAAACTGCAAACCACCTTCTCGCGCTGCATCGGCCAGGGCTCTAATCCTACCGTGGTACTTATAGCCAGAGCGATCAAAGGCCACTTTTTCAAAACCTGCTGCTTTTGCTCTTTCAGCAATTAATGATCCCACTTTACTGGCACTTTCAGCATTACCGGTTGTTTGAGACCTTAGATCCTTTTCCAAGGTAGATGCCGTGACGCTGACTGCATTGCCATCGCCTGAAATAATTTGAGCGTATATGTGCTTTGAAGAACGAAAAACACAAAGCCGGGGAATCAAGAGTTCCTTAATCTTTGCTCTACCGCGCCGTGCTCGCTTCTGCCGGGCAACTTTCTTATTTTTCATTTCCCTAATTCTCCTGAGAAGCCAAGTTACTTCTTCTTGGCATCTTTACGCTTAACATACTCATCGCTATACCGAACACCTTTACCCTTATAGGGCTCAGGCGGTCTAAAAGCCCTGATTTCTGCGGACACCTGTCCTACCTTCTGTTTATCAATTCCCTTCACCAGGATCTGCGTCTGGGTCGGCGTCTCGATAACAACATCTTCAGGAATCGAATACACAACCGGGTGAGAAAAACCTAACGTCAGGTTTAATGCTTTACCCTGCACCTGGGCCCGATAGCCCACCCCCTGTAAAACCAGCTGTTTTTCAAATCCTGCGCTGACACCGACAACCATATTATTGACAAGGGCCCTGAAAGTACCTGCAAGCGCACCTGCCTGTTTGCTCTGAGCTCGGCTCGAAAATTTAAGCAGGCTGTCTTCCTGCTGCATTTCAACCGATTGATGCAGTACCAGATTCAGGGAACCTTTACTTCCCTTGACGCTGACATCATTTCCGTTAACAGAAACTTCGACACCTTTTGGAATCTCAATGGGACTGTTCGCAATCCTGGACATTTGGTTTAACCCTCTATTGAATCCGCTCGCTCAAAATACCGAGCAAAGCACTTCGCCACCGACACCCGCGTTTTTCGCCGCCCGATCAGTCATTACACCTTTATTGGTTGAAAGAATCGTGACACCGAGGCCATTCCTGACACTTGGGATTTCCTGCTTATTGCAGTACCGGCGCAATCCTGGCCGGCTAATTCTCTTAAGTTCTTCAATAACAGGTTTGCCCAAGTGATATTTCAGAACCACATTTAGCTCGAGCTTACCGTCTTCATTAGTGACTGTTTCGTATCCTTGTATATAGCCTTCTTCTTTCAGAACTCTGGCTACTTCAACCTTAGTTTTTGACGACGGCATGGCAACCGTTGACAGCTTTGCTGTCTGGCCATTTCTCAATCGAGTCAGCATGTCTGCGAGGGGATCCTGCATTGTCATCTTATAATTCTCCTGTCTACCAACTGGACTTAACAAGGCCGGGTATATCACCACGCATGGCAGCCTCACGCAGTTTTGTTCTGGCAAGTCCAAATCGACGATATACCGCGTGCGGTCTTCCCGTTAATGCACAGCGCCTGACCTGTCTGCTAGAGCATGCATCCCTCGGCTGCTTCTGTAATTTTATCTGGGCTTCCCAACGTTCTTCATCTGAAGAATCCAGATTCTTAATCACCGCTTTGAGTGCCATTCTTTTAGCAGCGTATTTCTTTACCGTCTTCGCGCGCTTTTTCTCGCGATTAATCATGGATGCCTTAGCCATATAGTCCTCAGTTAAATCAGAAAAGCTGTTCTTATGCTTCCCGCAATGGGAAATTAAAGGCGCGCAGTAAAGCACGACCCTGGTCATCTGTTTTTGCGCTAGTGGCAATACTAATATCCAAGCCCCGAATCTTATCTATCTTGTCATAATCAATTTCCGGGAAAACAATCTGCTCGGTCAAGCCCATTGAAAAATTACCCCTGCCATCAAACGCCCGCGGACTGATACCTCGAAAATCTCTTTGTCGCGGAATAGCAATATTTATCAATCGATCCAAAAACTCGTACATACGGGTTTTACGCAGCGTGACTTTACATCCGATCGGGTAACCTTCACGGATTTTAAAACCGGCTATAGACTTACGGGCATTAGTAATAATCGGCTTCTGGCCTGCAATTGCCTGCATATCCGCTACCGCCGCTTCCAATTGCTTTCGGTCGGTGAGAGCCTCTCCCACACCCATATTCAGCGTAATCTGAGTGACGCTGGGTATTTCCATTACATTACTCAGGCCGAGCTCTTTCTGTAGTTTCGGCTTTATTTCTTGTTCGTAAACTTTTTTTAAATCTGTCATTACATTAACCGTCTATCTGTTCGCCGGTTGACTTGAAAATACGTACTTTCTTGCCATCCTCAAGTGTCTTAAAACCAACCCTGTCGGCTTTATTAGTATCTCTGTTAAATATCGCCACGTTGGAAACCTTTATGGGTGCTTCCTTTTCGATAATTCCACCAGGCTGGCCCTGTTGAGGGTTGCCTTTGGTATGGCGTTTTATCATGTTGACACCCGAGACATATAACCGTTCAGCATCAACTACCCGGGTAATATCTCCGGTTTTACCCTTGTCCCTACCCGTTATCACGATCACAAGATCATCTTTTTTAAGTTTATTCATCTTCCTACTATCCCTTACAGAACCTCAGGCGCTAACGAAACGATACGCATAAAGTTATCTGTCCTCAGTTCCCTGGTCACAGGCCCAAAGATACGAGTACCGATGGGTTGCTTGCTGGCATTGAGCAGCACAGCGGCATTCCCGTCAAAACGAATGACTGAACCATCTGCTCGTCTGACACCCTTACGGGTTCTTACCACTACGGCATCGAGCACCTGGCCCTTTTTAACCCTCCCTCTCGGGATAGCTTCCTTTACCGTGACCTTAATAATATCGCCTACACCTGCGTAGCGACGCTTAGAACCACCCAAAACCTTGATGCACATCACACGCCTGGCACCACTGTTATCGGCTATATCCAAATAAGTCTGCACCTGTATCATGCTGTTAACTCCAATTTCACAGTAACTGTCTCTGTTTGATCTGTTCCGGACTAGATCAGGACAGCCTTTCTATCGATTGATCTTAATTCCCAGGCCTTTCTTTTTGAGCGAGGCTTTGTCTCAGCAATCGTTACCAGATCACCTTCCTGACACTCGTTTTCCGGATCATGGGCCATAATCTTTCTGGATCGGTTTATATATTTTCCGTAAATCGGGTGCTTGATCTTACGGGTGACTAACACCGTCACACTCTTTTCCATTTTATTACTGACTACTCTGCCACTGACACTACGAGCCAATTTTCCTTCATCACTCATTTAAACGATCCTATTGGGATTTCTGATACCCTAAATTATGAACTGGCTTTTTCTTTCGCCGATTCTCTCGCTAATGTTTTCACTCGTGCAATATCTCGAGACACTTGTCCTAACAGATGAGTCTGCGTCAGCAGGCCTGTTGACTTCTGCATTCGTAACGTAAACTGTTCTTTCGTTAATTCAATCAGGTGCTCCTGAAGTTCTTCTTCAGTCTTCGATCGCAACTCTTTTAATTCAACCATTTCTATTCCCCGTACTGCTTACATCACCACACGGCGTACAAATGCCGTTGGAAAAGAAAGCTTGGCTGCCGCTAAGCGAAGTGCATCTCGAGCCACTTCTTCGCTGACACCTTCCATTTCATAAATAATCTTGCCTGGCTTTACCTGTGCAACCCAATACTCAACATTACCCTTGCCCTTGCCCTGACGGACTTCCAGTGGCTTCTGGGTAATCGGCTTGTCAGGAAAAACCCTGATCCAAATCTGCCCACCCCTTCGAACCCGACGGGTCATCGCTCGTCGACCTGCCTCGATCTGTCGAGCAGTCAGTCGACCCCGACCAGTGGCTTTAAGGGCAAATTCACCAAAGCTGACTGTACTACCTCGATGAGCCAGACCTCTGTTGCGCCCTTTCTGCTGTTTTCTAAATTTTGTTCGCTTGGGTTGTAACATAATGATTAACCAAAATTCTGCGCATTATTCGTTGTCGACTGAGCAGCTTCGTCCTGCTCACCAATTACTTCACCTTTAAAAATCCAGACCTTTACGCCAAGGATCCCATACGTGGTCAGTGCTTCTGCAGTCGCATAATCGATATCGGCTCTCAGGGTATGCAGTGGCACACGACCTTCGCGGTAGCTTTCTGATCTGGCGATCTCAGCGCCACCTAATCTCCCTGCCACCTGAACCTTGATTCCTTGCGCGCCTATTCGCATTGCGTTTTGCATCACTCGCTTCATCGCTCGACGAAATTGCACCCGACGTTCTAACTGCTGGCAAACATTCTGGGCAACCAGATAGGCATCAATCTCTGGCTTACGAATCTCTTCTATATTGATGTTCACAGGAACGTTCATCATCGCGCCGATTTCTTTCCTGAGCCGATCTACGTCCTCTCCTTTCTTGCCAATCACAATGCCCGGGCGAGCGGTATGAATGGTGATACGTGCAGTCTGTGCAGGACGGTGAATATCAATACGGCTCACCGATGCCTGGGCCAGTTTTTTATGGATAAAATCACGTACCTTCATGTCAATTAACAGATTCTGGACGTATGCAGGACCTGTCGCATACCACACTGATGTATGCTTCTTAACAATACCGAGTCGCATACCCGTCGGATGTACTTTCTGACCCACTGCCTTCTCCTATCTAAACCGATAACTGCATTGGCTATCTGAGTTAATCCGGTTTAGCTAATTACTGCTGCTAACCTTGTTTAGCTATCTGCTACTGCTAACGTAATATGACAGCTTCGCTTTAACACTCTATCTGCACGACCTTTTGCTCGTGGCTTGATTCTTTTCATGGTGGTAGCCTCATCTACAAATATCTGAGCTACCAATAATTCGTCAACGTCTGCGCCTTCGTTATGTTCGGCATTGGCTATAGCCGATTCCAGCAACTTTTTAACCAGATGCGCACCTTTCTTCGTGCTGAAGTTAAGAATATTCAATGCCTCACCGACTTGCTGGCCACGAATCTGATCTGCCACCAGCCTTACTTTCTGGGCAGAAATCCGGGCACCTTTCAATCTCGCTGACACTTCCATTTTAACTACCTCTAATGCTTCTAACGACGTTTCGCTTTCTTATCTGCTGTATGACCACGATAAGTTCTGGTCAAAGCAAACTCACCTAGCTTATGGCCGACCATATCTTCGGTCACAAATACCGGTATGTGCTGTCGGCCGTTATGAACCTGAATCGTCAAACCAACGAAATCGGGCGCTATCATGGAACGTCGGGACCAGGTCTTAATGGGTCGCTTATCATTGGAATCAACGGCTTTCTGGACTTTCTCCATAAGATGAAAATCTATAAAAGGACCCTTATTCAGGCTTCTAGGCACTTGCTATCTCCTATCGACTGGTACGACGACGTCGTATAATCATGTTGTCGGTACGCTTGTTCTTTCTCGTTTTATAACCTTTGGTGGGCACACCCCAGGGCGAAACCGGATGACGACCACCCGAGGTCTTACCCTCACCGCCGCCATGTGGATGGTCTACTGGATTCATGACAACCCCTCTGACCGTAGGCCTGACCCCGCGCCAGCGCTTTGCTCCCGCCTTTCCAAGGGACCGCAGGTTATGTTCAGAATTACTGACCTCTCCCAGAGTTGCCCGACATTCTGCCAGGGCACGACGCATTTCTCCTGAGCGTAATCTTAGCGTGACGTATAATCCTTCTTTGGCCACCAGTTGCGCAGATGTACCCGCACTTCTTGCCAGTTGAGCACCTTTACCCACTTTGAGTTCAATACAGTGAATCACGCTACCCATGGGCAATCTACGCATGGCCATCGTGTTTCCGACCTTAATCGATGCACTGTCTCCCGACTGAACTTCATCTCCAGCGGAAAGGCCCTTTGGCGCAATGATGTACCTTCTTTCGCCATCAGCATATTTGAGCAGTGCTATATTGGCGGTCCGGTTAGGGTCATATTCAAGCCTTTCTACCTGCGCTGTAATACCATCTTTATTTCGCTTGAAATCAATAATGCGATATTTCTGTTTATGGCCACCACCAATATGGCGAGTCGTAATTCGACCCTGATTGTTTCGGCCGCCTGTTTTAGGCTTACTTTCTAACAATCCTTTATAAGGCTCTCCCTTATGCAGATCGGGATGCACGACCTTGACTACAAATCGTCTCCCGGGAGATGTCGGTTTAGATTTTACGACTGGCATACTTTTATCTCACGTCTCAATTCTTAGTTAAAATTCATTTTGAGGCTTCAGTAAAATCAATTTCCTGGCCTTCGGACACACGCACATACGCTTTCTTCCAGCTAGGCTTTTTACTTGTACCGCGCATCGTTCGTTTTACTTTTCCTTTTACATTCATCACCGTGACATTTTCGACGGTGACACCATAAATATCTTCAACGGCTTTCTTAATTTCTGGTCGGGTGGCATCTTTAGCAACCTTGAAAGTAAATTGGTTGGCTGCATCAGCAATTACCGTTGCTTTCTCGGAGATATGTGCGCCCAGCAGGACCCGATACATTCTTTCGGTATTCATCCCAGCATCTCCTCAGCTTGCTTTAAGGCACCGACCGTAAACAGAACCTTCTCATAACCAATCAGATTCACAGGATTAACGCCTTGAACATCAATTACATCCACCTGGTGGAGATTCCTGGAACCCAGATAGAGGTTTTCGTCAACTTCTTCCATTACCACTAAAACACTCTCTAAATTGAGATCATTCAATCGTGACAGGACTTCTTTTGTCTTGGGTTCTGTGATTGAGAAACCCTCAGTCACCACCAGTCTCTCCTGACGGATTAACTCAGAAAGAATGGACTGCATTGCGCCGCGGTACATCTTCTTATTAACCTTGACATCAAAATCCTGCGTCTTGGCTGCAAATGTAATACCACCACCACGCCATATTGGGCTTCTGATAGTACCGGCTCTGGCTCGACCAGTACCCTTTTGCCGGAAAGGTTTGCGTCCCCCTCCGCGCACATCTGAGCGAGTTTTCTGCGCCCGGGTACCCTGTCTTCCGCCTGCCATATAAGACACGACTACCTGATGTATCAAGGCTTCATTGTATTGACGACCAAAGCAAGTCTCTGAGATCTCTACTGCTTTATCAGTTAAGCCAACACCTGGTTCTGAAATATTAACGTTCAAGATTCAGCCTCCGCGTTGCGCTGAGCCTTTACCGCTGGCCTGACGATCACCTCGCCTCCTGCTGGTCCGGGTACAGCACCTTTCACCAGTAGCACATTATTTTCCTGATCAACCCGCACTACCCGCAAAGACTGTGTGGTAACTCTCTCTGCACCCATATGGCCGGCCATCTTCTTACCCTTCCAGACTCTACCCGGCGTCTGGCACTGGCCAATAGAACCTGGCGCACGATGTGACAGAGAATTACCATGTGTCGCATCCTGCATACTAAAATTGTGACGCTTAATGACCCCTTGAAATCCCTTTCCCTTGGACTCACCGGTAACGTCAACTAATTGTCCTTCAATGAAACTCTCCAGCGTTAACGTGCCACCTACTTCAATATCGGTATCTGCTGGTGTAACAAACTCAATCAGTTTACGACCCGCATCGACATTTGCTTTCTTAAAATGTCCCGCGGCTGGCTTAGTCACTTTCGACAACTTGGTTTCACCATAAGTCACCTGAACTGCACGATAACCGTCTGTATCGATAGTTTTAATCTGAGTAACTCGGTTTGGTCCTGCCTGAATGACCGTCACAGGAACAGATTCGCCATCTTCCGTAAAGATTCGCGTCATTCCCTGTTTAATTCCTACAATGCCGATTGTCATCGTCACTCTCCGTTACAACCCGCCTGACTAGGCTAAATTAATCTGTACTTCAACACCTGCAGCGAGATCCAGCTTGGTAAGCGCATCCACTGTTTTTTCAGTCGGCTCCAGGATATCCAGCATCCGCTTGTGCGTTCTAATTTCATACTGATCGCGCGCATCCTTATCCACATGAGGCGAAATCAGAATAGTGAACTTCTCTTTTCTGGTTGGCAGCGGTATAGGGCCTCTTATCTGTGCTCCGGTGCGCTTTGCAGTATTTACGATCTCCTGCGTAGACACATCTATCAAGCGATGATCGAATGCCTTTAAACGAATCCTGATTCTCTGATTTTGCATAGCTGCCTCATTTCTCACTGTGCCTTTACCAGGCTTTTCATCTGCTGAATATAAATCTCAAATGCAAAAAACTCCCTCCTCACTAAGAGGAAGGCGCACTTGCGTGCTTTTGCTCGATAGTTCGAGCTGCCCTTGGCTTCAAGTTGAAACCCTGTTTAGTTCACCGCATTAGTCATCAGAATCGACAACGCTGCGCTGATTTAAATCTGTACACTCAAAGGGACACAACCAGGATTACTGCAACCCGTACCTATCTGACGCCTAATAGCAAGCCAGAATTTTACCGTTGTCCGCTGAATCATTCCCCAATTCGCTGCCCCCTGGAAAACCTCCGGAGGACGACCCTGAAACACTAAACTACTTCAGGGAGCCGGATATTAAACCCCTACGCATAAAATTACCATTTAATTTTCTAAAAAATATTAACTTTCCATCCTGTCGTTGAATCTGATGTCGATGCCATGTATTAAAGGCTGTAATTTAAGGTTCTGATTCAACCCCAATGGCTCTCTGATTTAGCCCTAATCTGTTTGCTCTACCCTGGGATTTACCCCTGATCGCTTGAGCTCTTAGGATTTAATCTTAGTTACAACGCCAGCCCCAACCGTACGGCC
>DUBB01000053.1:0-604 GCA_012960535.1 Gammaproteobacteria bacterium
CAAGGGGCGGGTTTGCCGCCCCTTTTACGTTTGGCCAATATCGAAATCGAGGCACATGACACTTAATCCCTGGAAATCTCTAGCGCCAGTGCTGGCGATGGGATTCGTTATCTTGGTTTCTAACGAGCTGGTGCAGCATCCAGTGCAGGGGAACTTTCTAGGAGTTGATCTGGCAGGTATTCTGACCTGGGGTGCTTTCACTTATCCAGCTGCTTTCCTGGTTACTGACACCACCAACCGCCTTTTCGGCATGGGCCCGGCTCGGCGGGTAGTGGTGGCCGGTTTTGCCTTCGGCGTTACCCTGACGCTGATCGCAGCTCTGGGAATCGCGGCTGGTGTGAGTCGCTCAGGGACTCTGTCACTATGGCAGGCGCTTTTTCATGATCCAGATGCTTTTGCCATGTTAAGAACGGCTATTGCATCGGGTTCAGCGTTCCTGGCCGCCCAATTGCTGGATATCAAGGTGTTTGATGTTCTGCGCCGGCACGCCTGGTGGAAAGCGCCGGCAGCATCTTCACTGGCGGGCTCTTTTATAGATACTCTGCTTTTTTTCTTCCTGGCCTTTGCAGGAACCGGTTTGCCTTGGGCCAGTTGGGCTATAGGG
>DUBB01000053.1:614-1676 GCA_012960535.1 Gammaproteobacteria bacterium
ATTTCTGTGCAAAACTGATTATGATTGCCCTGCTGCTATACCCTTTCCGGCTGGTAGTGCGGTATTACCCACAGCCTTTTCAGGGTACGCCTTAGTCGACAAGAAGATCCGCTAGTTCCCGTACCACGCCGTAACCACCGCTCACCTGGGTAACGGTCTTCGCCATCTTCAGGATACTGGGATGTGCATCAGCTGGCGCGGCCGGGTGCCCCACCAGCGCCATGGCGCCAGCATCGTTGGTGTCGTTGCCGACGTACATTACTCGTGTGGGATCTATTCCTTTTTCTTCAATCAGTGTGGCTGTAGCGGCGGTTTTATCCGAGCAGTTCTGATGACACTCTATGCCGAGCTTTTCAGCCCGTGCTGAGACGACTGGATTACTCTCGGTCGAGAGAATTATGACCTCGATACCCGCCTGTTGCAGTATACCAATACCCCACCCATCACCACGGTGACAGGCCACTGCCTCACGGCCGTCTTCCATCACATACACGCGGTTGTCGGTGAGGACACCGTCGAAATCGAGAATCACAAGGTCTATGTCAGATGAGAACATGGAGTGGCTACAGTGCGGCGAAGGGCTCTGGAGGAGTAACAATCTGTCAGGCGTTGATTGTAGCGAAATCTAAGTAGTGCTGGTGCTGCAATGATATTACCCGGTTTACGACCTGCTCTGGCCCACTCATATTATTGTTCTGCCTCGGAAAATACGGGCCAGGCACTCTCGCGCTTTGGTTTATGCCCCAACGATGTGGATACCGCCCGAATTTGATTCTGGACTCAGGCTGCTAACACGGTTCAAACCACGAGGTGATGCTCACTGGTGGGTGATTTTCCCAACATTTAGCGATCTTCCCATCACCGTGGTTGACCACTTCTGATCGCATGGTTAATCTCTCAATGGAGGAGTGCCGGACACCCGAGTGAATGGATGGCCTGCGCTGATGAGGTGTTTGGCGTTTACCCGAATAATGGAGGATGGAAAATGAAAACGTGGCTGATTAGATCAGCGGCTTTGGTAGCCGCAATTTTGATGCTGGTAGGTGGACCGTTCATGAACAC